>JAFVFN010000013.1 GCA_017475405.1 Elusimicrobiaceae bacterium
GAGTGTGGAGAAAAGCCAGCCTCGGAGAGAGACTGTGGGTGTGGGTACAAACAATATAGTTGGTGGAAATGTGATGAAACGACAAACTATCAATGGGAGATCCAAACAGGTTCCAATGTAATGGGAAGCGGACATAGTGTAGGCAATGATGGATGGACTACTTGTGCCAAACCGTCGGGTTCCAGAAGAGCGGAATGTCCTGATTTACAGGTAGGCAGTGATTTGAATGGTAACTGGATTAAGGCCTATACTTATGAAGATTGGAATGATGACACCTGTCAATGGGAGCTGCGTGATTCGGAATGCTGCCAAAAACATGAAGAAAAAAGAGAGGCTTGTTCTGATGGGAAAATTGGGGAAGGAATGCTCTATAAGTGGAATTATCAGACCTGTTCGTATTATTTAGCCAGTAGCGATTGTAAAGGTAAAGTGTGGGGCCAAAAATCTATGGCACGTGAGGAATGTTTCGGTTATGACGGTGTTTATGATGTAGGTCATGGTTCTTTGGGGTGTGATCAGGATAAGGCCAAGGCCGCTGTAGCTAGTTACACTTCTGTAGGATACACTCCTTGTCCGACAGGTGCTATTCCAGGAAAATCGGCCGATCAATATAATGTCGGATATTCCTGTTGGGTATCTGGTTCCCCGACATATACACGATGTAAGTTAGAATCTTCCCAAAGCTGTATTAAGTGGAAAACCGATGCTGGCGGTCATATTCAGACAGGCTGTGGAACGGGGCAAAGTAATAATAGTTCTAATTGTCTGGAGTGGGGCGTACATACTTATAGCTATGCTTGTTATAACGGGATCTATCTGATGGAAGTTGTCGCAAAATAGATTCCCAAATATCAAACAAAAGTCTCCGGGATTACTGTTCCGGAGCTTTTTTACCCAAATGCGCTTGTTTATGCTATACTAATTTTATAGGGATTTAAAAGAGGTGTATTATGAGTGAAGTAACTTTAACTGATGCAAATTTTGAAACAGAAGTGTTACAGTCCAAAGAGCCAGTACTCGTAGATTTTTGGGCTACCTGGTGTGGACCGTGCAAAATGTTGGCCCCGGTCGTAGAAGAATTAGCTAACGATTATGCCGGTAAAGTAAAAGTCTGTAAATTAGACGTAGACCAAGGGATGAATGCAGCCAGCAAATATCAAATCTCTTCGGTGCCTACTTTGATTGCTTTTAAAGACGGACAAATTGCCTTTCAAACCGTAGGTTTACAATCCAAAGAAGCCTTAGCTGCCAAATTGGACGACTTGTTAAAATAACTTTTATTCCCGCCCTTAATAGGGCGGGAAACAGTTTCACGCCTGCCTTTACATTTTTATGACCCAACCTGATCCCCAGTTTTATTTAATTGACGCGCACGGTTTTTTACACCGTAATTATCATGCCTTGCCGAAATTATCTACCTCTTCCGGATTGGAAGTAGGCGCGTTGTACGGGTTTTTGCGTTGGATTTTAAAAATGCTTCAAACTAAACATCCGCCGTATGTGGCGGTATGCTTTGACTCGCCGGGCGGATGTGCCCGTCGAAAAGCGCTGTTGCCCACCTATAAAGCTAATCGGGATAAACCAGACGATGCGTTGGTTCGCCAATTAAATTTGGCGCGCGATTTGGTTAAACAATTGGGACTGGCTGTGGTGGCTCAAAACGGTATTGAGGCCGATGACTTAATGGCATTTTTGGCACGTCAGGCTGCCAAAGCGCAGGTACCCAGTGTGCTGGTTACGTCTGATAAAGATGTGTATCAATTTCTCAGTGAATATATTTCCATTTGGCCGTCAGGAAAAGACGCGATTAAAGGACCGGAAGCTGCCCAGGAAAAATTCGGTGTAACGCCGGCTTTTTTACCGGATTATTTTTCACTAGTTGGGGACGCGTCTGATAATATCCCAGGGGCTGCCGGTATTGGTCCCAAGAGTGCGGTGGAACTGGTTACCAAGTTCGGGCATTTAGAAGATATTTTGCGGGCCGCGCATAACGATGATCCACAATTAAAACCGACGCTTGCCAAAAAAATACTGGACAGCGAAGAAAGCGCCTTATTATCCAAGCAGTTGGTTGTGCTGGACAGTAGTTTGTCTATGCCGTTTGTACTGGAGGATTATCGGGTGCATTTAGCGGACGCAGCTTTTTTAGAAAAACTCTTTGCTCAATATGAGTTTAAAAATTTATTAGAGTTGGTAACTCCGATGGTGTCCGAGCCGTTGTTTGTGCAGACTCCCGTGCAAACACTGCCATTGTCTGATGCGTTGAAACGAGCCCGTACAGCTACGCGCGTGTTTATCCATACCGATGAAGATGTATTAGTTGTGGGACTGAATGCGCAGGAGGCAGCGATTGTACCGGTCGAGAGCATAGAGCCGTGGGAACTGGAGCAGGTTAAACAACTATTTTTGGATGATGCCATAGAAAAACTGGGCTATGATATTAAGCTTACGCTGCGACTGTTAGATTTAAATTTAGACGGCCACTTTTTAAATTGTTTTGACGGAAGACTGGCCAAATACTTATTAGACCCCTCAGGGGATTTGAGTTTTGCCGGGGCCTGCGCAGAGTATTTTTCGGTAACGGTGCGTGAAGAAGATCCTGCAGCGTTACTGAGTACGTACAACCAATTTATTTGGCCGCTGCAGGAAAAACTGACGGAAAAACTGAAAAACAGCGGTCAATACGAACTATACCGTACCTTGGAACTGCCGCTGATGATGGTGTTGGCCGATATGGAATGGAAAGGGCTTCGCATTGATCCGGGGTGGCTGGAAAGTTTCAAAGTACTGTTGGAGCAGGAACTGCAGCAGTGCCAAAGCAGTATTGACGCACAGGCCGGATACCCGGTCAATATTAATTCTCCCAAACAATTAGGGACACTGCTATTTGAACAAATGAAAATCCCGCCGGTGCGTAAGACCAAAACGGGATATTCCACCGATGAGAGTGTGCTGGAAGAAATCGCTCATACCTATCCCATTGCCCGCATCATTTTGGATTACCGAGCAAGCAGTAAGCTCAAATCGACCTATGTGGATAACCTACTGCTGCTGGCCGATGAGAACCATATCGTGCATTCTTATTTGGATCAAACAGGTACTGTGACGGGACGCTTGTCGAGCTCAAGTCCCAATTTACAAAATATTCCCGTGCGTACCGAAAAAGGACGTCAGTTGCGCCGTGCTTTCTGTGCGGCAGAGGGGAATGTACTTTTAAGTGTGGATTATTCCCAAATTGATTTGCGAGTACTGGCCCATGAGAGTCAGGATCCGGTGCTTATAGATGCATTTTTAAACGGGGGAGATATCCATACACAGACGGCAGCACAGGTATTTGGCGTGATGCCGTTGTTGGTATCTGCGCAAATGCGCTCTAGCGCAAAAGCCATTAATTTTGGTATCATATATGGGCAGGGTCCGATGGGGCTGTCTGATTCTTTAGGTATTTCTCTGCGCGAAGCAAAATCCTACATTGATCAATATTTCCAAACATACCGGGTTGTACGCGAATGGATCGACAAAAATATTGCGCTCGCACGTCAAAACGGTTATGTGAAAACGATGCTAGGACATGTGCGCTACCTGCCGGAGTTTAATATGGGGATCGGAAGTATGGCATCTTTTGCACAGCGCGCGGCCATTAACACGATTGTGCAGGGCGGATCGGCCGATATTATTAAGAAAGCGATGCTGGATGTATTTAATGCTCTGCGGGGTACACCTGTTCATATGATTATGCAGGTGCACGATGAACTGATTTTTGAATTACCGCAAGAGATGTTGCAGACGACTGCCGCCACGATTAAAACACTGATGCAGGACGCCGTTAAACTGCGGGTTCCTTTATTAGTAAGTGCCAAAGCCGGTAAGAACTGGTACGAACTTGAAAAACTTTCATGATCAAATTTCACGGGCAAGATAAGTGGGTGATTGGGCTGACCGGCTCTATGCTTAGCGGCAAAAGTACGGCACTGGCCTGTTTTGCCCGGTACGGCACACAAACGATCTCGTGCGATGAAATTGTGCAGCAATTGTACACCAGTCCCCGCGTGCTTACGCAGTTAAAACGCGTATTGGGGACCGCTGATAAAACACAAATTGCCCAACGGGTATTTACTGATCCGCATGCGCGAAAAAGGTTGGAACAGGTATTGCATCCGCTAGTTTTAAAAGAAGTGTGTGCCCGTATTAAACAGAGTAAACAGTCCGTGATAGTTGTGGAAATCCCGCTCCTTTTTGAGAGCGGATGGGATAAATTAACCGATTTAAACATAGTGGTGCTGGCTGATCCCAAAACATTGCCAGCTCGACTCAAAGGTCGCAAAATGACAAGGGCCGAATATATGCGCCGCACCCGACATCAATTGCCGGATGAAGTAAAGGCGCAGCGCGCAGATGTGGTATTTTACCATGCCACCAAGGCTCAATTAACACAAAGCGTGATACGCTTTGGGCGCGCTATGAATTTATTACACGTGTAAAATAGGAGTAGTCATGGAAGAACAAGTGACGCAGGAAAAAACAAAAAAAACTGCCAGAACAACCAAAACCACAAGAGCCGCTAAAACGGCTACGGCTGAAAAACCGGAAACCGCAACAGTTGCCACGGAGCAGCCCGTTACTGAAAAACTGATTGCCGCGCCACGCATGCAGCGGGAACAACGTCCGATGCGTATGAATAATCGTCCGCAACGTTCGTTTAATAATAATTTTAATAACAACAATAGCCAACCGCAGCCCTTGCGCCAACCCAATGGGGCCAAGGTGTTAGATGCCAGGGAGCTAAATAAATTAAGTGTGGCAGAACTGACGAAACTCGCGGTTAATTATAATTTGGAAGATATTTCCGGTCTTCGTAAACAGGAACTCATTGGTCGTATTATGGCAATCCAGGCCAAACAAAACGGTTCTGTATACGGTGGCGGGGCTTTGGAAATTTTACCCGACGGATTTGGGTTTTTGCGCTCCGAAGAAAACAACTATTTATCCAGCGGCGATGATATTTATGTATCTCCCTCGCAGATTAAGCGTTTCGGTCTTCGTAAAGGTGATATGATTGAGGGACTCATTCGGCCGCCCAAGGATAATGAACGCTACTTTGCCATGCTGCAGGTACAAAAAGTAAACGGACAGGAAATGTCTAAAATCTATAACCGTCCGTTATTTGAGAACCTAACGCCGCTGCATCCCAACGAACGCTTTACCTTGGAAACCGATAAAAATGCTGTGACGCAACGTGTAATAGATATGATTGCTCCGATCGGTAAAGGACAGCGTGCGTTAATTGTGGCACCACCCAAAAGTGGTAAAACCATGATTTTGCAGGCTATTGCGCATTCCATTGAAGAAAATTATAAAGATACAGTGCTCATGGTACTGCTCATTGACGAACGTCCGGAAGAAGTAACCGATATGCGTCGCAGTGTAAAAGGCGAAGTGTTGGCTTCTACGTTTGATGAACCGGCAGACCGTCATGTACAGGTAGCCGAAATGGTGCTCAACAAAGCCAAACGCTTGGCCGAGCAAGGCAAGGATGTGGTCATTTTGTTGGATTCCATTACCCGTCTGGCCCGTGCTTACAATACGGTAGCTCCTTCTTCGGGTCGTGTTTTAACGGGTGGATTGGAAGCTACTTCGTTGCAAAAACCCAAACGCTTTTTGGGAGCCGCGCGTAATATTGAGGAAGGCGGTTCGCTCACGATCATTGCCACGGCAATGATTGAAACCGGCAGCCGTATGGATGAGGTAATCTTTGAAGAGTTCAAGGGTACGGGTAACAGCGAGCTTACGTTGGACCGAAAACTGTCCGAGCGACGTATTTTCCCAGCGGTGGACATTAACCGTAGCTCTACCCGTAAAGAAAACTTATTATTGTCTGAGGATGAGCTCAACAAGATCTGGATCATGCGCAAAGTACTTGCTCCGCTAAGTTCCGTAGATGCCATGACCATGCTTTTAGAGAAGATTACGGCTACCAAATCCAATAAAGACTTCTTTAAACAAATGGAAGTCAATGCATTCTAATTAAGACGGGAAATAGAACGGTCGTTCCAATTTCCCGCCAGATATGCTATAATAAACTATAAGATTTTTAAAGGAAGACATTACAATGAAAGAAAAAATACATCCCACTTATGAATTCGTAGAAGCGGTTTGCGCTTGCGGCAATAAATTTATGACCCGCTCTACTGCCAAAACCTTGAAACTGGATATTTGTTCCGCTTGCCACCCTTTCTTTACCGGTAAACAAAAATTGCTGGATACGGAAGGTATGGTAGAAAAATTCAACAAACGCTTTGCGAAAACCGAAGGTAAGACTTTGGTACGCAAACCCAAAACCGAAGTAAAGGCTAAAGCCAAACTCAAAAAACCGGTTGCCAAGAAAGCGGCCGTGAAGAAACCCGCCAAGAAAGCAGCTCCCAAAGCTGCCAAAGAAACCAAAGCGGAAGCTAAATAGCTGTTTTTTTTAATAAGAGCAGACAACCGAAAGGAAGTCTGCTCTTTTTACATATAGCAGGATACTTTTATGGATACATCTAAATACGCACAAGAATTTGAAACTTTGGAAAAAGAACTCTACTCGGGCAATTTATCCGGTGCGGAGCTTTCCAAAAAAGCCAAACGTCATGCATTTTTAAAACCCATTATTGAAAAAGAACGTGAAATTGCCCAAACCAAAAAATCCATTGCCGACGACCGGGTCATGATTGAAGCGGGCGAAGATAAAGAGCTTGTTAAAATGGCCGCCGATGAACTGGCCGAACTGGAGGCTAAGCTTCCCGAACTTCAAAAAGAGCTGCGTATTTTGGTGATCCCGCCGGATCCAAATGATTCCAAAAATATTTATTTGGAAATCCGTCCTGGTGCGGGCGGTGATGAGTCTGCTTTGTTTGCCGCCGAACTCTTGCGCGTATATCAGCATTTTGCTCAAACCAAAGGATGGACCACTGAAATTTTGGAATTTACGCCTACGGGACTTAAGGGATGTAAATACGTAAGTATGTTTATCAAAGGGGACGGCGCGTATTCCTGGCTGCGTACTGAAGCGGGAACACACCGCGTACAACGTGTTCCTGATACGGAAACCTCTGGACGCGTACATACCTCTACGGTCACGGTGGCTATTATGCCGGAGGCCGAGGAAATCGATATTGAGATCCGTCCGGAAGATTTGGAGTTGGAAACCTCCCGTGCGGGCGGTCATGGCGGACAGAACGTCAACAAAGTAGAAACCGCGGTACGTATTTTACATAAACCCACGGGGATTGTGGTGTCCTGCCGCGAAGAGCGCCATCAGGGGGCCAACCGTGAAAAAGCGCTAGCCATGTTGCGTGCCAAACTGTATCAGATTGAAGAAGAAAAACGCAATAAAGAAATCTACGATGAGCGAAAAAGTCAGGTAGGTACCGGGGACCGATCTGAAAAAATCCGTACGTATAATTTTCCACAGAGCCGTGTCACGGATCACCGAACCGATAAGTCATACCATAATTTGCTGGAAATTATGGAAGGCAATATTGAGCCCATCCTGACGGATTTGCGTACGTACCGCGTAGAGCAAAAACTCAAAAATCTGCAAATCTAATACGGCCGGGCTGCGGCCCGGCTTTTTTATGACGATTCACGAACTTTTACAAAGAGCCCAAACACGCTTAATACATGCACAATCCGATGAGCCGCAGGCCAACAGTGAATGGCTGCTTGCACATGTGTTGCATGTAACGCGCACCTGGGTGCTTGCTAACAGCGGATTTGACGTATCTGAAAAAGATGCGCGCACATTTGAGCAGTTGTTGGTGCGCAAGGAAACGGGGGAACCGCTGTCTCATATCGTGGGGTTCCAGCCGTTTTGCGGGTTAGATATTGTTGTAACTCCCGATGTGCTTACGCCCCGTCCGGAAACCGAAGATTTGGTGGAACGGGTCAGCACTTACTTTGATAAACGGGGGGAACACCTGTTTTTAGACATGTGTACGGGAAGTGGATGTATTGCCGCGGCACTGGCGCATAAATTCCCGCGGGCCAGCATACTGGCAGTCGATATTTCGCAAGCAGCTCTTCAGGTGGCGCAGGAAAATATCCGCAAACATAAACTGCAGGATCGGGTTCAGTTATTGCAAAGTAATTTATGGGAAGAGGTAGCGGGCACCTTTGACTTAATTATTGCCAATCCGCCGTATATCCCGACTGAAAATTTAAATACATTAACACGTGAGGTGCAGCACGAGCCGCGCCTGGCGCTCGACGGCGGCGCGGACGGTTATGAAGTGACACGTCCGTTGTGTCAGGCGGCCGATAGCTTTTTAAGGCCGGGCGGACTACTGGCTTTGGAACTAGATGACGGGCAAGCGTGGCCGTTAGCCCGGGGGTTAGCGGAAATCGGCTGGAAAGCGGACGTAAAAAAAGATATATTTAACATAGAGCGTTTTGTGTTTGCAACGCGTGACTAAGGGGAATTACTATGGATCGATTTTTAATTAAAGGTGGTAAAAAATTACACGGCACTGTTCACATTAGCGGCAGCAAAAATGCGGCGCTTCCTATTTTGGTAGCCACACTACTGACCGATGAGCCTTGTGTACTACACCGGGTACCAAACTTGCGGGACGTACGAACCACGCTTAAGATTTTAGAGTATTTGGGCAAAAAAATTACCTATGAAAATAACACGGTAACCGTAGAAGCCAACGGCGCTTTAAAAAATAATTTACCGTATGAGTTGGTCAAACAGATGCGGGCCAGTTTTTGGGTCGCGGGCCCGCTCTTAACACGCTTTCGTGAGGCAGATATCCCGCTGCCCGGTGGGTGTGCTATCGGGGTGCGTCCGGTGGATATCCACTTAAAAGGATTTGAAAAACTCGGTGCGGTGTGTGAGGTTAAAGCGGGGAATGTACTCATCCGTGCCGAAAAATTAAACCCAGCGCAGATTATTTTGCGCTTCCCCAGCGTGGGAGCTACTCAAAATTTACTGATGTGTGCGGCGCTGATTCCCGGTGAAACCATTTTGGAAAATGTTGCCAAAGAACCGGAAGTAGATGATGTGATTTTATTTTTAAATAAAATGGGTGCCCAGATTAGGACTGATGATAAGGGCCGGTTGATTATCCGCGGAGTCGACAAGATGCACGGAGCCAAACATACCGTGGTAGCAGACCGTATTGAGTCGGGCTCGTTTATGCTGGCCGCCGCCGCTACTCGGAGTGATGTAACGGTAGCCGACTGTGTGCCGGAACATAATGCTATTTTACTTAGCGATTTGCGGGAAGCCGGATTTACGCTGGATGTAACAGATACTGCCGTGTATGTGCATGCTTATGAAGGGAAAATCAACCCCGTGCGCGTGCGCACAGCCCCTTATCCAGGGTTTGCCACGGATTTACAGGCCCCGTGGATGACGCTCATGACATTGTGCAACGGTACGGCGGAAATTGACGAAGATATTTTTGAAAACCGTTTCATGCACGCTCCCGAGCTGGTACGTATGGGCGCACAAATTTACACGGAAAAAAGTGTTGCGCGTGTGACGGGAGTTGAAAAATTATCAGCGGCTCACGTACAGGCGTCTGATTTACGCGGCGGGTTTGCCCTGGTGATGGCTGGGTTGTGCGGCGAGGGGGAAACCGAAGTGGAACGTGTGTACCACATTGACCGCGGGTATGAAAAACTAGAAGAAAAACTCACTGCCCTGGGTGCTGATATTCGCCGGTATAATCCCGACAAAGATGAGTTTTAACGAATGGTTTTTTGACTTGCAAACCCGCACAGCCGGTCAAGCCGGAGCGGGTTTGCCTGCGTTTAGAGCGCTTTTATCCAGACTTCATAACCCGCAGAATAATTATAAAATCATCCATGTAGCCGGTACTAACGGGAAAGGAACTGTATGTACCCTCTTGACTCGTACGCTTACTTGTGCCGGATACAGGACCGGACTATTTGTATCGCCACATCTGATCAGTCCTATCGAGCGCCTCCAAGTCAATGGTGTGGAAATTACCCCGAAAGATTTTGAACACGCCGTTCAAACGGTCTGCGCCGCACAAACAGAGCCACTTAATTTTTTTGAACTTTTAACGGCGGCGGCTTTTGTGTATTTTGCCAAACAGCAAGTACAGTATGTGGTTTTGGAAACAGGACTGGGGGGGCGGAAAGATCCTACCAATGTATGCATGCCTGTGTTGTCTGTTATTACGTCGATTGGTTTGGATCATACACAACTGTTAGGCAGTACACTGGCACAAATTGCCGGGGAAAAAGCCGGTATTATCAAATACGGGGTGCCCGTGTTATGCGGTGACGCTCCTGCACAGGCAGCTAAAGTCGTTGAACAAACTGCATTAGACAAGCAAGCTCCCTTAACATGGGTTAAAGAAGGGTGTCCCTTTTATGAATATGCTTATGATTTTATAAACGAGATGACCGTGTTATATACGGCAGAACATCAGGAATGGAACCTGCATTTACTGGGTCATAAACAAACGCAAAATGCGTGCATTGTATATCAAGCTGCTAAGCAACTAGGTGTATCAGAACAGGTAATTAAGACCGCTTTTGAAACCGTTGCCTTACCGGGACGGTTTGAACGGATCAAGCGTGGCAATACTACATTTATTTTAGATGGAGCTCATAACCCTCAGGCGGTGCAAAGTCTGATGAATTTTTGGCAAAAAACGCCGTATCAGTTGCAGGATGCTACGCTGTTGTGCGGGTTTATGAAAGACAAAGATTTTACTCAAATGCTCACATTGTTGATCCCGCATTTTAGGCGTATTATTATAACGGTACCGCCCAGTGAACGGGCGGCCCGACAAACCGATTTTGGGGCACTATTAGACGCCTCCAATGTGACCTTTGAGCCCGATTATACAACCGCGCTTGCCCAAGCAACACAGACTTCTGTGGTATTATGCACAGGATCATTTTACTTAGTAGGCGTGGTTCGTGGAATTATTTATGAAAAGTAGTACAGACCTTTTTGCCTAGAGTTGACTGATTTAGTACAGAACAGCTTGTTCGATTTCCTTTTGAAGCATAGTAAAAATGAATTACAAAATCTCGTTTGCTGGAACATTGTAGCCATGAATTGTTTTCATTAGGACAATAATTAATAAAGAAACCGTCTTCGGCTGTTAAATCAACTAGGAAATCATTGCCGCACTTCCAATACTTATACCAGTGTGCTCCTCATCAGGTATATTGCTGTTTTGTCCTGCTATTTGGCAGTTGCCAGCCATGCCTATATCTAACGATTCAGCATTTGTGGTATAAGTTCCGTTAGTCAAATAGTAGGCTTCTTGGGCTGCTCTGAACGAAGCACCTAATGATAACATGGTTGCCACTTTGGATTTAGCAACTGTTAGCTGATATTGTGGCAACGCCACGGCTGCCAAAATTCCTATAATTAATACTACTACCAAAAGTTCAATCAACGTAAACGCATGGTTATTGTGTTTCATAATTTCTCCTTGTTTTCTGTTTGAAACCCCAATAAAACGGCCATTACTCTTGAGCCGGAACAATGACCCTTAAGTAACAGCCGTGGTCTGCCACTAGGTGGCAAACACTTGGTACAAAGAAACTGGGTAATTAGTCCACTTACTTTGCACCTAAAAACAGCTGTCCTTGGATTGTTCCGTGCTGCTTTCACAGCTCGCTGTATTGTATACAGTTCCAAAAACAGAATAAATTTTGTTCTTACTACCCTTTCATTATAACATAATTGTTTTTATTTGACACGCGCGTACGAATGTAGTTTAATTAAAATAGAGAGATTTTCACACAATGAGGGTTTTATACTATGGCGTTAGAAGATGAATTAAACGGACATAACGATATTGCACAGTTTTTAGAAAAATTCAAAGAACAACCATTTCCCAAAGAAGACGCCCGGGAGACTTTTACGTCCCGTCCGCCCGCCGCACCTTTGCGCCCGGCACAATATGCGCGCAGCTTTGAAAAGTTAGAGCAAAAAATCCACGAACTTGAAGAAAAATTTGAAGCTTCTACCACGCAAAACCAACTTATTTTGTCCGAACTGGCCCGCACGCGCGAGGCCATGGAACGTCAAAAAGATAAAGACGCTTTTTTGGAACATCTCTCTCGCACGATTGCCACGTTACGTACCAGTGTGGAAAACCTCTCGCAAGCTCAACAAACCCAATCTTTTTCACTTCGGGAAACAAATTCACTGCAGCGCAGTTTTGATCCGCTTCCCACTGTGTTTGCCCCGACAGGTACTTCTACAGGGGATACCTATGCGGCTCGCCAAGAGGCTGAGGAACTGCGCCGAGAGCGGGATGAACAGACCCGTCTATTTAACAGTTTACGTCAGAAAGCTTCCCAATTAAAAGCCGTGAATAGTGCCTTGGACCGTGAAATCAAAAAGGCCCAACTGGAAAAAATGGACGCACTGAAAAAATCAGCCGATCAGGCCAAAGAGATTTTGTCTTTGCGTGACCAGTTAAATGCGGCCGAAGAGCGCTTTAAATCGTTTGATTTTGAAGGGCGGATTATTTCCATTAAGAAAGAATACCAACAAAAAGTAACCAGTTTGGAAACGCAACTCAAAGAGATGTCCGATACCTGCATGAAACAGGTCGAAGAAATTGAATCGCTCAAGGCAGAAAACACCAAACTGCAAACTGCGACCGCCGAAAAAGAATCCTTACAAGCTCAGTTAGCTGATAAAGAAAAACAACTGGCTGATTTGAAAAATACCATTGCCGCGTTGCAAACGCAGCATTCGGATCAACACGAAAAACAACTGGCTGCATTTACCGCGCAGCTGCGTACGTTGGAAGAACAGCGTGACCGGTTGGCCGTGGAATTGGAGCAATCCCAAATCTCCCTGGAAACCATGCGTCGGGAGAAAGACTTACTAGAGAAGAACTTTAAAGAGCTCGTAGTCAAGATTAACCAAAACGATACTGTAATTAGCCAGCTCAAACAAAAAATCGATGTATTGGGACAACAAAATGCCCAGCTTTCCCATCATAATGAAGAGTTGACGCAAACCAATACCGTGCTTTCCCATGACAATCAGGCTTTAAGCCAAACCAATGTGGAGTTAACGCATCGCAATGCAGCCTTAACACAGCATAACGTAACACTGACCCGGCACAGCCAGGCATTGGAACAGGAAAAAAACACCCTGACCCAGCGGGTAACTGTTTTAGGACAACAAGCACAGGAGTTATCCCGCCAAACCCAGGAACTGGGTGCACAGAAAACGGATTTATCCAAGCAGGTGGAAGAACTCAACCGCACCAATGAGAACTTATCCAAACAAACACAAACCTTGGGCGCCGAAAAGACCACGCTTGCGCAGCATGTAGCTCAGTTGCACCGCACCAACGAAACGCTTTCCAGACAGGCGCGTGCATTAGGGGCCGAAAAACAAACTTTATCGGTAGAAGTCCAAAAACTCAGCGCGGAAAAACAAGCACTTGCCCAAGATAATGAGCACTTAAATACCCAACGTACCGATTTAGAAAAACGCACCAGTGACTTGGAAAATCAAGCCAAGGCGCTCTCACAGGAAAACGCGCAGCTGCGTAACCAAAGTGCGGCTTTACTGGCAGCCCGTTTGGTGCAACAGCACGCCAAGAAAGAACAGCACGAAGAAGTGAAAGTTCCTCTGGCTGCTAAAAAAGAAACTCTGACACCCGGTGAGGCATTTCGTCGTCCGGTGGCCCCGGTACTGCATTCGTTAGGGCGTACGATTTCCGCAGCACCTACAGAAGATGAGTGGGAAGTGATTCCGGCCAAACGTACCGAACCGGCCCGAACTTCTCAAGATATTAAATCCGAAGCGGATTTACCGGAAATTAAAGTAGCAGATCCGATTCCGCAAAATGAACCGTATGACGGTGAGGACTTTTTGGAGAAAACCGACAGCTTTATCGGTCGAATGAAATGGTCTATTTTCCGGGAGAACCGTTAGTCGTATGGCCCAGACAAAAGTAATTGTCTTATACGGTGGTAAGTCAACCGAACATGAGGTGTCCGTGCACAGTGCACAGACTGTATGCCGTTTACTGGCAAGTCAGCCGGACAAATATCAAATTTATCCCGTCTTTATCAGTAAACAAGGGTATTGGTTTTTACAGAAAGAATGTTCTGAACAAACCCCGGACGATATCCCGGTAACTCCGGTTTTACGTCCGGATGGTGTTTTGCAGGCATTGGACGGATCTTTTACCATTGCAGCCGATGTAGTATTCCCGGTCGTACACGGTACAAACTGCGAAGACGGAACCTTACAGGGGTTTTTGGAAACCCTGAATATCCCCTATGTAGGTTGCGGAGTATTGACCTCGGCGCTAGGAATGGATAAAGAACTAACCAAACTGCTGGCCAGCGAAGTAGGGATTGCCGTCGTGCCGTATCAAAAAGTGTCACGCGGTGTGGCATATGACAAAGAAGCACTTACCCAATGGGTGCGGGAACGACTGCCTGTATTTGTCAAACCGGTACGTTTGGGCTCTTCGGTAGGTGTTACGCGCGTTACTCAGATAGAACAATTGGAAGCGGCCTTAGAGGCGGCGCTGCAGTTTGACACGGATGCTTTGATAGAACAGGGCGTGGACCATGCCCGTGAGATCTTTTGTGCCGTATACGGAGATGCAACTTCTATTCGTACCTCGGCTTGTGGCGAGCTGCGCACGGTAGCCGGTGAATTTTTTGATTATAATGCCAAATATATTGTGGCAGGCGGTTGTGAGACACAGGTGCCTGCTTATATCCCGGCCCACACGGCCAATGCCATGCGACGTGATACGGAATCTTTATTTAGAGCTTTGCAGGGTTGCGGGCTGGCACGGGTAGATTTTTTGATGGATAAAAACGGGCAATATTATATGTCAGAGATTAATACATTGCCCGGTATGAGTGAGACGAGTTTATTTCCGCAGTTGTTTGAAGCAAGCGGGGAAAACTACGCAGAAATTTTGGATCGGTTAATCCAACTGGCTAAAGAGGTACATGCCCGCAAATCGGTGCTGACCACTTCGCGTTAATTATGGGAAAACTAATAAATCGTTTTTGGAAGTTTCCGTTTTTTATACAGCTGATTTTTTTACTGTGCGTGCTGGGGGCACTTATTAATGTGGTGCTCTTAACCCGGGACGTACTAAACAGTGCAGTCTTGTGGAGACTTCACCTTGGGTTTTTAATCTTATACGTAGGACAGGCTGCTTTTATTTTAACGCAGGAAAAGTATGTGTCCCTGCTGACACTGTTGCAGGGGATTATGGCTCTCTTGACGACGGCTGATTTTATTTTTGTACCCTTGTTGCAGGTATTCGGGCGGATGTATTATTGGTTATTTAGTCCCTCCGTGGAGTCTATGAAAATATACCAATATGTTTTTATGTCTGCCGCATTTACATTGCAAATGGCCAGTGCGGCCTATTTATGGGGATATTTTTATAAAAACAGGGAGGAACTGAAGTAAAAGCGTAACAACGCTCACACATAAAATTTAAACTGTTTTTGAACCGTGTGAAGAACACGGGTAGTTCTCAAAGAGAACTTACTGACAGGTCAAAAATAGTCGTTTGAGGTACAACTTAGGTGCGCACTTAAGTTGTACCGAATGTTTATCATCTCCATAGGATGGTAAGCTACGGCTGTTATATAGGCTACCTGTCAGTGGTCTGGTATAACAGCCGTTTGTTGTACCTGACCACCGACTAATTATATATGGAGTATATAATATGATGAACAGAAATACCCGGCGGGGTTTTACGTTAATTGAATTATTGGTTGTGGTGTTGATAATAGGGGTCTTAGCGGCTGTAGCTTTGCCGCAATATCAGTTGGCGGTAGATAAATCACGATATTCCCGGATGTTTGCATTAGTCAAAGCTGCTAAAGATGCCCAAGAGGTGTATTATTTGGCCAATGGGGAATATGCTGCCAGTTTTGATGCTCTTGATATTGCCATGCCCGAGGGAGGAACAAGTGTAAAGGGTGTAAATAATGAAAGACTTTTTCTACCTGAAGGGGACATGTGGGTATGGGTTTATAATATTGATAGGGTTGGAGCTGGAAGTAATGATACACGATTATTTTATTTTTATGATCATCAATCAGAAGATTCTACCTATCGGCCGGGAAGTATTATATGCTATGGGTGGTCAGAACGAGCCGTGCGAGTATGTAAAGCCATGGGTGGGCAATTACAAGGGGAATATAATAGTGATCATATAGACGATAATATATATTACCTTAACTGATCAAGAGGATATTATTTTCCGATTAGTTTCATGGCTTCTTCACGGGTGGTGATTTGTCCTTCCCATTGTGCTTTGCGTACTTGCAGTAGTAGCTTGGCTATATTACGTCCGTATATGCCTGCATTTTTAAGGTCCATTCCTTTAATCACGCAAGGCTGCAACGCCATGGGGGGTAACCCCGGGAAGAATGCCTGTAAGATATGTAATTGGAAATCTGTTAACTTTGTCAGCGGACTTAAATGTTCCTGAGAGACTTTCCAAGCCTCTTTAATAAAGTGTGACACTTCTTTATGCAGGTGCAAACTGCGCAGGAACCCGTCCCCATTTTCGTCTAAGGTACAGGTTAAGAAGCCCAAGCGTTCATAGGTTCCATGGGTTTGTAAAAGTCCGTCATGCCACGTAAGACTGGGCCAGGCAAATTTCAGTAGATCATACTGGATTAAATAGTCAAAAATAGGCTTAATGTTTTCTTCGGCAAGGATTTTTAAGAACTCTTGACTGAACCGTTCTCGTGAAATTAACAGCGGCGCCTGTTCTCGGTCGGCTTCTAAGAACAGTTGTTTGGTAATGGGAGCGGCTTTCCAACCAAAGCGTCCGGCAAATCGTACGCCACGGTACATACGGGTCGGGTCGTCCATAAAACTTTGTTTATGCAGTACGCGAATGAGTCCCGCATCAATATCTTTTTTGGCACCGTACGGATCCACACTTTTTCCAAAAGAGTCGGGCAAAATAGACAATGCCCAGGCGTTAATCGTAAAATCGCGCCGAAATAAATCTTGTTTAACGTCTTTGGTGAAAGTGACTTCCGGCAAAGCTCCCGGGAACGCATAGGTTTCACTGCGAAGCCGCGCTAAATCCAGGTGAAGTCCGTTGTCCAAGTTAACCTTATAAGTACCGAACTTGGAAAATTTTCGTTTCACACCACCCCACATCTTAATGCAGAAGTTGGCAACGGATTCCTGAGTACCGTCAAAGGTGAGATCAATGTCTACCGTATCACGCCCTAAGTAAAAGTCACGCACGGCACCGCCCACCACCCAGGCTTGCAGGCCTAACTTTTGGGCATAGGTACCGATGGACAGTAACAGATCGTGGTATTTTTCTGGGATCAGTTCACTCATAGTAATACAGGGGCTTGAGCATTGGGTTCGCTCATCTTATCTTTAAAATGTAACAGCAATGTTGAATTAAGTCCGCTTTTTAACACTTTAGCAGCTGCGACAGCGTAATCATTGGCGGTTTGCCCGCCGGCAGGGGCGGGGATATAGAGCGGAAAATGATGTTCGCGCGAATAGGAAGGTTTTAAGCGGGCTACTTCAAATCCCTGCGTGGCCGCGGCCGCCGCAACAACTTCCGATTCAGCGGTAATTTCATCTTCATGATGTAGCAAGTGTTGCAGCTCTTCCAGTCCGAAGACGGAAATGGGCGGATAGTTTAAATGTACGTCTTTAAGCAGCGAGTTTTTAATGATTTGATAATCGTGGTCAATTTTTTCTTTGAGTTCATGTTCCCGCGGTTTATCTTTGGGGGAAAACACAAATACCAAAAGCTCGGAGGAAGCATCAAAATAAATAATTTCACCGTCATGGTGAAAATAGGTGCCGCATTCCGGGCAGCGTACCAAATTAAGTTCGCCGCCTAAAATAGCGGCTTTTAAATCTTCGTTTTCATCGCCGCGTACCAAAGACCAGTAGGTAACGTCAAATGCTTCGCATCCCTGGGGGCAATGTGCGGCGGATTCGTTTTGTAAGGATCTCATGGGTCTATTGTAATAAAAACAGACGGAGCTTTTCAAGTAAAAAAATAAAGTCAGCACATAAGCTTATAAATTGGTACAATAAAAACAGGCCCCGTTAGCTCAACTGGATAGAGTACTGGTCTTCGGAACCAGTGATACGGGTTCGAATCCCATGCGGGGCAAAGCTATAAAAACATATCCCTTCCGGTACAAACCGGGAGGGAATTTTTATAGTCGTTAAGCAAATTGTATATTATAGTGGGTTTTTATCCGTAAAGGATCCGTCCGGCATTTGCCAAATATGTTTGCCATTAATGACATATACATTGGGAATCCCGTTTTTGCGGTTTTCTTCTTGTGCTTTGCGTACGGCACGGCTTGCAATGCGGGTTAATTTAGCGGTTAAATCGGTCATAAATCCCTCGTAAACATGGTATAAAGGTTTTCGGTAAAGATTGCAACTGTTTGTCCCTTATCTTGTTGGGCAACGGGCACAATATCATCTCCGCCATTATAATACAAGACCCAGTAGTCTGCTAAGGCTTTATAGATGTTCCAAAAGTTTTGTTTACTGCGATTAAAACGTCGAATGACATCTTCTTTAGGTACCGGATGTCCTCCATTCTTTACACGCGTTTGTATACGTACCATGTACGAATCAGCGCTGTCTACAAATGTGTAAACAATAACTACATCATATCCTAACCGGTGAGCTGTTTGGATTGTTTTAATATGTCCGACGCCGGATAGTGTACTTTCCAGAGCGAACGATTTTCCCTCGGTAAAGAGTTGATTTAAGCGGGCATGCAGTTTTTTGCCAGCTTGGATGCGCACGGATTGCATATCTTCCGGGCAGAGTTCCCGAGCAATATCATCCGCATTGACATATACGATATTTTCTTCAGGCAATAACTCTTTGGCAATGGTGCTTTTGCCGCTTCCATTTGCTCCGGCCAAAATAAAAAGGGTCTTATTCTTTGCGGATTTCATACTTATATTATACCTATTTTGTTTAGGGTAGATAGCAGCGCTACGTAATTAACAGCTGCCATATACCGCCTAAATATGCTACAATAGAAATATAAATTTTTAAACCAAGGAGATCATCCCTATGGGTGGACATTCACACTGGGCCGGTATTAAACACAAGAAAGCCCTCGTTGACGCTAAAAAAGGTAAAGTCTTTACCAAAATTTTAAGAGAAATTACCATTGCTGCCAAAATGAGCGGTGGCAACCCGGACCAAAACCCGCGCTTACGCAAAGCTGTAGACGATGCTCGTGCAGCCAACATGCCGTCTGACAACGTCAAACGCGCTATTATGAAAGGTACCGGACAACTTCCGGGTGTTTCTTATGAAGAAATCACCTATGAAGGATACGGTCCCGGTTCGGTAGCTATTATTGTAGAATGTACCACGGACAATAAGAATCGTACTTTCTCGGAAATACGCAAAATTTTTACCAGCCACGGCGGTTCTATCGGTACTGCAGGCTGCGTGTCTTATATGTTTAAAAGCAAAGGCATGGTCATTGTCAAAAAAGAGGATATTTCCGAAGACGATTTGATGAATATTGCCTTGGAAGCCGGTGCCGAAGATGTGCGCAATCCCGGAGATGTATATGAAGTCATTACCAACCCGGACATGGCTGAACTCGATGCTGTGAAAAAAGCCATCGAAGCTAAAGGCATTACCCCTGTATCCGCCGATTTAACGATGATTCCGGATACGGATGTTTCCATTACAGATGAACACACCGCGGAAACCTTACTTAAAATGTTGGATGCCTTAGATGATCACGATGATACCAAAAATGTCTATGACAACTCCGACATTGCTGAAGATATTGCCGCTAAATTAGAAGCTTAAGAGGTGTTGTGAACACTAAAACGACCACCGTTTTAGGGATAGACCCCGGTTTAGACAGAACGGGATGGGCCATTCTCACAAGGGATGCCCGTTCCGTTCTTTCTTTGGTAGCGTGCGGCTTAATCCATACCGATGCAGGGCAGGAACTGCCCGTACGGTTGGACTATGTCTACCGGGAACTGCAAAAGGTATTGGCTGCTTACGCGCCGGATCAAGTAGCCATGGAACAAAACTATTTTTTAAAGCGCGCACAGACCATGGCCAATACGGTCATGACGCGCGGTGTTATTATTTTGGCCTGTCAGCAGGCAGGCAAACCCATTACTTTTTATCCGCCTAAACGCGTTAAAATGATTATCTGCGGTACGGGAACTGCTGACAAAAAACAAGTGCAGCGTATGGTGCAGTTAACCTTGCGTTTAGATAAAGTTATCAGCCCGGACGATACAGCCGATGCCGCTGCCATTGGTATTTGTCACCTCAAAACGGCGCCTCTTAATAATATGCTCAATGTAAAAGCGGCTTTTTTAGAAAAACTCAAAGCCGCTCAAGTACAACAAATCAAAAGAAAATAATATTTACATCATTTCGTGAATACTATTAAGTATGTTTTTGGTGTATTAGGCTGATAGTCTAATTGATGCGATAGTATCCATCCGCATAGGAGGGTGTTCCGATACTTGTGCATATATTTTTTGCTCGATTTGTTTTACCAGAAGCATTGCACCAAAAAACTCCGCGGTAATTTGCTACATAGGAAATAGTGGTATGGGGTAATACAACTTCAAATCTTGGTAAATCACTGCTTGAAGCCCAAGCATGGCAGCTTTTCCCCGGGAGGCCGGGGCACACAAATAGATATTGATTTGGATTTTCACTTTCAGAAGCGTTCAATTGTTTTCCTCTCATATTTTCTGGAACGTCAATGTCTAATTTTGTCAGATCCGGCGTATATTCCCCATTAGCTAAGAAATATGCTTCTTGAGCATCTGTAATAGATTTTAACATCGTAATAGCCTGTACTGCGCGAGATTTGTTGACAGCTTGTGTGTATTGCGGCACCGCTACAGCTGCCACAATGCCTATAATAAGTACTACGACTAAAAGCTCGATGAGTGTAAATGCTTGGTTATTTGGTTTCATAACTATTATCTCCTTATTTTCTATTTCCTGTTTGTGAAACCAAATACAACGGCTATTATTCCGAGCTCGCTACCCAGCAACCCCAAAATAACAGCCGTGGTTTACCACTTGCGTGGTAAGCACTTGACACAGAACAACCGGGTAATTAGTCCGCCTGTCGTGTGTCTAAAACAGCTGTTCCTGGTGGGTAGCGACATGGTTTTTCATGTGCTCCGTTAATACGGTTCCAAAAACAGATTTAAATTGTAAAATTATTATAGCAAAAAACCACGATGGGTTTGGGATTTTTTTGCAGTTATAAATACGTGCATAACCGGGCTTAAATTGCTACAATGATACTATGGATATTATTGTACTGATTCCCGTACTGTTTTTTTCGATTATCTTACATGAATTTGCCCACGGCTATGTAGCTTACCGGATGGGTGATGATACCGCTTATTACAGCGGACGTTTGACGCTTAATCCTATTTCTCACATCGATCCGGTCGGTACGCTTGCGATCCCGGCGATATGTTGGCTTTTTGGCTGGCCGCTATTTGGCTGGGCCAAACCCGTGCCCGTTAATCCGATGCGTTTGCCGTCTCCTCGTAAAGACATGGGCAAAGTGGCGTTTGCGGGACCGGCCGTCAATTTACTCTTGGCTGTATTGTGTGCTTTTTTGCTAAAGATTGTGCTCCTGGCGCATGCGCAGCTGGGGCAACAAACTTTTAACGCTCTGGTACATATTTTCCAATACGGGCTATTTATTAATGTCTTTTTGGCCGTGTTTAATTTGATCCCAATCTCGCCGTTAGACGGCGGACGCGTTCTCACGGCCTTGCTTCCGGTTACCCAAGCGGTTGCGTATGACCGTTTGATCGGACGCTACGGAATGTGGATCGTGGTAATTCTTATTTTGACAGGAGTAGTTAAATATATTATTTTCCCGCCGACATTGCTGCTGATCGCGGCACTGGGCAAGATTTTTGGTATATAGAGGTGTTGTATGTCAGACAATAAAATCGTACTTTCCGGGATGCGCCCGACAGGTAAACTTCATTTAGGGAACTTTCACGGAGCACTTAAAAACTGGGTAACTTTGCAGGACAAATATAACTGTTTTTTCTTTGTGGCGGATTTGCATTCTTTAACGACTGCTTACCAACATACGGACAACCTGGCCCAAAACAGTGAAGACATGCTCATTGACTGGCTGACTGCCGGGCTGGACCCGAAAAAATGTACGATTTTTATCCAGTCGGATGTGCCGCAGGTCAGCGAACTAAATACCCTGCTCGGGATGATTACTCCCTTGGGATGGCTGCTTCGCAATCCTACTTATAAGGAACAAATCCAAGAACTATTAAAACAAAAATATGCCGGCCAATTAGATGAAAAATCTTTGGGTGAAAAAGTGGCTTCTATTGCTGCGGATGACGAAATTTCCTGTTTTGGGTTTTTGGGTTATCCGGTGCTGATGGCGACGGATATTCTCATTCAACAAGCTGCTTACGTGCCGGTAGGAAAAGACCAAACCGCGCATTTGGAAATTGCGCGCGATTTGTGTCGCCGATTTGCCGAGATTTACGGTGAGCAGGTATTTACTGAACCGCAGCCTTTATATACCACGGTAGCACGTGTGCCGGGATTGGATGGACGCAAAATGTCCAAGTCCTACAATAATTCAATTTATCTTGGGGAAGAACTTGAAAGCGTGCGTAAAAAAGTGATGACGATGTTTACCGATCCCAACAAAAAAGGTAAAAATGATCCGGCCAATCCGGAAGGCTGTGTGGTGTATGCTTTCCATAAGATTTATAACCCCAACTGGCAGAAACGCTGTGAAGAATGCAAAGCCGGTGCGTTGGGTTGCGTAGCATGCAAAAAAGAATTATTTGAACTGATGGAACCGGAACTTGCTGCCTTTAATGCGCGGCGCAAGATATTTGAAAATGACAAAGCGCAACTGACACAAATTGTCGCTGAAGGCAAAGAAAAAGCTCGTTCCAATGCCTCGGCTACGCTGAACCAGGTAAAAAAAGTCATGCGAATTATTAAATAACTATGATTACAGCTGCTCCTACTCCGATTAATGTGCATATTAACGTATTTGAAGGTCCGATGGACCTGCTGTTGCACTTGATCAAAAAAGATAATTTGGATATTTGTGATATCAACATTGCTGAAATTACCACGCAATATTTGGATTATCTTAATGTCATGAAGGAGCTCAATTTGGAAGTAGCCGGTGAGTTCTTAGTTATGGCCAGTACACTCATGCAAATTAAGGCCAAAACCTTGCTTCCCTCGCAGGCACCTACTACCGAAGACGAAGGTCCCAATCCTATGAAAGAGTTGGTGGCCAAGTTGGTGGAGTACCAAAAATACAAAGAGGCCAGTAAATATTTAAACGAGAAATTAGAAGAAAACAAAGATAAATTTTACCGGGCAGCCCCAATCTTTGATAACGGCGAGAAAGTACTTAATTTGCAGATCTTTGATTTATTGGCGGCTGTGAAACGTGCTTTTGAGCGGTTGGATGAGCGTAAACGCATAGAGCTTTTGAAAGTAGAAGAGTTTCCCATTGAAATGAAGATGGAAAAAGTGGTTAACTTATTTAAAGGGCGCGAATGGGTACTTTTGGATGATATTTTCGTGGGAGAGACCAAAAAACGCGGCGTAATTACGTGTTTTATGGCAGTATTGGAACTCATGAAAATTAAGAAAATTATTGCCCGGCAGGATGAGCGCGAAGGACATATTCGTATTTATTTAAATCCCGATAATAAAGACAAAGATTTTAAAACCTTGATGCATGGCGACGAGGCCTGATGCAGGAGAACGTATGAGTGAAGAAACACAAATAACCAGTACACCGGAAGAACCCATAACGACGCAACCGACGGACGCAGCAACCATGCCCGCCGAACAACCTGCACAGCCCGTGACGGAAGAACCAGACGAAGAAACCACGCAGACTTTGCTAGAGAGTGAAGATTTACAGAAAATTATCGAGACATTGCTTTTTATTACGGATCGTCCGGTAAAAGTATCGCGGCTCGTGGATGTTATTGAAAACACCACAGCTAAGGAAGTACGCGAAGCTATTGAAAAATTGCGCGACAGTTATACCGTGCGCGGCAGTGCCGTGCAGATTTTGGAAATTGCCGGCGGTTACCAAATGTGTACCAAACCCGAATACGGACGTTGGGTACGCCGCTTGTATAACGAAAAAATGACTACGCGTCTGTCCAATGCCGCCTTGGAAACCCTGGCGATTATCGCCTACAAACAACCTTTAACGCGCGCCGAAATGGAAGGAATCCGCGGGGTAGATGTAGCCGGTCCGCTTGAGAAACTTTTAGACCGCGGACTAGTACGGGTTGTGGGTCGCAAGGATACGATCGGACACCCGATGGTGTATGGAACGACTGATGAGTTTTTGCGGATGTTTGGTCTTAATAAAGTGTCCGAGTTACCTGATTTACAGGTATTTGCCGCCAAGAATTTAGAAGAAAAACAGGAAGACCTGCCGTTTGGGGAACCGTTACCTCCGATCGGTGGACCGCGGATCATCCCCTTGGAAGAGTTGGAAGGGGAAGAACGGCTTGAAGCATTGGATGCTTCTGCGCCGGATCCGTTTTTCCAACGCAACAGTTATAATCAGGGCGATTTAACCTTAGGACAGAACGGGTTAGCAGATACAACTGCCGAAGGGTTACCGTTTGAAGAAAATGCTCCTAAGGAAGCTGTAGAGTCGTCCGCAACCGAACCGGCGCAGGAAGAGACCGGTGAAAATACAGCCGTGCAGGAGGAAGAAAAATGAATATCGTTTTAGCTGCCAGTGAAGCGTATCCGTTTTGTAAAACGGGGGGACTGGCCGATGTTGTGGGCGCTTTGTGCCAACAATTTGCCGGTTATAAGGGCAATAAAGTGTTATTGTTCTTACCGCATTATCGCAATATCATACGGGTTTCTTCGTTAAAAATCGTACCGGGGGTATACTTAATCCCGGTTGGCGATAAAATTGAACAGGCTTCGCTCTCGTATATCAATTGGGGCAATGTATTGGTGTTTTTTGTAAATAACCGCAAATACTTTGATCGCCCGGGTTTGTATCGCACAAAAGAGGGAGAGTTTGCTGACAATGACGAACGGTTTATTTTCTTTAACCGGGCTGTACTGGAAGGGTGTAAATTTATCGGGTTTCGACCGGATATTATCCATTGTCACGATTGGCAGACCGGACTGATTCCGGCCTACCTCAAAACAGTCTATAAGCTGGATGCCTTTTATACCCGTACACGTTGTTTGTATACCATCCACAACATTGCTTACCAGGGACATTATTCCTACAGCGCTTTTCGCAAAGCAGGGTTCCACCCCGTGGATTATACCCCCGAGAAGTTTGAATACTACGGTGGGATCAGTTTTTTAAAAAGCGGACTTGTGTTTGCCGATAATATTAACACGGTCAGTCCCAATTATGCCCGGGAGGTCCAGCAGGATCCGGCCATGGGGTTTGGGTTAGACGGAGTGTTGCGGGCACGCAGTAAAAATTTTTGCGGTATTGTAAACGGTATTGATACTGATGTTTGGGATCCGGAAATTGATCCGGTATTGCCGATCGGATATGATGCCAGCGAAGCGGCCCGCGGAAAACTGGCGGCCAAGTTGGCACTGCAGCAGGAGTGCAAACTTACGCAGGACGAGCATAAACCGCTCATCGGGATCGTTTCTCGCCTGGATTACCAAAAGGGGTTGGATGCGGCGTTAAACGTGATTGAGCGGCTTCACAAACATGCACAGTTTGTTATTTTGGGGATGGGAGATCCGCTGCTGGAAAAAGCCTATCAGGGACTGGCGCGTTCCCATGCCGGCACGGTCAGTTATAACGGAAGACTGGATGAAGATTTGGCCCATAAAATTTACGGCGGTGCCGATCTGTTTTTGATGCCTTCACGTTTTGAACCGTGCGGACTCTCGCAACTCATTGCCATGAAATACGGTACCTTGCCCATCGTATCCAAGGTGGGCGGACTGGTGGATACTGTGACTGGATATAACGGGAAGAACGAAAATACGGCAACCGGGTTTTTTATTGATTCGTTTACGCAGGCCGGTATGTATAACGCCGTAGTCAAAGCAATTAACGTGTACAAGGACCGTGTGCTGTTCAACCGATTGGTACGCAGCGCCATGCGCCAAGATGTGTCATGGGATAAATCGGCCCAGGCCTATTTGGAATTATACCGCAAAACGGTTGTATAAGGAACAATGACAAGCAGGAGCGTGTATGGAAGACGATTTTGAGCTGGAAATGAAAGAAGTACGTGCGTCCCGGCAGGTGGGACATCTGCATCGCAAATTATTTTTACTGGTATTTGCCGTAGCACTGCTTGCGCAGGGGATTATGGGGATCGAAAAGGGGCTTAGCGATTATTACCGCAAACTGTATGATTCGTTTAAGATAATCTTAACGGTGGACGGTCCGGTGGATGCGGCTCAGTTGGAAGAATGGGGGCAAACGTTAAACCAAAAAGAAGATATTACGTCCGTGCGTTTATTGTCTCCCGATGACGGACTGGCCGTTGTGCGCCACAAAAACCCGCAGTTGGTAGAATCTCTGCTGCTGATGGGCAAAAACAAGATGCCTGCGTATTTTGAGATTACCCTATCTGCGCCGGCCATTGCCAATATCCGTCCGCTGGTTGATAACCTGGACGCTGAATACGAAGAGCTGACCCCGCGCTATGATGCGGCCCATGCACAGTTGTTGTTTCAAATCGGATTATACAGCAAACTGTTGCGCGGATTGGGTGCATTGGCGTTACTGGGTTTTTTAGCGTTTATGTTTTTGGTAGAGGCGGCGCCGTATGCACAACAGCAGGCGCTAAGCGGGCTGTTCTCCGGGCTGTTGGCCGGGGTGTTGTCCGGCGGTATTTTAGCTGCGGTTGTATATCCCACAGGACTGCTAGCGGATATGCTTGCTTACTTTACGACCTGGCCGCGACAGGGATTGTTGGTGGTGTTTTGCGGATTATTCGGGTGGACGTTATCTAAATGGCAAAGATTTTAGGATTATTTTTATTACTGAGCGTGGTGACTTCGTCTGCCTGGGCAGATGAAGCGGCGGATCGTAAGCAGGAACTGGCCAAACTCAAAAGCCAGGCCCAGCGAAAAGAGGCCGAACTGAAAAAATACCGCGAACAGGAAAAGAAAATTTCCAAAGAGATTACCGATTTACAGAGCAAACAGGAACAGGCACAGCGCCTGAAAAATAAAGTCGAGAAAGATTTGTCTCTGGTAGAGCAAAATTTGGTATCCATCGAAGATAAACGCGCGGCCCTGGAGCGCAGTATGCCCATGTGGCGGGGACTGGCTTGGCAGGAAGCAGTACAATATTATATGGTGCCGGATTGCCCAATTTGCGCCGCCCCACAACGCTTGGAACCGGATCTGTTTATTGACAGGATGCTCGCTCATCAGGCGGCATTTGCCGTTACACTGCAAAACGAAAACCGGGAGGCCAAAGAAAGTTTTGCCGTTTTTACGGAAAAAAATAAGAGTCTGCGGGCACAAAATTCCAAACTCAAAGCAGAACAAACGGTTATTTCTCAGTCGTTTCAAAAAAAACAACAGGATTTGGATGTAACCAAACGCAAGGTAGATGCCGTACGTAAAGAAATCAATGAGCTTAATAAATCCGCTACGGAACTTAACAGTTTGCTGGCGTCCTTTGAGCGTAAACGTACCGCTTCCACGACGAGTCGTACGTCCAGTTCAAAAGGGAAAACCGCCAGTCCCAAAATCAGTGTGCCGCCGCATTCACTGCCGTGGCCGGTACAGGGACAGGTCATCAGTCAGTTTGGTAAAGAATACCGGGCTGATTTAAATACGTGGATTTTTAGGGACGGCATTAAAATCGCGGCTTCTTACGGAGCGCCCGTCCGGGCCAGTGCACAGGGCAGTGTGATTTACGCCGGACCGTTCCGCTCATACGGTAATGTGGTCATTATGGATCACGGGAAAGGGTTTTTTACGATTTACGGATTTTTACGGGAGATTTCCGTGTCTGTCGGAGATAAAGTGGAACAATTAGGGCAGGTCGGGAAAGTCGGTAAAGATACCCAATCTTCTTCCGGTACCGGCAAGAATGCTTTGTATTTTGAAATTCGTCAAGGGACCACCGCGGTAGATCCGCTGGATTGGCTCAAAAAATAAAGAGGGACTATGAAAGTAACTAAATTAAACAAGTATGTAACCTGGGCGGCTGTCTTATTTTTTGTAGGGACCTTGTTCCCGTATGCGTATGCCGCGGCGGACAGCAGTCTAAGGAAATTACGTACCCTGGTAGACGTATTGGAATTTGTCAAAGAAAATTATGTGGAACAAACCGATACGGACCAACTGGTTTCGGGGGCCATTAAAGGGGTAGTGAGTGAGTTAGATGATTTTTCGGCGTATTTGGATCCGAAAGATTATAAGGAACTTAAAAACGATACGAAAGGAGAGTTTGGCGGTTTGGGAATCCGATTGCAAAAAGTAGATGATTATATTACGGTCATGACCCCGATGCCGGGCACGCCGGCTTTCAAAGCGGGTATTATGCCGCAGGATCGCATTTTATTTGTAGATGATAAAGATCTCAGCGATATGAAGCTTGACGAAGCCGTGGCGCTTATGCGCGGTAAGGCCGGCACTAAGGTAAAACTGACATTGAGTCGTAAAGACGAAAACGGAGAATACCACAAAATACCCGATATTACACTCAAACGAGCCGTAATTGTGCCTGAAGTGGTTTACCACCGTATGCTGCCTAGTCAGGTGGGATATATTTATTTGGTAGATTTTTCCGGACACAGCACTGAAGAAGTCAAAAAAGCGTTAACCGATTTGCAAAATCAGGGCATGAAATCATTGGTGTTGGATTTGCGTTTTAACCCGGGCGGTCTTTTGACCGGGGCCGTGGATATTGCCAAATTATTTTTACCGGACGGAGAAATGATTGTCTATACCCAGGGACGTAAACAGGAATACTATCAGGAGTACAAAACTTCCGGTACGCCCCTTTATCCGGATATCCCGCTGGCCGTATTGATTAACCAGGGCTCTGCCAGTGCCAGTGAGATTGTGTCAGGAGCCTTGCAGGATAACCATCGCGCCGTAATCGTGGGACAACGCAGTTTTGGTAAAGCCAGCGTGCAGCAGATACTGCCGCTAAGCGGTGGGGCCGGTCTGCGTCTGACTATTGCCAAGTATTATACTCCGTCAGGAAGACTCATTCACCGCAACTACCGTGATAAATCCAAAGCTGATGAGGGCGGTATTTTCCCGGACGTGGAAGTATATTTCACCCCGGAAGAAGAATCCAAAGTGTTTTTGCAGTACAGCGATATTATCTATACTCCCGGACAGGCACCCAAGCAGCCCAAGTTTGATGTCAAAGATCCGGTATTGGACCAGGCGGTAGCTATTTTAACAGGCGAGATTTCGCTTGAAGACGCCAAAGCACAGGCTGAAAAGGCGGCCCGGGAACGCAAGGCCAATAAAGAGGCCAAGAAACAAAAGTCGTCTTTGAAAACTGCGCAGGAAACGAAATAAACCATGAAGAAAGATTTTACTATTTTGGGAATTGAATCCACCTGCGATGAAACTTCGGCAGCCTTATTAAAAGGCGGCAAGGTGTTATTGTCCAATGTGATTTATTCCCAAATAGAAGAACATAAAAAATACCACGGCGTGGTACCGGAACTGGCCAGCCGCGCACACGCGGCTAAAATTGCCACGGTAATTGCCGAGGCACTTCAGGATAACCCCATTGACTGCGTGGCCTTTGCCAGTGGTCCAGGCCTTCCTGGAGGACTGATGGTCGGTCGGGTGGCGGCTGAGACGTTGGCGGCCTATAAAAACGTACCGCTTATCGGGGTCAACCATTTAGAAGGACACCTGTTTGCTTGTGATTTTCAGAACGGGGAAGTTCAAAACAGATTACAGTTCCCCTTGATTGCGCTGGTAGTGTCCGGCGGGCATACGGAACTGTGGTACGTCAAAAACTACGGGCAATATAAGGTATTGGGCAAAACGCGTGATGATGCGGCCGGCGAGGCCTTTGATAAGGTCGCTAAACTGCTCGGGCTTGCCTATCCGGGCGGACCGCAGGTATCAGCGCAGGCCTTGCAGGGACGACGTGACGCCATTGCGTTCCCGAGACCGCTGCTACCGGGAACGTGGGAGTTTTCATTTAGCGGGATCAAAACAGCGGTCAGTTATTATTTGCGTGATCATCAGCAGGTGAATGTGCCCGATGTGTGTGCCAGTTTTGAGACCGCGATGGTAGACACCCTGGTTACCAAAACGTTGCAGGCTGCTGACAAATATAAGGTACGCTACGTAGCCGTGGGCGGCGGAGTGGCTGCCAATAGTTTGCTGCGTCAAACGCTGCAGGAACAAGCTGCCAAACGGGGTAAAACCGTGTATTTTGTAGACCGCAAACTTTCCTCGGATAATGCGGCGATGATTGCACTGGCGGCATATAAAAAGTTAGAATATGCCCAAACAACCGGTAAGCCGTTGCGTGCCAATATAGATATTAATCCGAACATGAAAGTGCGCAGTTGGTAAGGTACAAGGAGTGGAAAAATGATTTTATGGACAATGCCCGATGCGGGGGATAAAACCAAAGAAACGTATGCTTCTTTCATTGCTCTGTTTAAGAAGGAAAACCCGCATATTCCCCTGTCCGTGCGTGTATTTACGCGCAATGTATTGTGGCGGCGGATGTTCACCATTAAAAATCCCACCCATGAAGAGGAAGTACCCGATCTTGTCCAAATCCCGCATTATTGGACAGCGCTGTTGGTTCGGGAAGGGGTCGCTGAGAACTTGTCACAGTTAGACCCGGGCTTGTCGCTTTCTACCTGCTTGATCCCTCTTAAAAACCATTGTTATAAACCCGGTACCAAGGATATTTATTCCTATCCGTGGTGGTTTGATGTCAGCGCTTTACACTACCGGGCTGATCATTTAAAATTAGTAACGGCCGATCCGGAACGGGATTTATCCACATGGGCCGGTTTTTTGAATATATGCGAGTCACTGCGCGAACGATTTAAAGACGTACCCGGTTATTACCCGGTACAAAACGGGGATTGGCGCGGTTCGCTTTCCATGCGAAGTGCTTTGCCGTGTGTATGGGGGCGCGGGGTGGATTTACTGACACCGGATTTAACACGTACCAGTGTGGCTACCAAAGCGTTTAAAGAAGGGATTCGCGACTATATTACACTGGCCCTTCGTAACCTGATGCCGATTTTACGGGAGCGCGGTTCGTTGGGGACCATGGTATCCGGCAAAGCCAGTCTGATGCTTTCTCGCAAGTTGGGCCTAAGTACCTTTGATGCCCGTCGCGGGATCCAGGTGCGTACCCTGCCTATCCCGGCTACGGGAGAAGGAGCGGCTGCGTATTTATCCGGCATGAACTTATTTATTAATGTACGCAGCCAACATAAGAAAGAAGCCTTGGCGTTTATTAAATTTTGCGCGCGGCCCGATATCCAGACACATTATGCCAAGTTACTGGAAGTATTCCCTGCCTACGAGGATGCTCTGGAGCTGTTTATGCTTTCTGCAGGACGCAGACTGCGTGTATACGGTCGCATCTTAGCACAAGCCAAAACGCTTCCCAATATTACGGTAACGGGCACCATTATGGAAATTTTAAAACGTATTTTGGCAGTCAGTGCCACACAAATCGTCGAAGGTCGTTTTACGCAGGCCTCGCTGGACCGTGAACTGGATCAGGCGGCCAAAGAGATTGAATATTTGCTTTCTATTTATGAGGGCTGAGTATGTTTGATAAAAAATCCTATACCCTTTATAAATTTCATAAACAGTTAAATCAGGCGTTCCAAAATAAACGTGAACTATTGGAAAGCGCGCTTCCGGTATTGCGTAACTTATTTAAATTGGACCGTATTTATTTTTTTGATTGGCAGCAGGAGCGTGCGATTTTGTCGCTTCGCATGATGTGTAAAAAAGAATACTGCATGGACAAACAGGAAGATATTTCGGTTATCAGCGAACCTGCATTTTTAAAACAACTCTTACGCGAAGGGATTACGGAAACCACGGATTTAAGTTACCCGGCCATTTATGTACTCGTCAAATGGCAGCGTCCCAGTATGGAGCTTAAGGGGGGGGAAGTACGCACCTATATGCAGGAAAAAGTGGGCGTACTTCGTTTGGAGCGTTTCAAGAAAACGCGCGGATTTACCCCGCAGGAGCGGGAACTGATTAAGGCCTTGGGGCAGGAGATCTCGCATAATTTGCGTAATACGGAAATTGACCAGGCCAAGAATCAACGCTTAAATGTATCTACGGCTTTGAACGCTTTGTCTACGGTATTTGCTTCATCGCTTCGCTTAAATGACGGCTTAGAACTGATTTTGCAGGGGGTACAAAAATATTTCCGGTTTGACCGGGTACGTTTGTACTTAACAGACTCCTATGCCCGGCGCATTAAAGAAGCGTTGTGTGTGGATATTTCCGGACAGGTCACACATCAAACAGCTGACCAAATCAGCCCGCAGGAACAGGGACTTTTAAAAGAAGTATTTGATTCTGCCGTTACATATCGTTCTACGCGCAGTGTCATCTATATCCCTCTAAAAGTGCAGCGCAGCAAAGTCGGATTTTTGGCATTTGATAACGTGCTCTCCCGTAGGCATATTGGATATTTGGATTTTATTTCCCTGCAGCAATTTGCTTCGCAAATGGCACTTTCCATTGATAACGCACGTTTGTTTGAGCGTGTACAGGAGCTGTCCAATTACGATGAACTGACCCATTTGCCCGTGCGTCGATATTTCAATGAAAAGTTTGCCGAAGAAATTTACCGTGCCAAACGTTTTGATCTGACGCTGTCGCTGATGATCATTGATATTGATTTCTTTAAGCAGATTAACGACAGCTATGGACACCAAATCGGGGACTGGGCACTGCAGGAAGTCAGTCGTATCATTCGTACCAGTTTGCGCCAGACGGATGTACCGTGTCGCTTCGGCGGTGATGAAATGGTAATTATGCTGCCCAGTACCAACAGCGAAGAGGCTAAAATCATTGCCAGACGTTTAAAAGAGCGCATCAATGCTATTACACTTCCGACCAAATATACCGGCGGCGAAGAAATCCATATTTCAATCAGTCAGGGCATTGCGTCTTTCCCGTCAGATGCGGGTAGCGCCGAAGAGCTCTTGGAAAAAGCCGATCAGGCCCTTTACGTGGTCAAGAAAAACGGACGCGGAGTTTTTGCTGTGTACCGCGAAGTGGCTGATCAGGTTCAGGGATATAGTAAGGAATAGTACTATTAAGATATCAGGTTACAGTTCTCTAAACAAAACAGTTAAACTGGGACAACCTTGATTTATTTGGTTTTTAGATAAGAAAATAAAGCTCTTGGATCCCCGATGTCCTCAAAAACATCGGGGCTTTTTATGTATTATAATTAGCAAACAAATAAAACAGTTGCTAATTTTAAAAGAATTTGCTACAATTTTACTCATACGACGGACTGTGTGGTTTGTAATGAGCGCAAGTCGTCAACGATTTGAAGTTTCCAGGGGGATGTATGGAAGAAACTAAAAAAATGACAATTTCTTTACCTACGGTGGTACCGGTGGTAGCTATTCGGGACGTGGTCATGTTCCCGGGGATGAGTTTGCCGCTTTCAGTAGACCGTGCCAAGTCCGTAAATGCGGTGGAATCGGCACTTTCAACGCCCGGACGTTATATTTTGGCTGTTTCCCAAAAAGAGGTCTCCAATGAAGATCCGAAAGAAAACGATTTGTATCATTTCGGAGTAATTTGTCAGATTACTCAAAATTTACGTTTGCCCACGGGTTCTTTGAAGATTTTTTTACAGGGACTGGCCCGTGCCCGCGTGCATAAATTAGCCGTGCGTTCACCGGAGAACGCCTGGTTTGCCCAAGTGGAATATATAGAAGAACAGGATGACAATTCCCCCGTGGTGCAGGCCTTGATGCGTCAGGTGTTAGACGAGTTTGATAAGTATGCCCGTACGTCCCACCGCATTGCGGTGGAAGGTGTGTCGTTCTTGCGCCAAATTAATGATCCGTCTAAATTGGCTGACACCATTGCTTCCAATATGTTGGTAAAAACCGCTCAACGCCAGGAAATTTTGGAAGCGGTTGAGATTACAGACCGGCTGGAAAAAATCGTTAAACTCATTGCCTCGGAAATCGAAATCGTGGATATTGAAAATAAAATCCATGATAAAGTGCATGCTCAGATGGAAAAGAACCAAAAAGAATATTACCTGCATGAGCAGATGAAGGCCATCCAAAAAGAAATGGGTCAAAAGGACGATTTTCAAAAAGAATTGGATGAAATGCGTGCCAAAATCAAAAAGAACGGATTACCGCCGCATGCGGCCGAGGTGGCTAATAAGGAGTTGGACCGATTATCCAAAATGGGGGCTTTTTCTCCGGAAGCAACAGTTTCCCGTACATATGTAGACTGGCTGTTAAATATGCCGTGGAACCAAACGACTCAGGACGTGTTGGATTTGAAGAAAGCGCGTCAAATTTTGGATGAAGACCATTTTGGTTTGGAAAAACCCAAAGAACGTATTTTGGAATATTTAGCCGTCAATAAACTGACAGGTTCGCTACGCGGTCCTGTGCTGTGCTTTGCCGGAGCGCCCGGTGTCGGTAAAACCTCGCTAGCTAAATCAATTGCCCGTGCCGTCGGACGTAAGTTTGTACGTATGAGTTTGGGCGGCGTGCGCGATGAAAGTGAAATTCGCGGACATCGTCGTACGTATATTGGTTCTATGCCGGGTCGTATTATCCAGGGGATCAGTAAGGCAAAGAGTTTAAATCCTGTATTTTTGTTAGATGAAATAGACAAAATGGGATCAGACTGGCGCGGAGATCCGGCGGCCGCTCTGCTGGAGCTGTTGGATCCGGAGCAAAACAAAGAATTTACTGACCACTTTTTGGATGTGCCGTTTGACGTGTCCAATGTCATGTTTATAACCACGGCCAATTCGCTTGCTTCCATTCCGGTTACATTGCGAGATCGCTTGGAGATTATTCATTTTGACGGTTATACCGAATATGAAAAGCACGATATCGTCAACAATTATTTGTTGCCCAAGCAAATGAAGTTACATGGTTTGAAAGACGGGCAACTTAAAGTAGAACATGATGCGGTATCGTTGTTGATGCGGGAATATGTCCGTGAAGCCGGCGTGCGCAATTTGGAGCGCGAAATCGGTTCGCTGTGTCGCAAGGCAGCCAAAAAAATTGTGGAGGGTGCCAAAAAAATAACTGTTACCAAAGAAAACCTGCATGAGTTCTTAGGGGTAGCAAAGTATTCGAACTTTGCAACAGAAGATAATGGTGTGGGGATTGCCACGGGACTGGCCTGGACCAGTGTGGGCGGAGAGACTTTGACCATAGAAGCTACCAAACTGCCCGGTAAGGGAGCGCTTATCTTAACGGGTATGTTGGGAGACGTTATGAAGGAATCTGTTCGGGCTGCGTTGACGTATGCGCAAAGCCGCGGTTATGGGAAAGAGGTAGACTTTCATAAGACGGATTTTCACATCCATTTCCCGGAAGGGGCCATCCCCAAAGACGGACCGAGTGCAGGGGGTGTTATTACTACGGCACTGACCAGTTTATTAACGGGACTGCCCGTTAAGAAGAAATTGGCCATGACCGGTGAGGTTACCATTACGGGTCGTATTTTACCGGTGGGGGGAATTAAAGAAAAGTTTTTGGCCGCTTACCGCGAAGGGGTAAAGACGATTCTGTATCCGCATACCAATCAGAAGGATGTCAGTGAAATCCCGCAGCGCGTTCGCAAAGAGATGACGCTGATCCCTGTCAAACATATGGATGAGGTATTACCCCTGGCATTAGAAGGGTGGAAAGAGTTTGCGTCTAAATTGCAAAAAGACGGAAAAAAGGCCAAAACCGCCAAGTCCGTTAAAACGCCTGTTAAGAAGTCTGCAGTGAAACCCGCCAAAAAGACTACCCGGAAACCGGTCGCGAAAAAAGCAGTTCGCCCCGTTAAGAAAAATAAACGCAAGTAATAGATACTCAAATGATGAGTTTAAACAGGACCGGCAATACCGGTCCTGTTTGTGTATATGCGGAGTAGTAAGAGGAGCATGGGGTTTCTCGTATGTGATAACTGAAAGTCCTAATGAAACTTTTGTTGGTAATATCATTCTACAAATGAATGTTTAACTAACATTTAATATATGGGTTTGAGGCCTGTCTACTATTTGTACTTTGTACGACGTGTATTTTACTAAATGCATAGTTTCTATTTTACGAAATTCAAAACTTCTATTTTATAAAATGCAATTTATGGCGAATATGATTGGGATGATAATTGCTAATGTATATTGGTTATGTTTTGCTTTGCGATGTGTTAATTTAGAATACAAATGCTGACAGAGAGAGTGTAAAAGTTAGGAATATATTCCTAACTTCTTGTATTTTTATATAAAATTAGGAATGTATTCCCAAAAAATTGACTTTTAAAATATTTTATACTAATATAATAGTACAGGAGCATACTATGATACAGCGGACACAATATCTGGATAAACTGAAATTATTTAAAGATAAACAACTTATTAAGGTAGTTACAGGGGTTAGAAGGTGTGGAAAATCTACACTATTTAAATTATTTCAAAACTACTTATTGGAAACCGGCGTAACCAACCAACAAATTCAGGCACTTAATTTTGAGGATGTTTTTAATACCGAATTACAGGATTATATCAAACTGCATCAATATATTGTTGATCATGCCGTTGCCAATAAGAAAAACTATATCTTTTTGGATGAAATTCAGAATGTGCCGCAGTTTCAAAAAGTGGTGGATAGCTTATATATCCGGGATAATTTTGATATCTATATTACCGGGTCCAATGCTCATTTGTTATCGGGAGAATTAGCTACTTTACTGTCCGGACGTTATATAGAAATCCAAATGTTACCTTTATCGTTTAAAGAGTATGTTGCCGCCAATGAGGTTCCCCATAAGTCACTTGCGGAACTGTATACTTCATATGCCCACTATGGCTCTTTCCCTTATACGTTGCAAATGCCAGACTCGTCTGCAAAGCAGGATTATGTAAAAAATATCTTGGATTCCATTATTGTTAAAGATGTGATGGCGAGGCATAAAATTAGCAGTCCGAATGAGTTATACCGGATTATTAAATTTTTATTTGATAATATAGGCAGTATTGTATCTATCAAGAAGATCAGCGATACCATGACTTCGGCCGGATATAAGATTACCAACAAGACGGTGGAGAAATATGTGACTGCGCTGGTAGAGAGTTTTGTATTATATCCTGCGTCTCGATATGATATTAAGGGGAAACAATACTTACAGATGGGCGAAAAGTATTATGTAGTAGATACCGGACTGCGTCAGGCCTTACTTAATAACCGAGGTAAAGATACCGGTCATATCCTGGAGAATATTGTGTATTTAGAACTTGTTAGACGGGGATATAAGGTATTTATTGGTAAATCAGATACTAAAGAGGTGGATTTTGTAGCTCTGAGTGAACAGAGAACCGAATATTATCAGGTGTCTCAAAGTATTTTGGCGGAAGAAACATTAAAACGAGAACTGGAACCTTTACAGCAAATTAAAGACCATTATCCCAAGTATTTACTGACCATGGATTATTTACCTGCAACAGACTTTGACGGTATCCAACAGATTAATGTATTAGACTGGTTGGTACAGGATAAGCCCGGGAAATGAGGATATAGACAAAACTTGTATAGAATTGGGAATATATTCCTAACTTTTTGTATTTTTATATAAAGTTGGGAATATATTCTAAAAAAATTCATAAACTACGTAAATTTTGCATAGTTTATGCGTAGATACTGACAAGTTATGATCTTCTATATTTCTAAAACACTATAAAAACTATACAAAATTGTATACTTTTTACATATATAATGAAAAAGTATATATTTTTTATACATAATCTACATAAAATAAATTATATACTAAAAACCATGGATGTCCAGTAATTGTCTAAGATATTGCCACACAGGCAGGTAAATTAGAACCTTAAAAAAGAAAGAAAACGAAAAATTTACGGATTAAGGTCTGTTTTAGGCATAAGATCTGAAGATTTTTTAAAAATCTACAGATAATTTAAATAATGCAACACTTTTACTGACGAGTTTATGTATCCCATAAATTACTCCTCTATACGTCTAGTACAGCGTATTAACGGAACTAAAATCAAATAAACTTGACAACTAAAACGCGTTATAGTTCCGTTTGCGGAACCAAAAACGATAAAACGTCGTTGTAAAATCAAGTTAATTAAATCTGCAAAAGTACTCTCAACAATATTTACACGACTTTTTGGCAAGGAGTAAAATGATTAAACTTAATAGCAGACAAAAGGAGGTATTACCAACTTTTCCTAAATTTGATGATTTTCGAATGGCACAATTAAGAAAAGCTCCCGAATACTTACGGGCTAATGTAAGTAAGCAAATAAATGTCAGCAGGACGGGACTTTACAAGTCCTTTGCACCCAACGCGAACCCGTCTTTTGCTACTGTTTGTGGCATATTAACTATTGCTGGAGTAGGTTTATCTACTTATGCATTTAAGATAAACAAATCGAATGGTACAGAGTATACGGATAGGTCACTCCTAGTCGTATTGTAATTGAAAATTTCCTGTCGAGGAAGATTTTTCGACATCTTAGCTTCATTAATTTCCCCTAGTTTTTGGGTAAATCACTATAACACCGTCAAACGAAAACCTGCCCCATGCAGCATGTTTAGTACTGTTGAAAATGCCGGTTTTGTAGTGGGTTTTACTGCATTATAAATGCCTTGGCGGCTCATATTGGTTTTGCGGGCCAAGTTGCTGGCACCTACCCATTTTACTACCAGTGATAGTGCCTCAGACAACTCTTTTTGGTTTCCATCCTTTAGGTAATCTTCAATGGCTACGTTAATAAATGTGCGAATCGCTTCAGGATTATTGATAAAGAAGCGTTTATCAAATTCCTCCATAGGTACTAAAGAATAACTAGATTTGCGGGTCATAGACTCCTCCTTGCATGATGGCCATATATTTTTTAGCTTGGGCAATATCCTTAGTTTGGGTCTTTTTATCGCCGCCACATAAAATAATAATAATTTGCCCATTTTGAATAGTAAAGTAAATGCGATATCCACTGCCGAAAAACAATCGCATTTCATACAAATTAGGGGCGATAAGTTTATGATCTGCTAAATTCCCAGCGGCCATGCGCCAAATCGCTTTGTATATACGGGACCGAATGCTATTATCCAGTAGACTAATCCAGTCCAAAAAAGGGATTTTCCCATTCGTACTAAAATAAGAAATTTGGTTCATATATTATATTGTAAAGCATAATTGACAGTTTGTCAAGTTAATATTCATCTGGTTGTAATAAAATTTTGGGATAAAATTAGGTCTTGACAAACTGCGCCTGGGGATTTATACTAAATATAAGGTGTATCGCTCTGTGTATGAGCGCACGGTCGTAATGTGCGGGTCAGCAAGAGTAGTTTTTATTTGTTATATAGGGTTAGCGATATGTTGACATTTAAACCGAAGAAAGTATTTGAGAAATTAAATAAGATGGATCGCAAACAGGCCTATACGATCGGAGCGATTGTAATCGTGTCCGTGGTGGCGCTGTTAATGTTGGTTTCCGCGGTCAGTACCCGGGATGAATCTTTTGAGGGGATGGCAGCGCGCGGGTATGATTTGGCCAATATGCCGTTTGCCACGGATCAGGCCGAACAATATTTATTGGCTTCCAAATATCCGGATATGCGTGAAAACGGATCTACCCTGCTCTATTCGGCTGCCGAAAAAGAGGCACGCCAAGAAGAAGATGCTCAAGCTCTTGAGGAGGAACAGGGCTTTTCTTCCGCTTCCGACGATGAATCTCCCTATGAGGATAATACTTCGGCTGCCCGTTCCGATAACGGAGGGTATGGCGGATATGCTGGTCGCCGGGGCGGCAGCAGTCGGGGACAAACTGAAATTGGACAATTATCCTCTTCCGGAATGGCTTCTGCCGGAGGCAGCGGTTTCGGAGCCACCTATGGCCCCACGGGAGACTTCAGACAGTTCAAAGGCCGTGAAAACAAAGGCAATGAAGCACCAGTTACGTTAAACACGGGCAATGCTCGTCAGGCATTGGCGCAGTTTCGGCAGGGAAGCCGTGCAACGGCCAGTTTTAAAGAAAACAAGATGACGGGTGCTCGCAAAGCTTTAATGGGCGGCAATGTGGCCGGCAGCGAAGCTGTCGGTAAAGACGGTGTTGATTTGAGTAAACTGCAAAGCGGGGGATTGACGTTGGACACGGATGCCCCGCCTTCCAGTACGGATTTAGATAACTTAGACAAGCAAGTAGCGGATGCTGCCAAAAAAGCAGAAGAGCAGAAAAAAAATGAAGAAAAGAAACTCAGCTTTTGGGAACAATTGGGGCAGGATTTATTGCGTCAGATGGCTACCTCGTTGGTAAGCTCTATTATGGATGGAGTGGGTGATACCATTAAAGGTGGCATTAACGGACAGCGTGCTTACTACAGTGCCCGTCGTGGCGCAAGTAATGATGTGTATAAGTATGTATCATCTACTGATAAATATGATGCAAATAATCCTTATGGATTGACAAAGGAGAAGTTTAACGAGTATAGAACTGATATTGTTGACAACAAAATGAAACCCGGATCATTCTATCGTACACATGGTAAAACCAATCCGTATGCTTCCTCGAAAGCGAGTTCAGCTCGTACCGAGACATCTACTGGATATAATGGAAGTACTCATAATAGTACTCAAATTGGCCAAACGGGTGGTAATGATAGTGGTGCTAAAAATCCTTGTCCTTCTGGTCAAAACCCTGTATACGAGAACGATGGGAAAACGTATAAGTGTAAATAAAATTTTCATCATAGGAGGCAAATACTATGAACTTATTTAAATGGCTCAAAAATAAAGCAGGCAAAATGCCTATTACGATTACCCAGGCAGCAGGACTTACTGCTGTGGTGGGCGCGGCGGGATTTGCCGCTATGAATTATCTGAGTACTCCCTCGGATGGTAATAACACATTTATGCCTCCTACGTTTAACCAGGGAGAAGTAGTATATGTGTCCCAAAACGGTGGAGGCGGTCAATATGAGGCTAACGGGGAAGTAGGTTCTTCATTTAATGCAGCTCCGTCCCGTTCCATTCAACTGGCTAATGAGCAGGCGGTACGCCAAGCGCAAACCCGTGCTTTGGAAGAATCTTCTCAGCAAACTCCTGTTTATGGGGCAGAAGGAAGTCAAACGGGTAACACACCTCAAGCTTACCAATTATCCGGAGCAGATCTCGGATTAGGTTTAGGTGGAGGAAAAAATAAAGATTTAAGTGCTTCGTTAGATACGTTTTCTACGATTCAGAACCAATTAGCTGGGGTTACCGATGCTGTGAATCAGGCACAGGCTAATGCTGCGCAGCAAGGTGCCCAAGGGGCTAAACCCGGGGAAGCTGTTGCAGGTCAGAGTGCAGCCCAACTGGCTAGTGCACAACGCAATTGGGGAAACGGTGGCTTAACCCGTGCAGGTGGTGGAGGAAGCGGATCCGCCAACTCATTTGCGATTCAAGACAGTGGTAAAAATGCCAGAACTCGCGGAGGTTCGGCTGAAGAAGCTGAACAGTTGGGAAATGCTGTTGCTCAGGCTCGTGCGGCCATGTCTAATTTACAAGTAGAAGGATCTCGTATGCGTGCGCAAGCTAACTTTGGCAATTCGGAAGGGTTTCGCAATGATCGTAATGCCGGTACGCATGCTTCTCGTCGATTTGGTCAAGGAAAAGATGAGCTTGATTTTATCCGCAAAAAATCAGCTGCTATTGCGTCCAATAAAACCAATGCGGCAAACGAGGCTGGTTCTCCGTTCTTAGCCAGTACAAAAATCTCTGGCGGACTGACAGTCAACGGAGACAATATTACGACCGGACAAGGTTCTTCATCGGGAGATTTGAGTAGTTTTGACAAACAGATGAAAGGAATTGATGCTAAGATGAATAAAATACAAGCCAATCAAGATGAGCGAAAATTAGCTAGAGATGAATTAAAGGCTTGGTTTTGGCGTGCACTGTTGGCTGGTATGGCGGCAATGATTACTATTTCGCTGTTAGCTAGAACGTTTTGGGGATGGTTTGCAGCTATTGCCATGGCAGCGGTTACAGCAGCTTATATTTGGGTTGGTGCAATTAAACAAATCACGCACTATAATGGAGTTTGTGGTAGTGATACCTGGACGACCCTGGGTTGGACATTAGCAGGGATTTTAACAGGTGGTATAGTTGCCGCACTTATTTGGGGACCTCAAATCGCTGCATTTATCAAAGGGCTCTTTACGTCTTCTGCAGAAGCCACAACAGGTGCCGGTACGGCTGGTTCTATGGAAGGTGCTGCCAGTGGTAGTAGCGTAGTTAATGGTGGAGCAGATGCAGGCGGTGCTTATTGGGCTTAAACTATATTTTGCCTATGCTTTATGACATAAATATTTAGGGAAGAGATATGAGTAAAAATATACGATTAGGACCTAAAAGCAAGTTTTGGGTATTAGTGATTTTGTCTGTGATGGTTGTTGCATGGTTTATTTTGGGAATCTATTTGCATGTGCAAGTAGTTCAAAGTCGAGCCAAGGTAGAGCAAAATCGCATAGAAACGTCTCGCCGTCAAGAGTTTTTGCGACGTGGAGCACAATACAAACAAGATTTACAACAGCGCAATCAACCGTCTAAAGCACGGAATGTGTTTGACGGCAGATAGGAGGAAAATATGAACTTATTTCGTTTCCTAAAGAGTACCAAAGGTGCTATTAAACCTTTAAATGCACTGATTATTTCCGGTGCAGCTGGTGCTGTATTTGCATATACCGTAAATACAGCAGCTGATCATCAAATTCAAGCAGAGCGTGCCGTACGTACGTTAACCAGTATTGAGGGAACAGCTCCTCAGGAAGGCATGCATCGCCAGGGCGGACTTCTTACCTCAATTAATGTGCGTGACGGACGCAGTGAATTAGCCACGGCCGAAGAGCGTGCTGCCATGAAAGGTACCAGTGCCTTAGACAGATATGAAGCCAACCAACGGGCCTTAGGCAATATGGACTCCTCTTTGGGTCGTATGGCAGAGTTTTCCGAATCGGAAGGATTAAACGTTGGGAATCGTGATGCGGTGCAATCATCTGCACGTTTTTCTGTGGGGAATCCGAACGCTGCTGCCGGGGATGCAGTAGTAGACGGGGGGTATACTCGCAGTGCTGCTTCACAAGGTGAAAGTGGTGCGCAAGGGGGACAGAATCAACTTCCTTCTGCTTCCATTACGCGGGCCTCCGGTAATTCCTTTGGTGGAGCACCAGGCGCAGTATCGGGGGGTATTACTGCACAAGGCGGTCGTACTGCCGGCACAGAAGGTCCGCAACGTTTGTCCGGTGCCATGCCGGGCGGCAGCAATATTGTTTCTCAGCGCGGTTTGGACGGGGCCTTAGCTCAGGGAGGAACTTCTTCTTTTGGACGAGATCGCAACGGACGTACAACGCGTGGACGTAATATTGGGGCAGAGCGTAATGAACTGCGGGATATCGTTAAAAAATCAGCGGTTGCCGCGGCCAATACACGTGCATCTGCCAACGAAGGCGGCCGTGCATTTTTGGCCAGTAATCAGTCTTCTGGCGGAATTACAGTAGACGGAGCCGGAGAAGATCCTACAGCCTCATCCGGTGATTTAGCTCCTACGGACAAAAAATTAAAAGCTGTAGGCAATAAGTTAAAAGATATTGAAAATGAGCAAGATGAGCGCGGTAAACTGCAAAACGCATTAAAAATCCAGATGCTTGCAACGATATTGGGTTCTATTGGCATGATAATAGCTGGTGCTGTTATCTTAACGAAGTTGGATGCAGCTGCCGCTGCTGCCACGGTTCCTGCTGTCGCTGCTGCTATTAAATTAAAACGTTGGTTAATTGCTGCTGCAATGATGGCAGTGGTTACAGCAGCTAATGCATGGTTGATGCTCCGTGCAGCTAAGTTTATTGATAGATATGCTACGAGCGGTGGTGTCGGCTTAGCTAAATTGGCGGCTATTTTAGCGCCTGTTATGGTGGCCGGTATGGTATATACGGCAATTAATCCTACGGGTTGGAGTAAATTAGGTGCTACAATTTGGGCTAAAGTTAAGGCGGCCTTTGAGCCAATTGGGTTAGTCTTAGGTCAAGTGACTAATAGTGTATTAGGATTAATTAAATTTTAACAACACACATAGGGAGTGCCCTACAGCACTCCCTAACTGTGTGATAATATAATATGATATGAGTAATAAACCTCCGCAACCGCCCAATTCCGTACCGGAAGAAGATCTCAGTTTGCACGAGAACTTTGCTCCGATTATTGCGGAAAACGGTCTAATCAGGCAGAAGAAGGCTCCCGAAGTAAATGAGGAGAGCCTGCCGGCTTTTTTAACCAGATTAGATACGTTACAAGATTTGGTGGAGCTCCGGCATGCCGAGCAGGAAGAACAAGAAAAACAACAGGAGCATAAGCAGACTGCTGCCCAAGAAACTCCTGTTCCTGCACAAAATAATTCAGTGAGTACTTTGCCGGCAAAGGAGGATTCGTCTGCTGTTGAAAAGCCTGTATTAGACTTGGCGGATTCTGTTTCACAGCAAACTATTGACTCAGAACAAACGCAAGAGACTCCCGCTGTGACAAAGGAAGTTGCTACGCTGGTTACGGATATACAGGAAACTATTCCCGAAAATTTACCGACTGAACCGGCGCCAAATTTCTCAGAGGCTACTTCGGCAGATTTACCCACCGCTTTACGAGAACTTTCTACGGAAATAGTTCCTGTTTCTGAAAAAACGCTTACCAAGACCAAGAAAAAATCTAAATCCAGGAGCGCTAATAAAAAGCCGCAAGCAAAAAAGTCAGCGCAGCAAGCGTCTGCTACAGGTCAAGACGGGGTACCTCCGAACAATCCGGATCAAACTCCTCAGCAATCAGCTAAACGCAGACGTCGCTGGCCCTGGGTTCTTGCAGTATTATTGTGTTTGTTTTTAGGCGGGATTAGCGGTTTGGTTCCCGTAGAAAAGATTCCGGTGCTTCGGGAATTGGCGTATGCCATGGGTTTTAGTAAAGATGATACGTCTCGTATGTCATTTTTGCGGGCGCTGCTCACTTGGACCGATAAAAATATCGGGCTGCCCGGCAATTGGGGGGGAGACGGAGTTGAAGGACCCTCGTTATTGGCACGGGGTGGTGTCGGAGAGGGGCGATCTGCTACAGGCAGTGACGCGGATACTGCCGGACTAAATATCCGCGTGGACCGCGCGGGCGGTAAAACCAGTTTGATTAATATGCAGGCACTCAATGAGCTGCAGCGAAAAAAAGGGTATGCCCTGGATGGTGTGCGCGGAGCTGTCAAATTAAATCCCGGACAGGAAGAAGCCGATTTGGGACCTGCCGTTTTACGAGATGATGCTGTCAATGTGCGCACAGAATCCGGTCGTGCGCAGGGAGATGTGTATTTTGGCAGCGATAATTCGGCGATTAACCGCAATTTTAAAGACGGATATGATTCTGTTAAAACGTTGGCGCGTGTAAAAAATCCGCATATTGCCAACGGAGTCCCCATTGATTGGCTTACGAATATGACCAAGCGTACCATGAAAACGGATACAGCCCTGGGGGGAGTTAACAAAGAACTAAACGGTACGCAAGTCGCTTGGGGCAGTGACGTGGCAGATGTAGGCGAGCAGAAGCCCCATCGGGATTTGTATCATGCCTGGATTACCAGTCGTATGTCTAAATATACACCGAACTTAATGTTAAAAAAGGGGTTGGCGGATTCTGCGTTTTTGGGTGCGGATATCCCGACTACGGCTTCTAATGTGCTGAGTTTCACGGGTATCCAGGTGGATATGGATTCTTTACAGACTGATCAAAAAGAATGGAATGAATATTTGGAATGGGAAAAAGTCTGTAAAGCGGAATTATCCGATAAGGGGGCAAGCGGAAAAATTGATAATGCCATTAACGAATATAATAATTTGTTTGTTCAATTTAATGATAAAGCAACTCCTAATGTAGGTTTTCCGCAGGATTGTTCCCCAGATGGCCTCAGTGCTCAAAAACAAAGTGAATTTGTGGGGAAGATCAGCACCATAGTGAAATTATGTAATACTGTAACAAACGGATATAATGTATTGCGTGAGAAATGCGATATGCATTCTTTTGAAGGGAGTTGTGATACCACAATTGTGCAAACATACTCTACCAAATGGAGTAGTTTTCAGGGATATTGCGAAGACAAATATAAGGAAGCGGAAGAGGCGTGGAAAAAAGCTTGGTGTCAAGCGCATAAACAACAGTGTGAGGACGGTGATGGACCGCCGGACTATCCGTGGCCTGAATGGGTTAATACAGATTCTAAAAAATATACACAAACTGCCTGGAATAACGGCAGGAGTATTGAGGATGATGTAAAACAAGATACAGGGGCCGATAGTGAGTACTTTGCTGCAGTAATACGTGCCCAAGTAGATGCTGATGGAAATGTTACGTATATTAAACCAGAGTATGAGGAACAGTCCCAAAAGAATGTACAAAAAACTATTTATGAAGGAATGCAGGAAAACAAGACTTTATAGTAAATAGGGGCTTGAAAAAATGAAAAATAGTTGTATAATAAAAGTAAGAGGTATTGTAAATTAAGTTGTTACGCAATGGGAATCCAGTTGCGAACAACCCATAATTTATTTTCTGTATTTGCAGTTATTTACATAGGAGGCTCGTATGCCAGAGGAAAAGAAAGAGAAGTTTACCTTTAGCGACAAGATCAAAAACAGCAAACCTGCTGGCAATAAATCTTTCGCTAAATCTTCGGCCAAAATTGGCAGAGACGGCAAACCGAAAGCCACGCTCTTTGAGCGCACGCGTCGGGATGCTCCGTTCTTTATTGCTGCGCTCGTGGCTTTGCTGTTGTTGCCGTTTTTGTATAAGTACAGCGGTCAGGCCAGCGAAGAACAATTACTCACGCCGGGCAATGAACAAACCGATTTTGACCCGGAACGTTATGGTTTTGATACCGCGATGATTGAAGATCCGGACGGTCAGATTGCCCAGTTGGCAGGTCGCGATTCGCTTTCTTTAATCAAAGGCTGGGGTTCCGATCAGGAAGAGGATTATGGCCGTGACGATATGGATTTGGATGCCTCCTCGTCTTATATGGGGTCTGCTTCCGGGGAATATGCTGCCGAGCATCATTCTTCTTCAGAAATGGATGTGGAAGACAACACCACCAATATCTATAAACGTCGGGCCGGTGCTGCTACCAGAGCTGCTTTTCGCCGTACTAAGATTGGTACGCTTAATTCAGCCGGGTTACGTCGTCCGGGCGGCAGCCGTTTAGGGATTAATAACTGGGGCGGCGGCTTAAAATCTGCTGCCAAGAAAGTCGGTTCTGCGGCTCCTACCAGTGGTCCTAAGCCGGTTTCTCTGCAACCCCTTCGTGCGGCCGGAAGCCGTTCTACGTTTGGTCAGGGCGGGGCTGCTGCGGCTCGCAGATCTAAGGACAACATGGGTAAGGCCAATGCTGTGGAGGCCTTACGGGATTCTTATGTTAAACCTGTCGATCCGACTCGTTCTGGCGGTTTGGACTTATTCTCCGACGGCAGAATGGGTGGATCCGGTAAACTCGACCATTCTATCAATATCACCCCGGGTAAAGAACCCTGGTGGTGGGATATGATGAAAACTCGTATGCAGGAAGAATGGATGGCTCGTTTTAAACGTAAATGGGATTGGATTAACTGGATGGATAAACTCGCTCAAAATATTTTGGGTCAAGTTGCCAACTGTTTAATCACCGGAGATTCCGGCGGTGATGTAGACCACATGTTGGGTGATTTTGGTGTAAACAGCACCGTAGAAGCAACCTGTTGTGGCGTTAAACAATCCAAATGGGTAGGTTTTGCAGGACCTGATATCCCCTTTGAAAAAAATTCCTGTAAGGGATTTGCTAAATCTCACAAAGACCTTTGTTCCGAGGATTGGAAAGCTCCTTCCGGCGGTAAAAACATGGGTTTTGTGGGACAACGTTTATGTTGTTTCGGGATCTGTAATACAGGAGCCTATCTCTCCGGAGATCTCGGTTTAAATGTTGATGGCATGAGTTGTACCGATATGCCAAACTATACCGTTATCCCCTCGGGTGAAGCCCGCAAGTGGAATATTTACACCTATGTGGTGGCGCGTAACTACTTCCCGGATTCTTTGAAAACTAAATTCAAAGGACTTCCGACCAGTGGTAAAAACTTGTTATGTTCATCGATGGATCGCAGCCATGGTGGCAGTTCCTTAAACCATGCTCAAATAACGGGCGGAGTAGGACATGTGGCTGCTGAAAAAGATGAGGCCATGCAACAGATTATTGCTCAAACCGCGGCTACTAAGACCGTTCCAAGCGAACAACAAAAAATCCGCGAACGAACCTTGGAAGTAGATCAAGAAAGTCTTAAAGATGCTTGTGTAATTGTTGTTTCCCGCGGGAATGTGCTCCCGTATGAGGCGATGAAAAACCACATCATGGATCTCTTTAAAGAATTAGGAAATGGCAATGTGACTGAACAGGAAGCCGAGCATGCATTCTATCAGTTAGATCTGATGTTGGTAAGTTCTTTCGCAGCTAAAAACAAATTAGCTTATTCTCAATGGTTTGAATCGGGACATAAACTCAAAGAATTATTACCGCTTCCCTATTGGGAATTTGAAAACGCTTACATTCAACATAAAAAAGTTACGCACAAGAGAGATGGAAGCCGTGATAATGTATATAAGGCCAAATGGCGTGTAGCCGGTTTGGATATGGTCAGAGGGCCGGTTTGTTACTATGACAATCTGAACATTGAATGCGGATCGGAAGATACTGCTACGGCTAAATTACACTTTAACCAAACCAGTTTTAAAGGCGGTTCCGGTGTAAAACCGAACGTAAACGATGTAGAAGTGTCGGCAGAGTTCCGCTACTTAAATCATGGGACTCAAGGTGCGAAAACACCTGTCACTCAACCTATGATTAAGCCGGATACCAGTGCTGACAATGGATTTACGTTTACATATACGTTTGACCGTATTTATGATTCCAATCAGGTAACTCATACGGGAGAAGCTGTTTCGTTGAATGATCCTGCGAAAGGTGGATTGGTAGGCAACATCATATGGACAGCCAAACGGGGTGAACAAATTGTCACACGGACGTGTCCGCTCAACCTCTCTGGAGACGGTGATTCTCCCATTGTAGACCCGAAACCGTGCCCGCAAGGCGCACAGACTAGTAAAGAATGTTGTGAAACCATCTATGGTTCACAAGATCCGGCTAACAACTACAAGTGGGAAGGCGGTAAGTGTGTAATTACACCTAAGCCGCAACCCCAACCCGGCAAATATACGGTATTTGCTCCGCAGATTAGCTGTGTTCCCAACACGACGACTGATCGCCGCGAGGTAACAGGGAATATATCGTGTAATCTGTTTGGCAGTCCCTTAGTGGGTAAATATAATACCTCGGGTCAGTCTTGTAAGGATCTGTTCGGGTTCTCGATGGACTCTAAACAAGCTACGGCTTTTGTAAACCGTGTCAAAGAGGCTTACAATGCCCAGCATACCGACTTGCCAATTAAGTTTGATAAAACTTATCCGCAAGATAGTGAGTTTATTGACGCATTGAACATTGCTTCTACAGTAGGTATTAATGAGGTACCGATGGCAGCTGTTTGTGAATTAGGCCGCGATTTTGTTCGTATGTCCAAGGACAAACACGCGGGAAACAGATCCATTATCTCCGGTGCTACGGGGACTAAGAACGAACAGCTTGTTTTCCGCAATGAGTTAGGTGCATTCTTGGCCTATATTCACGATACTTCTATCTTATATCCGGATGCTTTTGTTCGGGTAGAGGGTAAATCGTACTGCGATTGGCGTTTCCAACCGTATGGACTAGGTGATGGCGGTTGTGCCAAAAACGGTGGCCCCAAAATGGGGAAAGGATATGCTCATAATAACTATAACGGGACGAAGTTTGCCGGGAAACTGACAAATTATTTCCAACCGTCACTGACTGCTATTATGAAACAAGCCCCCTTAAAAGCATTAGTAAGCGGGCACCAGGATTTACCGCATAATTGTGGTAATTGTAAATCCATGAACGGAAGCAACTATGTAAAGAAATACAATTCCTATAATGGTTTTGCCGGCTTACTCCATGAAGAATCTCCGTCTGTAAATGGACAGGGGGTTGCCTGTGAAGCATTCTTAGGCAGTAATAAAAATGCAAATATGTCCGTAGCAGATGCGCTTAAATATATTGAAGGTCTCTGTACGGCAGGTTTGGATTATAAACCGGTGGGCCAAGGTAAAAAGGAATATGTACAAGGCCAAAGTCCCACTTCCAGTGGTGGTCAATCCGGTGCAGATGAAGTTACTGGACAACGTGTTTAGTTAGAAACCAAACTAATAATTATCCCCGGCACTGTATACAGTGCCGGGGATATTAGTGCCATTGAAAACTCCTATAGGGAATGGTTATTGAGGTATTTCTCCCTTACTAAAAGGGGTTTAGCCTTTTCTGTATTGCCAAAGGATAGTAAATCAATGGATCCTTCTACAATGTCCTGCTCAGTTTGTCCCAATTCTTCATACCAATCTTTATATGGGGTTTTCGTTGATAGTGATAATTGGTCTATTTTATACTAAAATCTGTAAAAATAGAGGCATTCGGTTGGATTATAGACCTCAAAATTGCAAAACTCAATCAAAAAAATGTTATAAATATACATAAATTCGATTGAAAAAGTGTAGTTATAATACATAAATTCAATCGAAAAAATGTTGAATATTGTCTGTTGTATTGCTATAATAGATATATAAGAGAGGTGATTTTATGTATAGATATGCACTAGAAAACTTAAAACAGTGGAAACAACGATCTAACCGCAAACCGTTAATTTTGCAGGGTGCACGCCAAGTAGGTAAAACATGGCTTATGCAGGAATTTGGACGTTTGGAATTTAAGCAAACGGTGTATATCAATTTTGAGTTTAATGAAGAAGCACGTGGTCTATTTGAAAGGAACTTGGATCCTATTCGTATTACACAATCATTATCCGCTATGGAACGAAAAGAAATTACACCCGATACCTTGCTGATATTTGACGAAATACAGGCTTGTCCCCGTGCTTTAACGTCCCTTAAATACTTTTGTGAAAACCTACCACAGCAACCTGTATTAGCGGCAGGTAGTTTACTCGGAGTCTTTCTTCATCAGCATACTTCATTTCCTGTAGGTAAAGTGGAATTTCTACATGTTTATCCATTATCCTTTATGGAGTTTTTACAGGCAATGGGGGAAGACCTGTTATATCAGTTACTGCTTCAACGGAATTTTGCCAACATATCCGATCTTAAGCCTACATGTGAAGATTTACTTAAACAATACTATTATGTTGGCGGTATGCCGGCAGTAGTAGCCGAATTTGCCAAGACGAAAAATTATCAAACAGTACGGCAAATGCAACTGGAACTACTCAATGCGTATGAGGGCGATTTTTCCAAGTATCCACCTGCTAATATGGCCCAACGTATCCGCGAAGTATGGCGTTCCATACCCAACCAGCTGGCCAAGGAGAATAAGAAGTTTATATACGGAGTTATTCGCGAGGGTGCGCGGGCCAAAGAGTATGAGCTGGCTATTGAATGGTTGCAAAATTGCGGTCTGATCTATAAATTACAACGTATTAGCAAACCGGGGATGCCTTTAAGTATGTACCAAGACTTAAGCGCATTTAAGTTATTTATGGTGGACGTCGGTTTACTTGGTGCGGCAAGTAAATTAGATGATAAAACTTTAATAGACGGTAGTAGTATGCTAAGTGAATTTAAAGGCGCACTTACCGAACAGTATGTATTACAACAATTAAAAACAGACCCTTATTTGCCCGTTTATTACTGGACCAGTAACGCACAAGCCGAAGTGGATTTTGTAATACAATACGATAATAAAATCATACCGATAGAGGCCAAAGCCACTACAAACTTACGAGCTAAAAGTTTGAAGTATTATTGTGAACAGTATAAACCCGAAATCGCGTTACGCTTTTCTATGGCAGATTATAAACAAACAGATAACCTGTACGACATACCGCTATGTATGGTGGAATTGTTTCGGAAAATTATTTAAGTAGACAAATAGGTAGATCCGATTTGGTTCTATAACGTGTTCCTTCTTACGCTTTATTGTGTACTTAAAACATCCCAATTGATATCATAAAGTGGGGCAAAGTTTTTGCTAACTAAACTAGATGTGGGGTTGTTGGATAGGTGTTAAGGTAATATGGTAACCCAATTGTTGTACCACTTTGTCCAATGTGTTGATAGTCGGATTGCCAGAACGACTTAATGAACGATACAGATGTTCCCGATTTAATTTGGGTTCGTGTTAATTTCGCTATACCATATAGTTCGGCAATGTTTCGTAAACAATCCAGCAACACTCCTATAGGCATTTGCGGATTAGAGTTAAACTCTTCAATAAGTTTACATTCTAGGGCAGGGATTTCCTCTGGGGTTTTAGCATAGTAATCATTGCGGGAAGTTGTATAATCAGGCAAATCAGAAATTCTCAATTTTTTTGCTTTTTTGTTATTGATGAGTTCGCTCCTTAAAATCAATGGCATATTTTATCGCCTGGGCAATGTCTTTCTGTTGCGTACGTTTTAAACCACCACACAGTAACACTATTAACGTACTGCCGTGAAGATAAAAATAGATTCAAACACCACTGCCAACATGAATACGAGTTTCAAATATACCATTTTCTATATGTTTTACATCTACCAAAAAACCTTTTAGAAATTACGAATATTTCTATGTCATATTTTCGAACGTTAGGCAATAAAGAAGTGGATTTTGTGCTGGAAAATAATCGGGGCGAGATTATAGGAATTGAAGTAAAGGCTTCTCGGCAAATAGGGAAAAAGATATAACGGGCCTGTTAGAACTGCAGTCTGTAACTCAAGACAAATTTAAACAGGTAATTGTTTTTTATACGGGAAAAGAATTACTCCCTCTTCAGAAAAACATTTGGGCAGTACCTATAGATTACATTTGGACACAGGATTAAAAGGTAACCTTATGTGTAGTAATATTTTCTTCTCAAAAAAACAGTTGACAAGTATCTCAAAAGTTGCGAAAATTTATGTGTATAGATTTATGACGTCTATTAGAGCATAATCTGTACGCTGAAGTATTTAGGACGACGAAGATTTTACCGGTAACAATTTTCGTCGGCAGTATGTAGTTTTTATATGAAAAATTTACTACAATAGTAGTAAAGAAAACCTTGCAAGGGACAAAAAACGAAATGACAAAACTTCAAAATTTACTTCATACTTTTTTTAAACCTCAGACGGTAAAAACGTCCATTTTAACAATCTTATTTTTGGCGGCAGTGATGCCGGTTGTAGCTCAGACGGTAAATACCGTGAGAACTGGTGTATACTATGCAGTCAGTAATGCGAGTAGCCCTAATGAAGCTTATTGTAACTTTGCATCTACCTATAGTACGGGGACGGTTGGAGGAACTGGGTTTAACTATTATGATGTAGGCTATATTAATACAAGTACCGAAAAGACGGGAAATCATTATTGGAAACCGGAAAGTAACCGTACAAGCAATGACCCGTGGGTAAGTTCAGCTCTTATTGAGTATGATCAACCGTATCCTACCCCTACTAGTGTGCAATATCCAAATCAGTGTTTGGGATTGTGCGCAGAGTTTGCCTGTAGTAACCTTCCAGTAGGGCAGTCTACTTATTCTATCGCATTTCCCTTGCAACGCATTACCTTTGATATCGTAAAGTATTATAATGGCAAGAATATCAAAAATTCTGATGAAATGCCGTCTATTCGATCTATTGATATTTATCCTGCTCAGAATCCTAGTAAATATACTGAATATACATGTGGTTCATATCACTGCGCTAATGCAGGAATGGATAAAACATCTGGGAGTGATACTCGTGTAGCGGAGTGTTTGGGTGCCCATTGGGTATGTGATGGAACGCTGGATACACGTTCTTCAAAAACAACAGCACCTACTATTAGTAACACATCTGTATGTTGGCCATCTACATCGTCTCGTAAAGATGCTTGTGGTACGGGTATTGGCTCTGCGCCTACCAAGAAGGCCTATTATTATAATGGTACTAATTGGTCGGAGTCTACAAATCAGAGTGCTCGTTTTGATGGGTGTTATTGGTTCTATAAAACAGGTACTGATAATCTTAGTTCCGCTAATCCATACCAAGGCTGTTTAGTAGGGGCGGGGCATAGTGATTGTGTGGTTTTTGATAATAACGGAGCCGAAACAAATACTCCACTATCTTTTTGTACTGGATGGGATGGATTTTATGAAATTGCCGGTGAGTTCGGTAAATCCAATGGGAATTTTGGTTACCGTGCCACGGCTTATACCAATGTGCCTTCTGATGGTGTAATTAACGATCGTATTGAAATCGAAGAAGTGGGTGTGTATCCGGGCCACAACGGAGCTACCCAAATTCCGATACAAGTAGATGTAACCAATGTGCATACTGTACGCAGTACGCCCTCCTTGGTTGGTTCTATTACGCCTGTCTCTGCGCAACCTTATACATTTACCTATCGTTTAAGTAAAGATGCGGATGTTCGTATTGCTATTTTTGATGCTTCTACAATGGATAACGCTTCCTATGCTTATTCGTCCGTACCAGGAACTGGAAATACTACTAATACGGCTAGTTTTGCCAATGGAGGGGATTACAATGCTGCAACCGGTGTGATCGTTCGTACATTAGTGGATTGGCAACCTCGTACTGGTGAAGGTATAAAAGGAACCGATAAAGATACACAAATTTCTGATTTTGATTCTTGGGATGGTCGCCATGATGAAGGATTTTTACTTCCTGCAGGCAATTACATTGCTTCTATTCAAGCTAAATCTCAAGATGAATGGCCTGGTATTGATTTCTCACGTGCAGTTACACGCCAAGTATCTTTGGATCCTTTGAAACTAACGGATATTCAAGTAACGGGTCTAAATAAAAAGTCTACTGCCTATGCTACTATTTCTTATGTTCCCACGGAGCCTTCTACGGTGTATTGGGAAGTATATACACCGGGTACTACATTTGTAGCAGGCAATGGCGTATCTGAAATTTTAACTGATTCTTCTGCACCTACAGGGACAGGTCCAACTGTAGAGGACGCAGCTGCTACTGGTTTTACGGGTTCGTTGGTATATCGTAGTACTGAACAAAAATCTGGACGTATGAACTATACCCAACGATGGGACGGCACTTGTCAGGCTGTTGATGCTTCGGGACATCCGACAAATTGTGTTCGCTCTTATGCAATTGGCGAAAAAATGTCTAATGGTACGAAAGCAACAGCTACCAATCGAACGGAAACTTTTGCATATGGTGCCCCTATGCCGGATGGCAATTATGTATATGTGTTATGGGCTGAAATTCCTTATAATGGTAAATATGTAAATGCAGTCGGATCTAGCGATAAAAAATCGCCGAAGTTTACTGCTCAAGCCACCTGTTCTCGTTCTGGCTCGGAAATTAATAATCAATGTTTTACCGGTGTAAAAACCTTAAAATATACGGTAGGTACTTTGGAGTTAGAACGTGGTTTGGTTGGCATTACCATGCAACCGGTTACTTATGCCACGTTAGGTTCCAGTCCCACGGCTTATGGTTTGGATCCGTTTGTATTTAAATATGCGTTAGATCGTGATGCTCAAGTGATTGCCACGGTGGAAAACACCGCCGGTGTGGTGGTCAAACACCTCACATTGGCTGATGGTGAGCCGAATGTGGCGCAGCAACTTAATACGTTAACATGGGATGGTCGGGACAATCAAGGCCGTATGGTCTATCCGGGTACCTATATGTTCCGTGTAAAAGCACAGGATGCCATGTTCCCGGCGCAGTCTAACGAAGCGATTACCATCTTCCCCGTAGATATGTATCGTTTAGTGGATGTGTCTACTACAGATGTCTATGGAGACAGTACGGCTAAAGCAACGATTTCGTATCATTTGTCCAAAACAATGAATGCACAAATCAACATCTATAATAAGGATGTGGTCATTCCTAATTATAATAGTACTACCGGAGATTATAATGATGCCAAAGTAACGGCCGTTTATAACGGTAATACGACAGGTATTTCAAATACGACCGTACAAAACGGAGTTACCTATATTACAGCGGGTGCAGCCAGTGTTACGGTTAATGGGACGAATGTTTCCAATACGGGAGTAGAAATCCCAGTAAATGGTTCAGCGGTAGCTTATGCAGCATGTACCGGAGGATATTGCCGCAATACATGGTCCAGTGCTACAGAATACAATATTGTGGGGAACCGTGACCTGAATGCTGATCTTACCAATTTGAACAGCAATCCTAACGATACGGATCATAATAATGAAACGCTTGCCGGTACATACACCGTGTACTTAAAACAGGAATTGTTAAATATTCCAGATCCGTCTACAGCTGTATGGCCGCCCCGAATTTGTAATACAACGCAGGACAGCAGTATCTTATATGTGGCTGGCGATGCTGACGTGACAAGTGGTAAAGCAACTGTAGGTGCGGTAAGTCCGGCTAAGGTAAACAATACCCAAACGGCTTGTATTTATGTAAACGATCCTTCATTTACCAATTATCCGACAGCTGCCCAAGCTTCAGCGGGTGTGGTAGATGTACGTTTGCAACCCATCCATACTTTTGATCGCTCTAAACTCAGCACGGGTGATGATGTCATTAACATGGAAGAATGGGATGCGTTGTATTTCTACAACCCCACTCCGTCCAGTGAACGTCATACTGCGGCTGAAATTGCCAAATGTACAAATTCTAAAGAAAAAGCGAACTGTCCTTATGAAATGGTGCCGGATGGTCAATATCCATTCTTTATCTCGGCGCGTTCTAACGAACCGTTTAACCGCTACTATTATGATGCAACTCGTGATGCGGGAAAAACGCTTGCAGGAACATACAGCATTTCTGGACAACCATTTACGAAACAAGGAACCAATGGCACGCAGGATGTACAGCAGGAAGATTATCTCTATGCTTCCGACAAAGTGGTGCACAAAATCAATATTACCCGCGGACCTGTATATTTCTTAGACGGTTCGTTGAATGTCTATCCCAATGCGCCGCAGTTGTTTAATGCCTCTTCTACGACGTTGACTTTCATCCCGCCCTACGAAATTAACTTTGCGATTTCTCGTGCGGCTACCGTAGAAGTGGCGATTGTCGCGTTGGAAGCCGGTATGTGTTCACCGGTCACGGACAATGTACTTTCCAAGACTGTCAATGTGTATGAATCCCGTACCAACGTGGCGGGGGATATCTGTAAGTTCCTCTCTACCATGACTATTCGCAATACGGGTAACTTTGATGCTAACGTCATTCGTAAGATTTATTGGGATGGTACCGATCATACCGGCAATTACGTCAAACCGGGTACTTATGAAGTACGTTTAACGGCACGTAACTATCCGGATTCCGGTCTGTATCAAGCTACGGTCAAGTCCATTACACTCACGGCCAACCTGCTCAAAGTGTATGACTTGTTGGAAGCTGATAACTATTCCATTGCTGCTCGCAATACGGATATGAAGATCGGATACCAGATTTCCGTACCGATGAAAGTAGCGATCCAAATCTTAAAACCGGGTACTACCATTTACGATTATTCCAAAGGGACCTTGCGTAACCCCACCACGGGTAAAGAGGTGCAGGATATTCGCGAAGTACTCGTACGTTCTATTGTGGGTATTCGCCCCGGTACTACGCTGATTGAAGAAGTGTGGGACGGACGTGACTATGCCCAACAAGAAGTACCGGATGGGGTATATCCGTTCCGCTTTGTAACGTCGCTTGATTCTGCGGCGATTGACAGTGTGACCGGCGAAATCCTGTTTGGAGATGACTCGTCTAGCGATCCGACCCAGTGGAAAGTCAACCGGGTAGCCGATACTTATGAATACCAAAACCTGCATAAGGCCACGGTAGCTGTTGGCGACGGACGCTTTGTCTGCGAAGATTGGCAGAAGACAGTATTCTTCTACCCCAACCCGCTTCGTGATGCCAGCAAGGGTACACTGGAAATTACCAAAATGCCGGTGCCGGGTACGGTATCTATTAAATACTTTAACTTGGCCGGTGACTTGGTACGCGACAGTGATTATACCTGTGTGGACGCTAATAACTATCAAACCACGATGGGCAAAGACCTGTACTTCCAACCGGATAACAATGTCAGTACCAATCGTTTGACGCCGGAAGAACTGGATCCGAACACAGGAACATTCTATAACATTCGTAACGCGGCCCTGCGCTGTAAATGGGACCGCACCAACCAACACGGCAAGAAAGTAGCGCGCGGTGTATACTTCGGTCTGGTTGACTTTAAGGCGTATAACGGACGTGAACATTGTCAAAAAGTGGTAAAGATTTTAATCCCGTAAGAAGGAGTTCATGCTATAATATAGTAAGGAATTAAAAAACTTTATGAAGATATCACATTTAGTAACTGCAGGTTTGCTTGTAGGGGTGCTCAGCACCAACGCACTGGCGATTCACCGAAATGCCGGTACCAGTGCCGGAGCGTTTTTAAAGATTGATGCCGGTGCCCCGCGTGCCCAGGCACTGGGTAATGCGTTTGTATCTGTAGCAGACGGACCAGAGGCCTTATTTTGGAACCCGGCCGGTGCGGCCAGTGCTACTACGCGCGAAGTGCAGTTTACGTATTTGGATTATCTGCAGGGGTATAAGGCCCGTACGCTTGCGTATTTGCAACCCATTGGTAAAACCATTATCGGGTTAACCGTGAACTACATGGATATGGATCACTTCGATTTTCGTGACGAGTGGGGTAATAAAAATCCGGAAGTTGGTGTACCGGTTCAAAACTTTGTAGGTAGTTTATCCATTGCCCGCGGGTTTTTGAACCAAAAACTGCAACTGGGCGGTACGGCCAAGTATATTACGGAACGTTTGTATAACGGTTCAGGTCATAACCACTATGATAACGTCGGATTTGACGTGGGTGCCAAACTGCGTTTAGTCAATTGGCTGGGACTGGGCGGTGCCTTGGTGAACTTGGGAGATAAAGAAGAAATGCCGCGCGGTTGGCGCGTGGGTGCGGATTTAAATACCCGTTACTTTACGATTTCCGGCGAATATATGAAATACGTGGATGATAAGGCCCGCTACGGAGTAGGATTGGAAGTACACATCCCGGAAGATTTGTTGCAGGTGGCCCGGTTTGATCTGCGGGTCGGATATTACACCCGTGACAACACCGGTATTAATACCGAAGACAGCTGGGTCAAAGAAGTGGGACTGGAAGAAACTTCCCGTGTATCGTTCGGGTTTGGTATTTACAGTTCGGAATTATTCGGTTACGGCGCGTCCATTGACTATGCCGTTACTCCGTTTGGAGCGTTGGGAACTTCGCAACAGTTAGCAGTTTCCCTACAGTTCTAGTTTATGTTAAAGCAGGGGAAGAAAACACTACAGGATAAAAAAGGTCAAAGTACTACGGAATATATTGTCGTGGTGGCCGGCCTGGTCAGTGCATTCCTTTCCTTTTATGTGTTTTACTCACACCTGGTGCCGCAACAGTTTGACCAGGGAGCAAAATTGATTTTGACGGATTATAATGCAAAATAAAATTTGAAGTTAGGAGGAGTTATGAAATATATCGTAGCCTTGCAAAATAAAGCCGATGCACTCAGAGCCAATGTATTAGGTACGCTGACCCGCAAAGAAGGTCAGAACACCGTAGAATACGTACTCATGCTCGTCGTCGTAGTCGGTGTGGCCGTATTAGTGGGCGGTTTAATTAAGAGCTTTATGCCTGAGTTCTGGGAGAACATCAAAGGTAAAATCCTGGGTGGTGCTAACAGCCTGTAATTTATGAAAATTTTTCATGGGAAGCGCGGTCAGGTAACCGTGGAGCTAATGTTGGTGTTGCCTGTATTTATGCTCGTAATATTCTTTGTGCTTGAATATGGCAACCTGGCTTACCGCACGCTTGTTTTAAACCACGCTTCCTATGAATTTGCCCGTATAGCGGCACTTACGGGGGTAGATGCCCCCAGTGGCCCGGCGAACCGGACCACCATGATGCAGAAGATTGACCAGTCCAAACGTAAAGTATTTGGGCGGGAAGCTGAAAGACTCAGCGTACAGATAAAAGTAGAAAACACCGGGGTGGACCCGATGTATCGAAAACATCGTCATCAGGACGTATTGGTAACGATAACGTATCCGGTAAAATTATTATTTCCGGGAACCAGTTATATTTTGGCGGATGAACCCCGCCGGGAAGGGATACGCAAAATACAAACTACCGCGCGTATGCCTGTGGAAAAAGCGTATTTAAGCTCGGACCAACGGTAGTACAGATTTGATACGTGATTTTAGGTTGTAAGGAGAACAAATGAAAAAAGGTTTTTTATTTCCACTCTTGTTGGCCATATTGGCCGCTGTAGTGTATGCCATGATCGTAAGTCGTGCCGAAAAGAAACTCAACGACGCTAAAAACGTTAAATATGTATTTGTTCCGACGCGTGATATTAAAGAGCGCGAAGTCATCAAACGTGATTTTGTCAAAACCGTTCCCGTGCCGGCTGCTTACCTGCAGAAAGATGCGTTTACCTATACGACCGATGCGGATTTTAAAGCCATTGAAAATGCTGTAGCACGTATCCAGATTCCCAAAGGCAACCAGATTTCCAAATACGCCATTACCTCGTTGTCTCCGGAAGCAGGACTTTCCAGTAAAATCCCGGTCCAGATGAGAGGTTTTATTATTAATAACATTCCGATAGCTACGGCCGGTTTGATTAAACCCGATGATAACGTGGATATTTTGCTGACGTTCTCCGCCGTTATGAAAAACGGTACTCAGCAAAACGTAACCGTGACGTTGTTGCAAAACGTAAAAGTATTGGGTGTAGGGAACGATTTAGGGCAGGGCTTGGATGCTAAGTCTGCCTCTGCGCTAAAGAATAAAGATGAGGATGCCTCGGCCTATTCGGACAGTGTGGCTTTAGCCTTGGCTCTTTCGCCGCGTGACGCGCAATATTTGGCACTGGCACAGAAAGAGGGGGATATTTCCGTCATCCTGCGTTCACACGGAGATGTAACCAACTACTTAATGGAAATTGCCACTTTTGAAAAATTATTTAATTAATGGGATGAGTCATGACAAATAAAAAACTAATCTATGGAGTTTCTCTTGCAGTGGCTTTGGCCGGCTTGTTTGCGCCGTCTGACGCGCAGGCTAAAAAGACACGCCTGGTAGCCGTCAGTGCCGATGTAGTCGAAATCAGCGGTACCTTGCAAAGTGTGAAAGGATTTTCCTGGAACCAACTGTTTGACTTTGAGGAAGCCACGATTCCCGGTATTTTGTCGTTAGGGGAATTTGAGCGTAAAACGGCAGTGACCACGCGTCTTCGTTTGATGGAAACCGAAGGCCGCGCTCAGGTGCTTTCTAACCCTAAAATTGTTACGTCTTCCGGAAGCAGTGCCAAGATTACGGTGGGCGGTAAGATCCCGATACCGATTGTGAATAACCAAGGGGTGGGTTCCCAATTAGAAGAATACGGTATTTTGCTCAATGTATTGCCTACCATCATCCCGGAACGCAATAACATTATTGACCTGCAGGTACAACTTTCCGTATCTACGGTAGACTATTCTCGTACAGTTGTGATCGGTACCGCCACGGCTCCGTCTTTTACCAACCGTGACGTAGAAACTCATGTGGAGCTTAACAGCGGCGAAACATTGGTTATCGGCGGACTGAAAAGCAGTGCCCGCAACGTCAGTGAAGACCGCGTACCATTCTTGGGACGGTTGCCGCTTATTGGACTGCTCTTTAAAAACAAAGACGTCACGGAAGAACAACGTTCTTTATTCCTGTTTATTACGGTTGAAATTGTAGAATAATATGGCAGAAGAAAAAGAAGTCAAATCCGAAGCAAAGATTATCGCGTTTTCCGGTCCGAAAGAGGGGGCCGGTAAAACCACGCTCACCCTGAATTTGGCGCTCGGTTGGGCTGGCATTCAAAAACGGCCGGTACTCATTGTGCCGCTTGATCCTCTCGCACGCCAAGAACACAGTTTTTATTTGAATATCAAAAACCCTGTCAGCGTAGTCGATTTACTGCAGACGTTGGGTAACACCAATATTGCCGTGGTGGGCGGACTGCTGCGGGGTAAAATTTCCATGTCTCAATGGGGCGTAGGCCTGTTGCCGCTGGGCAATACCCGGGCGCAGGTAGCGTCTATCAGCCCGAAGATTTTGATTCCGATTTTGTCGCGTCTTTCGCAGACGTTTGATATTTTTCTGGATGTGGATTCCAGTTTCCCGATGCAGGCGTTTGCATTTGATATTGCCGATAAAGTGTTTTGGGTGTCGCAGGCCACGCGTACACATTTAAACGCGACGGTCCAGTTATTTAATGATTACAAAGAGCAACATTATCCCATGGACCGGTTAAGCGTGCTGTGCAACGCTTATGATATGCCCGGTTCCATTGACTACTCCGAAGTGGAGCGCTTTTACGGATCGTTGGGACACGAAATTGATGTATTTTTACCGTGGGATGAGGATGTAATGAGCACTTCCAACCGCCGGGAAGTAGAAATTATTGTAAACCCGCAAGCGGAATGGGTCAAGGGACTGCGTTTGGTGCTCGCCAAAATTCGTGATTTAAAACCGGCTCCCAAGGACTGGACGGCCTCTGTGTCAGATGCGGAGTTTACGCAGGCGGCGCAAGAGATTTGGAGTCCGGTGGTATTTAATAGTGGCAAAACACAATCGTTGGAAGACCATGTGTCCGAAGAAGAGGCTGCCGGAAGTACCAAGCTTTCTTTCTGGGATGATCTCAAACAAAAAGTACACAAAGAAGTCGTACATACCTTGGAAATCGAACACATTGTGGTTAGTGACGAAAGTTCGGCCAGTGAACAGACCCGCAAACGGGTAGCCGCTATTGTGGATGACATTTTACAAAAACAGCCTAATTTGCAATTTTCACGGGAACAGCGTGCCCGGTTCTCCTCAGAACTGTTGGATGAAATTTTAGGGTTGGGACCGCTTGAAGTCTTGATGCGAGATCCGGCTGTTACCGAAATTATGGTCAATGCGTTTGATAAGATTTTTATTGAACAAAAAGGAAAACTGACCCTGACTAAATATAAATTTAGAAACAATGATCAGGTTGTACAGGTTATTAAGCGTATTGTGGCTCCGCTCGGACGTCGTATTGACGAATCCGTACCGCTCGTAGACGCACGTTTAAAAGACGGATCCCGTGTCAACGCCATTATTTCGCCGCTTGCGGTATCCGGACCGACTCTGACCATTCGCCGCTTCTCGCAAAAACCGTTCGGACCGGAAGATTACTACCGATTCGGTACGATTACGCCGCAATGTATGGAGTTTATCAAAAAATGTGTTAAAATCCGTAAAAACATTATTGTATGCGGCGGTACCGGTACCGGTAAAACCACTTTCTTAAACGCAATTTCCGGCTATATTGCTGATGATGAACGTATTATTACCGTAGAAGATACCGCGGAACTTCGTTTGCAGCAGCCGCACTGGGTATCGTTGGAAAGCCGTCCGCCAAACGTCGAAGGGAAAGGGGCAGTAACCATTCAGGATTTGGTCAAAAACTGTTTGCGTATGCGTCCGGACCGCATTGTAGTCGGGGAGTGCCGCGGCGGTGAAGCTTTGGACATGTTACAGGCCATGAACACCGGTCACGAAGGTTCACTGACCACGATTCACGCCAATACGCCGCGTGACGGATTATCTCGTTTGGAAGCCATGTGCATGCAGACTGGAGCGGATTTGCCGGTATTTGTAATCCGGGAGATGATTTCTTCAGCGGTCAATATGATCGTGCAGCTTTCCCGTTTTTCGGACGGTTCTCGTAAAGTAACATATATTACGGAAATGCACGGTCAAAAAGACGGAGAGATTCAGTCTACCGATTTATTTCGCTATGTACAGACCGGGGTCGATGAGAACGGCAAGGTACAAGGTGTCTTTGCTCCGACCGGGAATTTGCCGACTTTCTTTGACGAATTTGCCGCCAAAGGGCAACCGGTGGAACGAGACGTATTTACCAAGGGAGCCGTTCCGTTAGATGCAGAGGGAGAACCGGATGCACGTGCCGTAGCAGCCCTGCAGTCGGGTTCCTCGCAGCAACCGGAAGCACCGCAGGCACCGTTGCCGCCTGCTCCGCCCACGGTTTGATAGGACACGTAAAGCGTATGAAAAACAGCCTGTTTATCAAATTTATGATGGCCGTCCTGTTGGTGTTAACTGTAGCAAAACCGGGGGTTACCCGTACGCTTGACACCAATGATCTGCGTAAAATTCAATGTGCGCAGGATAAGATGCGCATTTTGGCTGGATTTTTCAATATTGATTCCAAAGAAACTAACTATACATTGACGGATTTGTGTGGTTCGGCGGCGAGTAAACCGATTACCATGCCGAAATGGTTTTCGGAAGAATTGGCCCGCATGGACAAGAACAAAGTAGTTTTTGTTAAAACAGAAAACCAAACGTACAGTGAAGTAGATTTATGGCGTCAGGCGTTTTCCAATGTGTATTTATACTTGGACCGTGCGGCGCAGTCCTTGGATCCGAATCGTCCGATTGTACTGGAACAGTTATCGCGCGGTTACGTAGGGAATCGACTCAATTTAATGGCGACGTTGGATCGTCTGAATAAAGATTTATTACGCGGCAACCAGTTATTTGTCATGAAAGACAGTATGGACGGGCGGGCCCGTTCCATGCTTTCCACGTTGGAGCTGATTAACAATGAATTTTTCAGTACCATTGAATCGTTTTCCAGTCCGGTCTCACAACGCGATGAAAAATACCGACAATCTGTCATGGCCGTAGTGGTATTGGCTAATCACTTATATGCCCAATTTATGGGAAGCCCGATTCCGGCTACTCCGCCCAGTCCCGAAACATACCGTACGACTCGGGCCGACCGCGTATTCAGTTTAATGCTCATTATGATCGGGGCGGTACTGGCCGGTATGTTTGTGTATTTTCTGATCAATAACAAGCGAGAGTCCATTAACCGCATGATGGATGATTATCGTGCGCGCAGTGCCGTATGGGCCGAAGATTTTAACCGTCAGTTCGTAACGATTGATGTGAAGTATATTGTGCTAGCTACCATCGGCGTATTTGTGATATTGGGTTTTATGGCCGGCTGGATGATCGGCGGATTTTTGGGAGTATTTGTATTTTTGGCTTTTGTGGCCATGGGGGGGGTTGTCAGCATTCGGGTGCCGTCTGCTATTTTGGATAACCTCAAAAAAAGCCGCGGGGTCAAAGTAAACAAGCAGCTCATGGATGCGCTGATTTTACTGTCCAACTCATTGCGTTCCGGTATGGATATTGTACAGGGGTTTGAAATGGTATCCAAAGACTTATTGCCGCCTATTTCCGATGAGTTCGGATTAGTTGTCAAAAACTATCAGCTAGGCACTCCGTTTGAACAGGCGTTGGACGGCATGGTCGCTCGTGTAGACAGTCGGATGTTGGCCTACATTGTAAAAGCGATTATTATTCAGCGACAGGTCGGTGGTAATTTGCCCGTTATCTTTGCCCGTTTAGTAGAGAATATTCGTGAAGAAAGCAAGCTGGAAGAAAAATTACAGGCGTTGACCGCTCAGCAGCGTATTCAGTCGCTGGTGGTCAGTGTGATGCCGTTTGTGATGATGATGGTCATGTTCCTGTTTAACCCGTCTCAGATGATTGCTTTCTATACCAGTCCGATCGGAATGATGCTGTTCTTGTTTTGTGTGGTATGGATTTTCATCGGGATGCAGGTATTGCAGAAAATGGGAGATATTAAGGTATAGCTATGACAAATTTAATGATGGTAGGGCTCAATTTGTTGTTGCTCCTCGGTACGGGTGCCGTGTTTGTCGGCATTTTCCGGTTATTTTCTCCGGCACAGGATAAAGGTGAGATTGTAGATATTGCCGTACGGCGCTACAAATCCGCTTCCAGTTTTGCGCGTTTGGACCCGGAGTCTAAGCTGTTGGACCGCGTGGCGGTATTTTGTTTAACTACATTTCATTTGGAAGATAAGCTGGAAGAGATGTATTTGCAGTTGGGCAGTCCGGAAAAACCACAGCCGGTAGATATCCTGTATACCAAAATTATTGTGGCGGTGCTGTTACCGGCAGCGTTAATGTTATTGTTTAAATCGTTTTGGCCCATTTTGTTTATCCCGGCCGGGTTTATCCTGCCTGACGTATTGATTCGGGGAAAAATCCAAAAACGCCAGGCCGAAATTCTGGGTAATTTCTCTACGACGGTGGACTTGGCAGCTTTGATTATTGAGTCTGGGTTAGATTACCTGACGGCTTTTGAAAGAATTATTAAAGTGGCTCGTGAAAAAACCATTTTGGAAGATGAATTAGAGAAAACTATCGGCGAAATCAAACTGGGGTATTCCCGCCGAGAGGCCTTGGAACGCTTTGCGGCCCGTACCGGTGTACAGGAAGTACGTACGTTGGTGGGTTTGATTATTCAGTCTGATGAACTCGGTACCAGTTTGGTAGATTTGCTGCGCAACTTCTCTACGGACTTGCGTTATAGTCGTCTGAATAAGGCCGAAAAACTGGCAGCACAGGCTTCTACAAAGATGCTTTTTCCGCTCTTTATATTTATCTTTCCGACCATTTTTATTTTGATTTTATCTCCCATGTTGGGCGGTTTATTGTCCGGCGGTTTGGGATTTTGAGGATAACTATGAATAAACAGATTCTCGTTGCCATGTTAGTCGGTATCGCAGTCCCTGCGGCGGCTTCCACGTTTAACCGCGAGGTTCCCGTTCGCCAGTACGGAAAAGAAGCGGGCATGCTGTTGGACCTGGGTAAAATTTCCTTGGGAACGCTCAATGATGTGGAAGAAAAGAAACAATACCTTTCTACCGTACAATTGGAAAAACAGCGTATCCAAAATTATACGTTGCGTATGGTATACGAGAACGCCTATCAACTCTATAAACAAGGGGATTATCAACGTGCTCAAGAACTGGCACAAACCATTTTAAGTATTGATCCGAATTTTAAACAGGCCCAGACTCTGGCCACGCAGGCCAACCACATGGGTACCTACGGTACCGTGTCGGAATCTCAGGTATTGGATTCCAAATTCAAAGAGGCGTTGGCCTTGTATGACAGCGGGCGTTTGGTAGAAGCCAATGATAAACTCAATGAAATTTTAACCATTCAGCCCGGTAATTCCAAAGCATTGTCCTGGAAACGTCAAATTGACCGCGATATTGCCAAAGAATACGCGCGCCGCGGAGACGTAGCGGAAAAATATGGCAATTATCAAGCGGCTGTGGATGCCTGGTATAATGCGCTGCTGATGCGAAAAGATGATCCGGCCCTGGTGGCTAAGATTTCGGACGCGGAAACCAAACTGCGCCAACAGCAATTGCAGGACAACATGAAACAGGCCCTGGAATTATACAATAAAGGGCAATACGTAGAGGCGTACGCCGTATTTGAACGCATTAAAAAAATTCAGCCCGGTGATCCGCGTGTACAAAAATATATGTCACAGCTGAAAAATGAAATCGCCGGCGGATATTACAACGCGGGCTGTCAGGCCTATAATGCTTACCGATTTGATCAGGCTGTATCCTATTGGAACAATGCCAAAAAATGGGGTGCCGATGCACCGGCCATGGATAAGTTAATCAAGAAAGCCCGCAATGCCAAAGAACGGTATATCCGTAACCAGGAACTGCGTGCCAAACAGGCTGAAATTGATGCCAAGAACGCACAGTTGGCTGCGCAACGGGCTGCTCAACAGGCCCAACAAAAAGCAGAAGAGGCACAACAAAAGGCAGATGAACAAGATATTTTAGAAACCATTACGGTAGATAATCAGGTACCGGGCCTGAGCACCACCACGGTCATTCCGGGGGCATTACCGGGCAGTACGACTACTACCACAACCACTTCGACCACTACGACCACCACCAACAATGGTATGCCGGGAGTGTCGGAAGTAGTACCGGGATTATCCGGCGGTATGAACCGGGTATCGGCGGAAGCCAGTGCGGCATCTCGGGCGAAGTATATTGAGGGGTTGGACGCATTTAACCAGGATGATTTTGAACGTGCCCGTCAGGCATGGATTGTGGCCAGACAATTGGATCCGGGGAACACGGATGCCGAACTGGGACTGCGTAAAGTTGAAGAACTCATGATGATTAAATAGGAGGCGTTGTGAAATTAACTTCTAAATGGCTTTTATGGTTTATTTTGGTAACCGTGTATGCGGCGGTCATCGGCGGTTTGTTTTATTACAATTTATTTAAATTTGTATTTGATACCAAGCTCCAAAATGAGATGGTGGAAATGGTGCGTTTCCGGGTACCGCAATTGGTACAGGGGCTGGCTGCAAAGCCCAAGCAGGTATCGTTTAATGAAGCCAATCAGATGAAAGATATCTTGCAAAATGATGCGCGTGTCAAAAACATTATTTATTTAAATCATGACGGTTCTATTCGTTGGCACGAGAACACCAAATTTATGGGGATGTCTTATACCGATTATAATAATTCGGTCGGTTTTGACAGTAACGCGGCCGTACAGGCCATTCGCAGCGGACTGCCGCGTGCTATTTTAACATCCGGCGGAGATACCTACGATATGGCGATCCCGCTGCTTGCTAAGGGCAATATGGTGGCCGGGGTAGTTAATTTGACGGTTTCCCGTACGGCGGCTCGGGGACTGATTCATTCGTCCATGATTCGCTATGCCATTGGGACGCTAATCATGATAGTGCTTATTGGAGCGGTATTGTATTTGTTCCTGCTGCTTAAAATTATTCGTCCGCTGGTAAGTTTGAAGGATAATATAGAAGCGGTCTCTCTGAATAATTTGGCCCTGGATTATCCGGAGCGAAAAGATGAAGTGGGAGACGTGGCAGTGGCCGTGCAGGGGCTGCTCGGAAAAATCAACGAGGATATCAAAGGACTGGAAAATGTAGAAATCATGTCTCTTGAAAAAGAAAAAACCTGGTGGAAAGCCGTGTTTGCGGTAACCGTACCCAAGGGGACCCGGGCACTGGTAGTGGATGAAAATAACAACGTGCTCTATACGAACTTTGAGCTCAAAGCCACTGAAAAACGCAAAGTGCACTTATTAGATATTTTTGACGGACGTCAACAGGAAATTATTCAGGTAGTGGGAGAAGCGTTGGAAAATCCCACCAAAGTACTTCGCGGCAGCGTAATGAATAAAAATATAAAATGTACGGTCAAAGCCGTGCAGTTGCCGGATGATGCGGGTAAAAACCGAATTATTGTGGTGTTGGATCCGGAAAAATAATTTGTTTAGGAGAGTATATGAAAGTAGAAATTAAAAAAGTACCGATCAAAGATGTGTTGTTTTCCGTGTTTCCTTTGGCCGTATTTGTAGTCATGCTTATGACGGCCTTCTTGGAAGTATTTAAACCGGAAGCGTCCATTACGGCTTCATATTTGATGGGGCTGGTAATGTTTGCCATTCAGGGGACTATTATTTTCTTGGTCTCGGCCGTAGTATTTTTACTGGTATATAACTTTTTGTGCACGCTGGGTATTCGCGGAGTGCGCGTAGAATTAGAAGATAAATAGGAAAATTATGAAAAAGATACTTGTATTTGTTTTATTGACCGCATTAGCGGTTCCCGGGATTGCGGCTTCGACCAAAAAGACAGCCAAGCAAACCAAAGCGGATTTTATTATTGTAGAATCCGGTGAATATGCGGCCGGTCAGGAAGACGCTCGTTTAACGGCCGGCTTGGGTCAGTTCTTAGCAATGGAACCTGTAGTAACCAAAATGACACAATTGCAGGCCCAACAGGATGCTTCATTGGCCAATTTGGATTACAGCTTTTTACCGCTGTATTTGATTAAAAAGACCGATGCGGTGCGTGCCAAAATGGAAGAACCGCTTAAACAGGGTTATGTACAAGAAACGGCGGATTATATTGTACTGCCGCATCAAACACGCACGGGTGTGTATGCCAATAAGGAAGCTAAGCCGGGGGTGATGGAAATTTTTGTCATGTCCCAATGCCCTTACGGGGTCATGGCGGAAAACGCTGTAATTGAGGCCAAGAAGAACGGTACATTCCCGACGGATAAAACAGTTAAAATTCGTTATATTGTGAACTACGATGCCGCTCGCGGGTTTTCTAGCTTACACGGTTCCGGCGAATGGGAAGAAGACGTGCGTCAATTGCTTATTGCCAAGTACTATCCTACTAAGTTTTGGAAATATTTGGCTATTCGCAATAAAGACTATAAATCCAGTCGTTGGGATAAAGCCATGGAAGAAGCCGGCATTAACCCTAACAAAATCATGAAGAAGTTTGATACCGAGGGCTTAGAACTGTTAAAAGCGGAAGCCGCCTACGGTCAAGAATACGGTGTGAATGCCTCTCCGACTTTCTTGTGGGAAGGTAAAGTGCAGTTGGATTTTGGTACGGCTGCGCAAATTGACGGATTTGCCTTTTTAAATCCGAATGCAGCCCGCGACGGTGAAGCTGCGGCTCCGGCAGGCAGTTGTTAATCTCATCCTTTATTATGACGGGGGCAGACCAGTGGGTTCTGTCCCTGTTATTTTATGCAATACAAATAAATTTTAGACGTGAGTTTGGGGATCCTTATTGAGCTTGCTAAAACACTGAAAACACTAAAAAACACTGGATGTTAACATGTTTTCAGTGGAAAAAGCCCCTATTAAGTGCTACAATAAAAGAAGACGGAACTATAGAGATTTATCATGGGAGTCTGTAAACGCGCAGCGGATAAAAAACTCCGTATGTGTTTGAGAGGCCGGGATGAAAGTAAAACACTTTCAGGGATTATTTGTAAAAGCGGTAGTGGTACTGAGTATTATTTCTCTAGTACCGGTGGTTTTTATTGGATACCGTGTCATGCAAATTAACAGTCGTCTTCTTAAGCACGAACTGCTTCAAAAACAACAAACCATTGCCAGTCGTCTGGCAGCTACGGTACGCAGTGCCATTGCAGCCAAAGAACAGCTTTTGTCCGAGTTTGGGGATTTGCATACCGATTTTAGCAGTCATCACGTCATCACCAAATCTGACCTGGATTATTTGCAGGAACGCAATGCGTCATTATTTTATTTGAGGATCCTTTCCGACAGCGGCGAGGTATTATTTGATACGGGGAGGCAGCCTCAAGTACAGGATGTTTCTTTACAAGATTCTATATTAAAGACTTGTTTACTGGGCAATCGTTTTATTAGCCAGGTAGCCTATCAGGATAACCGACCCTATATTTGGATTGCGCAGCCGCTGCATCACTTGCAACAATCCGGTTCTGTGAAAGGGATATTGGTAGCTGCCATGTATTTGGATGATATTGCCAAGGCACTGTTGCAAAGTTATCCGTTGGATATGGACGCTGTGTTGGTATCGGGAGAGGGGGACCTGCTTTCTTATAACGGAGCTCCGGAGGGAATGGAACAATCCCGCTCGGTTCAGTTACATCAAACCTTACAAGATATTGATACTCAGTTAGACGGTGCAGAAGACGGAGAAATCACATTGCCTGACGGTGAACAGGTGTTGGTTTCCAGTGCACGCGTACCTGCCGTGGATTGGACCGTATATGTGTTTCAGCCGGCCAGTGTTCCGGGGCAGTTATTTGTAGATAATTTATTTCATTCCTCGCTGTGGGACGTGATTGTGGTTGCGTTAGTCATGTTGTTGTTTGTAGGCGTGGTCAGTTATTGGGTAATTATTCCCATTACCCGTCCGTTGGCCAGGCTGCGTGACGCGGCCGTACAACTGCGTGAGAGTGATGATTTTGTGGTCAAAGAATCTGACGTTGAAATCCCGCATAACGAAATCGGGGAACTTGCCGGCGTTTTTGTGGAGATGTCTCAAACATTGCATCAGCGCAGACAGGAGCTTATGGGGACACAGCAAGAACTGGCTCATATGAACCAGGCCCTTGAAAAACGGGTAGAGCAGCGAACGCGTGAACTGAAACAGGCTACGGCCGATTTGGTCAAAGCCGAACGATTGGTGGCAATTGGGCAGATGGCATCTATTATCAGTCATGAAATCCGCAATCCGTTGGCCGTTATCAGTAATGCTTCAAGGTTAATTAAAACGCTTGTGCGTCCGACCGATCAAAAAGTAATCAAGCAATTTAATATCATTGAATCTGAAATTCGACAGGCAAACAGTATTATCAGCGAGGTACTCGGATATGCCCGTACGCGAGAATTGATTTTAAGTATGGTGGATGTGAACAGTTATTTGCACGAATTAGTGCAATCGTTTCCCACGCCGGCCGGGATTGTGATCAAAGAAGATTTGGCCGCTGAATCGGTGCGCATTAAAGTGGACGCCGAAGAAATTAAACAGGCGCTTCGCAACCTGATTACCAATGCCGTAGAGGCAATGCCGTTGGGGGGAACGGTTACTGTAGGTTCCAGAGTGGGCAAGCGGCTGGTATGCTTATATGTGGCCGATACGGGGCCGGGAGTTTCGGAAGAAGTTCGACAGAAAATGTTTTCTGCCTTTTTTACCACCAAGGCTCGGGGAACGGGCCTGGGACTGGCGGTAGTACGAAAAGCTATTTCTCGTCACCGAGGCAAACTATTTATTCAAAGTGAACAGGGGCGCGGTACCTGTTTTGAGATTTATCTGAAAATTTACCGTCGTATGGGAGATACGAATTATGGAGAAGCAAGCTAAAATTTTAGTGGTAGATGATGATAATAATTTACGTGAAACACTGGTGGATTTATTAGAGATTGAAGGCTATAAAGTGTATCAGGCAGGTACGGCAGCAGAATGTTTGGATATTTGTTCCAGTGAGTTCTTTAATGTAATTTTGATGGATTATAACCTGCCCGATGAAACAGGACTAGACGTGATTCGCAAGATTCGTTCCTTTAACCAGGATACGCAAATTATCATGATTACGGCCTACGCTTCGTTAAATTCCATTATGGAGGCCATGCAGGAATCCGTGTATGATTTTTTAATGAAGCCGGTGGATTTTGACTATTTAAAACGCACGTTGAACCGGGCGTTGGATAAGTATTTTCTGGAGCAGAGTAACAAAGAACTGCTTGCCGAATTAAAAACGCGCAACGCCGATTTAGACCGACTTAATAACATGAAGTCCAAGTTTTTCTCCATTGTATCACACGATTTGTCCAATTCGCTGATGACACTCAAGATGAGTTTTGATATGCTCAAAAAGAAGCTCACTCCCGATGAGGATCAACAGAAAAAAATGATGTTTATGGATGAATCTATTGGCCAAATTGAGCATTTGATTAAGGACCTGGTAGACTGGGCTGCCATTGAAAAGGGGAAACTGCGCATTGAAAAAAACCGGTTTGAGTTAACGGAAAGTCTGCGTAAAACCGCTGAAATTTTCAAGGCAAAGGCGGCCAAACGCAATATTATCGTTACCTTCGAAAGTGCGAGCGAAATCCCGGTATTTGCCGACGAAAAACGTATCAGGCAGGTTATTTCCAATATCTTGGAAAATGCCGTGCGTCATACGCCGGATAACGGGCATATTAATATTGTTGTTAGTAAAATAGATACAAAAAATGCTAAAGTATCGGTAACGGACTCTGGGGACGGTATTGAACCGGAACAGGCGCCGAACCTGTTTGCCAGTTTTGTGCAGGTAGGTGATAAAGGTCGTGTGGGGCGATTGGGACTGGGTTTGTCCATCGCCAAAGATATTATTGCAAATCACGAGGGCCGTATTTGGGCTCACAGTGAAGGCTTAGGCAAGGGAGCATCTTTTAATTTTACGTTGCCAATGGCTAATTAAATTTGTGAAGTGAGAGGAGTATATGCCAACAAATAAGAAGAAAAAAATAACGGTACTGATTGCCGATGACCAAACCTTATTTCGAGAAGGAATAAAGGATATTTTGACCGGTGAAAAATGGGTAGAAGTGGTCGGGGAAGCTTCCGACGGACTGGAAGCGGTTGCCATGGCCAAAAAATTTAAACCGGATGTGGTGCTTATGGATATTAAGCTACCCAAGATGGACGGTATTAATGCTACCCGTAAAATCCGGGCAGCCTGTCCGCAGGTCAATGTACTGATGCTATCAAGTTTTGAAGATGAGGCCCATGTACTCGATGCCATTCAGGCGGGTGCCAACGGGTATTTATCCAAAATGTTACCCGCTGCGGAACTGGTAAATTCCATTAAGACGTTTACCAGCGAAGGGCTTATGATTCCGCAACAGTTGATGGGTAAACTGTTACACGGACTTCGTAAAATGGGAGACGGCGGAATGCCCAGTCAGGCTACCCTTACCAAAACAGAAATCAAAATCATGGATCTGTTGGGGAAAGGGATGAGCAACAAAGAGCTTGCCAAAGAATTAGGCTGCAGTGTAAAAACAATTAAGAACCATTTAAACAGTGCGTTTCATAAATTGGGCGTGAGCAGCCGTACCGAAGCGGTTGTTAAAGCCATTGAAAAAGGGCTGATCTCTTCGGAAGGAAACATGGTAACCGAAGACGAACTGTAAGACTATGAAACAAACCAACTCGGGAAAAGAGACACTTTCGCGCGGTCAGGCCACTATAGAATACGTACTGGTACTGGCGTCGGTTGTTGTAATTTTTTCCGCGTTTTTGACGATGTTTCATACAGATATGGCGCATTATTTGTTTTCTTTTATCGGGCAATTATTGCCCGGGGAGAAATAAAAAATGCGTACAATTCAACGGCTGTTTTGTAATACACTGCGTGAACGTAAGGCACAACTCCTCTTGCCTGCGGTCTTATTACTGCCGTTGTTTGTGTTGGTGATTTATTTACTGGTGGAAGTGACCAAGGTGTCTATTGCCAAGGTCCGCCACCAGTTTGCTTTGGATAACGCGGCTTACACGCAGATGACTACAGTCAGCGTGTTTTTAAATGCCGTAGGATTGTTAAACGGACCTCTTCCGTATCGTGTCATGCGTACCTATGATGAACCGCTCAACGCAGTGGATACTCTGTATCGGGGCAATGCCAATGTAAATGTATTTGATTTATTTTTTCAGGCCGGCGCGGTACCGACCTTGGCATCGGATTATGAGTGGGGTAAGAGCCCTGCGCCCCGGCCGGATTCTAAAGATTGGGGTGTACATTACATTCAAAATGCAGAAGTCTTGTCTAAAAAAGATGATCAGGGTAACCCCAGGTATGATCGTTCCGGGTGGGAAAAAGAAAATCCGGAAGCCATAAAAGGTCCCGTATATGTCATGAACAAAGACATTGTGGCGACTTATTATGTAGCTGCTAAAAAAGTAGGGTTACCGGCTATCAAGGCCTATTTAAATACCTATGTACAGGTAGGGGACACATTTAATTTACAAAAACATATTTATGAAGGACTCATTAAAAATGCGGGTATATTTCGGGAGGGGTATTACCTCAATGTAGATGATTGCCGAAAAGGTCAATGTGCCCGGCAAAGTGCTTCGCGTTTGGCACGGTACTTATCCATCCCTACCAAACGACAGGAAGCCAATGATTTGGTAGTCTATGTATCTGCCTCAGATATGGCCGGCGGTACGGGGGGCGCCATTGAGATCCCGCTTAATATGAAAGACATGGGAGCAGATCCGTTGTTTTTATTTGCCTATGTAGACGGAACGGGACGCGCCCGACTTCGTAATTTAAAACGGGGAATTTCCCTCAAGCAAAATTTCCCGTTGCCTAAAAACCATTTTAATATTAACTTGGAAAGCAAATACAAACCGTATGTTACCAATACGGTTATGATGAGCTGTCCGCGTGCCAACAATAACTGTGTATGGCCCAACCCGCTTCCCAAGTATAACGTGATATTGAGGCCCTGATGAAACGACACTTGTTTTCCCGCAAAGAAGGTCAGGCTACAACCGAAATGGTACTGTTATTCCCGGTACTGGTAGTGTTTGTATTGTTTATTATTAAAATTTTCGGTTTGTTGGTGCTTAACCAAAAAATGCAGATTGCTGGGATGTATGCCGCTCGGCGCTATCAATTGCAGTCCCACGTAACGGATTTCTATGAGAAAGGATGGGACCGCCGCTATCTGAAAAAAGATGTACAGCGTAAAGTGGAAGAAATTATTGGCTTTAATAATCCGGGAACCCGTCAGTTTTTAAGTTTAAACTCTTTTGCCATGGATATCAATACAGACGATAACTGGACTAAAATTACGTTGACGGCCAATACCAAAGCGCCGCGCATCCGGTTCTTGTGTAATTATGATAAGGACCGTGTATGTGACCGGGACCGTTATTGTTTGCGCGGATACAGTTTTTTATGTGAAGAAGGTGCCAAAATCCAAGTCATTAAATATGCGGGTAAAAATGAACGTCCTGCCCCGTATGCCCGCCCCGAAAATCGCTAATTGCGGATGGTTCTAAATCGCTTAGCGTAGTCTTATAGGGGAGACTTATTACAGAGTTGGTTCTGCACTCACAATAATTTCATACTGCTCGTCTTTCCTACGTATTAATACCGACAATTTAATCTACAGGTTACATGTTCGCAGGGAAAAATATCCAAAATAAAGAAAGTTCGTAAGAAAAAGTGTAAGATAATATAAAAGTTCGTAAGGAAAAATGTAAAAAGCACTTGAAAGTTCATAAGAAAAAGTGTAAAATAATATAAAAGTTCGTAAGGAAAAATGTAAAAAGCACTTGAGGGATCGTAAGAAAAAGTGTAATATTACAGGAGGTTTTATGAAGAGACGAGCTTTACAAGATTTGATTAATTGGAAAAATAATCCGACACGCAAGCCGTTGTTACTGCATGGAGCCCGTCAAGTGGGAAAAACATGGCTCATGGAAGAGTTCGGGCGGACCTGTTTTACGCATGTAATATATATTAACTTTGAACGCAATCTTCATATGCGGGATTTATTTGGTCGTGGCGAGTTAGATCCTCAACAGCTGATTCAAGGAATTGAGACAGAGTTTAATACAAAAATTACCGCGCCGGATACATTGCTTATTTTTGACGAAATCCAGGCAGCTCCTTTAGCAATTACCTCTTTAAAATACTTTTATGAAGAAACTCCCCAGTATCATATCATTGGGGCCGGCAGCTTACTGGGAGTAGCACTGCATGAGGGAGTGTCTTATCCAGTGGGTAAAGTCGAAAGCATGACGCTCTATCCGCTTAGTTTTTATGAATTTTTAGATGCATTGGGTGAAACACAATTACATGAACTGCTTGTCAGACAGCAATGGAAGTTGCTGGCGGTTTTCAAAGAAAAATTACTTACTTATCTCAAGGAGTATATGATTGTAGGGGGTATGCCCGAAGTGGTGGCTGCTTTTGTCGCGCATCGTGATTTTCAGAAAGTACGTAAGTTGCAGAAACAAATTTTAGATGCCTACGAGAAAGATTTTTCCAAGCATGTGCCCAAGGATGTATTGCCTAAAGTGCAGGCCGTATGGCATTCTATTTCATCGCAGCTTTCCAAAGAAAATAAAAAATTTCAGTACAGTCTGATAGAAGCTAACAGTCGTGCCAAACAGTTTGAAGATGCGATTGAATGGCTGCTGAACAGCGGGCTGATTTATAAGGTTACGAAAGTGACTAAACCGGCTTTGCCACTTATCGGATATACGCATGCGTCCATCTTTAAATTGTTTATGCTAGACATCGGTTTATTGTCTGCCATGAGTGGTTTAAAGATACAGATTTTGTTGGAAGGGGATAAACTTTTTACAGAATTTAAAGGAGCCTTAACCGAGCAATATGTACTGCAAGAACTCATGGGGCTGCAGGACATTACTATCATGTATTGGGGAAACGATACAGGAATGGCCGAAGTGGATTTTTTGGTTCAGTACGATGGGCAGATTATCCCCATAGAAGTGAAGGCTTCGGTTAATCTGCGAGCCAAGAGTTTAAAAACTTATATTGACAAATATCATCCGACCGTTGCGCTGCGGACTTCTCAGGCGGATTACAAACAAACAGACAGTTTGTATGATATCCCTTTATTTATGATTTCTAATTTCCCGCAGGTAACGGCTTAAAAATATGCGTATTATTTTGATAGTAATAGTATGTTTGTGTATGGCAATGCCCGGTTGGGCGGGTTTCCCGTTTTCATTTCGTAAAGCAGAAATCAAAACCGATTATTCCCAAACGGTATGGGACCGTATGATGCAGGAACAATCCATGCAGGAAATCCGCCGGGGAATGGGGGAGATGGCTGCGGCCAATTATCAGGAAGCCTCTAATAGTTTTGCGCGGGCCGTGATTAAAAACTCCAAGGGCCCTCTGCCCTATTTATTGTTGGGTGCTTCATTATATTGGGCCGGTAAAGTAGATGACTCAATTAGCGAATATAATGAAGCCTTGCGTTTAGACCCGAAAAACCCGATGGCATACCAATTGCTGGGGATTGCGGCCGGATGGAAGGGAAATGTAGCAGAGGCCCAGGATTATTTTTTAAAAGCGAACCAATTGGATCCGAATAAAGCCGATACGCATATGAATTTAGGTTCTACCTATGCCGTGCAGCGTAACTGGGATAAAGCTCTGGAGCATTTTCGCCGTTCTACAGAATTGGCTCCGCGCGAAGCGCTGTATCATTACCAGTTGGGGACGCTGTATGAGGATTTGGGACGTGATGAACAGGCTGAAGAATCTTTTAAAAAGGCACTGCATTATTTTTCCCATTACGAAGATGCCATGCTAAGTTTAGGGACTCTGTATGAGAAATTAAACCGTTCGCAGGAAGCACTCAAATACTATAAACGTGCCGTAAAAACAAAACCCGGTGATTTTGTGGCTCGGCTTCGGTATGGGTTTTTACTGGTGCAACAGGGAGACATAGAATCTGCCCGTCAGGTCATAGAACAGGCGTTTTCCATTACCCGCTTTAAAGCAGACGGACTGGCACTAAATGCTGTTTACCGGGCCAGCGGACACAGTGCATCGGATTTTGCAAAACAGATTGAGCAGTTTCAAGATAAGTTGGCACAGGTACCTGCCGGTAAGGCCGTAAATATTGAAGTTACCTTAGAATATCAGCCTGCCGTTCCTCCTCAAAAGCGTCCGACAGTTCGCGGCAATACCTTTGAGCAGGCCTATGAACGTTTGCGCGCAGATGGTGCGTTGCAACAGAACACAATGTCAGCGCAATCGCAAACTTTTAAACGTATTTTTACATTACCGGCCGCAAATGAACATACCCGGCAGGAACAAATCCAACACTTAATTGAGGGTCTGCAGCAAGCGGTGGCGCAGGCTCCGAAAGATTATCAGGTAAATTTGTCCATGCAGGGGCGTACATTGGATTATAATTCGCCCTCGGCACTGACCCAGGACCGCACGGCTGCGCCTAAGGCCGTATATGACCCGCGTATTGTGGGCAATGATATGGGACTTTGGGTAATGGGGCGTACCTGGCTCAGTTTTGTAGATGACGTTATAGAAGATTTGAAAGAGTACACCCAATGTCCCTCGGATAATACCTGTGAACTACTGAAAGGACTGGCGGCTTTGGCCCGTGCAAACAGTGCCGATGCGCAGGCTGCATTTATGCGTGCTGCCCGGCTGCGGCCGCGTGATCCGTTGGCGCAATTGGGTCTTGGCACCACGGCCGTGATAGAGGGGGAAGATGCCAAGGCCGCAGCTTATTATCAGCGTGCTTTGGAGTTGGATCCCAAGAATAAAATAGCTGTCAAAAATTTAAAAGTATTGGAAAATGAATGAGCGGACGATATATCCATAAATACGGACAACATTTTTTAAGTTCGACGCGTGTGATTGGTGAAATCATAGACGCGGCAGAAGTGCTGCGTGCCGAGCATTTAGTGGAAATCGGACCCGGGCAAGGAGCACTAACCGGTGAACTTATTCGACGCGGATACACGCATTTTACCGTTATAGAAATCGATCCGGAGATGGTTCAGTTTTTAGAGAGGCACTTGCCCGCAGCAGCGCAGATTCGGCTGATGGGGGGGGATTTTTTGAAATTTGATTTAAATATTTTACCAACAGTTCCCACTCAATTTATCAGTAATTTGCCGTATATTGATGCGGCCGCTATTTTAGATAAAGTATTGGCCTGGCCGTATTTTAAGACAGCTGTTTTTATGTTCCAAAAAGAACAGGCCCAGAAAATTACGGCGCATCCCGGGGAGAAAACTTACGGGGCTTTATCGGTACTCAGTCAGCTGCGTGCGCGTATTTCGCTGGTATGTAATGTAGGACGCGGTTGTTTTAATCCGCCGCCGCAAGTAGAAAGCCGTGTATTGGCCTTCCAAAAAATTACACCGCCCACACACTGGCCTGAAGTAGCAAAGCTGGTACAAACGGCTTTTTTGCATCGCCGAAAAACATTACTTAATGCCCTTACCTTGGGCGGGTATGATAAAGAGCAGGTTTTACAGGCACTCAAACAGCTTTCTTTGCAGATAACCGTACGTCCCGAAGTACTTACCCCGCAACAATTTGTAGAACTGACGGCTGTTTTAAATTTGACGTAGTTGCGTAGTAGGCAAAAGACAAACTTCAGGGTTGTGACCGTAAGATTTGGGAGATTATGTGTAAATGGTTGTGAGGAGTTTATAAACGTTTTACAAACAATCTTTATTTGATCTGCAGGCATTTTTCCAAGATTCGCTCATGAGGTATAAATGGGCGAATTTTGTTTAACAGAAGATGTTCTGCTGCCGATGCAATAAGGCTTTCTTCTTTTTGTTCTTTGGGGGAGTAGAACTTTCCGGCTTGCAGGATTGCTTCCAACGGTACCAGGCCGATTAACTCGCTTGCGGTTACCTGTAAGCCGCGCGCGGCAGCTTCTTTTTTACACGCTTCAAATACGTCCTGTAAATTATTTTGGTGAAAATTTGTGATGTTAAAAGAAACCTGTGCACAACGATACTCCTCCATATACCAACCGATTGCTTTTACGCCGCAAAGTCCGCCGTTTTTTTCACGCAGTTTGGCGGCTATGTCAATCGCGGACAAAACGTTTTCCGTATTTAACGAAATATTAAATGCAATTAAAAAATGACGTGCTCCGATAACACTGGCACCGGTTTTCGCTACTGCGTCGTTCCAATGATGCGGTCCGTAATCGGGCGGTAACGTTTTGAATTTTTGAGACAGGCCTTCATATTCACCGTGTCTTAGTACTGCCAAGTTGGCACGTTCGGCAGAAGTGGCGTTGGCTTCATATAAGTATACGGGGATGTGCAGTTCATCAGCAACGCGGCGCGCGAGTCCGTCCGCATAGGCAGCTGTTTGCGCGAGTGTAATATCCGTAATGGGCACCAACGGACATACATCGACCGCGCCCAAACGCGGATGTTCCCCGGCGTGAAAACGCATATCTATATATTGTTGGCAGATCCTAAACAACATAAAGCAAACGCGTACGATTTGTTCGGGGTTACCCGCCAGAGTCAGCACGGTACGGTTGGCATCTTCATTGCTGTCGACGTGTAACAACCGAACGCTGCCCAGGACGCTTTGCAGGTCTCCCAGGATGCGAGTTAGGTTCTCTTTATCACGAGCTTCGGATATGTTGGGAACGGCTTCTATAAGTTGCATATATACATTATAACTTTAAAAATATAAAAAAGTACTTGCAATTTTTTTTACATTTATAGTATAGTAATGATAGGTACTTATTAAGTTTAAGTACCGGATATAAATAAATAAGGAAGTAAAAGTAAATGCCTAAAGGAAAAGTAAAATGGTTTAACGACCAAAAAGGTTACGGCTTTGTAACCCCCGAAGACGGTTCTAAAGATCTCTTTGTACACTATCAGGAAATTCAAGGCGACGGTTTCAAAACCTTAGCTGAAGGCCAAGAAGTGGAATTTGAAGTAGTAGAATCCGAAAAAGGCCCGAAAGCCGTCAAAGTCGTCAAACTGTAATTTTTGAAGACTTTATTAGGGGCCCCGCTCACACGGGGCTCTTTTTTGTGGTACCTGTGAAACATACTTGTTCGGTGTGTACTTCGCTTGGCGAATTGTGGTTTTTATCTTACCCGCTGGTAGTTACCATGGCGGCGCAGGTGGTCATGCAGTTTGCAGACCGCATGTTCTTGTCATGGTATTCACCACAGGCGTTGGGTGCCTGTGTGCCGGGGGGGATGCTCGCCATGACGTTTGCTGCGATGTTTATGGGACTTGCCGGTTATACCAGTGTGTTTATTTCCCAGTTTGACGCTAAAAAGAAAAAGGCCTCTGTAACTTTGTCTTTATGGCAGGGTGTATTTTTGGCACTGCTGTCGGCATTAATTTTGGCCGCACTCACTCCGCTGGGCAATGCGATTATCCACGGATTTGCTCATGCCGCCCCCGTGCGCGCGCTGGAACGGGAGTACTTTACGATTTTAAATCTATTTGGCGGACTGGCCGTTATCAATAACGCGTTGGGAAGTTTTTTCAGCGGTCGCGGACAAACCAAAATCCCCATGTATGCGGCGTTAGCTGGTAATCTGGTTAATATTGTACTGGATTATATGATGATTTTCGGAAAACTGGGGTTCCCGGCGATGGGGATTAAGGGAGCGGCCTGGGCCACGGTGTTGGGAAGCGGGGTAATTACCGTTATATTTTGTACGCTGCTTTTTGCCGGTTCTGCACGCACGGATTTTAGGATCTCCAGGTTGGCCGGTTTTTACAAACCGATTTTTACCCGACTGGTGCGGTTTGGACTTCCCAACGGATTTGGGTTTTTGATGGACGTGATTTCGTTTACGCTTTTTACGTTTATGGTAGGCAATATTGATACGGTTTCTTTGCAGGCCAGTAATATTGTCATGTCCATGCAGCCAGTTGTATTTACGGTTATTATGGGACTGGGTGTGGGGATCCAGATTTTGGTCAGTAAATACCAGGGACTCAAAAGGTCGGACGTGAGTGTGCAGGTAGTAAAAAATGCATGCAAGATCGGATACGCGTATGCGGGAAGTATTGCGTTACTGTTTTTCTTCGGAGCACCGTTGTTTTTGCACTTGTTTATCCCGTCCGGTACGCCCGGAGGAGCAGAAATTGCCACGCGGACCTGGCCGCTTATGAAACTGGTCAGTCTCTTCGTACTGGGGGATGCAACGTATCTTATTTTCGGAGAGGCTATACGCGGAGCGGGAGATACCAAATATTATATGCATGTTATGATGGGATGTGCCTGGCTTCTGTTAATCCCGGGGACGTGGCTGCTGGTATATAAGTTGCAGGCGCCGGTAGTGTGGGTATGGAGCTGGCTTACTTTTTATGCCTGGCTAACGGCAGTCTTTATGTTGGCGCGGTTTTTACGCGGTAAATGGAAAACTATACAAGTCACTTCTGCCTAAAATGTGCTACAATGCAGGAAAAGGGAGGTGCTTATGGAAATCTTAAATCAGGCAGATATCGGTGTATTCGGCGGATCCGGGTTTTATAATTTTTTAAAAGATATTGAAGAAGTCAAAATATATACACCGTACGGTGAAACCAGTGACAGTGTGTTTATCGGCACCATCGGTGCACATAAAGTGGCCTTTATGCCGCGTCACCGTCGAGATCATTCTATTCCACCTCACCAAGTCAACTACCGTGCCAATGTTTGGGCCATGAAACGTCTGGGATGTACGCGGGTCATTTCCCCGTGTGCAGCCGGCAGTTTGCAAAAAGATATCAAGCCCGGTGACTTTGTCATTTGTGATCAATTTGTGGATTGGACTGATGGCCGTAAAAATACGTTTTTTGAAAGTGCCTCTGTGTTTGAGGGCATTTCGGTGCAGCATCCGTCCCCGGCTGAAACCTATTGTCCGCAACTGCGCCAATTGGCCGTTAAAACAGCCCAAGAGCTAAATATCCCTGTTCATGATAAGGGAACGGTCGTGGTAATTAACGGGCCACGGTTTTCTACGAAGGCAGAGTCTGCCTTTTTTACTAATCAAGGCTGGCATGTGATTAACATGACGGCATTCCCCGAAGCATATCTTGCTAAGGAGCTTAATATGTGTCCGTTAAATATTTCCCTGATTACCGATTATGATGCCGGTCTTGTGGGGGATATGCCGCCGGTTTCCCATGAGGCAGTACTTGAAGTATTTAACAGTAACATTGAAAAGCTCAAAACGCTTCTGTTTAAAATGATAGAGCAGATTCCCACAGTACAACGTGCGTGTGAATGTGAGTATTCCACAAAGTTAAATTTTTAAATACAGACTGATCCGCCCATTTAAACGGGCGGATATTGATATGTTATAAGCTCAGCGAATTACAGACCTTACGTCCAAGATCTGTGAAACCGTTGCATTCTATTTGGTTGGGCTTTTCTGAGTGATTAAAGTAGACGAGATATCGAAACTCTGCTTTGTCACTAAAACAGCTACCCCAATCGGTGGAAGTCACTCTATCTTGTTGATTTGGACAATAATATACCTGTGCTGCTGATAAATCTACAGTAGAGTTAATACCAAAATATTTATCACAGTAAAATACATCTTTGATATTTCCCCAATAAGAACAAGAGGAGAGGTCTATATCCAAATCATCATAATATCGTGCGTATTCTCCATTGGCAAGGAAGTAGGCTTCTTCGGCTTGTCGTATAGAGGCAATTAACGGTCGAATGGCGGCTAAGCGTGATTTGACAACTGCCAATTTATATTGAGGTAAAGCTATCGCCGCTAGAATGCCTATAATTAATACAACGACTAAGAGCTCTATGAGAGTAAATGCTTGTGGTTTCATGTGAATATCCTTTTATTGTTGATTGACAAGTACTCAACAGCTATAACAAAAACGGCTGCTATACCGAGTACTCGTCAAAGAACCCAAATATAACAGCCGTAGTTTCCCACCTTGCGGTGGGAGACATTCGGCACCACTGGGTGGCCGCCCAATGGTACCTAATTATCGGCTATCTTTGGATTGACGAGTTTTTGAGTTTCCCCAAAATACTGCGTATTTTTCATACGCTTCCAAGATAGATCAAATTGTTTGTTTGCACCTGAGTGCGGAGTTATTTCCTCCTTTACGGTATTACTACGTTTATTATAACAAATTACTCGGCGGATTTTTGCTCCAACATCTTTTTGATGATATTTTCATGCATGCGCCATAAGCTTTCATCTTTGTTGGTTGCTAAATTATTGGCGATAAATGCAAAAGCAATAATACGTCCGTTGGAATCAGGCACATACCCTGCCAGCGCCTTTACTCCGTCAATGGTGCCTCCCTTAATACGTACATCATCAATGCGGTGACTGGGTTTTAAAAACCGCCGAAGTACCAGTAAATCACCGCGGTCGTTAGGGGTTGCCAGAGAGCGGTAATAATATCCGAAATTAACGCTTTGTACCATATACATGAGTGTATTGACCAGAACACGCGGAGTTAACATATTATCTCGGGACAGTCCGCTTCCGTCATATAATACGGTATCGTTTTCTTGGGCGAGATGGTTGTTTTGTAAAAATTTGTTTAGTGCTTTAATCCCGTTTTGGATACTTCCGAGTTTCCCATCAGCAATAGCCAAATGTCTAAGTAGCATATCGGCATACAGGTTGAAGCTGCGTTTGTTGACAATAAAAATAATATCTTTAAGCTCCGGAGATAAGAGTGTATGTAATAGTTGCATAGATGTATAATCAGGAGCTTGCAGAGTTACCTGTGGTGTTCCGACTACCCTGATGTTTTCCTGGGCCAGGGCCTCTTGGAGTGCTTGCACGATAAATAAGGCGGGATTGGGGATCGCTGCCTGGATGGTAAAACCGGATAGCGTTGTAGGAATAGTACCGAAAATTTTTAAATTATATTGATCCGGAGCTCCGTATACATAGGCGTTGTCTTTTTTGTTTTTTGCATCCGTACGTACAAAACTTTGGATTTCTACATCGGGTATCTGGGGAAAAGTACCAGATACTTCAACGAGTTGATTGTGTCCCAGTTCTCCTTTAAAGCGGATGGAAAACAAGTTGTCGTGGAAACACAACGCACTGGCAGGGGCCGCAAAATAGTTGCCCATATTTTCCCAGTTCACTTTATCGGCAATCGTCGGTCCTTCAAATAAAGACACGTCCGCATAAATCGTTCCGTTAACTTGCCGGATACCGGCTTGTTTAACGGCTTTTACCCATTGTTTAAGTACCGTTTGGTAGGGTTCAGAGCCTTTGACACGTTTAGAGCCTAAGGTCATGTCTCCGCCACCGCGCACATATAAGTCTCCGTTGAGTACACCGTTTTCATCAGGTAGTGCAGTGGCGTAAAGACGTGTTTCAAAACGATAATCGGGCCCCAGTTTTTCAAGGGCGGCTGCCGTAGTCAGTAATTTTAACGTGGAAGCGGGTGCGAAGCGGGTATTACCTTGTATGTTAAAAAGGGGATCATCTTCATCTGCATATACGGCCAAACCACCCCACCAGGCACCCTGTAAGGCCGGGTGTGCCATTTGAGCCTGTACGTACTCCTGCATCGGTTGTGCGGCTAATACGACGGGTAATAAACAACAAATCAATAATAAAATTATACGCATATATATAAGATACCAAATTTTATACTTCTTCACTAGTTAGTTGGATTTGTCTCCCGACGACAGCTTGACATGTTTTTTTTTTTTGATAGCTTGTAATAGTTGAGTGATAGAGGGGGGACATATCCACCACAGGGAGGGGAGCCTCCGGAGTAGATTTAGAGAGATTAATAAAAAGAGCTCTTCTTTCTGTTCCTCCTCAAAC
>JAFVFN010000002.1 GCA_017475405.1 Elusimicrobiaceae bacterium
AGCCGTACCTCAGTACCAACAGGCAGTACTCAAGAGTAGATATAAGACACTTATGTTACCTACCAAGAGTATTAACTCCGGTAATGAAGTATATTACTTAGCCCACGGGTATTACGCAGACAGACTCAAAGAGTTGGATGTGGACTTTAACAGTGAAGATGAAAAGACCCTGGTAAAGCTTAGTGATGACTTAGAGTATGCGTATGTATTATCTACGCGAAGTGATTTGGCTAATAACTATATTATGTACCAGCAGCATAGCATGAACTATCCGGGGGAGATACACTGTGAGGCACTAACAGAAGATGAGAAAGCCAATAAGCTGTGTAAGTTACTGGGAGGAGAAGAGATAGCGGGGAGCCAAACCAGTGGATATAAGACATACATATTGGAAGGGACAGGAAATGGATTTCCTCCAGGAGTAAACAGTGAAGGGGCAAATTGCGATAATGCTTTATCAAAGGGATTTGCATGTACTTTAACTGAGAATAAAGATGGGTCTATTCATAAAAAGGTATGTCAATCAGTAGGAACTAATGCGAATTTTTGTATAGATGCGGACTATGATAAAGATGGTAATATTACGTTCAAGAGTTCTTGTGTTCAACAAGAAGATGGAATTTGTCATGCCTATAATGTAGCTACATATGATAAGAATGGAAATCGAACATTTTATGGCTTCTGTGATAATATGTTTGGAGGAGTGCAAAACAGTGATGGAAGTTGTAAACAAGCTTATAGTGGGGACTTTTATTGGTATGATAATCAAAATCATATGATTGGTTCTGGTTGTGCCAAATGGGGTGATAATTTTTCATGTCTTTCGGTACCATCGCAAGTGATGGAATATGATGCACAAGGTAATAAAATTAGTCAAAAATCTTGTGTCACATGGAATTCAGATGGTATTACGTGTGATTTGTATGGTACAGTAGCAATTAATAGATACGATAGTCAAGGAAATAAAACATTTTCTTGGGAATGTATGTATTATTCTGCCAACCATAATAGTGATGGCAGTTGTAAGAGAGCTAATATTTATGAATATGAAACCAAACAATCTGAGGATGGCACAAAATCACAAATAACTAAAACATGCGCTACGGCCGATATGCAAGCTCAATCGTGTAATACATACAGTTCTGTCAAGGAATCTATCTATGACGTAAATGGGAATATATTATCTACCAATAGTTGTTTAGGGAGTAATATCAATCGTGATACGGGTTCTTGTAATGCTTGGACTCCTTCTTCTAAATATGAATATGATGAGCAGGGAAGATTAACTAATTCGACGACATGTTCCAGTGGTTCGTCGCTTGAAAGTTGCTCTAAAAATATATCTAATATTTCCTATGAAGATGACGGTAGCTATACCAAAGTATCGTGTATTGGAGGTAACTGCACGAATGGAAAGTATACAGAAGCAAATTATGATAGTCAAAATAGGATCCTTTCTTCTGAAACATGCACCAATTATAATAGTGATGGTGCGTGTACCAATTATCAGGGAACTTCTTATAAGTATATATATGACGATGCAAAGGGTACGCAAACTGTGGCCTATTGCAACACAAGCTTAAATACGAGTACAGGACAATGTAACAAATATGATGGTATATCCGATGTCTATTTCTATGACTCAGATGGAAATAAAACGGGAAGAGCTGGGTGTAGCAGTTGGAATGAAGATGGAAGTTGTACAAAGTATGGATATAGATATCAATTATTATATGATGAAGATGGAAAACTTATAACAACAGACACCAACAATGGTATCTATTGTCAGGCAGATCCTAATACGGGTAGTTGTATTAGTTCGGATTGGGTTATGCCGGATGTATACCTACCATGATATATGTCAGTATGTTAATTTTGATGTGTTTCCCCAGTTATTATAAACTGGGGAAATTTTCAAATATATATCATTTTGTATTGAATATACAACACGTAGCAGAAAAAGTACTTGACACGTTTTTTTTTTTTGATATTTTCTCTTTATAGGGATAAAAACCATATAAGGAGAATTGAATATGTATCAAAATAAAGAAGCATTCACACTCATAGAGCTTTTGGTAGTTGTATTAATTATAGGTATCTTGGCAGCAGTAGCTTTACCGCAGTACAAAATGACTGTTATCAAAGCAAGAGTTTCTACCGTATTGCCCATTTTGAAAAGCATGGTGGAGGCCGAAGAAATTTATTACTTATCTAACGGGGAATATACAAGTGATGGGCGAGAGCTGGAGGTGGAGATACCTACTGAATGTAACATCGCTACTGGTGGCAATGAAGGTGAATTTTGGCGGTGTGGTAAATATTTTCTTTTAGATTATGGTGGGGGAGATGAAGCCTTGGCAACTTATTGCCCTGACAAAAATGATTCATATGAAACATGTAGAGCTGTGCGTGATTTTCAAATTGTATTTAGGTATGCCCATGCAACTAATCGCCCCGGAGATCGTTTTTGCGTGATATATAATAATTCTTCGTTAGGTAAACGTATTTGTGCTGCTTTGTCATTATCCTGACACAAAAATAGCTAAATTATACTCTTCAGAGATATTAAGGAATTTGCGAGACGGCCCAAAAACTCTATTGTTGCTGATATATTTGCTATAATAAAAATATGAAGAAATTTCTTCTTATTTTTACCCTTTTTATGCCTTTATCTTTGTCTGCGCAGGAAGTTTCCGTAACTGAACCGGAGACTGCGGTACCTACCGTGTCTAAATCTTCCATTGCGACCAAGCGCATGGACAGCAAACTAAACGAAATTACTCTTCATAAAACGGTACTGGATTATTCCCTGCCACCGGAGATTGCCGCGGCCGCGCGCAGTTGCACACAAGAGGAAGAGGACTGCTATTTTGCCTTTAAAACCTTTGAAAATGCTTCGGATAAACAAGTCGCTTCTTCGGCTAATTTGGAGTTGGCTGTATTGGCGCTACAGCGCGGACAGGTTAAACAGTCCTTGGGTTATATTGAAAAAGCCAAATCTTTAAACCCCGATGACCCGTTTGTAGAGCTGACCCGGGGTTGGATTTTATTATCGGCCGGTAAATACAAAAAAGCCCGGGAAACTTTTGACCATTTGTTATATTTATCGGCTGATTTTGAGTATGTGTCTTCGGCGAAACTAGGAGCAGCTCTTGCCTGGTATTTTGGCGGCAACAAAGAAAAAGCGGCCGAGCAATTACAGTACTTATACGTTTCAAATCCGTATGCGATTTCGTTTGTGTCATATATGCTCGGGCGTATAGCCTCAGAGACCAAGGTCGCCAAGAAGATGGCTCCCGTGTTTTTGCAGCAATCGCTCTCTCACGATGAAAAAAACTATGCTGCAGTCGAACTGTTTGCCAAACTTTCCGAAAAAGACAAAGACAAACTTCGTTCCTGGCAATATTATGCGACGCTTTACAGCTTAGACCCGCAAAACAAAGAACTGGCCGCCAAGATTGAAAAATACTCCAAAGATTTCGGTAGTAAAAGCATTGACTATTTGTTTTACCTGCGTTTGGAGCAGCCCATTGTACATGAAATGAAGTCCACGCCGTCTGCCCGGGTCAAAATGGCCTTATATGCTGGCCGCAATCAGCTCCCGCAGCAGTTGCAAAAAATAACAGTGATGGCCTCGGGGACGGTTAAAATTACGGACGAAAAACGCGGCGATGTACTCAAAATACCCTCGTATATTGAAAAACGTATTGAGTTTAACCCGCAGACTCACGGAGTTGATTTTACCAATGCCAAAGGACAGGTGGAGTTCTCGGCGGCGTATCCGTTCCGGTTGTCTTTGGAAAACCCGAATAAAACCCTGCTTGTCAAAAATGCACAAACCGAAAATATTTTTGCGGCGGATCTAAGTGATAAAGAGCTCAAAGGTGATTTATGGGTCATCCCTGAGAATGACGGTTTTTTACTGGTAAACGAGGTATATGCCGAAGACCTGATTCCGGCGTTACTGGCTGCTCAGGTGCAGGACGTCGCGCAGGAGTCCGCGCTTAAATCACTTGCCGTGGTCTTACGATCGGCTTTGTTGCAGGCAGTGGATGAGCATCAAGACGAACCCTATCATATTACTGACAACGATGTGCAGTTCCAGTTCAAGGGTATTAATTTGATTTTTAAAACGCTGTTGGATGCCTCCCAGACTTCCGGTGAGGTGCGCTTAACACAGGCTGCCGCCGCTTACGCCAATTGCGGTGTGGTGACAGCCGCTACACTTGCCAACACGGAGCTTAAACCCGCTTACGTGTTTTCACCGGCAAACGTCAGTAAATATATGCTGTCCAATCCGCCGGCGGATTTGTTTTCCCGTCCGCAGGATCCGACGCAATGGTCTGGCATTAAATGGATCTATTTGTATGATGCCAAGGCCATTGAAAAACGTATTTCATATGTGGCCAAGATTGGCAAATTGCGTGCTATGACGCCTACCCGACTGTCTGCGAACGGACGTATTTTGTCTATGCGTTTTGAGGGAAGCAAAGCCGCATATGAAGCTACTACCCCGCAGGAGATTTCATTTATTATAGGAGCCGGAACGCTGCGTTCCAACTTCTTTGATCTAGTACCGTTCTATCAGGGTAAAAATATTCGTGCTGTACTTGTGCGCGGGTATGACAGCGGACTGGGCGAGGGGTTGTGTTTGCGCGGTGCGGAAGGGCTTGCCAAAGCGGGATCGGACTACAAAGGGATTATTAAGTATTATTTCCCGGAGGGCCGTATTTTGAATACTACAACAGGTGAGATTCACTAATGGAAAAAACGAAAATCTTATATTTTATTACCCGTCTGGATCAGGGCGGTGCACAGGCCAGTGTACTGGCTACCATGAAAACCATCAACAAACAACAGTTTGATACCTATCTGGCCACCGGTCCCGGCGGTCGGTTGGACGGTAAATTTAAGGGAGATCCCAGTCATTTATTTTTCATCAAAGCGCTCAAACACGATGTCAAAGTCAAATATGCATTCCACGATTTAGTAGCTCTGATTCAAATGGGACTGGTGCTTCGCAAAGTGCGTCCGGACATCGTGCATACCAATGCACCCAAGGCTGGTATTTTAGGACGACTGGCGGTCCGTATTTTTTGGCGTCGCGCCAAAGTGGTACACACATTCCACGGATTAGGGTTTGCCAAGGAGCAGGGGGAGAAACATTTTAAGTTTTTCGTGTGGGTCGAAAAAACTTGTGCTAAGTTTACCGATGTGCTTGTGTTTGTATCTCGTAAAAACGCCGCAGAGGCCAAAGAACTGGGGATCGGTAAAGGCACTCGCAGCGAGATTATCCGAGCCGGAGTTAATTTTAATCCGATTTTACCGCTCAAGTTTGATCCCGTAGCCAAAAAAGCGTCTTTGAAGATCCCGGCTAACGCCAAAGTGGTACTGGCACTGGCCAATTGTAAACCGCTTAAAAATCCGCTTCATTTTGTATTTGCTGCCTATAAGGTTCTGCAGCAGCTTAAAAACGTTTATTTCATTTTTACAGGGGACGGTCCGCTGCGCGAGCAGGTACTGACGTTGGTGCATAATTTAAATATTGAAAAACAGGTACTTTTTCCCGGATGGCGCAATGACGCACTGGAGCTCTTGGCCATTAGTGATATTTATGCCAGTGTGTCTCTTCGCGAGGGGCTGCCGATGTCTCTGTTAGAGGCAATGTCCATGCGCGTGCCGGCCGTATGTTATGATGTGGACGGTATCAGCGAAGTGATTACCAATAACAAGACCGGTTTTTTGGTAGCGCCCAGTGATATTAACACGTTTGCTGATAAGCTTAAAGTGCTGCTTCGCCACAAGCAGCTCATGGAACGTTTTGAAGCCAATATAGACCGACGGGATTTTTCGGAATTTACCGCGGCCACGATGGTCAAAAAACAGGAACGCCTGTACAGAAGTTTGGTACCGCCTACTAAGAAAAACGGCGGAAAACGGCGTTTCTTTCGCCGTAAAAGACGTTATTATAAACCTGTTAAGAAGGGAGCCGACTAATGGATTACGCGATTAATGAAATGGAACAGGAAGTGCTCAATGCGACGCGCGAACTGGCCCAAAAAAAATTAAAACCTTTACGCGCCGAAATGGACGCCAAAGAAGAGTTTTCTATCGAAATGTATGAGGAGTACCGCAAATCAGGGATGTTTGGTTTGTGGCTGCCTGAAGAGTACGGCGGACTGGGTGGGGGAATTACGTGTCTGGCTATGGCTTTTGAAGAGTTATCCCGTGCCTGTGCCGGCCTAGCTTTAACGCCGGGAACCTCGGCGTTGGGAGCGATCCCCATGTTTTTGGCGGCTACGAAAGAGCAGCGGGACAAATGGTGCCCGGATTTGGCCAGCGGCAAAAAACTTTGGGCGTTTGCCTTAACGGAACCGGAAGCTGGATCCGATGCAACCGCGCTTAAAACCACGGCCATTAAAGACGGTGACTATTATGTGGTAAACGGGACTAAACATTTTATTTCAACGGGTAAAGAAGCTGATTTTTACACCGTGGCTGTTAATACCAATCCGGCCCGCGGGCCGCGCGGAATTTCGCTGTTGGTCATTGAAAAAGGGACTCTGGGTTTTAGTTTCGGCAAAAAAGAAGAAAAAATGGGTATTCGTTCCAATCCGACGTATGAATTGATTTTTGAAAATGTACGCGTTCCCAAAGAAAACCTGTTGGGCAGTGAGGGACGCGGGCTGCTCTATTTGCAGGAAACCTTGGATTATTCCCGTCCGGGCGTGGCTGCGCAGGCAGTCGGTATCGCACAGGGGGCCCTGGATACGACGATCCCCTATTTGCGCACGCGCAAACAGTTTGGGCAACCGATTATTACGTTCCAGGCACTCGGACACAAAGTAGCCGAACTGGCTGCCAAAACTGAAGCGGGGCGTGCTCTTGTATATAACCTGACGCACCGCATGGATACGGAGTATTTGCCGGCGGTCAGAAACGCACTGGACAACGGAACAACGGTACACGACGAGCTTAAAAAACTGAAAGGACAACGTTGGACCAAATACAGTGCCGAGGCCAAACTGTTCTGCTCCAATGTGGCCATGGAAGTGGCTGACGAATGTGTTACATTGTGCGGCGGGATTGCCTATATGCGGGATTTTCCGTTGGAAAAATATATGCGCGATGCCAAGATTACCCAAATTTACGAGGGTACGGTGCATATCCAGAAAAACGAAATTTTAACGGCACTGATTAAAGAATATGCCTCTAAAGAGGGAGAAGAATAATATGCATATTGTAGCTTGTGTAAAACAAACCCCCAAATCTGATAACGTCAAAATTGATCCGCAAACAGGGTGTCTTATCCGTTCAGGTACGCAAAGTGCCATGAACCCGTTTGATGAGTTTGCCCTGGAAGAAGCCGTTACCCTTAAAGAACAAGTCGGAGGCAAAGTATCTGTGATTACCATGGGACCGCCGCAGGCGGAGGCTGTCCTGCGCGACAGTATTGCCCGGGGCGCCGATGAGGTATTTCAACTGGGAGACCGTGCACTGGCCGGATCGGACACTTGGTCTACCTCTTATGCGTTAAGTAAAGGCATTGAAAAGATTAATCAGTTGGAGCACGTGGATTTAATTATTTGCGGTAAACAGACCAACGACAGTGATACGGGGCATATCGGTCCGCAGATTTCGGCCTGGCTTCAAATCCCCAATGCGGCATTTGTCAAAAAAGTTGTGCGTGTTGAGAAAAACAGCATTGTTGTGGAACGCTTAACAGAAGATGGCAGTGAGGTTGTAGAACTTAATTTCCCGTGTGTGATTTCCGTAGTCAAGGAAATCAATAAACCGCGTGTACGCAGCGTCAAAGGACGGATGCTTGCCAAACGGGTTCCTATTACGGTATGGACCGCTGATGACGTACAGGCCGATAAAACCAAGCTGGGGATCAATTATTGTCCCACACGGGTAGTCAAGTCCTTTGTGCCCAAACGGGAAGTAAACGCCGTGGCGGTTGAAGGTGCCAATGCCAAAGAAAAGGCCGCCAAATTGGTAGCACTCTTAAAAGAGAATAAATATATTTAAGGAACGTCTATGAATTTACAGGATTATAAAAATGTATGGATTTTCGCACAGACCCAACGCGGCAAATTAAGTCCGACTGTCTACGAACTCTTGACGGCAGGTCGACAACTGGCCGATGACTTGGGTGAAAAACTATGTGCTGTATTACTGGGGCATCAGGTCAAAGCTTTTGCGCAGGATTTAATTAACCACGGTGCAGACTGTGTGTATGTTTGTGATGTACCCGTCTTGGAAAACTACCTGGACGATGTCTATGCCCGTGTGCTATCTGACTTGGTAGCACAATACAAACCCAATAAATTTTTAATCCCGGCGACTAATATGGGACGAGCTCTTTCTGCCAAAACGGCTGTATTTGTTGGCACAGGACTCACAGCCGACGCAACAGAGGTCTCTATCCATAAAGAGGATGGTCAGCTCTATGCCACGCGCCCGACGTTTGGCGGTAATTTGATGGCTACGATTACCTGTGCCAAAACCCGTCCGGAGATGTGCTCTTTGCGCCCTATGTCCTATGAGAAAGCTCCTAAGCAACCGGGACGCATCGGGGAAATCATTGAAGTCCCCGTGGATACTGGTAAATATACTGGCTCTCTGGCCAAATTCGTGCAGTTTATCAAAAGCAAAGGCGACGGACTGGATTTGTCGGAAGCCGAGATTATTGTAGCCGGGGGTCGCGGAGTCGGCAATAAAGAAGGATTTAAATTACTGGAAAAACTCGCTGCCCGTTTGGGCGGTGCCGTGGGTGCCTCCCGCGGTCCCGTGGACAGCGGCTGGATTGATTACCGCTATCAAATCGGGTTAACCGGGCGAACTGTGAAGCCCAAACTGTATATTGCCTGCGGGATTTCCGGACAAATACAACATATGGCCGGTATGAGCGGGGCCAACGTGATTGTGGCGATTAATAAAGACCCCGATACGCCTATGATGAAGGCTGCGCATTTTGCATTGGAAGGGGATTTGTATGAAGTGATCCCGGCCATGTTGGAAGCATTGCATTAATAACTAATGTTGTATTAGAATTCGACAGCCCATCGGTTGATGGGCTGTTTCCTTATATGAGCGGATTTTATTTCTTAAGCGTTAAGTCTAAACTGGATATTAAAAATAGGATTTGTAAAATCCGCTAGCCAAAACAACTTCATTTCCTGTTACTTTTTGGCAGATGGCTTTGAGATTTGTTTTGGTTAAATCTGTAACACGACATTGACGAGTTCCTGTGAGCTCATTGGGGATTCCATAACTAGAGTGATGATCAAAATAAATGGTATAACTTATATCTGGTAAGGAGGAATCAGTAACCACAACAGCTCCATGTCCCGTATCATTAGAGAATAAATCTGCTTTAATGGTTGAGGCGATGGGAACTTCTATGTCCAACTCATCAAGACTATTGGCATAGGTTCCATTGGACAAAAAATATACTTCTTCTGCTTTATGAATGGCATCACCAGCAGTAATCATTCCAATATAGCGTGATTTCGCAACGGCCTGTTGATACTGTGGTACTGCTATGACAGCTAGAATTCCTATTATTAGTACAACAACGAGTAGTTCGATTAATGTAAATGCCTGATTATTTCTCATTTATATTCTCCTTTTAAATTTCTGTTTTTGGAGAACACAAACATAACGGCTGCTTGCGCCAAGTCTCTGATAGTGCTTAGTTATGCAAACAGCCGTAGCTCATATAGAAAACTATACGAACATTTGACACCGCTCTACCAAGGGATCGGCTCGGTATGGCAATGTCTAAATCAGCTGTTTTTGAACTATCAGAGATCCGGATTTCCCGGACACTCCTGCGCTTTGAAGCAGGACTCCAAAAACAGAGTAAATTGTACATACATTATAACATAAAACAGAAAAGTTTGTATTTAACAAGCATAAAAAGATACAATAAAATAAATACCTTGCCGTATGGAGGGACCTTATGAAAGCTGTTATTATTACCATTGGGGATGAAATTTTACTGGGACAGATTTTGGATACAAACTCCCGCTTTATGGCGCGTGAGTTAACCAAATTAGGAGCCGAAACAGTTGAAATGCGTTCCGTAGCTGATGAGCGTAATGCTATCGTTCGAGCTATTAACGATGCTTCGTTGCACGCTGATGTTATTCTGCTGACCGGCGGATTGGGTCCTACTAAAGACGATTTAACTAAGAAAGTACTTGCTGAATATTTTGACTGCAAACTGGTGCAAAATGAGGAAGTATATCATTGGCTGGTAGAAATGTTTGCCGATATTCCCAGCCGGATGAATAAATATAATATCTCGCAAGCTCTATTGCCGGAAAAATGTACCCCGCTTCGTAACCGCAAGGGTACAGCGAGCGGCATGTGGTTTGAACATAAAAATAAAGTATTGGTTTCTTTGCCGGGCGTACCGTTTGAAATGGAGTACCTCATGCACAACGAGGTATTGCCGCGGCTTAAAACCAAGTTTACAGACTTATTTTTACGTTTTAAAATGGTGACGGTGTTTGATGTACCGGAGTCGGAAATTGCCCTTAAACTTGCCGATTTTGAAGAAACCTTACTGGAAGGGATAAGTTTGGCATATTTGCCCAGTGAAGGGTATGTGCGGCTTCGTTTAACAGCCAAGGGAAGTGCTGTGGAACAGTTGGAAAAAACGTATGAAAATTTACTAACGGCACTGCAGGATTTGCCGTACCAACCGTCCAGTGAGGGAGACAGCCGGGAGGATTTACTTCGTCGCCTTAAAAATGCTGGCGTTACCGTGTCCTGTGCCGAGAGTTGTACGGGGGGGACCATTGCTCATATAATTACCTCTATGCCCGGTGCTTCCGAATATTTTTTGGGAGGGGTAGTTTCTTACGCCAACGAGGTCAAACAACATGTACTGGGCGTGAGTGCACATGATTTGGGAAAATACGGAGCGGTCAGTGAGCCCGTTGCCCGTCAAATGGCAGAGGGAGTACGTCGTTTACTGGGTACGCAATATGCGCTGGCTACTACGGGAGTGGCCGGACCCGATGGTGGTACGAAAGAAAAACCAGTCGGTACTATTTGGGTAGCCGTAGCGGGTCCCAACGGGACAGTCACGGAAAAGTTACTCATTTCTCATACCCGGGAGCGCAATATCGGACGTGGTTCGGTACATGCCATTCAGCTTTTACTTGCACAAATTGAAAAAGATAAGAGGTCTTAATTATGGAAGAAACATTACAAGAAAGAATTTTTAATGTCGGTTTGATTGCCGGGATCCCTGCTGCCAGTGAAGATCGTACGTTAAATGCGATTAAGGCACTGAGAGTCGGAGAGATCCATGCGGTTATTTTCCCGTGGAACAAACAATTGCTTCCCATGCTGGGGAAGATTCGTATTACGTTTCCTAAAGTACTTATCGGTGTGCAGGGGCCATGGGCACAGGTCAGCGATGCCTTGGAGCTCGGAGCAGATTTTGTGGCTTCGGATTTACCGGAAGGGGAAAAAGATGCCCGATGTTTCAAACGTGAAGGGAATGCCTTATTAACTTCCGATCAAAAAGAAATCGCCCAATGCAATAATAAACTCGTTTTTGCCGCGGATTTACACAAAGGAGCTTGGGACATAATTACGCAACGCGCTCACGCGGCTATTGAAGAAATGCTCGGTTTTAATCTTCGTCATGTCGGCATTAATCATGCCAATGAAAAAGAAGCTACTCAAACTGCCGACTTTTTTGAGAAAACATTTGGTTTTACTAAAGAAGATAAGGGCGGGGCATATTTTGCCGCTACATATATTGAGGCCATGAAAAAACCGTTTCACGGTATGCACGGTCATATTGCCATTGCAACCAATAATGCGGCCCGGGCTGCTTGGTATTTACAGCAACGCGGTACGGCACTGAACTGGAAAACGGCGGATTACACGGATGGCATATTACGTGTGATTTACTTGCAGGATGAAGTGGCTGGTTTTGCCGTACATATCGTACAAAAATAAAAAAGATATTGAAATGTGTTGCACAAAATGATATACTAATTAGGTAGTGAAATTGTGTAACCGATTTACGCGCCCATAGCTCAATGGATAGAGTGTCAGCCTGCGGAGCTGAAGATACAAGTTCGATTCCTGTTGGGCGCACGTCTTAAGAAATTTCCGCTCTCTTTTTGAGAGCGGATTTTTTTATCATTTCTCGACGATAAATCCCCAATTTTTACTCACTTTTCTAAAACCCGAAAAATCACCCAATTTTGGCACAAAATGGCAGAATTTTGGACACTATAATTCCCTCATTTTTTCGACGATAAATAATAATCCGTGAGTAAAATTTTGGACACTTTTTGGCACAAAAACTGAAAGTATAAGAAAAGTTCGATGCGTTCTTTAGCCATAGAACTTTTATACTCTTCGACGAGAACCTGTCACTAATAAGCAAGATAAGCAACAAGAACTATAAAGAGCAAGGACAGAGTTTGGACACTATAACCTCTAACACACCTGCTACAAGAGCGCATAGAACTGTCCGGATTTATAGTGTCCATTCTACATACTTGTGGACACTATAAAGCAACTTTCATTTTTGTTCGTCTTCAACTCGAATAATTTTTGACGATGAGAACTTTTGGTTCAGTTTGTATCTGATAAAATTTAGGCGTTCATTTTTGAGCTGTAATATTAGAATGTAAGGATTTTTGAAAATAGAATTTATTAATAGTTCTAAATGTTTTGGTTTCGTTACTCTATGCTTTTCATAATCAATTGAAGATACAGCCCCAGTAACAATATCTGGATACTGAATGAACATATCAAAATCAAATTCCCGAGATCTCTTTTTCCATCCCTACGCCTAGAGATGGGATAGAGCTACGGCGTCCTCTGATTAAATTTGTAACAAATATATTGATGAGATCAAAAATAGCCCCATCTCCAACTTCCAATATTGCATCCCTATCCGAAATCCATCGTATGCGTTTCGCAGAATGTTTAATACTTAAAAACTCAATAATTTGAGAAATCACATTTGCGACCAATGAGACGTTTTTAAGCACATTATGATTTTTGTTTTTTCGTTTTAAATACTCACGAAACATTTTAATACGTTGCGTCATTGCCGGAGGCACGTTTGTGTAATTGTCACATACATATTTAACCGTATCCTGCAGATTATTAACAATTTCTGCTTTATTAATATCACTTAGAACCATCGAAATTGTAAAGAATTTTTTGTAATCTCGTAGAAATATTAAAGTCTCTTCAGGCACAGTCCCAATATTTTTAAAATCCCTTGGTAGTGCCTCGCCAAGCTGTTTCCCTAATACATATAAATCTTGCATAGACGAAATGGTAAATGTCATGCAAGCATTTTTATGTGGGTCATCAAGACAGTAGTCACTTAATATGAGCCATTCTGATGGGATTTTCCCTAATTTCCGAGATAACATACGTTTATACTTACCCCATTGTTTCATAATATTCTTATGATGAGACAGTTCGGTCTTTGTGTTCATATAAGTATTTTACAATACTTAAAATACTTATAATTAAACGCAAAATATATATAATCGCAATAATTTCACATGTGCTTACAATATGTTAAAATGGAATTGATATTGCTATTGTTCTAAACCTAGAATAAAAAGCTATAATATGGGTAAGCGAGGTTTTTATGCAAGGATATCTTACGACCAAAGAAGCAGCTGAAAAATGGAATATCTCTCAACGACGGGTACTAGTGTTCTGCCAAGACAACCGTATTCCGGAGTTAAGCCGTATTGGAAACATGTGGCTTATCCCATCCAATACCCCCAAACCTGCCGATAACCGCCACTTGCGCTATGTAGACACAAGAACTGTTGCCAAACCGTTCTTAAAATGGGCTGGCGGCAAAACCCAACTCCTTGAGGATATCAATAAACGTATATCAAAATTATCTCGTTTTGAGAAATATGCAGAACCGTTTGTTGGTGGCGGAGCCGTTCTTTTCCATGTCCTTGCTAATTACCCTGTTAAGCAGGCATATATTAGCGATATCAATGCCGACCTTATCAATACCTATGTGATGGTTAAAACTCAGGTAGAAAAATTAATCAAAACGCTTTCCAGTATTGAAAAAGAATTTTTAGGTCAGAACGAAGCACAACGCAAAACATATTATTATCAAAAACGAGATAGGTTTAATACGTTGGTGGCTAAACAGCAAGCCCAAGAAATTGAAAAAGCGGCTTTGTTTATCTTCTTAAACCATGCCTGCTTCAACGGATTGTACCGTGTTAATCGCAAAGGTGAGTTTAATGTGCCAATGGGTTCTTACAAAAACCCGCTTATTTGTGATGCCGACAATCTACGCAAAGTATCTAAACTCCTGCAAAAAGTAGAAATTGTGTGTGCCGATTACAAAGAATCTATGGCTTTTATTGATAAAAAGACCATGGTTTATTTTGACCCACCCTATCGGCCCCTTACACAAACGGCTAGTTTTACTTCCTATACGAAGGAAGAGTTTGACGACAATGCTCAAATTGAACTGGCGCATTATGTGGAAAAAGTGCATTCTAAACATGCCAAGATTTTACTGAGTAATTCTGATCCGCACAATGTAAATCCTAAGGACTCCTTCTTCGATAAGCTATATAGTGCTTTTAATATTGAAAGAGTGCTTGCTTCCCGCATGATTAACTGCAAAGATACTGCTCGTGGGAAAATAAAAGAACTTTTGATTGCAAATTTTTAGGAGAGAACAAATGACTCGTGATTTTAATACATGGCTGTCTCATTTCAAAACTTCTATTGCTACTTACGATTATTACGTGGACTTCCCCAAAGTTTATCAGAATATTGATTCTATAAAGGTGGAATTAAATATTTTAAACACTCTTATTGGACATTCGGATATTGAGAATGAATTTATCCGGTTGGTGGAGAAATACCCTGAAGTGTTAAAATGCGTTCCTTTGCTTCTTGCCGTACGCGGAAAAGAAGTAGAGATTACGGATGAAAAAGGTTCCCGTATCTATCGGTTTGATAAAATTGCATCTACTCCACAGGAATATGCGGAGTTTATGCGAAAATCGGGCCTTTTTAGCCTTTTACAGCGACATTTAGTGAGCAACCTGGTAGATTATGCCACCGGAGTAGAAACGGGATTAGATTCTAATGGACGCAAAAATCGTGGCGGTCATTTAATGGAACATGTCGTAGAGTCCCATTTACAAAAATCCGGTATTACCAAGGGAGACGATAATGCGCCCAAGTCCTATTATTCGGAAATGTACATAAGTGAAATACAAAAAAAATGGGGCATTGATTTATCAGCTATTTCTAATCGGGGAAAAGCCGAGAAACGCTTCGATTTCGTAGTCAAAACACCCAAGATGATTTACGGTATAGAAACGAACTTTTATGCAAGCGGTGGGTCCAAACTCAACGAAACCGCTCGCAGTTATAAAACATTGGCTTTGGAAGCCAACAATATCCCTGGATTTACGTTTGTATGGTTTACTGATGGGAAAGGATGGACTTCTGCCCGAAACAATTTAGAAGAAACTTTTGATATATTGACGCATTTGTATAGCATTAAAGACATGGAAGACGGCATTATGGACAAATTGTTTAAATAATATGGCAAAAAAGAAAAAAGAAAAAGCCCTCGAACCGAAAGATTTTGAGTTAGAAACCAATACCGTGTGGAGTTTTAAGAAACGCGGCGATTGGGCTACCCATGATGCTAAATATCGGGGTAATTGGTCTCCGTTTATCCCTAGAAATATCATTCTGCGCTATTCCAAGCCAGGGGACATGATTTTAGACCCGTTTATCGGTAGTGGAACGACCTTGGTGGAAGCAAAACTCTTGGGCCGTAATGGGATTGGGATTGATATTAACCCCGAAGCGACCAAATTAGCTCGCAAACACTTAAAATTCGAGTGTAAGAAGCCCGGCAAGGTGGTAGTAAGATTGGGCGACGCTAGGAATTTAAAAGGTGTACTAAATGAAAGCATTGATTTAATTGCGGCACATCCTCCTTATGCCAATATTATTCAGTATAGTGAAGATATTGATGGCGATTTATCTCACTTCACAGTAAAGGAGTTTTTGCCGGAAATAAAGAAAGTAGCCGATTCATGCTATCGGGTTCTTAAAAAAGATAAGTTTTGTTCAATTCTTATTGGCGATACGCGTAAAAAAGGATGCGTAATTCCATTAGGATTCCAAGTAATGCAACAGTTTGTGAGTGCAGGATTTACTCTCAAAGAAATCATCATTAAGGAACAGCACAATTGTAAGGCAACTGGCTACTGGAAAACGAATAGTATTAAATACAACTTTTTACTGCTTGCCCACGAGTATTTGTTTGTTTTTAAGAAGTGATTTTAAGGTTTTGGAATACCTGACCAAAGCATCTCCCGTCCCGAATAATTCCAATAGCGTATATCCTGCTCTATAAAAAGCCATTTAAGCGTTTTTAGAATCATATCTGTCGGAAACCCTTGTGAGAAACAGATATTTTTATACTCGGATTCTTCAATATCATGGCAGGTATAAACTTTTTCTAGAATGGAATAAAATCTTTCATCGTCTCAAAATCTTGATGCTGCGTCGAACCAGGTTTGAAAGGATTAGCCATAAAAAGCCCCCAAATATAGATATCCAAAATTGTATCAAATCTTTATTGGATTGATAGAAATTTAGCATCGAAACAAAGGATAGGATCTTAATTTCAACAAAACATATGGTCTTTAAATTGTCGATAAAAATAAAGTTTTGTATAGTAAAAGTATGAAAAAAGCAAAAAATCCGTCAAAATCTGTATTATTTCACTCCGGCAAACTATTCCTTATAGAAAACACCCAAAAAGGACGTGAAGAATGGTATTTGGCGCGGTTCCTAGAAAGTGAACAAGGAAAGCAATGGATTAGAAAATATCACATAGATGTAGATTCAAAAATATTATCAGAAAGCCCTGATTTTATCTTTACAACCCAAAATGGTAAAAAGGTAGGTCTAGAGCTTACTCAATTTGTCTTAAAAAATACTACGAATAAGAAAAAAAGCCACGCTGAAAATATACAGGCTCTATATCGCGTCGGAGTAAAAGTAGTTGAATATTTTCAACAAACACATAATATACCACTTTCTCTGCTCCTCGAATATTATGATAAACGAAAGAATTATTCCACAAAAGAAGAATACCTAGCATATTGTTACAACCCGACAACACCTATTCTTGATGTCAACTATAATAAATTAAAAGATTTAATCATTCAACGAATTGAACGTGTAGGTATTCCGACTTGGGGTGTAAATAAAGAGTGGATTAGTCTAGGAGAGCACTCTTTTATAGTTACCTTTGATAGATTCTACGATCCCTATACAAATGTTCGAGTTAATAGTATCGGGTTAAGCATAGGAGATCCTTTTATTGAATTACAACAAGAAATAGATAAAAAAAATCATAAGTATACTTCTTATCTCAAACAATGTGATGAATGCCATTTGTTAATTATCAGTGAGGGCAGCGAGACGGGGAACTGTGTAAATTTTTCTAAAAAGATAGCAGAAAAGAGATTTAAGTCTTTTTTCCCTATGGTTTATTTAATGGATTTTGGCGAATTCAGCAAGTTATATATTCGATCGCTTCACATTAAACGCATGTACTTTCTACGATTAATCTTAACCCGGATGATACTCTTTTTTCGAAAACTCATTAGACCGCTTTTAAACCTGAATTTATAAGTTGAAGATTCATATGTGTGAGTAGTTTATGCATTGTAAAAAAATATCATCTTGTTGTATAATTATTTAATATTATTAAATAATAAATAATATACATTATTATATATTGAGAGTTAAAATGGAACCAAAAATATTGTTGTATGACGATGTTATTAAAAATACAGAAGGAAAGGATCGGATTCTATTGTTAGGAAATGGGTTTAGTATGGCCTACGATAATAAACGCTTCTCTTATACTAGTCTATTATCGAGTGCTATAGAAACTGGGATTATTAAAAGAAATAGTGCTCTCCATGAAGCATTTATTTTGTTCAAAACCGAAGATTTTGAAACAATTATTAAAGCATTAGAAAATGCAGAACGTATCTTACAAGCATACAATTATAAAAGTATTGCGGAAATCAAAAAAGATGCCGGCGATCTTAAAACTTATTTGGTAAAGGTCATAACAAATAACCACCCGGACAAATGTACAGATGTATCAAATAAAGAATACTTAGCGGCCATTAAATTTATTTCTCAATATAACCGTATTTTTACATTAAATTATGACTTATTATTATATTGGACTACTATGAAGTATAAGGAATTGGTAGAAACTAAAAAAATTAAAGAAACATTAGACATATCTGATGGTTTTGCAAGTATAGACAAGAACGAGGAATATGTAAGATTTGTTTCAGAGCCAAATATTTTGTATTTACATGGCGGCCTTCACATTTTTGACAAAGGAGATTCTATTGTAAAAAACACATATTCTCGTACTGATATTCCTCTCAAGGAGCAAACTTTATCAAATTTAAAAAAGAATATTTATCCTGTATTTATATCCGAAGGAACTAGCGAACAAAAACTATACAAGGTTATGCACAACGCGTATTTAAATGTTTGCTATCGCAGATTGGAGAAATTAAGCAAAACAAAACCTTTGATAATATTTGGAAGTAAACTCACAAGCGGAGATGAGCATATACGAGATGCGATAATGGGAAGCAATTGTGAAACTATTTATTTTCCTGTCGCTTCAAAAAAGCAATTAAAAGAAAAAGGAGCGGCGGAGTTTTTACATGCCGCAGAGCACGCCAAAAAACCTAAAACCGTGTATTTTTACGATTATCGTACGGTTAATGTATGGGGAAAATAATCTTTTAACTTGGTCGATTTGTTTGCTTGGCTAAATATTTTAATACGAGGAATAGATGTGAATCATATTGAGGAAATTAGAGAAATTGATGAAAATTTTTTTGAGTTAGTAAAAGAGAATACAAATAATGTGGTTGAACAAATTTGGCAATCGCATATGTCTTTGACATCCTTTGAACTAATGAATTCAGTGGCAAAAATAGCCTCACTAAAAGAAGGAATCTTTAGTTTAGCAGATGAAAGGAATTTTTACTGTATTAACATATTACACAGAGGTTGTATCGAAGTTTTTTTAAAATCGTTTTATATTTGGTTAATGGCACTACGTACTAATGATGATTCTTTTGTCAAGAAATATAGTGAGATTAATGCTATAAATGAATTACATACCGCTTTGTATAAAAAATTAAAAAAATGTGGATCATCGCAAAAAGAGATTTATCAACAACTGGGCCAAAACAAGCAATTATTTAAGAAATATAGCTTTAAAGAGTTTGCTAAATTAAGGCAAGAATTTACATTTGGAAATATGTTAGAGGAATTGTCTGGGGATTTGAGTCAAAAAAACATACCAATCGATTTTCTGCATACTCTTTTATCTAAGTATAGTGAACTATCTTCATTTGTACATGGTGGCCCAATTGCGGACGTACAAACAACAGAATTTTTTAAGCAACCTGATGACATTAGCGATATAGTAGAAATAAGTGTTTTGATGTTTATGCAATTGTGGAGATTGCTAATCATAATACTATTGCAAAAAAGCAAAAATGAACAAATTGTTCAACTCTATAATAATATTGTTAAAGTAATTAAAAAAATATCTTCCCTATCTTAGTTAAATCTTATAATTGACATTTTCAATGTAATTCTTTTACTTGACTTCTCTCCCTATAAGAAGCGTGAATGTGTGTGTAAAAAACACTTCTTACAGGAGAGGATTATGAGTGTACACAAAATCAAAAAAGGGACGTACTATTACGCAGATTATTACGATTTCAACGGAGTCAGAAGACGAATCTCACTACAAACCGAAAACAAACAGGTAGCCCTGCTAAAATATCAAGAGTTTATCCGCCGCAGAAATGCCGTCAAAGAACGTTTTTCCATCAATATCACGTGGCAAGCATTCAAAGATAAACTGCTATACCATATGTCCGTGGAAAGATCGCGCAATACCGTTACTCATACTAAGTTGGCTATCCGGTACTTGGAAGAGATAAAAAAGCCACGTTATTTGCAGGATGTTACTCCCGAACTCGTCCAAAAGTTCAAAGAACACTTGCTCACAAAAGAGATTGGTAAAAATCATATTAACCATCTAGTACAATGCATAAAAACCTCCATGCGTATAGGCGAAAAATGGAAATATGTGCCTAAACAGGACTGGTCGCTTGTGTTCGAACTAAAAGTGCCACACGGACGGGTTGTGTTCCATACGCCCGAAGAGATAGATAAACTCTTAAAGGCATGTCCGACTGATACCTGGCGGCTTGTGGTACTACTAGGAGCTGATGCCGGACTGCACAGGGGCGAAATTATGAATCTGCGTTGGCAAGATGTCGATTTTGCTAACAACCAACTGTATATTGCCCCCAATAAGACGGAATATTATCGTTTTGTTCCCATGACCGAGAGTTTAAGGAGTGGCATAGAACGGGCTAAAATCGGGGCAGAAAGCGAGTTTGTGGTGGATTTCGGATGTACGCGCAATGTAGGCTCTCTGACGGCTTGTTACCACAAAATAGCCAAAGCGGCAGGCGTGGATAGTTTCCTGCATAAATTACGCCATACCTTTGCCAGCCAACTCGTGCAAAATGGCGTGGAACTCTATACAGTATGCAAGTTACTGGGCCACCGGACCATCCAAATGACCGAGATATACGCGCATTTAGCCCCTGCTCATTTACACAAGGCGGTTATGAATCTGCCCAAGCGTGGAATGACATTAGTGGGAGTAGAAGAAAAAGACGGTCTGCGAGCCAAACAAAGCATGTAAACAAATTGGCTTGGATTTTGGGGATTTGATGAAGAAATAGACAATAAAAATGTTAAGATTTGTAAAAACCTATCTTAGACAATAAATAAACAGAAATGTTAAGATTATCACTAAAAAATGTTAAGATAAAAATTCCCGAACGGGAAGATTTTTCCAAATTTCTGCCATTTCTCTTAAAATATTCCCGAGCGGGAAAAAACTTGACAAAATCTCACTAAATTATGTTAAAATTTACCTATCGGGAATAATTTTTACTGAACGGGAAAACTATGATTATTAAAAATTCAAAAGATATGGGACATATGGTCCGCAATACACGCAAGGATAAAAAAATCACGCAAGCACAACTCGCCGCCGCCGCAGGAGTCGGAGTTCGGTTTATTGTGGATTTGGAATCCGGCAAAGAAACTATTGCTCTTAATAAAGCACTTAAAGTATTAACCGTATTGGGATTAGAAACGGAGGTCAAGTAACATGTCCGAGAAACAACTCTCCGTTCGATTATACGGGAACCCTATTGGCGTTTTGAAACAGGATGAGGCTGGAAAGATTTCTTTTTCTTATAATCCGGATGCTAGTTTTGCCATTTCTCATAGTTTGCCGTTACAAACAAAACCGTTTGAAGAAAAACAATGCCTTCCGTTCTTTAATGGGTTACTTCCCGAAAATGAAGAAACCCGTAAAACATTGGCGTCTATGTTTCGCATTAGTGCTACGAATGATTTTTCACTCTTAGAAGCTATCGGCGGGGATTGTGCGGGGGCATTGTCTTTTGTCCCTATGGATACGCCCATAACACCTCAAGAGTTTTTGAAATTAGATGGAAGTTCCTTGACGGAAGAAGGATGGCTTAAATATGTGCAATCTCTACCGAAACGTCCATTGGGCAATTCACCGGATAATGCGCGAAGGTTATCTTTGGCAGGTGCACAGGATAAAACGTCTGTCACCCTACTCAATGGTCAGATGTTGCTTCCCAAAGCCGGAACTCCCTCTACCCATATTTTGAAAACCCCTATTCAACATATTGACTATTCCGTGTTGAACGAATTCTTGTGTATGAATGTGGCCAAGCAACTTGAGTTAGATGTGGCCGCTTGTACCATGTACACCCTAAAAGATATGCGTGTGTTGCTTGTAAAACGCTACGACCGTATGTTAAAAGCAGATGCGGTTAAACGATTACATCAAGAAGATTTTTGTCAGGCATTGGCTGTTTTAAGTAAAAATAAATACCAATCCGAAGGCGGCCCTAATTTTGCCACCGTTTTTAAGTTACTTTTTATAACAGATAATCCAGTAACAGCGAGGCTAGAGTTGGCCAGACGGGTTATGTTTAATTTCTTGATCGGCAATAATGACGCCCATGCCAAAAATTCCTCGTTATTGTACACGGGAATCAAACCCGTGCTTGCTCCGGCTTATGATTTATTATCTACTGCTATCTATCCGGAACTGACCACTAAAATGGCCATGTATATCGGATCTTCCAAAGCGGCAGAATGGGTCAACGTAAAGGACTGGCAGTTATTTTGCCAAGAGACGGACTTGTCGTTCGCTTGGTTTAAAAAAGAGTTTATCCGTATGGCGAACGCGCTGCCGGACCAATTACAAACGGTTATTCGTAATTCCAACCTAACAAAAGACGAAGCCGTGTGGGCCAATAATCTGTTAGCTATTTGTGCCAAAAACGCTAAAGAATTGATACGACGGCTTGAAATTTAGGTCCTTGCCTTATTTTTTATGTCCTTAAGTGCGCTACTATGGGCACTCATCTTCCGTAGAGAGTAGTCCAGCTGTTTTCGAAAAATATATCAAAAAATACTTAAATTTTCAGTATTTTTTTGCATAAGAATAAAGGGGGTATGAATAGGACATTTCCGTCGTGGATACAGATCGGTGATTTTTTCGCAAAGTTAAGCAAGTTTACTATAGTAAACTATGACGAAGCTGGACAGAGGGTGGACACTATAACTCGAAAACTTCTATGCTCTGTTTAGTTTTCACAGTACATTTTTATAGTGCCCTTTTTTACATACTTTTGGGCATAATAAAATCGCCCTCAAACTGGTAGAGGGCGGTCTTATATCTAATTATTATTTTTTTATTTTAAGTTTGTTTTAAAGAAGTTCTCTATCTTGTCAAACGGAATCACATCCGCTTTGTAGTACAAGTCTGTGTGGTTAGCCCCTGGGATAATGTAGAGTTCCTTGTTATTTCCTTTTAGTTTCTTAAACGCATCTTCCCCAAAGTATCTACTATGAGCTTTTTCTCCATGTACGATAAGTACTGCACTTTGTATTTCCGAACTGCGTGCTAAAATGGGCATATTGATAAGCGAGAGTGACGATGTGGTAGTCCATTGTCCGTTGGAATTAATAGACCGTTTATGGAAACCGAGCGGTGTTTTATAATAATTCCAATAATCCCGTACAAACTGCGGTTCTTGTCCAGTTAGTTTTTCCGGTAACCCTTGTGCGCGAGCATACGAGCCATTTTTAGCATCTTGTGTACGTTGGGTGTTTAGCTGTTTAAGCATCTCATATCTGCCCTTTTCGTCCACGGCATCATTGTATCCGTTTGCACTTACACGTGTTATATCGTACATGGTAGAAGCCACCGTAGCTTTAATTCTTGTATCCATAGCGGCTACGTTTAAAGCAAATCCACCAAAGCCACAGATACCGATTACTCCTATCTTGTTTTCATCCACATTGGGTAGCGTGGTTAAATAATCTACTGCGGCACTAAAATCTTCCGTATTGATATCCGGCGAGGCCACATCACGCGGCGTTCCCGAGGATTCCCCTGTATAAGACGGGTCAAAAGCTATGGCAATAAACCCGCGTTCGGCCAGGGTTTGAGCATAAAGGCCACTGCTCTGTTCTTTTACCGCCCCAAAAGGCCCACTAACCGCAATAGCCGGAAGATTAGCGTCTTTTGCCATACCTCTAGGTGTATACAGGTCTGCGGCAAGTTTAATCCCATAGCGATTCTTAAAATGTACTTTCTTGACGCTCACCTTATCGCTCTTTGCGAAAACTTTATCCCAACTTTTTGCCGTAGCCATACTAAATCCTCCCAGTAAAATAATTCCTAGCAATAGTAGTTTTTTGTTCATAAGCCCTCCTAAATATATTGTACCAGTTAGAGTGGACTTTAAGTCAAGAAAAACCGCCCCTAGAGTCAGTGCCTAGGAGCGGTGAGCAAGACATAACTTCTAGTTCGCTAGATTACTTGATAGGTTTTGCGCTGGGCATATTCTTCTTTTTTGCCCTTGTTCCAATTTTGAACAGGGCGCAAGTATCCTACCACACGGGAATATACCTCACACGGAGTCCCTTTAACTTCTTGTATTTCCTGCTTGAGTTGGTTTAATTGTTCTTGTGTAGACATATAATCTCTCCCAAATTAAATTTAAAATCCGTAACGGGTTCGTTCTGTTTGTACATCTGTAGGTAAACTATGCCCTGAATAAAGCATGGTTTGTGGCGGTAAAGACAGTATCTGCCGGATACTTTGCGCAAGTTGGCGTTCGTTTCCACCCGGAAAGTCTGTGCGCCCTATGCTGCCTTTAAAAATGGTATCTCCCACAAAAGCCACATGATTTTCTGTATCATACAGTACCGAAGAATCCGTTGTATGCCCTGGGGTATGTAGCCATGTTAATTGAAAAGACGGGTTAACAGACAAGGCAGTAGTATTTCCATCATCTGTATAGGTGGCGTGCGTAAGCACGATGTCTGCCCCGCAAAACCGGGACAAGTTATAGTCGGGGTTTTCCAAATATACTTTCCCGTTGGGGTGGATAAGATAGGGTATTTCCCAACGGTTAGATAACGCTTCTACCGCCTCGGTATGGTCAAAATGCCCGTGTGTTAGCAAAATCTTTTCAATCGTCCACCCTTGCGTTTGAACGTAACTGGCCAATTTTTCCGGTTCAGCTCCCGGATCAATTAAAAAGCCATGTTTGCTACTCTCATCCACGTAAAAGTAGGCATTGGTTTGAAATACTCCCTGTACAGGTAGGCGTTGGAGAATCATTTGCACCCACACCCGTTAATGCCGCACGCCATTCCTTGCTCAAACTGAGGTTGCGACTCCGCTTGTATCTTTTGTAATAACTGGACAATCCCCGCGGTGGTTTGTGCGCCGGAAATTACATAGGTGTCATTAAATACAAAGAAAGGAACGCCAAAAATACCTTTTTGGGCGGCTTCTTGCTCATCTTGGTGTACTTCTTGGATAAACTGCTTGCTGTCCAACATGGCAGATACTTCTCTCTCGTCAAGGCCCAACTGCTTGGCAATATTCAGTAGTACCTCTCTTTTGGCTAGTTCCAAATTCTTTGTAAAGTAGGCATCAAATAATAAGTTGGATACTTGTTTAATAACGGGGGCCCCCAGTTTTTGTACGGCAAACTTTGTTAAACGATGGGCGTCCAGGGTATTGGTATAGCGGGTAGTAGCATACTTAAAATCAATCCCTTCCCGTTTGCCTAACAGCGAAATACCGTCAATGCGGGCTTGAGCTTGCTCCAGGGTAAGGCCATATTTCACGGCAAAGCGATGTAATGTGTCCGTTTCTACCGTGTTGGAAGCGGACGGGTTTAGTTCAAAACTTTTCATTTCCACCTGTGCGTCTTTTATCCCAGCTTGCTCCAGGGCTTTGTATAGGCGTGTTTCACCGATATAGCAATACGGACAAGCATAATCTGACCAATAAGTTATTTTCATAATTCCTCCAAAAAATAGAACTTGTTCTAATTTTAGTATATCATTATTTTAGAACATGTTCAAATATTTTTGCATTTATTCATCACATTACGTATAATAAAAATATGCAAAGTGTAAAAATAGTACAAAAGCAACAAGCTCAAAAAAAACGGATTATCCAGGTGGCAGTATCCTTAATCCAAAAAGAAGGAATAAATGGTTTAAACGTGCGTTCCGTTTGCCAAGCAGCAGACATAGCGGCGGGTACATTCTACTATTATTTTAAGAATAAAGAATCCCTGCTTATGGCATTCGTGATGGAAGATACGTTTGAGCATTTTGTGTTGAAAACTTCGCTTAAACATCCGGCCAAGCGTATGGCGGAATTGTACGGAATATTAATAAAAAAATATCAAAGTTTCGGTAAACCGTTTATGCGTAGTTTTTATACGACTAGCAATACAGCGCTTTCCGCGTATATGCAGGAAAAGGACGGGTACTTTGCTGCCGGTACGATTATGGCCCGAAGTGAACAGGAACTACGTAACGCCCGACAAAAGGGCATCTTAAAAAAGGATGTGCCGATCCATCAAATTTGTATGGATCTATGCACAATTGTTAAAGGTACTATTTTTGAGTGGTGTTTGACAGATGAAGAATGGGATATACAACCTGTCCTCTTGCGTTTATTTACCAACTATTTGTCGTCTTATGTAGTGATGTAATCCAAAGATTTGTATACTGACCTTTTTACATACTTTTTGACACAAAGTTAAGCGCCTTTTAGGCACAAAGTTGCATTTGGTATAATGGTGTTATGGAAGATTTTGCCTATAAGAAACACGTCGGCCTTAATGAGGATGTAATAAATATCCGCACGGCCGTATTTATGCAAGAACAAGGATTCCAAAACGAATTCGACCAAACCGATAAGACGTGTACGCACCTTGTGCTGTATGACGGAAACAAACCTATTGCCACATGCCGCTATTTTAGTGACGGTACAAATTACCACATAGGCCGGGTGGCTGTTATCAAAGAATACAGAGGTAAGAATCTGGGCAATAAACTGATGCAATTGGCAGAAACAGAAATTAAAAAAGAATGCGGAAAAAGTATTGAACTATCCGCACAGGTTAGAGTAAAGGATTTCTACCAGAAACTAGGATATTGTCCGGTAGGCGATGTGTATTTAGACGAGTACTGCGAACACATTACGATGAGAAAGGAATTATAACATGTCTTTAAGTTATTACTTACCCTTGTTAATGGTAGTCTTGGCAAATGTCGGTTACCATAATATTGCCAAAAACCAACCCCCAAATGCCAATGCTTTTTTAACGTTAGCAGTTGCCTATACCGTTAGTGCGATAGTTACTTTTGGGCTATTTTTTATCTTTAAGGGCAATTTGAGGGCCGAATTTACTCATTTGAATTGGACAAGTTGGGCACTTGGTATCGTAATTGTAGGCGTGGAGTTAGGGTATATTTTGATGTACCGTGCCGGATGGATGATTAGTACGGCAGCTCTGGTTGCAAATATTGTAGTTGCTGTGCTATTGCTTACCCTAGGTTTGTTATTTTACAAAGAAACGATTACCCTTACCCAATCTTTGGGTATTTTGCTGTGCTTGGCTGGGTTGGTACTTGTCAATCTTAAATAGCTATTCTCATATTTTACAGGGCTCGTTGTTGTCATAAATCACACTAAAATACTATTTCTTATCTCTATTTGCACTCGTTTTATAGTGTCCTTTTTGCATAGATTTGGACACTATAAACATATGAGCGAAAATGATAAAATAACTTATATGAAACCCTTTCAAATCCATTTTAGTGATAAGCAACTTGCCGATTTGCACGCGCGTCTTGCACAAACACGATTTCCTGTGCCTACCGCCAATAATAACTGGGAACTTGGAACGGATCTGGAGTATTTAACCGAACTTCTTGATTACTGGCGCACCCAATACAATTGGAAAGCCATCGAAGAAAAACTAAACCAATATCCTCAATTTTCCTGCGAAATAAACGGTTGCACTATTCATTTTTTCCATATTCGCAGTAAAAAGGCAGGGGCTACACCGTTACTCCTTACGCACGGCTGGCCGGATAGTTTTTTGCGGTATGTTAAATTATTTCCGCTCTTAACCGACTATGATTTAATCGTTCCGTCTTTGCCTGGGTTTGCGTTCTCTACATTGCCTCAAAAAGGGTTTATTAACAATGCCGAAATTGCCGATTTGTGGCACATCCTGATGACCGAGAAATTGGGGTACACGAGTTATATTGCTTCCGGTGGAGATATGGGGCGAGGAGTTACGTGCTATTTAGCGGCTAATTACCCCAGCGAAGTAAAAGGTCTCCACTTAACGGATGTCGGGTTTGCACGGGAGTTAGTCAATGCTCCAGATGCAAATTTATCTCCTGCCGAACTGGATTACAAACGCAAGGCCCTGGAGTGGCTTGCCAAAGAAGGTGCTTATATCAAAATCCACAGCACCAAACCCACCACCCTGGGCTATGCGTTAAGTGATTCTCCGGTGGCTATGGCGGCTTGGCTGATAGAAAAGTACCACGCTTGGAGCGATTGGGCGCTATTTAGCAAAGACGATTTATGCGATTGTTTGACGTTGTATTGGCTTACCAACACGGCAAGCACCTCTATCCGTGTATACCACGGAAATACTTTTACACTTTCTGCATTGGGCAAAATAACTATCCCCACGGCAATAACGGCTTTTGCCTGTGATGTGTTGCCTGTACCGCGTTCGTGGATAGAAAAGAATTACTCGGTAGTGCTGTACGAGGAAGTGCCCCATGGCGGTCATTTTACAGCATTAGAGCAACCGGAAGTTTTTGCAGACAACATCCGCAAATTTACTGCAATTCTGTCTAAATAAATACTGCCTTTTTTACATAGATTTGGACACTATATTTCTAAAGAGGACCGCCCTTTCAGCAACTTAAATTTATTTTTTTTGCTTTCTAACTTTCCTTCCTTGCGTAGTTTGCTAATTTCTGCCGCCATTGCACTTCGATCCACCCCCAAATAATCAGCTAACTCTTGGCGGTTGTAGGGGATCTCAAACTCGTTACTCCCTTTGGCAAGTGCCTGTAAACTTAAGAAAGTAAGAAGTTTCTCTCGTGTGGTCCGTTGGGACATACACTCTATTTTCTGTGTCAGATTCACATTTTTACGAGCTAGGATGTGTAGCAAATTATAAGCTATTTCCGTGTGAAAAAGACATCTGCGTTGGCACGTTCGGGCGCATTTGGTGGAGTCCAAGAATAAGACGGTGCTTTTCTCACACACCTCTACAGTTAATGGAAATTTCGCATCTACATATGCAAATGCCTCGGCAAATAACTGCACTGGATATAAAGAAGATAAAATAGTACGGTTGCCGAAATAATCATATTGAACGATTTGTAATTTCCCGCTTAATAATATCCCAAAGCGGTCTAATGCTTTTCCTTCGGCTAGTACGTTATCGTTCTTATTAAAGTGCCGAATCTTTGGACGTAAACACCCCAGTAGCATTTCTATCTCTTGGGGTTTAATATACCGAAATAACGGTGACTGGGCAAGTGCCGGAATATATTGCTTCATTTTCTTACTTTTTGTTGGATTTCCAACATACATTATACTCAATTTTAAGATAAATTAAGAATATAACATGTGAAAAAAGATAATTATGAAAGAAAAGACAGCTCAAATATTTTCAATTGTTCAAGATAATCCTTGCGTCAGCGGATGCACTATTTCACGAAATGTGCATGATAGTGGACGTACGGGAGTATCCTATTTTTCGTTAGCCGCTCAAACCGATATTAGTGCAGAAACATATAAATACAAAAAATTGTTATTCCTTCTTGAGGGAGATTTGCAGATATTTACCAACGAAGGGCAATCCGTAGAAGGGCGTTGCGGAGATATTATTATACTTCCGCAATCGACTCCTGTAGGGGTCAAAACCAAACAAGGATGTATCTATACAGAAATTTCACTATATCAGGAGGGATCTATGAATCAATTACCCAAAGCAGGAGAAGTAGTCAAACTAGCCCAATTAGTACCCTATCAAGAGGGCCGAATTGTAAACATGGATATCATTAGCGGACCTACCTTAAAGTTCGTTGTAATGAGTTTTGATGGAGGTACAGGACTAGCTGAACATGCCGCCCCAGGGGAAGCTCTTATTTTTGCCCTGGAGGGGAAAGGAATTATTGGATATGAAGGCAAAGAATATCCCATTCAAGCTGGAGAGAACTTTAAATTTGCCAAAAACGGCAAGCATTATATAAAAGCCGACGAAAAATTCAAAATGGCATTGCTTTTAACTTTAGAATGACGGAGAAATAAAAATGAGAAAACAGGTAAAAAACAATGTTAGCTGGGTAGGCTATATGGATTGGGAATTAGAGAGTTTTCACGGTGATGACTACTCTATTATGAACGGTTCAAGCCAAAATGCTTATTTGATTGAAGAAGAAAAAACAGTTTTAATTGATACTGTTTGGACACCGCATAGATTTGATTTTGTAGAAAATCTGAAAAAGGAAATTGACCTTAATAAAATAGATTTCATTGTTGCAAATCACGCAGAATGCGACCATTCAGGCTCTTTAATTGCACTAATGAAAGAAATACCAAACACACCGATTTATTGTACTGCCGCTTGCGTTAAAAGCATAGAAGGACAATTCGGAAAACAAAATTGGAATTTTAATATTGTAAAAACGGGCGATTCAATAGAAATTGGCAATGGGAAAAAACTTATTTTTGTAGAAATGAAAATGTTGCATTGGCCGGATTCAATGGCAACATATATGACAGGGGATAATATTCTATTCTCAAATGACGCATTCGGGCAGCATTATGCGGTTGCGGAATTATTCAACGATAAAGCAAATGAATGTGTTTTATGGAAAGAAGCTGTTAAATATTTTGCAAATATTTTAAATCCGTTTGCACCGTTAGTGTCAAAGAAAATTGAAGAAATAGCAGCACTGAATCTGCCTATTGAAATAATTGCACCTTCACATGGTGCAATTTGGAGAGATAATCCAATGCAAATTGTTGAAAAATATGCTCTTTGGGCAAATGCTTATCAAGAAAATCAGATAACAATAGCTTATGACACAATGTGGGGAGGTACTGCAAAAATTGCTCATAAAATTTCGGAAGAAATACAAAAACAAAGCCCCGAAACTGTTGTTAAAGTATTTAATGTTGCAAAACAAGATAAAAACGAAATAATGACAGAAATTTTTAAGTCAAAAGCGGTTGTTGTCGGCTCGCCTACTGCAGTAAATGATATTTTATCTTCCGTAACAGGATTTCTTGCATTTATGAAAACATTAAAATTCAAGAATAAAAAAGCGGCTACATTTGGCTGTTATGGTTGGAGTGGTGAAAGTGTAAAAATTTTGCAGGAAAAATTGAAAGAATCAGGTTTTAACGTTATAGACGAAAATGTAAAATCTTTATGGAATCCCGATGAAGAAGATTTTTCAAAAGTGCCTGAACTGGTAGCAAGTTTATTAGCTTAAAAGGAGTGTGAAATTATGGAAACAAGAGTAGCAATAGTAAGTATTATTGTTGAAAGTAATGCGGTTATCAGCGAAATACAAGCATTATTAAGCGAACATTCGGAATATATTATAGGCAGATTTGGTATTCCCTATAAACAAAAGAATGTAAGAATAATAAGTGTTGTACTTGATGCCTCTGTTGAAACCATAAACGCACTTGCTAATAAAATTGGTAAATTAGACCACGTTAATATAAAAACAGTTCTTTCAAATGTATAAATATTCTTAATTCCAAAAAGAAAACCGCCCTCTGCGTGTGGTAAAGGGCGGTATCATATATGCCTTAATTATTTATTGTTTAAGAACGGTTTAATGTTGGCCCATACCGCATCATAGTTCACAATAAACGCTTGGTGGGGGCATTGGCGATAATGGCAAGTTGTGAATTAGGCAGCATCTTATAGGCAGAAATGACTGTATCTAGCGGTGCGTTGGCATCTAACTCTCCGGCGATTAACAATACCGGGCACTTAATACTGCTAAATAAATCCTTTCCTACTTTTACGCTATTAAAGAAAGCATAATAACGGTTGAGAAAATCCGCTAGTTTCTCAGGTTCTGGGCTGAGTGCTTTCTTTTCTTCTATAAAATTTTTATCATACTGGGCAAGAGAATCTAGCGTAAGTGCAGGAAATTGGTGAGTGGCCGGGTCTAGTTCTCCGGCACCGATAGCCACTATCTTTTTGACCCGTTTGGGATACATAGAGGCAATTTTGTAAGCGGTAAATGCTCCGTCGGAAAATCCCAAAATAATCATTGGTTTCTTGGTTACTTTGTTTACGACGGACATTATATCTTTGGCTTTTTGCTCATAGGTAATTGGCTTAGTACCAATGCCGGATTTTCCTTGTCCGCGTGTAGAGGGCGCAATTACCATATAACTCTTGGAAAGTTCGTCAATAAACCGCCCCATTTCATACGTGCTTCCTACGCCGCCCCCATGTAAAACCAGTAGTGGTTCCCCCGTTCCATAAACCTCATAATAAATCTTGGTATCGCCCACATTTACATACTTGCCTGCGGCAGGATTATTGCCATATGGCGTGGCACTGACAATATCATGCTCATCTTGCATAAAGTAATGGGTGTTGTGTGCAAAAGTAATGGACGTGAGTATTGTTATACCTAAAAACGCTAAAAATAGTTTTCTCATATCTCCCTTCTGTAAATTCTTATACTTTTATTATAGCAGTTAAGTGCGGACTTATGTGGTAAAAAAACCGCCCTCTATGAGTGGTAAAGAGCGTGGGGCAGAGTAAGTCGCAATATCTTATAATACAGGTATGAGAAAACTTATTGCTATTTTCTTATTGTCCTTGTTAGCCGCATGTAACACGGTAACAACAGTGGTACCCCCGTATCATAAACGTATATTATTTGGTACGATGCGCAGATCGGTAAGGAGCCGCTACTAAAAGCTATTGAGGAAAAACAGGGAACTATCCTTTATGACTACCAAAACTTTAATGCCATAGCCTCTAATTTTCCCATATACAGGCAACCAAACGACCTCCCAAGTTTCTTACAAAATGTATCCGGTGTGTTATTCGTCCAAGAAGACCAACAAATGCACTTACATTAAAATAACTTTGGTATACTGATGTTATGAACCAAAAAGAACGCATGTTATCAGGACTAGCTTATCGGGCGGATTTTGACGGACTGCCGGAAGAACGAGCCAAAGCCCAAACTCTCTGCATAGAGTATAATAGTACACTTCCCAATGAGCCGGAAAAGAGAAGCCAATTGTTAAAGGAATTAATCCCCACTCTTGGCGAGAAAGTAATTATCGTACCGCCTTTTCGGTGTGATTACGGAATGAATATAACCCTTGGGGGCGGGGTATTTATTAACTATAACTGTACGATTTTAGATGTCTGTACTGTGGAAATAGGCGCACGCACGTTAATAGCCCCAAACGTTTGTATATCTGCCGCAGGACACCCCATCCATCCGCAAACACGCAAAAGCGGTTATGAGTACGGCGCACCCATCAAAATAGGTGCAGATGTGTGGATAGGCGCAAATGTGGCCATATTGCCAGGAGTATCTATTGGAGACGGTAGTGTTATCGGTGCAGGGAGTGTAGTGACCAAGGACATCCCCGCTAACAGTATCGCTGTAGGGAATCCCTGTAAAGTGTTACGCAAAATTACCGAGCAGGACCGTCACTATTATTTTAAAAACAAAAAGTTTGACGTAACGGACTATTAAAAAACCGACCTCTACATTAGTAAAGGGCGGTATCAAAACCCAGTATATAATTAGGGCAAAGGGGAACAAAAGTGGCAAGCATCTATTAGTGAGATTTCTTAAAAAGCTCTACAATCTCGGCCACTTTTTTACACTTTTCCGAATCTGATTGCATAGCGTTCATTACGCAACTGTTCAAGTGCCGCTCTAGAATATTTTCTTCTACTGATTTTAAGGCGGAACGAACCGCCGTAATTTGCATTAAGATATCCAGGCAATAACGCTGTTCGTGAATCATCTTTTTGATGCCCTCGATTTGTCCGGAAATACGGTTTAAGCGGCTTATTTGGCTAGAATGAGACGGATATTGGCCTTGGTTACAACAGCAGTCCTTGGGCTTTGAGCACAGGGTTCCTTTAGCAGGATTACAAGTACACTTCTTCATAAGAGTCTCCTAAAATGTAAGTTTGCCGTCTTTCATTTCGGCGGTACGGTTGGCAAATTGGGCAAAAGCCGGATTATGCGTTACCAGTATCATAGTAATTTGCTGTTCCTTATTCAAGCGGGCCAGTAAAGTGCCTATTTCCTCTGTACGGCGGGAATCTAAATTCCCAGTAGGTTCATCAGCAATCAAAATAGAAGGCCGGGTGATTAACGCACGGGCGATGGCGGTACGTTGGACTTCTCCACCGGAAAGTTGGGCCGGTAAATGGTTCAGACGTTTTTCCAGGCCGAGCCAACGGGTTATGTCGTGCAGATGTTGCATTGTTTCTGGCACAGCATGGGTAAATAAGAATGGCAACAATATATTTTCCTGTACGGTCAGTGTAGGAATTAAAAAGAATTTTTGAAATATATATCCAAAATGGGCACGGCGTATTTTAGTAAGAGCCGTCTCTGCCAAGGTATGTGTGCCGTCAAAGACGGATTGCCCGTTTATTGTGAGGGTACCGGAAGTAGGATTATCCAAACATCCTATCAAATTAATGAGGGTTGTTTTACCGGAACCGCTGGCTCCTAAAATGGCCAAACTATCGCCTTTTTCTATAGATAGAGATACGTCCTCTACTGCACGGACAATTTCCTGCCCGCGTGTAAAGTGTTTGGTTAAATGGTTTGCTTGAATGAGAGACATATTAATTTTCACTCCTAATAGCATCCAGCGGGCGGATAAAGGCCGCACGCAAAGCAGGTAAGATACCGCCTGTTAATCCTGTGAGTATAATAAAGCCCAGCGTTTGCAAAATTAAACCAGGTGACAGCGCAATTAAATTCCCTACCGGTGCAAATGGAAGGAAATAACGCACCAGCTGTTCGGCTACGCCGGAAAAGGCAAATGCCATTATAATCCCCACTAAACTACCCCAAAGACATAACAGAATGGTTTCTAACCATACCAGATAAAAAATCTGTTTAGGAAGAGCCCCAATTGCTTTTAAGATGCCGATTTCCTGATAACGTTCTAATACAGACATCAGCACCGTATTAAGTACCCCAAACATAGCGATTAAAAAGGCGATTGCCGCAATAGATAAAACAATTACCTTGGCGCTGGCTACTAAGGAAATAATTGTATTTTTTACCTGTGCCATAGATACTACCTGCACATCAGGCAGTTGGTAGAGTTGTTCTTCAAAGACAGCCGTATCTGCCTCTTGGTGCGTGCGAATACCCAGCATCGTAATCAGGTTCTCTTTATGAAAGGTTTTTTGCAGCGTTTGTAACGGCAAAAAGATCATACCGTCATCTTGTGTACCGGTACGTTCCAGTACGCCGACTACTTTAAATTCCTGCTCCGTATTTGGTAAAAGCATTAAATCTCCGGCTTCACGCTCCTCCAGTTCGGCAGCTTCATAGCCCAGGACAATTTCGTTGGCTTGAGGTTGGGTAAACCAACCGCCCTGCTTAAACCGGAAATAGGGTTTCATGGCGGGATAAGTGGTCGGATCTATTCCTAAAAATACGGTTGTGCCACCATCCTCCCCTTTATAGGGGTCAAATTCGGCATGCATGAGCATTTGCGTTAGTTGGGCTATTTCGGGTGCATTTTGCACTTTTTTTACCGTGTCCTGCGGCATATAACGTAGCCCGGTTCCTCCCTTGAGCATTAAGGTTGCGGCTTCATACGGGCACCCCTTCGCCGTAAGAAGTAACTGAAACCCCATTGCTTCAATATCACGGTTAAGCGACTCTTCATATCCTCGGTTAAACCCCATTAGTGTAATAAAAACCCAGGCTGACAGCCCTATACCGATTACCGTAAAAAAGGTACGTATTTTACGGCGCAGTAAATTTTTATAGGCTAGTGTAAAAAAGTTCATAGGTTTTCCTCCGTAACGCCGAACACAAAATGCTGCATCAGAATTAAATTCTTTTTTATACCTCGTAAGATACTGTAAAAATCAGTAGTGTCTTCGGGGGGTGCAGTCAGGGCTGAGAGAGGGGGAAAATCGGGTAATTTTTTAGCGGATATGTCATATCCGGCAAAATCTTTATAGGATAAGCCTGTAAATGGAGAACGGAATTTGTCAGACCGGAAAAACTTTGATTGTTTGGAAGTTAATTTTTGGAAATATATATCTAGGATCTTCCCTTGAGGGGTTAACACCAAAAATACCTGGATGGCTCCATATTTCCCTTTTTGGTTCACTCCGTGGATATAGCCGAGTAAATTATCTTTTTGATAAATTGTATAGACCGTATAGGGTACATCTATCTTTTCGTACAGTCCACTAAACGCCTCGCCCAGTTCATGCTCCACTTGGGCAAGTAGTTTCTCACCACCGGATTTTTGAATAGATTCATAGGCCGTTGTATAGCGGCTGGAAGTGGGGAAGAAACGTTTTACATCTCTGTCCGGCTCATTTAAATCACAACCTACCGCCGCCCATATACTGGGAGTTGCTAACAATCCTACAAGCAACCATATAATTTTTTTCATAGTATCCTCATATCAAAAAATAAATATAAATTTGTCCTAATACGCGGTGGTCGTTCGTATGGGTATTGCGTTGGTAGGCACTGCGTAAAGTAACTGTTTGGCTGGCTTGATAAGACAACTGGGGCCCAAAAATAAACTGCGTTTGGGAGGGTAGGTGGAAAATGATGCTTTGCAGGGCTGCTTGCCACCGTTGCTCGCTATCCAGCCCAAGCGTCATACGGTATAATAAACTGGTTGTATGTTCCCCGTATAACTTACCTACACTGATTTGGGCTTTCTGTTCGGTGTTTAGACAGTTGAGGGCCCCATCCCACCCAACCAAAAAAGTGTTTTGCGTGTGCGTGTTGACGACGTGATAGCCCATCATTTCCAATGGTTTGCCAGCCCATACAGACAGTCCTGTGTTCCAGTTTTGTTGATTGAGTATACCGTACGAAATACGTCCGGACCAGGCCCAATTGCCCTGTGTTCTTGCGTCCATGGAACTGCCTAAAGTAAGTGCGGTGCGGATATCACCCCAGGAGGTATCTTTCTCATATCCTAATCCCCAGTCTAACTCTTGTCCTATTCCATACATCGTCAGTCCTCCCAGCAAATCGGCATGGAGATCCCAATAACTGTTTAATCCGAATGCCGGGCGGTTATGACCTAACCAAACACGCCCCACAGGGAGTGATAATTTTGCATACGCATTGTAAATTTGAGGTTGCAAGTGTTTTTTATTATCATCATAGGCAAGACGGAATTGTAAGGAAAGACTCAGAAAAGAGTGGGTTTTAATAAAATCAAACCCGACTGAATTTTTTTGCATGGAGTCATGTTTCATGCCGGAATGTAAAATCCCTTTATGTTCGGCTGAAGAATATCCACCGATTCCTTGAATTTCTCCATAAAACAAATAACTTCCTGCCCTGGATGCCAACGACAGGGCAAGTAACAGCAAGAAACTTAGCAATATCCGTCTAAACATCAGATATTAAGTGTAATTATATGATTGCCCAGGATATTTGAATCTTGCTCAAACGAGAGGACTATTTCCCAATCCCCAGGCATGGCAAAATGGACAGGCAATACAAAATCGCCCGATTTGTTATGCAGAAATGCCTGTTTACCTGATGCATGATGTCCGCGCATAGACGGCATATCATACTGCGCAAATACGTGCACATTGTTTGCCGGTTGTGAAGCCGTAACTTTTAGAATCACTTCGCCCACCTTGGGTTTTTCTACAAATTGATAAGTAAATGCTTGTCCGTTGCTTAAGGTGATTGTAGAAGAGTTGGCTTGCTTTGAACAACCCGTACTCCCTAATGCTAATAAAAATATTACTGCAATAATAAGTAAGGTTTTTTTCATCATATCTTCTCCTGCAAATATACCCTATGGGGGTATATTATCATATTTAATATGAGAAAACAAGTAATTTGTTGCCGCCCGCTGTACGCATGGGCCAGCGTACCAAATCCGCACATCCACATTTTGAACACACTTTTTTATCATATCCAACTCCAAAAATAATATTAAATCATTTTTTAGACGGTATTGCTCAGAATTTTGTCCATTAAGCCATATGTTACAATTTTTAATATGATGCAAACCGCCCTCTACGTTAGTAAAGGGCAGTGCAGAATAGACATTTGATCAGAGTTTAGTTATTTCAAGATCTTCTGTTCACCAGTTGTCCATACGTGTTTTTACTGGGCATTTTCCAGTTTATTTTGCGCCATCACTCCTGCCAATGGGTGCGGCACGTAGAGTTCCTCTAAATAAGCTATTTCCTCGGCAGAAAGGGTAAGGTCTACGGCTTTTGCGGCCCCTTCAATATGGTGTAATTTGGTTGCCCCTACCACTGGAGACGTTACCTTGGTAAGTAACCATGCCAAAGATACTTCCGTCATAGATACTTGGTGTTTATCTGCAATTTCCGTTACTCTGCGAATAATTTTGTTATCTTGTTCGGCGGTCTTATCATATTTGAACTGGGCATACTTGTCTTCTTTTAACCGTTTACTGGTTTCGTCAGGCCTGCGTGAAAGACGCCCACTTGCCAACGCACTATACGGAGTTAATGCAATGTTTTCTTCTTGGCAGAAAGGAACCATTTCCCGTTCTTCTTCCCGAAAAATCAAGTTATAATGCCCCTGGATAGAAACAAACTGTGCCCACCCTTGCTGACGGGCTATCGCATTGGCCTTGGCTAACTGCCAAGCAAAACAGTTGGAAATCCCAATATAACGTACCTTGCCTTTTTGTATTTGTTTATTAAGTCCGTCGAGGATGTCCTCAATCGGGGTCTGCCAATCCCACATGTGGTAGATGTACAGGTCCACATAATCCAGCCCCAAGTTTTTAAGACTGGTATTTAGCATGTTTTCAATGTGCTGCTGACCGGAGGTGCCGTTTGCTATCTCGTCCTGCGTGCGGGGCAGAAATTTGGTGGCAATGACAAAATCATCACGTTTAGAAGTAAAATCTTTAAGAGCTTTGCCGACGTATTGCTCACTGGTACCGGACTGGTATCCAATGGCAGTATCGTAGAAATTAACCCCTAAATCTAACCCTCTTTTGATGATCTCTCTAGAATGTTCTTCATCAATTGTCCAAGAATGTTGGCCTTTGGAGCTATCGCCAAATCCCATACATCCCATACAAATACGGGAGACGGTAAGATCCGAATTTCCTAGTTGAGTATATTTCATAAGCCTTCCTGTAAATTGTATAAATTTATTGTAGCAGGTGGAGTATACTCTAAGTCAATAAAAAGTTTTGATGCAAGGTAGGGGTAAAGTGTTAAATTTCTCTATATGGATATATTTTCTTTTATTTTCATGGTTATTCTCCGGCAGAGAAGAATTGCTTTTATTCTAGCACATATTAGTTAATTTCTGGGAAAATAAAACCATTGTTGTATGCGTTGGGGTTAAGGAAACTGTTTTGCGATCCTTGTTGTACAGTATCCGTTGGCCGTATATTTCCTAATAATAGCGGAGAATCAGGATTGTGGTGTTTATAGTTATCGTTTGCTTTTTGAGGACTTTTATTGGCGTAGCAGTATTTACACCCGTTTAAGCAAGTATCATATGCGCCAATATCGCGGCTTTCTATGCAATGGCAACCAGGACGCGTGCCTTTATGTTTTAACTCACGAAATTGTATCCCGTTTGCCTTTCCTAGCATTTCCAATGTCATACAACCCGACGGATGTATTCCGTAATATGTAAAATTCCCGTTGGTACCGCAAGTCTGGATAAATAAGTTGTACTTGGCAGCAATAGTTCCGAGGTGTTTGGCAAGCGTATCCTTATCCTGTTCCGTAAGCGGTATCAGTTCCGGCATATTGGCTTCTAATTTCTTGTACATTTCCACAAAACTGAAAATACAGCGGTCCACGTGTCCAACAAGTCGCTTGGCCATATAGTCAAATGTCTCCTTATGAGCAGCTATCGTGTATTTGGATGTAAGTAATACGGGGTCATACCGCCAACAAATACGTTGTTTGCCAACTTGCTTTTCCAATTCCAGTAAGGTTTCTATACTTTCATCGATACTGGGCACACCAGGTTCTATATCTTGCCCATAGGCAGTAATGGTATATTGGAAATGTGTATTAAAACGGTCCGTAATTTGGTGTAAATCTTTTAATATAGGACGGTAGTTTTTGGAGCAAAACTCCACGCAGTCCACGGTTTGAGGGGTTAGTTCATAACGGGTTACTTTGTCAGGAAATAAGGGGTTGCGTGCTAGCACATAGCCCTCTTTAAAGCGTTTTAATAACCACGGTGTAAAATATTGGACGGTATCGGTTCGTGCGCCAGTATTAATAATCATATCGGTGTCCCCGCTGAGGAATTAACTTTATTCTAGCACATATTGGTTAATTCGTGGGGGAAATCGTACGCGGAGTATAGGCGCAGACCGTTCCATTACGGCTTCCTACGATATTCGTTCCCTTTATGGTTTGTAATTTCTTGTAGCTTATGGGTCGTTTGCACGGAATATCAGGTGTTTTTTGTTACTTCTTTTTAAAAAATACGGTTTGCCCGTGGGCCTTAAAAAAGTTTTTCAGCAGTACTACGGCCAGTAATGTGGAGATCGCATCGGCAACGACCGGGGCCAAAAATACGCCGTCCAGCCCCCAAAATAACGGTAAAATAAGTACCAGGGGGATGACCAGTAAAATCTGCCTGGAAAGACTTAAAAAAGCAGCCTTTAACGGTTGATTGATGGCCTGAAAGAACGTAGTTGCCATCATTTGAAGCGGTACAATGGGCAGTAAAATGTTGACCATACGTATCACGCGTCCTGCCAGGTCAATCAGAGCCGTATCTGTGCTGTTAAAGATAGCTGCAATGGGGCGGGCAAATAACTCCAGTAGAATAAATCCTACCGTAGTTACCAGCATGCCCCAGCGAAGTGCCATTTTGAGGGTTTGAATAGACGTCTTATACTTGCGTGCACCGTGATTGTATCCGATAAGGGGCTGCGCACCTTGGGAAATCCCGGCAGTTGGCATAATGATAATGGTATTAATGCTAAGCGCGATACCCATGGCTGAGATAGCCAAGTTGCCGCCGTATTTAAGCAGGGCATGGTTCAAAATAACGTTGAGTGCACCGGACGCCATTTGAAACGCAAATTGAGAAAACCCGATGGCCATGACGTCTAAGGCAATTTGAAGTTTGAGGGCAAAGTTTTTCCACATCAGACGGTAAATACTGCGGTGTCCCGTCAGGCAATAAATAACCCAGCTAAACGAAATTACCTGTCCGCATACGGTGGCCAAAGCCGCACCTTGGATACCAAGGCCCAGTTTGAAGATAAACAAAGGAGCGGCCATAAAGTTGATAAAAGCACCGATAAACTGCGTGGCCATGGCTGTTTTGGGACGTCCCGATGAACGGATGAAATGGTTCATACCGGCCCCGATGGCAAATAAGAAGTATCCCGGAAACACCCACGTAGCATACAAACGCGAGTATGGTAAGACTGCTTCATCGGCTCCACAAAAGAACAGTAATTTATCTAAGAAAGTGTAACTAAATGAAGTAACCAATCCTGCCATTAAGATGAGCAAAATAAAACCATTACCCATCACACGCAGAGCTTCTTCGTGGCGCTTTTCACCCAACCGAATGGAAAACAAGGCATTACTGCCAATACCGATCAGCGCGCTAAATCCCATGTATAACAGTCCGATCGGAAAAATAACCGTAATAGCGGCAATCCCCACGGCACCGACATCCTGTCCCACATAAATGCGGGAGATAATGTTAAAGAGGGCGTTGACAAACATCCCTGCGACGGCGGGTGCGGAAAACTTAAATAACAGTTTGGACAGTTTTTTGTCTTTAAACGGATTTTTGATAGACTGTACGGCAGCACTCATATTTATATTTTACCAAATATCACGAAGACAAAAAATTGCTCTTGCTCTTTCATTTTTTTAAATTGGAGATTATTCGGGTAAAATATATCTTCTAGGATTATCTTCCATGAGTTTTCCTCCCAAACTCTTACATACTTTATGGTATAGATCTGTATTGGCCCAACAGAAGATATGTTTGGAAAATCCTTCATTATGGTCTAGTGAGATTTCGTAACTAGTGAGACCGGTGGTTTCATCTCCGAGAACTGCTGCTACTTCAGGTCCATATGCATCCAACACCCCGGTATGTAAACAATATAACCACGACCCACCAGCAGAAGCTAATGTATTACTGTATTGCCCGTCACCACGTACGAACCAACCCGAGGGGAGTTCCAGATCTAATTCTTTGCATGACGTAGCGTATTGTCCATTAGCTAAAAAATAGATTTCCTGCATGTTTTTAATATGTCTGGCGTATATCATGAGCTCTGTATATCGACTTTTTCCTACGGCTACCTGATATTGCGGCAGTGCTACCGCGGCCAAAATGCCGATAATGAGAACAACGACCAATAATTCAATGAGCGTGAATCCCTTGAGATGTTTTTTATGTTGCATATGATGCTCCTTGTTTGATGTGCAATTTTTCTGTTGGAAGCGAAAAAACGGCTGTTTTTTGATGTACTCTTGCCCGAGCCACCTCAAAAACAGCCGTAGTCTATCGCACAAGTGCGATAAACATTCAGTACAAAATAACGGGATTATAAGTTCCTTTATTTTGCACCTCAAAACAGCTGTTCTTGGAGGGCAAGAGTACGTTTGTAACGTCTCTGCGCATTCTTTCAATACGCATCCAAAAACAGAATAAATTGTACCCTTATTATAGCAAAATTTATGTAAAAAGGTGCGTGTGATAAAATGATAAAATAATATCATAGGAGAATTTATGAAACTACATCATCTTTTATTATCGGGTTTATTTATGACAGTACTCGGATCTGCCTCTGTACAGGCAGCTCCGCTGCTTAAAGTTTTATCGGCTTCTCCCAAGGGCCAACAAGGCAGTATGGGACGACAGGCCGTTAACGTGCATTTTAATCAGCCGGTGGTCAAATTAGGGGAGAAAACGGCGTTTGCCTCACCGGACTGTCCGCTCAAAATTACACCTGCTGTCGAAGGATCCTGTCACTTTAGCGGTACGCAAACCCTGGTATTTGAACCCTCGGGAAACTGGCCCGATGCCACCCGTTTTACCGTTACCCTGCCCAAGGGATTTGCCTCTTCGGTTTCCGGGCAAAAGTTGGCGGCCTCTTATAAATTCTCCTTTAATACGCAGGTACCGCAGGTCCTTTCCGTACTTCCTTATACGGGTGAACATTGGATCAGTCTTAATCCGACTATCTACGTGTTAACCAGTCAGTCGGTCGATTTATCCCGGGCTACACCGTTTATTAAACTGATTTCAGTGCATGGAAAAGCAGTGCGCTCAGTGCCCGTGTCTGTTCGGGTACCGACTGAGGAAGAGTTAAACAAAAGTTTTTCCTATTTATCATCCGATGAAAAAAAACACGTCTTTGCCATTAATCCTACCGAAACCCTGCAGATGGGACAAAAATACACCGTAACGTTACTGGCCGGACTGCCGGGTAAGACGGGCAACGTTGGGATGTCACAAAAATACGAAACCTCCTTTTTTACATTTGCGCCCTTAACGGTGCAAAAGGTGCTTTCAACGGGATGTCTGCCGTTTACACCGTCTTTGCATTTTTCTTCGCCGGTACGTAAACGGGAGTTGTGGAGCCATTTGGAAACGTTTCCTGCCTATACCAAACAGGATTTATCCGAGCGTGATAAAGAGTCCCTGGGTTCGGAGGTTGTCAATCCCAAAACCCAAGAAGCCTATTTTGACATGCCGCTTGATTTTATTACGATTAAGCCGCATGAACCGGTGCAGGTAACCCTGCGCAAAGGGCTACGCGACATCTATGGAAACACCCTGGAAGAAGACCAACATTTTATCATTGAAAACAACGGATATTGTCCGGCGGTGGATTTTTCGGCAGAGGGATTTGGGGTACTGGAAAGTTATCTGCCGGCTCGATTGCCGATTGCGCTGATGAACATGCCGAAGTTGCTTGTTGAAAGTGCACGTTTTAACAAAGATAACTTTATTCCTTTCCAAGAAAAACAAACTTCCTATTGTGCCAAAAAGCAACTGACAGGCGCTACTTTCTCCGGGGAATATGCATTTGCCGATGTCAAAGATAAGACCCTTCGTTCCTATATTGATTTGTCCCGCTTTGCGCCGACTGCCAAAGACAGCATTATTTTTAGTCAGTTTAAAATGCAGCGTGCGTGGGATAAAAGCGATTGTTGGTTGTCTGCGACCGATAACTTAACCGACATCGGGGTGACATTTAAAACCTCGTCTCAAGATATACTGATTTGGACCACGTCACTTAAAACGGGAGCCCCTTTGGGCGGCCTGGCTGTGGAGCTGCGCAGTCGTGATAACAAGGTAATATGGACTGGTACGACGGACGTTAACGGATTGGTTCGGGCACCCGGATGGGGGAAACTGGATGTGGCAGCTGCGCAGTGGGGCCAACCGACGTTGTACGCTTTTATTACCAGTCCCGGCGGCGATGCGGTGGTCAGTAATTTGTGGAACGACGGAATGGAGCCGTGGCGTTTTAGTTTAAATTATGAATATAATCCGACCGCGCAACAGTTGCGGGGGTATGTGTTTACCGAGCGCGCAGTATATCGTCCCGGTGAAACCGTCTACATTAAAGGTGTCGTGCGAGAACAGCGCAGCGGCACCTGGAAACTGCCCGATACGGTACGCGGTACCGTGACGATCCATGACGCAAACGGTAACGAGATACTTAAAAAAGAAGTAACGATCGGCTCTCAGTTTGGGACTTTTGACATGTCGTTTGAGCTGCCTCAGACAGCGGGGACCGGATACTGGGACGTAAATTTTACGCCGCAAATAACGGCCAAGGACCCGCAGGAGGTTTCTACCTCGTTTCAGGTAGAGGCAGTCAAACCGGCTGATTTTAACGTTTTTATTAAACCCGATATGACACAGTATATCGGCGGGGAAGAGGCTACGTTTGCAGTAGCGGCGCAGTATTATTTTGGAGCTCCGCTTTCCATGGCCAAGGCCAAATGGAACCTGCGTCAGGAAACTGCCGGGTTTACCCCGAAAGGGTATGAGAGTTACACCTTTACACCGTATTTCCTGCAACGCGGCGAAGACAATACTAACGGTAAATTATTACTCAGTGCTTCGGGCGAACTTGATTCACGCGGGGCGTTGCTGTTCTCGGCTAAGATGCCGCGCGTAGCCACGCCGGTGCGTGTATATGCCGAAGCGGACATTCAATCTCCGGCACACCAAAATTTGTTTAAGCGAACTTCCGTACTGGTGCACCCCGCTGATATCTATGTCGGGGCCAAAGCAGTAAAAGATTCTTATGAAGAGGGAAGTCCCGTAGACGTGCATGTGGTGGCAGTGACCCCGCAGGGACAGGCGGAACAGACTGTTGCCACGGCCGAAATTTACAAAGAAGAGTATTACAGCGTGCGTAAAGTCGGACTGGCCGGTCGTTTGGAATGGGTTGTTGATAAAAAAGTAATCCAGCTTCCGTCCCAAAAAATCACTATCGGCAAAAAAGGTGCCACTCTTTCGTTTGTACCGCAGGAGGCCGGTTCTTACTATATTAAGTTATCTGCCACGGATTTGTTCGGACGGCGGGTAACCGGCGGGATTGATGTGTATGTACGGGGAAAAGGCCAATCGTACGGGCCGCGCACGGATGATGATTTGTTAAAACTGACGCAGAATAAAAACGAATACAAGGTCGGTCAAACGGCGCGGATTCGGGTGCAGTCTCCCTATGACAACGCGCAGGCACTCATTACCGTGGAGCGTGAGGGTATTTTGGATGCGTGGACAACCGTATTATCCGGCGGTGAAAATACCGTAAATGTACCCATCAAAGAGTCGTATTTACCCAATGTTTACGTCAGTATACTCGTTGTGCAGGGCCGTACGGCAAAACCGGCTACCCGAAAGGAAGATTTAGGTAAACCGCAGGGCAAAATCGGGTATGTGAATTTGAACGTAGTTCCCGATGCCAAGCGGATTGTGACAACGCTTAAAACCAATGCTAAAAAATACCAACCGGGTCAGCAGGTAGTACTGTCTCTGTCTACCAAAGTACAGGGCAAGGCTGTACCGGCCGAAGTGGTGGTCATGGCCGTTGATGAGGGGATTTTGGCGCTGTCAAATTACCAAACACCGGATTTGTTTGACGTTTTCTACGGCAGTAACCCCCTCTCGGTGTTTACCATGGATAACCGTTCGTATGTGATCGGGCAGCGCAACTTCGGCGAAAAAGGCGAAAACCGAGGCGGCGGCGGTGCGGCGGCCAGTAAACTGGGCGGTACGGATTTACGCTCCCGGTTTATGTTTACACCGTATTATGCAGCGTCTGTGAAGACTGATGCCAAAGGGCGGGCGAATTTGTCTTTTGAACTGCCGGATAACTTAACAACGTTTCGCGTGATGGCGGTTGCCCTGACTACCGATGAGTTTGGCAACGCACAAAGTGAAATTACCGTGTCCAAACCAGTCATGGTAACGCCCAGTATGCCGCGCTTTGCCCGGGAAAACGATCGATTCAGCTGCGGAGTGATTGTCTATAACTACGAGGACGAAAAAGGCAAATTTACGGTGCAGGCCAGTGCCATGGGCAATATCACGCTAGAAGGCCCCCAGCAACAAACAGTTTCTGTTCCCAAAGGCAGTTCCCGCGAAGTACTGTGGCAATGTCAGGCGGGCAATGCGGGGGAGGCGACCGTAGCGTTTGTCGCCAAGGGTCGTTACAGTGACGGCGTGCAAAACGAAATAGCGATTTTTACGGCTGAAAAAGAACAGTCCCTGACCGTGTATGCGGCCACACAACAGACCCAACAGGAAATTACCGATGAGCCGCGCGGTCTTAATGCCACGGCCAACAACCGCGTGACGTTGTCAGTGGCCTCTTCGGCTCTGTTGCAACTTAAAGGGGCGATCTCATACCTGTTAACATATCCCTATAACTGTCTGGAACAGCAGCTATCCAAAATCGTACCTGTGGTCACGGCCGAGCCGTTAATCAAAGACTTTCAATTGGCCGATGTGGTGGACTTACGCAAATCGGCGCAGGAGGTACTGAGCAATTTAGGTAATTATCAACACGCTTGCGGCGGGCTTGGTTATTGGCCGGGTGCCTTGCCGGATCCGTACGTAACAGCCTATGCACTCGACGTGTCTTTGCAGGCCAAACAGGCGGGTTTTGACGTGCCCACGGCAGTGATTGACAAAGCCGTTGCCTGGCTGGAAAACGCTTTTAGTCAAAACACTCAACGTGCCTATGTGTATAATGCTGCTGAAGTAAATACCCTGCGTGCTTACAGCGCGTACGTGCTTACGCGCTACGGCAAGAACACAGACAGTTTGTTTAACACACTTTACGCCAAACGTGTCGGACTTTCGCAAACGGCTGTCGCTTATTTACTGCGAGCCGCACACGCGGCCGGACGCAGTCCGTCCGTGCAACAAGCACTTGCGCAACAATTACTGAATAAACTTGTATATACCCCTGCGGCGGTGTACGCAGATGCTGGAGAAACCCTGCCGTGGTTACATGAAAGCAATGTTACTGCCACGGCTCAAACGCTTCGGGCACTGCTCGCGGCCGGATTGTCGCCGGACACGGATTACCAAATGGCCGCGTGGCTGGTCAGTCAGCTCAATGCACACGGACACTGGAACGATACGCATACCAACGCTGTTGTGTTGCAGGCCCTGCAGACCTATTACAATGCACGGGAAAATACCCTGCCGCGTTTTACGGCGACCGTGAAACAGGGCGATCAAATCAGATTATCGGCACAGTTTGAAGGACGTTCTCTCCAGGAGCAAACTGTTCAGATCCCGTTTAGTACGGTCTATGCCGCCGGAGCAGAAGCGCGGTTTAGTTTTACCAAACAGGGCAGTGGAACCATGTATTATACGTTGGGACAGCGATATACACCGGCCTCGTATGACACCCCGGTTGACAGCGGATTTAGTATTACGCGCACGCTGAGTACCCTGGACGGTAAACCGGTCCACCAAATCCTGGTCGGAGAGCGCTATAAAGTAACCCTGCATATCAAGTCCGCAGCCCCGCGTACATTTGTGGCAGCAGCGGATTATATACCGGCGGGATTTGCCCTGGTCAACACCACGCTCGCCACCGAATCGGCCACACAGGCAGAACTGCTGGCCGCAGATAATACGGCGTTTGTGCGCACGGAACAATACGATGACCGTATTTACGGCTTTGCCGATGAACTGCCGGCCGGCGAACAGCGCTTTAGTTATTTAGTCACGGCCCTTGCGGCCGGGCAATATACCTACCCGGCGGCCTGGGTCAGTCAAATGTATGCCCCGGAAGTATTCGGGCGTAATACCACATCCAAGTTGGTTATTAAGTAATGAAATACGTTTGGACGGTGTTTTTATGGTTACTTCCCTGCCTGTGCGGCGGGGAAGAAACCGTTTTAATGCCTTCCCGAACGTTTTATGACAAATCCGGACAAGTACTTCGCGAAATGCTCTCAGTGCAACATACCTATTACGAGCCGGCGGTACTGGAGGAAATTTCCCCATGGCTGGTGGGCGCGGTGGTGGCCGCGGAGGACAAACGGTTTTACGTGCACAGCGGCGTGGATATAGCCGCAGTGCTGCGGGCCGTGTGGCAAAACACTCAGCAGGGAGAAGTGGTGTCCGGAGCATCTACGATTTCACAACAACTGGCCCGGGCCATTTCACCGCGTCCCAAAACGTTGTGGGGGAAAACCAAAGAAGCAGTGTCGGCACTGGTCCTGGAACAACAATACAGTAAAGAAGAAATCCTGGAACAATATTTTAACCGCCTGGAATTTGGTAATTTAACGCAGGGCGTACAGGCTGCGAGCCGGTATTATTTTAGTATTGATGCGGCTGACGTATCACTTTCACAGGCCGCGTTTTTGGCCGGGATATTAAAATCACCCACCTATTACAACCCGCTGCGACACTTTTCACGTGCGCTTGAGCGGCGAAATTATGTACTCAGTCAAATGCTTCGGGAAGGGTTTATTGATAAGGAAATGTATGAACTGGCCCTGGCAGAACAATTGCAACTGCGCGTGCCAGAGCGGCCTTTTGAAGCTCCGCATTTTACACAATGGGCGGCTTCGTTGCTGCCGGCAGGCAGCACGCGCGTCTATACCACGCTGGACCGGGAACTGCAAAAGCAAGTAGAGCATGTTATTGCCAATCAGCTGCCGCGTTTGGCGGATGCGCACGTTACTCAGGCGGCTGTGGTTGTGCTGGATAACACGACGGGAGATATTTTGGCTTATGCCGGGTCCGCAGATTTTAACGACACCAAGCACAGCGGACAGGTGGACGGGGTACGTGCCCTGCGTCAGCCGGGTTCTGCCTTAAAACCGTTTGTCTATGAGCTGGCCTTTGAAAAACATACGATGACACCGGCCGCGCTAGTGGATGATACGGACACGTTTTTTGAGGGCGGGTTTCGACCACGCAATTACGATGAGAGTTTCCACGGCGCGGTTTCAGTGCGCACGGCATTGGCCTGCTCGTATAATATCCCGGCTGTTAAGGCTGCCGAAACGGTAGGTACTTCGGCTCTTTTGGAACACCTGCGTCAACTCGGGTTTGCCTCGCTGCATAGGTCCGCAGATTTTTACGGATTGGGATTGTCTTTGGGCAACGGGGAGGTGCGTCTGCTAGAGCTGGCTAACGCATATGCTACGCTTGCGCGCGGAGGGATTTTTCGGCCGCTTCGGCTGGTTGTGAGTCCCGAAGTTAAACTGTCCGGACACATCCGGCGTGTCATGGACGAAAAAACTGCGTACCAGATCACGGATATTTTGAAAGACAACCAGGCAAGGACACCTGCATTTGGGGTAAATTCTGTGCTTGCCATGCCTTTTGAAATGGCCGCCAAAACGGGTACCTCCAAAGATTATAAAGATAATTTCGCTATCGGGTATACCCCGCGTTGGACCGTAGGGGTATGGGTCGGTAATTTTGACGCAAGTTCCATGCAAAAAGTGTCCGGTATTACGGGAGCGGGTCCTATTTTAAGAGACGTTGCACTGGCCGTGCAGGAGCGTTACCCGGCCGTTGATTTTGCGGTTCCCCAGGGACTGGTGCATAAGACCGTGTGCAGTGAAACTGGATTATTGGCCGGGCCTGCGTGTGCGCACACCCGGGCAGAATGGTTTGACAGGGATCGACTTCCTGACGTATGTGACGGACAACACACATCCAAAAAACTGACTAGCCGGATACAAACGCCTACAGACGGTGATATTTTTTACGTGGATCCGGCTATGAACCGTGCGGTCCAACAACTCAAACTGACGGCAGATTGTGCCACAGATCATTGCCAATGGCATATGGATGCTAAGGAGCTCCCGGACTCTTCATGTCAGACGTGGTGGCTGCTTCAAAAAGGGAAGCATACACTCTCTCTCACCTGTCAGGGGCAATCTCACCAAATTATGTTTGAAGTCGTAGAATAACGCTTGTTTTTTTTACCGTTTACCCCTATACTAATAACATGAGGAATATATTGTGTTGGGTATTTTGTAGTTTGTGGATGTGTCTGGCGTTGCCCGGAATGTGCGTGGATTGGAACGGGGAACGTGCGCAGGCTTTTGCACCCATATTGACCAATCTTTCGTTCCAACAATTGTTACTCTCCCATGCCAAGCCTCTTACTCGGGATTTTTCGTATGCCCGGTTAATGGGCAACGACACGGATGTGCTGCTTGTGGGAGAGGAACATCATGATTCCATACCGGCGCGTGAAGTAAATCTGATGATTAAGGAGTTGTCCAAAGAGTCCGGACTTACTCATGTAGCCAGTGAGTTTTTACTGGCTCAGGAACAACCGTTTTTAGATAAGTTTGCCTCCGGAGAAATAGACTATGAAACACTCAGGTCCCAATGCACACTTGCTCGTCGGACGTTTGTAGCCAGGGTCGCCAAACGTTACGGTGTTCGTGTCATCGGACTGGACGTGTCCCGTGACCGAGAACGGTATTATGACTGGGCCACCAGTGAATCGGGTTGCAGGCGCGCAACCAATTCTGGAAAGATATTCTGGTAAACTTAAAACGCGCGCAGCCACAGGCAAAAATCGTGCTCCATGCGGGCAGTTTACATACGCAACTGTTTTCCCAATACGGACCTACCATGCCGCAACTGTTGCAACGGGCCGGGTTTAAAACAAAAACCGTGGAGTTTGTCTCCCAGCATGATTCGGAATGGAAACAACTCAATTTGGATGTGCCATACGATACGTTGTTTGAGATTCCGCAGGAACTAAAAGATTTTATCCGCGCAGACTATGTAATCTATATGTCGCTGCGGGAGTTTTCCCGTCAGGACCAGGAAGAAATGCAGCAGGCCATTGAGCAAATGGGCGGTGTAGATGACGGATGTGTGTTAGATCCGGATAATCCGGTTTGCCGGGTACATATCCGAAGCGGACGAAAATAATCAAAAGAATACAAACCGTTTTTTATGTTATAATAAACATGTAGTACGAAAATTTATCTGTTTTTGGAAGTGTATGTAAGATACGCAGATCTGCCTTTGGGCAGGACTTTCGAGATCCGAAAACAGCTGTTTTAGGTACAAGAGAAATGGATTAATTACCCAGTTATCTTGTGCCAAGTGTTTATCGCATTGCGATAGACCACGGCTGTTGATGTGTGAGTTCTCTCGAAAGTCCTCATATGCAGCAGCCGTTTTTTGTCATACGTTTCCAAAGTAAAAGGAGTGTATGATGAAAAGAATAAATACCCGGCGGGGTTTCACGCTCATTGAACTTTTGGTTGTAGTTCTGATTATAGGTATTTTAGCTTCGGTTGCTCTGCCGCAATATAAGAAGGCCGTAGCAAAAAGCCGGCTTGCCAATATACGACAAATTGCGTCGGCTATAAAAACAGCAGAAGAGGCCTATTATTTGGCTAACGGAGAATATACCAGTGCCTATGATTCCCTTGATAAATTAGATATTAATATTCCTTGTACTAATGTACAAGACCAAAGTGTATTTAAGTGTGATGATTATTTTCTTATTGACGTAATACAGAACTCTGCTAAAACTATTCGCGCCGCATATTGTCCGGAATACCAGAGTGGATGGGATCGAAACAGCCAATATTGTGTTGGGAATCATGATTTTATGTATACCGTATGGTTGGATCACTCTAAAAATCCCGGTCTGATTACGTGCACGGGACGTACCGATTTTGGAAAATCGGTATGTGCCGGGATGAATTTGTAAGACCAAAAATTTACTCAAAGAGGTAAAGTGCATTAATTCCAATGATACGCGGAGAGGTCGATATCTTTCCTGCTACCGACGATAGCTTGACATGTTTTTTTTTTTTGATATTTTCTCTTTATAGGGATAAAAACCTAAAAGGAGAAATATATGCAAATAAATAAACAAGCATTTACGCTCATAGAGCTTTTGGTCGTTGTCTTAATTATAGGCATTTTGGCAGCGGTAGCATTGCCACAGTATAGAGTGGCGGTAGCTAAAACACGTTTCTCTAATTTACAAACGTTGGCGCGAACATATGCTCGTGCGGCCGAAATTGCTAAGCTAGAAAATGGAGTATGGCCACGAACATTTGAAACATTGTCCGTTGATGTACCAGGGGGGAGCACTTTGTCTTCTGCTAATTTATCGGAGGATACTTGTGCGTCTAATGAAGAAATGTATTGTTGTATCACCGGATATGTTTCCAGACAACAATATGAAGGTATATATTGCGGCCTTTTAGATTATTCATTGGCGTATGGTTGGGAACCTCAATTTAAACGTAATGTCTGTATGGCAGCTAACAATACATATTTGGAACAGGTTTGTAAAAGCTCGGGAGGGAAAGAACATAATGCCGCTGGAAATCATCTAATTATTCCAGGAGGATATCGTTCCGGATATAATAGATACGATTGGTAATATTCGGAAAAATATTAAAAATTAAGGTGTATATAACAACTCTCTGATATTAAAATATCAGAGAGTTTGTGCATTTTTAGAATAGGCTCTGTTAAGTTTTCTAATAACGGATGCGTGGTCCCTTAATTTTCTAGGAAACTATCTAATAGTCCAATCATGTATAGAGGAATATCATATAGATTATCTGTTCGTTTGTACGTCGCCTGCGAAGATCGGACTGCATATTGGGGTTGATATTGTTCTATATAGAACTGCAAACTTTTGGCGCGTAAGTTGGTGGAAGATTTTACTTCTATGGGCACTACTTGATTGTGGAGCTGTAAAATAAAATCAATTTCAGCTTTACCGGAATCACTGGTCCAATAATTAATGGAGCGGTAAGAATTACTTTTTAATTGTTGCAGTACATACTGCTCGGTCAAAGCTCCTTTAAATTCTGTAAAAACACAATTTTCGTCTGCCACTGTTTGGGTAGACAGGTCCGATAAAGCTCCCAACAATCCGATATCGGATATATATAATTTGAAGGCGCTTCTGTCCTCATATGCTTTGATGGGTAAATGCGGTCGTGTAATACGTCGTACTTTATAGATCAGTCCACTGTCTTCAAGCCAATTGAGGGCTTCCTCATATTCGCGAGTGCGAGCTCCTTCTCTGACTAACCCATAAATAAATTTTTTATTTTCTTTGGCCAGCTGTGCGGGAATGGACTGCCACAAATCTTTAATTCGATTAGCCACGGCTTTACTGGTATGTTTGGAAAAGTCATTCTCATAAGTGCGGATGATTTGCTCTTGTAGTGTTCGGACATGTATATAGTCGTGTTTATCCACGAAGTCCTGTACCACACGCGGCATACCGCCTACGTAATAATATTGTTTTAAATAAGTAATCAGTTGGGGATGGGACATGCGAATAAAATCCATATCTTTCTTCTGTAATAATTCAACATAACGTTTTTGTCCTAGAGCCACTAAAAACTCAAAAAAATTCAGAGGATACAAGTCTAAAAACTCTACTTTACCAACAGGAAAAGAAATCCCTTCGTGCAGTGAAATACCTAACAGACTGCCGGCCGCCACAATGTGATATTGGGGGGCATTTTCACAAAAATATTTCAGTGAGGTAATAGCAGCCGGACAGGCCTGTATTTCATCAAAAATAATTAATGTGTCGTGCGGAAGAATTGTCTGGTTGTATCGGAGGGAAAACCAGTCTAAAATACGGTTCACATCATAGTCTTGCTCAAAAATCGGAGCAATGTCTTTTTGATCTTCAAAATTGATATATACTGTATTTTTGTATTCTTTGCGACCAAATTCCTGCATAAGCCAGGTTTTTCCTACCTGTCGTGCACCTTGAATAATTAGAGGTTGGTGTTGGGGATTTTTTTTCCAAGCTACCAATTGATTGAATGCATTTCGTTCCATAATATCTTCCTGTTACATGGGTTGTATTCTTAGTTTACACATTTTCCTATCGAACTTTTAACTAATTTTACACATTTTCGTACCATATTTGCAATAGATTTTACACATTTTCGTACCCAAAAGAGGATATTTTTATACAAAATATAAAGTTGACTTATCATTTTGTATAAAAATAAGAGATCAATAAAGTGTACATATAACCCGGAAATCCATGGGAAAACATATAAATGACATACTAATCCCCGGTCTTAGTGACCGGGGTGGTATGTTTAGAGCATCTTAAAAATACGGCGGATAGTAATTTTCTTTTTGAGGGAATATCAGTTTTTCCAGCTGCTGAGAGAACTCAGGACTCTGTTTTTTCCAGTAGAGCATGGATTCATACAGCGCGGCTTCATTCAGATTAGAGGTCAAATGTTCCCGCAAAAGCATACTTTGTGGCAGTTGATTATATTTGGCCATAAAATAGGTAATTTCTTCGAGGGTTTCTTGTTCTGTAAAGCGCGGAGTGGGGAAACGTTCCGTTAAGGCAAACAGACGTTCTAATTGCGGTATTACGGCTTCAAACTGGTTGACTTGGTTGGTGTATAACAGGGTGCCAACCCGGTTAAAAAGATCCCGTTCTGCACCTTCATTTTGCCACAGCGGAGGGCGGTTATATGTAGCGGTAAATACCTCCAAGGAATCAGCCAGTTCTTTATAAATGGCCACGGTTTCAACTACGGAGGGAGCCTGGGCCGCGTCATTTAATACGCGGGTATATTGTTCATAGGCATTGCGCAGTAAATTTAACAAGACTTCATGATCGTCCGCTACAATGGTGTCTTCTTTGATAAACTCTCGGATGGCATCTTTGAGGGTTTCATCTACTCCGTCTGTTTTAAGCACATGACGCAAAGCCCAGGTGGGTTTGTGCGGATGGTTTTTTAAATACAGAAGTGCATTCCAGGCAAACGTTTCTGCTGGCATCATGGTAGCGTTAAATGTAGGTATATATTTAGGGGCCAGGTGGTAGTAATCGGACAACTCTTGCAGCATGGCGGATTGGCTTTTTGCTTCTAAATGGGTGAGCAGACTTTTACGCAGGGTATGGTTGACGATGTTTTCTTGTATATCCTTGCGTAAAGTGGTAAATCTGGTTCGCAGCGAGCCTGCATTTTGAATACGGTTATATAATTCACTGGCACGTTGCACTTCCTCTTGGTAAATAAAACGAGTATTAAGCGTTTGTTTGGCCGCACTTGAACCGAGTCCGCGGGTGTACATATACGTTGTTTTGGCCAAGGCCTGTTGACGTCCCATAGCCGGTAACGTCTTTACTGCTTTGGAGATCTGTGCTTGCGTAGGAATAGACACTCCCAGCAAGCAGATAGATAATATCAAAGATAAGGGGAGCATACTCTTCATACTTATACTATAGCAGTATGGGACGCGTTTTACGAGGGCCTTTAGACCCAGACAGTATCTAGACCAAAATTTTTATTGACACGATGCACGAGTGCCGGTTTAGAATAGATATTCCCACCGATTATGAAGTAATTAACCACCCGCAAGAGATATTTCCATGCAAATATGCTAACCCCGGCCTTGAGGCCGGGGTTAGCATATATCTGTGAAACGTATTGTTTTTATTTGCTTTCTTTTTGTTTCAAACTGGCTTTAATCAGTCCGTCAAATAAGGGATGCGGACGCATCGGACGTGAGCCGAACTCCGGATGGAACTGACCGGCAATAAAGTACGGATGATCTTCTCGTTCCACGATTTCCGGTAATACGCCCTCATGCCAACCGGAAACTTTTAACCCTGCATCGGCCAGTTGCTTGACATATGCCGGGTTAAACTCATAGCGGTGGCGGTGACGTTCTACAATTTGGTCTTTACCGTACAAACGCCGCGCCAGAGAGCCTTCTTTGAGATCGGCCGTGTAGTTCCCTAGACGCATCGTACCGCCCTTATAGACGACATTTTTTTGTTGGGGGGTTAAATCCACAACCGGATCTTTGGTAGTGGGATCAAATTCCGTAGAGTTGGCATCATGCAGACCGCACAGGTTGCGCGCGGCTTCAATAACGGCACACTGCATGCCCACGCAAATACCCAAGAACGGTTTTTTTGTTTCCCGGGCATATTTAATGGTAGCGATTTTACCCTCAATGCCGCGAGTACCAAATCCGCCGGGGATCAAAATACCGTCTACGGTGCGCAGCTTCTCTTCGACGTTATCTTTTTCGGTATTCACGTATACGATTTCTACTTTGGTATCGTTATTCATACCGGCATGGCGCAGGGCTTCGTTAATGGACTTGTAGGCATCCTGCAGTTCCGAATACTTACCGGCTACGGCAATGCGCACGGATTTGGAAGGCGTCATGGCTTTATCAAAAAACTCAAACCAGGCCGGGTTTACTTCCTGGGTCGGTTTCAAGTCCAACAGTCGCATAATTTCTTTATCCACACCCTGTTTGTAGAACATTTCCGGCACGTGATAAATGGACTTGGCATCGGCACATTCAATAACCTGTTGGGGGGGAACACTGCAGAAAAGCGAGATTTTTTTCTTCAGGTTTTCTGAAAGTGGTTTTTCGGTGCGGCAAATCAGCATGCTGGGCGCAATACCTACTTCGCGCAGTTTATTAACAGAGTGTTGGGTCGGTTTGGTTTTCAGTTCTTGTGCCACGGCAATATAAGGGACTAGCGTCACGTGCACTGAAATGACGTTTTGCGGTCCTTTCTCCAAACAGAGTTGGCGTGCCGCTTCCAAGAAAGGTAACGATTCAATATCGCCGACCGTACCGCCGATTTCAATAATGGATACGTCTACCTCGTTTTCAAAAGCGGTAAACCGTTTTTTGATTTCATTGGTGATATGCGGAATGACCTGTACCGTAGCACCCAAATATTCACCGCGGCGTTCTTTATCAATGACAGTTTGATAAATGCTGCCGGCCGTATTGGTATTGGCACGGGTCATGGTTACATCCAAAAAACGTTCATAATGTCCCAAATCCAAATCGGCTTCGGCACCGTCTGTGGTCACGAAGACCTCGCCGTGCTGGTAGGGGGACATGGTACCCGGATCCACGTTAATATACGGGTCGCATTTAATCATGTTGACTTTGAGGCCGTTTAACTGTAACAGTTTGCCGATACTGGCCCCGGAAATCCCTTTGCCCAGCGAGCTGACTACCCCGCCTGTGATAATAATGAATTTAGACATAATTTTCTCCTAGTGTGAGCCGTGCAGCTCTTTGTAATATGCTTCTGCCCGATGTAAATCTTCTTCCGTATCAATGGCCGGACCGGCCGGTTCAATTTGTACGCATTTAATGGTCATGCCGTTTTCCAGGGCGCGCAGTTGTTCCAACTTTTCCATTTTTTCCAGCGAGCTTTGCGGCAGGGAAACAAAACGTTTCAGCGCCTCTTTACGGTATCCGTAAATCCCGCAATGATGCCAATACACAAAGTTTTTATTATCTTCAGACGGATCACGTCTAAACGGTATGCGTGAGCGTGAAAAATACAACGCTTTCATGTCTGTGCCCAGCACGGCTTTGACACAATTGGGGTTATCAATTTTGGCATCATCGGTCGTTGCCATTACAGCCGTGGCGATATCGCAGGAAGGGTCACTTCGCAGCAGCTGTGCAATTTTAACGATGGTACTGGGCTGAATAAACGGCTCATCACCTTGTACATTAATAATAAATTTTTCATCGCAGTTTTCGGTAGCCTGGTAAATGCGGTCCGTGCCGCTTTGACAGGACTCGGGAGTCATAATGACATTGGCTCCAAATTGCATACAGGTCGTAACGACACGAGGGCTTTCTGTGGCCACAACGATGCGTCCCAAATTGGCCTCTACACAGGCCTCATAGACGTGACGGATGACCGGTTTACCGGCAAGCCAGGCCGTTACTTTTCCCGGAAAACGAGACGAGCCGAACCGTGCCGGAATGGCAATGACTACGTCGCTCATGCGAGTACCTTCTCGATTTCTTCTTTGGTGGCCGTAGCCGTACCGGATTTACCGACTACAATGCCGGCTGCATAGTTGGACAGTACGGCAGCTTCCGGCAGGGAAGCACCGGCCGCCAGTGCCAGCGTGAATACGGAAATGACCGTGTCTCCTGCCCCGGTTACATCGTAAACTTCCCGGGCCATAGTAGGGATGGTAACGGGTTTTTTCTTGCCTTTTTCAAACAAGCTCATACCGTCGGCACTGCGGGTAATTAAAATGGAATCGGCATGAAGCATTTTAAGGATATGTTGTCCGAGATTCTCAATGGCCTGCTCTCCGGATTTGGGAGACTGACCGGCGCCTTCCCAGGCTTCTTTGGTATTGGGGGTCATGCAGGTAATATTTTTGTATTTTTTGAAATTATCAATTTTGGGGTCTACACACACCGGGATCCCTTTTTTGCGACATTTATCAATAATGGCTTTGATGTTGTGATCGCTGAGCATCCCTTTGCCGTAGTCGGATAAAATGACCCCTTTGGCGGTTTTAATGGCCAGGTCAAAGCTCTTCATGCACTGAGCCGCAATGGCCGGTGAAATCGTTTTTTTACTTTCACGGTCATAGCGGACAATTTGTTGTTGCTCAGCCATGACGCGAATCTTTTGCGTAGTCGGGCGGTCCGCATCTTCGCAGATACCGTACGTATTGATTTTTTTGTCACGTAAAAAACCTCTAAGCATTTCACCGCCCAAATCCGGTCCTACTACTGAGATCATGACCGGTTTGGCGCCCAAAGCGGCTAGGTTGACCGCCACGTTACCCGCACCGCCGGCCACGAAGAACTCATTATTAACGGCTACAACCGGTACCGGTGCTTCCGGTGAAATACGAGACACCGACCCTTTAATAAAGTGGTCGAGCATAATATCGCCCACCACGATGATTTCCTGACCGGCTAATTTATTTAAGATAGTTTTTAATCGTTTGGTCGTAATTGCCATAGCTTCTCCCTTATAGTTCTCTCTTATCATTATAACTTAATTACGCGTGTAGGCCAACAGCTCGGCCGAAACGCTTCCGATAAATACTTCTACAGACATTTTAACAGGCATTCGATACATATCATCTGTGAGCCATACTTTGAGGCTCTTGCCCTTTGCTACAAAAATCCCTTCCCCGCGAATTTGCGGTTCCACGACCCAGCAGTTAAACTTGCCTGCCGGCGTTTTGACGGTTTCTTTGCCAAGTACCTTGACAATAAGCGGGTATTGTTTTTCGCGGTTTACGATATCAAATACTACATCTTTACCTACTTCCAACGGTTTGGCCCGGACATAATATAAGGACGAAAGCATGTCGAGAACTTCCTGGTCCAGCTCACCGGCAATCACGCGCGGTTCGTTTTTCTTTTGGATTTCACCGTAAAAACGTCCGTTTTCGTTATCAAAACTCAGCCATTCATCGCGTTTGTAATTACCTTCCCGCACGCTTTGGGAATATCCCAGTGAATGTAAACTTTGCGTATCAATCCAAGAATAATTTACATCGCGTACTTTAAATACGGAATCTATTACGCTGGCCGAGAAAGCAGTGGTCTGAATTAAATAAGCCGTCTTGCCGTTTTTGTTAACTAATCCGCGTGTTTTAATATAGGCAGTCCCGGCCTTTACAAAGGAATAATAAAGCCCGTATTGCAGGCTTTCGTTGCTCCAGGGTGCGTTCGTATGATCCGGCAGTACCGGTTCGTATGCCAAGGGACTTAGCAGCCTTTCCTGGGTGGGTAGAATAGATTCTTTTTTAAAGGAAGCCGTATCGGGTTGCACGGCGGTTAATGTTTGGTTGGCACGGTCCCGGGCGATAACGACTGCCGCGGCTTGCGGGGTAAATACAGGCGAAGAGTCCTTCTGCTTGGCAATTGGAGCTTTTGTAGGAGAAACAGTGTCCAAAGTCGGGGGGAGTGTAACTGCCTTGGAGGTTTGTTTTGAAGCAGACTGTGTGATCGCTTTAGACGCAACAGCAGACGCTTTTTTATCTGCCTGCGCTTGTGTCGTAGTAGGAACATCCTCAGACTGTTCAACGGACTCATTTAAAGTGGGGGTGGTTAGGGATGCGGCAGCGTTTGATGGTTGTGTGGAATGGCAACAGCAGGCTGCCAATAAACTGGATAGGATTATCGAGGTAAATTGTTTCATAGCTGTTCACTGTCTGCAATAATAAATTTAGCCGCGTTGAGTAGATTTGTTGCCACTTTATCGGGACGTAAATCCGGGTATTTTTGCAAATGATGACGTCCGTTGGCCGTAGTCACTAACACCGATTTACATCCCAGGGCATGACCAAATTGTACGTCGGCTTTTTTGTCACCAATCATATAGGAACTTGTGGGATCAATATGATATTTTTGAATGAGTTCTAGCCCCAGTTTTGGCAGCGGTTTTCGGCAAGTACAGTTTTCCTGCGGAGCGTGCGGACAAAATACGATGTCATTGATGTGCACCGGCCGAAGCAGGTTTTGCAAATGTGCGTGCACGGCATTTACTTCTCGGGCCGTAAAGTACCCGCGCCCGATACCCGATTGGTTGGATACAATAAATAACTTAAACCCGCTTTTGGATAGTAAGGACAAAGCGGGTTTCGTACTTTTATAAAGACGAACTTGGTTGGGGTCTGAGAGGTATACACCGGGTTTTTCGTAGATAAGAGTTCCGTCTCGGTCTAGAAATACGGCTTTAATCATACACGTTCCTCCGGGTGCGCTTGTAAATAGCGCTCTCCCTCCGCTTCGCGCTTCCATAAATTATGGGCCCATAACCAGGAGGCCGGGTCTTCATGCAGACAAAACTCATAAAAAGCGATCAGTTGCCGAGTAAAACGGCGTGTGTTTTCGGCGTTATATTCGGTGGGGGGAAGAAGCGGATCTTTGATCTCACAGACTAGCAGTCCGTCCTTTTCGCGCCGCACCTGTACCGGGAATACGGGGATCTGCATCTTAATGGCCAACAGTGCCGTAATCGGGGAAAACGCTGCGATGCGTCCCATAAACGGAATCCATACCTGACTGGACCCGGCGTTTTGGTCAATTAAAATACCCAGAAGTTTTTTCTTTTTGATCCAACGCATACAGGCAAAAAAGGGTTTATCCTGATGATTGCTGTAAAAAGTACGGCCGGTAAAAATATTACGCAGCCGATTCATTTCTTGATCAATATAAGGATTATCTGCCCGCAAGGCCAGTACCGCTTTATCCATACCGTATACGGAAGCAGCCAGTCCGAAAGCCTCCCAGTTGGTAAAGTGCCCGATATGAATAATCCCGCCGGTAGTTCCCTGGGCCTGTTGGATTTTTTCAAGCCCTGTTACCCGGCAATGTTTTTTAAAGTTTTCACGGCTCATGTGGGTAAGTTGAATAAACTCGGCTAAAATCGTTCCCATATTACGCCAGGAGTCTTTGGCAATTTGGTGTACTTGCTGCGCGGATTTGTCTGGAAAAGCGCGTGCAATGTCGTATTCCATACGTTTAAAGCGATTTGGGAAAAAAATCGTCGTCCATCCCATGAGCATACGGCTGATGAAAATAGAAAAACGATACGGAAGCAGCGCAAAGAGCACGCAAAATGCTTTAAGAGCCAGATATTGCAGGTAATGAAACGCAGTTTTTTGAAAACGGGTTTGTGACATACCTTTATTATAGCAAGTTTTGGGTGGTTTCTATAAAAAATAGGACCAAGGGCCTATGTCACATTGGGACTTTATATACTTGAAATTCATATAGAAACATCTATACTATTATTACCTAATACTTTGAACTAGGAGGAGACATTTATGATGATGAGCATGAAAAAGTTTATGTATGTATGTATGTGCTTCTCCTTTCTGGCCTTTCAACGCCTGTAAAGGCGGCTCCTTCTTCTTGCGCGTCTGCGCAGAACATGCTTCGTTCCTCAAACAACCCGTCTTGGCGTAACTCCCGTTGTGTTTTATTATTTGCCCGATATATCCGTAATTTAGATGAACAGTCCCGCGATCAAATCGCTCGCAGGGATATAACTGTATTACGGGAAGTATCAAATGCAATGAAGGATCGCCTGACTGCTTTAAGACGTGAACAGGGGCAATCTGCCGAATGGGAGAGCTGGTATAATGCCTATAATACGTTTGCACGCAGTTTCGGTGAAACGGCCGGTGCATATGTATGGGATAAATCCCAACAAGCTTATGTTCTGGAGGACAGAGTAGAACAAGCGGTAAACCAACAGGTACAACAAGCGGTGGTATTACCCGGTTGGCCGCGTAAGCAGGCCTGGCCCGATATTGCGGGTGCCAATAAAAATGTTACTAATTTACAGGGATTATTGGATTTAATGGTCCAGCGCGTGCAGGCAGGCGCTGACCTGACACCCTTTATAGAACTGATTGTCAATGAAGGGAAACCCAATAAGGCCGATCCGCACTATGTATCCGATGATGTGATTAATACAGCATTTTTACTGTATGCTTACAGTATCCCTGCCAACCGCGCCGATCAACTTTTAACATATACAGACCGTAAATATGCGGCTCGTGTACGCTTTGCCGCGGCCAGTGCGGCTGCAGAATTTGCCAAAAACCGTAAAACACGCAACGGAAAATATGCTGCGAACGAACCCTCTGGTCGTTTAACTCTTAGCGATAGCCAGCGGGAGCAAATCCTTTGGACCTTGGAACCGGTATATGACAACGCCAAAACTGAATTAACTCGCTTGGTAGTCCAATACCGTTTGTCTCGCGTATATGAGAACATGCAGGATATGCACCTGTTGCATAATACTACTGCCCAATCCGATACAAATATGGCTGTATTTGCACCGGCTATTGCGTTAACTCCGACGTTAGCTGAGATGTTTGCCGCGCAGGCCAGTGCGTATGCGGCCAGCATTGGAATGGAAGTAACTTCTGGATTTGCCGCCCTGCAGGGCGCGATGGCCTCGGGGGCTACTGCGGCAGCTGGCGAAGTATTGATTGTGACAGCACCTGTTATTGTCTTTGGAGTGGCATTAGATGACGCTTTTGCCCCTACTTATCGGGCAGCCTTTGAGAATAAATTGCGTGAATCCCTGCGTGTGGAAACCGTACCGGCTGCAACAGTCATGGAGGATGCATACACACAAGCTTTTGACGGCACCTATATGGTAGAAACCTTAACGAATACACGTACGGAAGCGGCTACGAAAACACAGGTACAGCAGACGGCACCGTGTATTCACCAATATTCCAGTCAAATGAATGCAGCATGCCCGTCTTTTGAAGCAATTCCTTTGCAAGGAACCTTTAAGGAGGCATATAAGCAAAATCCTGTACTGATTCAATCAAAATTTATAACCGGGGGAGCCAGCCAGGGCGCATTACGGTTAGCCCTGAAAAATCCTGCAGAGCTTGCCCAATTAGAACAGATTTGGCAGGAAAGATGTTCTTTTATGACGAAAATACCAACAGGAGTGGGTACGCAAAGTGCACGAAGAGGTTTTGTTCGCGCTACTTACTATGCGGGCCGGTGGATTCCGACGGTTGAAGCCAGTATAATGACCGGAATAAATATAGATAGAAATGGGGGAGTAAACGATCAAGGCGGTCCGAGTAAAAAGAATTTACCCATGAAGAAATTTTTAGCATTTATTAAATCGTGGGCAAATGCGGATTTGACCAACTTGACTTACGGTATTATGAAGAGACAAAATTTTAAACCCCAACAAGTGGGTAATGTATGGGTTCGTAACGGAATTCATCAAGATAGAAGCAAACCAACTCCGGACCATATTCATATAGAAAAAATATGTGCATATACGCCGGGAAGTGTGGCAGTGGAGATGTGTCAGTTTAATCCAACCGCTCCTTCTATTGGAAAAAACTTATATCAGTGTAATTTATCGTTACAGTATAAATAGGAGATTGCAAAATGAAATATTTGTGGATGGTACTGCTAATGAGCTTATTGTTTCCTTTAGCGGGATATGGACAGCGTTTGCCATTAAAAAGTGGTCGTCAGTTTGTACGGATGGACGGAGGATCGTCGCGTGTTCCTGTCGCGTATATTCGGAATAAGAGAATACAGAAGGTGCCTGACTTAAAAGGCCTTTCTTTAGGAGTAAAACTTACTCCATCTATGGAAACGCTGCTTTTTCATAATAGTTTTTTTGCTGCATTACAGAGAAATATAGAGAAAGTAATGATTGGAACTGAGCGGGAACAAATTATGAAAATGCGGTGGGTAGCTCCTCTGTATATGGATGTATCTGCACAGATATCTAAAACGGTAGCGCTTTCTGAGCAGCAAAATTTTAGATATTTATTGGAAGAATCATATCGGGATGTACTGCTTACTCCCGGGGAATGGAATTTACGTAAGATTGTAGAGCAAAAAGTTGTCCGTAATCATTTAACATTGTTGGATGAAGCCCTATTTCTGGATGTTATGTCCTTAGAGTTTTACATGCATAAACATCGCAATGAGTGGCCCTTAATGGGGACGGATCCTGAAATAGATAAGCTTAATAAACATTTGGTGCAAGCTTTATGGGATGATAATCTTTCAGGTATTGTAGTTGCCCTTCGCCGTCAAGCAACAAATATTCCTGCCATATCCACCACGGTGCAGCGAACAGAGACTTTTATTAAAAAGCACAAACGGATGCCAGGGCTCGTTTATTTACATACTCCCGAATATACAGGGATTTCCATTACGGCAGATGAGAAAAACCTAGGAATGGATATGCAATTTTTGGCAGTAACTAATTTGGCAGAGAAAGAAAAATTCTCGAGTGCTTCTTTGGCAAAGCTGATTGATCAATGGGAATGTTATTATGTGATTGCCCTTGATAGCGGCATCCCGGAACGGGACGCTGATGGTACTGCAAATATTCCCGTGTACACCAAGGCACAGTGGCAGAAACGATTAGAACGGTGGGTTCACAGTGATCCTGTTATGGCACTGCTTCGGGATCCGCGCAGTTATTCGGAACTATTACAGGCCCATAATAACGTATGGGAAGAGCAGTTGGCCAGTGCCAAACAGCAGGCTTCAGCGGAACAGGTAAACCAGTGGTGGGAGCTGATGCGACCGGTACGGGAAACATCGTTACAGTTTAGTCAGTGGAATGATTTTGAACGAAGTGAAGCTTTGATAAATGCAGCTCGTTCTTTGGAATTGGAAATGCCTGTACTTACGCATGCCGAGTGGGACGCTGAGCTGCAACAATGGATTGAAACCATGGGAATCCCCCGAAATATAATTTTGGAGAACAGTGAAACCGATGAAATTGAAGTAGATGAATTAATAGAAGGTACTGTGAAAATCAAACCGTTTAAAGAGATGGATTTGTTGGAAAAACGCGAAGAGGTATTTGGACAGATTTATTATAACCACATCTATCCGGAAGAATTTATTGCCCGATTACGTGAAGCAGGGGAACTGTAGGTAACAGGGCAAAAGGTGTCGAGTATGTATAAATTAAAGAATTCCCAAAAACAAACCCTATACAGTAACAAAGGAATTAGTGGAAAACATCAGAAAAGCAGCGAAAAATATTGAAACTGTCTGAGGAGACCCTCGAGGTATTTGAAAAAGATGTGTTGGTTCCGGATGTAACTCATAAGAAATGAGACCCCTAACAAAAATCTTGATAATCGTAATAAGGAGAACATATGACAAACAGAGGAAAATTAACTTGGAACAAAATTGACATTTTATTGGTGGCTCTGGTATGTCTGGCTGTGCCTGCACAGGCTCAAAAAGGCAAAAATATTATAAAAGCAGCCGAATCGGCCGTTACTCGAAAATTGCCCGGCGTCAAACCGCCTAAATTGCCTAAAACGTCGGTGGTTCCCACTGTAAAAGTACCGCACGTCTCTACGGTCCCTGTAGTACACACAGTTCCTACGGTTGATCCGCATTTACCACCGACAGTGAGTGCTGTTCCTGCAGCTGCACTGGTGACTCCTGTGCAGTCTTCTCAAGCCATCCCTCAATTTCATTACATTGATCGGCGGGATCTCCATAGCATTATTGGACTGGAAGAGGCTATCGAGGAATTTGCCACCACACATAACAGAATCAAAAACAGTCAAAGTCTCCGTCATGATTTAGTAAATATTAAATTAACCTTTTATGAAGCAGATAATCGTTGGTTTGGGTTTGATGAGGATAATGATGTGTCTAATGTTAGTGCTGATGTGTTGTGGAAATCTTATCAGGAAATATGGTTGGCCTCGTCCAAAGAAGCGAAAGGGATAGGACGTAGTTTAAGGCAGTATACGGAGCCGGACAGTCCTTTACAACCTATTTTTAAACTGCGTGAACAACAATTACAATATTTGTTAACCCCTAGTGCCGAAGCTCCTAGAGATCAACGATTTGTACTTTTGGATGAAACAAGCATGCGGGTAGTTCAAGAAATCAAATTTTGGGTAGCAAATTTGAATGCCTACGATCCGTTGCGTGCCGATATTCAACGCATACTGGGAACGGTTGAAAATAACGTAACAGGAGAGAGTTCAAGATCGTTTTTGGATATATCCAAACAATTGCCTGATTTTATGGAAGAATTTGATCAATTTGGTTTATCAAAAGGCCGAGATGAACTGCGTATACGGGATGCATGGGATGCTGCCGAACGAGGGTTTAAAAAGGCCGATAACCATATATTTGTAAAACGGGGTAATAAAGTGTATGTCCGTCCGGATGTTCGCAAAGGAGTTTCCTACGAAGAAACATGGAAAGACTGGGTAAATGGGCGTTCTGTTAGGGGGTATGTATCGGCAGAAAGTCCGCTGCAACAAGCGTTTGAACTGCGCCAAAAACAGTTAGATTTCCTATTGGAAAACAGAGAAAGTTTTTTAGTGGATCCTACTGTGGGTAATACTGCTACAGTGCTGGTTGCCCAGGAAATACATGGATTGATTTTAAATTTAGAAAAAACAAACCTTTTGCGTAAATATTTTGAAGCCATAGGGACTATTGATTGGAGCAAGTATATGGAAATCGGACAGTAATCCGCTATTGTCGGTTCACAGCATAAATGATTTTAAAAGGAGAATAAAACATGAAACTAACATGGAAACAAACCGGTGCTTTACTGGCGGTTTTGGCGTGCATGACACTTCCTGCACATGCCCAAAAAGGTAAGGCTCTTAGCAAGGTGGTAGATACGGCTGTTAGCCGTCAAGCTGCGCAACAAGCTGTCAGGAACCCTCATTATAATCGGGTACTTGGATATAATACATTTCGTTATAAAGTACCTCATACTCGCTCTACGTATATTAACACTACGCTGCGTGAAGCGGATCATTTGGGTTTGAATACTGTCTTAAGCGATTATATTAATACATCTTATCCCATTCAAGTAGCTCCCATTACTCAGGCCAATAAAGCCGAGAATGCTTTTGCTGACTATGAGCTTTTAGTGGATGATGTGGCAGAAGCCGGGAAAGTAGCGAAATTTGCGCAGGCCTATTATTTATGGAGGTTTACTCATCCGAAGGTTTCTGTGGTAGATATGCCTCGTCCTTTAAAAGCCGGAGTCGACAAAATACTTGACAGAAGAAATTCTGCCAGAGAAACTGCCGGCGAATTGGACGATTATCCTACTATTGAGTTCTTGACAATGGTATATGTTTCAAGAGCCCAAAGTTATACTGCATTGGCAGCAAAAACCACGGCTTATCCGAAAAGAATTGTTCTTGATGAAAGAGGTTGGCCCGAACAATCCAAAGAATGTTGGAAGGCACATGAGTTAGACCTTTATCTGATGCAATCAAGATGGATGGGCGAATTTTATAATGCCATAGAGGGGAATCATTACACTCCGTTTACGTTGACAAACGAGGAACAACAGGCAGCCGACCAATTGTTGGATTTACGTACTACAGGTGATGCACTGCCGGCTAATCCCACGGCGCGGGATCTTTTATCCAATATGTACAATCAGTTGGAGCGTGAGATGTGGCCCTATTATGACGCGGGCTGGGTTACGCAATTTGTCAATCCAGATGAAGGTGTTTACACCGAATACCTGTCATATATCAACTATGCTAAAAATCCAACGGCCATCGCGATTCGCAAAATGGTCAAAGAAGCCGGAGATACAGCCTGGCAGGAAAGTTTGGATATGGCTCACCTGATGGTAATGGACTTTATGATTAATAACGGTCCAAAAACATTTTCTTACTACAGCAATGCCCTGGCGGCCTATAAGAAAGTATATCAGGAAATTAGTAGTAGCGGTGGTAATAATGGAGAGTCGTGGGATCGTCTGGAAGGAATGGGACGCATTGTGGCACAAAAGGCTGTTGTTGCCAAAGGTTTTAAGGGAAGTGAAGAAATCAATCAATTGGGCCGAGAAATCGGGGAACTGGTGAAATAGTATGATGCAAATTGAATTCCCATAAACAGAACTCGTCGGTACGGCTACATATAGCTGTAGCCGTGCCGACAGAGACAGTAACATAGGAGATCTTATGAAAAAAGTATTGGTAGGTAGTTTGCTGATAGTATTAGTACTGAGTGCCATGCCTGCATTTGCACAGTTTAAAACCCCGGTCAAGGCGGCAAAAAATTTGGCCAATTTGGACCGAGTAGTGACGCGTGCAACGCGCCCGTCAGTGTTAGGACGCCCGGTAGTTACGAATTTACCGCAGGGAGTGGTGCGGGGCAACAGCATTGGTCTATTGAGGGTCAAAATGCCTACAGCGGTAACCCCTGCCACCCAGAGTTATGTACAGGCATTGAACTCAATATATGCTAACACTTCGAAGACAGTGACTTATCCTACTCCGGCCAGCTGGGCACCTTGGATGGCACATGAATGGTTGGATAAATACCCGGCTTTATATGAGGACCAGAGCCAGTTAGCCCGTGATTTAGACGCGTTTTATAAAAAATTTGAAACGGATGAGTATAAGGTTGCGCGCTACATAGGACCAGATGGACGGGAAGTTAATTTGTATACATTACCGGCAGACGGTATTTTGTATAAGCCGGCAGAATATGCAGATCCTGTGGTGTTAAACTCTAAAGAATATTTTGTGATTTATGACATTGAAAGCAAAACCGGGAAAATTGCGGAAAATGTACCCGAAGTATATGGAATGTTTAAGCCTGTCAAATCGTCTGCAGTTGAATCAAAAAATTTACCTGCAGTAGTAGTTGAAGTTAAAAATGTCCCTGCAGTATATGGAATGTACAGGCCATACAAATTCTCCGCGGCAGAAGAAAAAGCAGAATCTGGTATGTCGGAAGCACCCGTTTCTCATGAGAAAGACTACGGAGAATGGGAAGAAGTTGAAGTAGAACCCGGGCTCTCTACATTCATTCCCGAATCACCTCGTAAATTCTATGAGTTTGAAAGAGACGAAGCGACAAACCATTGGCGCGTGGAAGCCTGGGAGTATCATAATCCGGATGTATTTAACTCTCAAGACGAATTTATTAACGCACTTGAGCAATTCCACGGAAATGTCGTTCCCAAGGCCAAAAACTTGGCTACAGGCAATGTTTTCAGAGTATATGAAATGCCCAAACCGTTGTCATACTATATGGCCGGTGATAAGAATATCCGTTTGGAATTTAATCCTAAGACGCATGTCATTGTATTGGAGGAGCAAGGAAGCAGCGGGGGCATTATGCAACGCACGGAACTGGAAAATCCGCAATTGTTTGAATTTGTCAAATAGCGATGTATTTTATAAATACGGAGAATTTCTAGGAAAGAAACATAAAAGAAAAGATAAAAGTCGTTATAAGGAGATTACATAAAAAAATATGAAAATACTAACGAAACATAACATGTGGTTGTTTTTTGCAACCGTTTTTATCGGTGTAGCTGCCGTATCTTCGGCACACGCCCAGAAAGGCAAGGGCCTTAGCAAAGCGTTAGACGCGGCTGTTGGACGACAGGTCGCGCAAACTGCAATTAAGCCGTATAGTCCCGTATTTGGATATACCCACTTACGTATTCAAGTACCTCAAACACAACGTACTTTTATGGAAACAACTCTCAAAGATGCCAATGCTAGCAATTTTATTATCACAGCTTTTGGTAACTATGGAATCGGAAGAACAAGCCCCCTGCATGATCTGGATAGAACTCTTATACAAGTAGCTCCCGTTCTTGATGTAACGAACGCATCGCCTGCTTTTGTTGAATGGGCAAATATAGGTACACCTCAATTGGTTCAAGGACTCTATTTATGGCGTTTGGCTCATCCGGGCCAGAACTTGGATTTGGCGGCTAAAGAACTCAAAGAACTAGGATCTGACATATTGCGCCTGGATGTTAGTCACGATGATGTTATGATGGACATTAACGAATATCCCAATATATTATTCTTAGATCGTTTAATGGATAATCATTTTACTCCCAAAACCTATGTACAATTGGCTCGGGAGACGAAAGTATATCCTAAACATATTCGGCTTAACGCAGACGGGTTCCCGGTCGCTACGGTACATGCGCAACAAGCTCGTATGCTGGATAATTATTTAATGCTTTCTAATCCTGATGAAATGTGGCGCTATGATAATACCTTTGATGAGTCTGGATATTGGGGCGAGTTTAATTATCCAAATCAGATTTCACGCCAATATACGCCCTTTGTACTTACGAAAGAAGAAAAAGCTGCCGCGGATCAATTACTGGCCCTGCGTCAAAAGAATCAACAAATACCGGCTAATCCGACACCGCGTCAGCTTTTGGCTTTAGGATATAATGAATTGGCTGCTGACATGGCTCCCTATACCAAAGTCGCTTTTGATGATAGCATAGAAGTATTTATTCGAGCAGCTCTTAAGAAGTCAGAATTGAATGATGCCATATCAAAAGCAATCCAAGATTACAGAAATCGCGAAAATCCTCAGCGTATTTTTGATTTGGAGCATTTAATTGTACTTAATGCTATCTTAGGAAATGTTCATCCTCATGATGTTAAAGAACTACACAAAGTACTAGATAGCTTTTTCTTCATGGAGATGTCTGAGATTGCCCACAAACCAGAAAATTTTAGTCATTTAATTACGCTTCACAAGATCTTACCTAAAATAACAGCTTTTGCGGATTATGATGGTGAGTATGATCCTGATATCTACTTGGATGATGAGGTCCCGGTATCTCGCGAAGAATATGAAGGTCTTAACAGACGTCTAACAGTGTTAAAGAACTTTGAGATTAAATGATACTTGTTTGTGCCCCTGGGTATTTAAATATTCAGGGGATTTTGTAACAAATACTGTATATTTTTGCAATTATTGCAAAAATATACAGTATTTTGACTTGACAGTTCCGGAATATATCTTATACTATATTATTATGATATTATATATTTTTGCAATTATTGCAAAAATATATAATATTGGATATCTGGAGGGGTAATTATGGAAATAAAACGCGATATCTATTTACAGCGATTGATTGCCCGCAAACATAACGGGCTTATTAAGGTTATTACGGGAATTCGACGATGTGGCAAGTCATATTTGTTATTTAAGTTATTTAAAAAGCATTTATTGCAAACGGGTGTAGATGCGCAACATATTATTGATATTGTGTTAGATGATCCGGAAAATACGTCGTTTTATACGGGTAATACGCTCTATAATTACATTAAATCTAAAATTACGGATCATCGTACCTATTATATTTTGTTAGATGAAGTGCAATATGTGGAAAAATTTGAACTTATTTTGAACGGACTTTTACATATTGAGAATGTTGATATATATGTTACGGGAAGTAACTCCAAGTTTTTATCTTCGGATATTGTTACGGAGTTTCGAGGACGTGGGGATGAAGTACATATATATCCGTTGTCGTTTGCCGAATATGTTTCTGCATATGAGGGTAGTGAAACGGAGGCCTGGAAAGAATATTATACCTACGGGGGCCTGCCGTCCATTTTATCTATGCAGGATGATGAACAAAAAAGTAATTACTTATATGGACAGTTTCAAAATGTGTATTTGAAAGATATCATAGAAAGACATCGTTTGCAGCATGTGGAAGAATTAGACGAACTGCTTAATATATTGTCTTCAGACGTTGGATCATACACGAATCCTGCTAAATTGTCTCAAACTTTTAAAAGTGTCAAACATGTGGATATTTCTCCGATAACGTTGTCCAAGTATTTAAAAATTTTACAGGAATCTTTCCTTATTAGTCAGGCTTTGCGCTATGATGTAAAGGGAAAACGTTATATTAATACTCCGGCCAAGTTTTATTTTGAGGATGCAGGCCTTCGCAATGTGCGATTGAATTTTCGACAAAATGAGGAAAATCATTTGATGGAAAACATTGTTTATAATGAACTGCGTATGCGTGGGTTTAGAGTAGATGTGGGCGTTGTAGAAATATTAGATAAGGTAGATACTGGTCGCTATCTTCGTAAGCAATTAGAAGTAGATTTTGTAGCCAATTTGGGCAGTAAACGATATTATATTCAATCGGCTTTTAGAATGCCGGACCCTGCCAAGCAACAGCAGGAAGAACGACCCCTGATCAAAATCAATGATTCGTTTAAAAAAATTATTTTAATAGGAGATGATATCAAACTGCGGCGAGATGATTACGGTATCGTAACGATGGGTATTCGCGAGTTCTTATTAAACCCGCATAGTTTAGAATTATAGCGTAGATTATTCCAAATCCCAGATATGAATCCTCAATTTTAATGGGTTGGGGATTGTTATCTTGAGGTTACATTAATCCCCTTGCTTTGTTAGAGAAAAATGGGTGCTCTTCGTCGGAAGCTTGACGGTACAACGCACCTCAGTTATACTGGGAGATCTTGACTTTTTAGACTTGAATACTTATAATATTTGTATAGTATAAGTGTCGTGTTTTTGTTATATGGATTATGTATAGAAGAAAGAGCCTTATTTCCAAAATCTATAAGAAAGTACAACGCTCTCAAGATGTGGCGTTTGTACTGGCAGACTTTTATACTTATTCTACCGATACAGACCAACTTTTGCGTGCCTTACGGCGTTTAGTGGCTGATAATGTGCTTATTCGTATTGGCAAAGGGGCGTATGCTAAAGCCAAGTTATCTGTGATTACCAATGATTATGTGCCTATGGGTGGGATTATTGGGGCAGGCAGACAAGCATTACAGAAATTAGGCATTAAAATATACCCTACACAAGCCGAAAAGGATTATAATAGTGGCATTAGCACCCAAGTACTTACAGGGCGTGTTGTAGGGGTTAATAAGCGTGTTAGCCGTGTAATTAGTTTTAAGGGAGTTAAACTGACGTATGAGCGCATTTAAACCATTATCTAAAGAAATATTACAACAACTGACCGAAGAATTATCTATTAACCCTGCTTCCCAAAATAACGCTTGACGCGTTTTTTTTTTTTGATATTCTCTCTTTATCAAGTAAAAGATATAAGGAGAAGAATATGGTTCAACAAAAACAAGCATTTACGCTTATCGAATTACTCGTTGTTGTCTTAATAATAGGGATTTTGGCCGCCGTAGCCTTACCGCAATATCAGGTAGCCGTAGCCAAAGCCAGGTACAGTGAACTGATGTCTCTGGTTAAGCATATTAAAAATGAGCAGGAAGTATATTATTTGGCAAACGGGGCATATGCGCAGGATTGTGAAGAATTAGGCGCAGATGTTCCCAACGGAAGTGAATTAACAGAAACAAAGCATTTTCAGGATTTGGGGGGAAAGTTCGAAATTAAGTGTCTGCATGATGATGCTCAAACTGTTATGGGAGCACTGTTGAATGCAGATGAAAGATATTTAATTTCCTATGAACAGTTTTTAGATCATGCTGTTGATACGCAGGGAGATCCCATTACCCATAAGGGAAAGTGTTGGGCAAAGACAAATGAGCCAGTCTATGAAAAAGTTTGTAAAAATTTCTGCGGCTATATTGGATACGAAAAAGGAGGGTTTCCGATTTGTTTTTGGTAAACAAAACTCCCGCTACCGTACGCGGGAGTAAAGGGATTGTTTAACTGTACTGTTAATAAATAACTGTACCGATACTTTCCCCGCACAATGCTTTTTCAATATTTCCTTTTTTGTGCAGGTTGAATACCTGGATGGGCAGTTGTTTTTCCATACACAGTGCTAGGGCGGCCGTATCCATAAATTGTAACCGTTTGGCGATGGCATCGGCATAGGTGATCTTATCAATCAGTTTGGCATCAGGATTTTTCTTCGGATCACAATCATATACTCCGTCTACCTGAGTGGCTTTTAAGAGCACGTCTGCGTTCATTTCGCTGGCGCGAAGAGCAGCTGCGCTGTCCGTGGTAAAATAGGGGTTCCCCGTGCCGCCGGCAAAGATAACAATGCGTCCCTTTTGTAGGTGACGAATGGCTTTGCGGCGTACAAACGGTTCTGCCAGCTGATAAATATTAATAGAGGTTAATACACGGGTGGGTACTCCAGCATCTTCAATCGCGGACTGCAGCGCGATGGCATTGATAACAGTTGCCAACATACCCATATTATCCGAATTAACTCGGTCAATAACTCCGCCGCCGTCACGTACTCCGCGCCATACGTTGCCGCCGCCAATGACAATGGTCAGCTCGCAATCTGCTTTCTTATAGGCATCGGCAATTTCAGTGGCGATTTCTTTTAAAGATTGCGGATTAATACCCCGGTGTCCCTCTGTGCTCAGCGCCTCGCCAGAAAGTTTTAATAAAATACGTTTTTTGGGATTTTCGGATTTCATCATGATGTCGTTGGCGTGATTCATAGTAAACTCCTTTACAGTCATTTTTAGTATTGTAGCATAAATCTTTTTCTTCTGCGCACACATTTCATGTATACGCACAAAAAAAAGCCCCGCCGAAGCGGGGGCTTTTTTAGAATCTGACGAACCGGGTAACGGTTACTTCTCCGCCCAAAGCTTGGGACTGTTCTTTTAAGTAGTCGGCTACGGTTTTCTTATTATCTTTAATCGTAGCTTGTTCTAAAAGACAGTTTTCTTTGGCAAATTTTTTGACTTTACCGGGCAGCATTTTTTCAATGGCAGCTTCGGGTTTGCCTTCGTTTAAAGCCTGGGTTTTGTAAATATCCAATTCTTTGTCGATAACTTCCTGCGGAATGTCAGCGGCTTTGATCCAACCGGTTTGCATACCGACTGTATGCATCGCAAGTTCGCGGGCCAGTTCGGTAGCTTTGGCTTTGTCAGCATTACCGGCAACGGCTAATTCCAGTAAGGAGGCTTTCTTGTTGTCGGAGTGTACGTAATAGGCTATGACAGCACCGTCAGCCGGAGTCCAGTTATAACCGCCCTTAAAGGTGGTGTTTTCACCAAATTTGGGGGCTTGTTCGGTAATTTTAGCCTTGATGGTTTCATCGGTATCATAGTTAACGCCGGGGTGAGCCAAGACGTAATCGGCCAGTTCTTCGGCTAAAGCAATAAACGCATCGGTTTTAGCCACAAAGTCAGTTTCACAGCCCAAAGAAACCATGGCAAAATTTTTGCCGTCGGTTTTTACAACGACTCTTCCTTCTTTGGTTTCACGGTCGGCACGTTTAGCCATGGCGGCTAAACCTTTTTTACGCAAGTAAACCACAGCCTGTTCCATATCGTTGGCACATTCCATGAGGGCTTTTTTGCAGTCCATCATACCGGCACCGGTTTTTTCGCGTAAGGTTTTAATATCATCCATTAAAGACATGAACTAAATTCTCCTGTATTTTGATTGGGATAAGTTCCCGCTTGAAGCGGGAACTTACCGAAATATTATTTGGCTTCTTCTTCCGTTTCGTCTGCTTTTTTTGCTTTGGCAGTCGTTTTTTTAGCGGCCGGTTTTTTTGCAGCAGCTTTGGTTTCTGTTGCTTTTTTAGTAGCGGTTTTTTTCGCAGCCGGTTTTTTAGCGGCAGTCTTTTTAGCCGGTTTGTCTTCGGCTTCTTCTGCTTTTACTTCTTCTTTGGCAGGAGCTTCTTCAACTACCACTTCTTCTACAACCACTTCGGTGGCCGGGGCAGCTTCTTGAGCGGCTTTTTCAGCAGTTTCGGCAGCTAACATCGCGGTTTCAAAAGCTTGGGCCATAGCCGGGTTTTCAGCACCCTGTGCAGGTTGTTCGGCGGCCTTGACAGCTTCCAGTTCGGCTTTACCTTCCAAAATGGAATCAGCGATGGCACCGCAGAACAATTTAATAGAGCGGGCAGCGTCGTCGTTACCGGGGATCGGTAAAGAAATCAAATCCGGATCGGCATTGGTATCGCATACAGCAACCACCGGGATACCCAATACGTGAGATTCGCGAACAGCACCCATGGTGTCTACGGGGTCAATGACGAATACCACATCCGGCAATACTTTCATATCGCGGATACCGCCCAGTAATTTTTGCAAGCGGGCCAGTTCTTTGGTTAAGCGGCTAGCTTCTTTTTTGGAAATAGCTTTAAATACACCGGAAGCTTCCCATTTTTCCAGCTCATTCATGCGTTCAATGGACTTTTTGACGGTTTGGAAGTTGGTCAAAGTTCCACCCAACCATTTTTCGCTGATGCAATAGGCACCGGCACGCAGTGCTTCGGATTTAATAGCTTCTTGTGCTTGTTTTTTTGTACCGACGAACAAAAATTTGGAGCCTTTTTTGCTCTCTTCTTTCACAAAAGCGCAGGCTTTTTTCAGTTCTTTAGCGGTTTTTTGTAAGTCTAGAATGTGCACGCCGTTTCTTTCTCCAAAGATAAAGCGGCCCATTTTGGGGTTCCAGCGGGAAGTTTGGTGACCAAAATGTACACCGGCCTCCAGCATGGCTTTCATGGATACATTACTCATTATTTTTTCTCCTGTGGCGCGTGCCTAAATTAGGGTAGAGGATACCCCGGGTGGCAGTTGCCTGGGTGACGTCAGCATCAGCTTGAATTTACAACTGGTTGCGCTGTGTTGCTCAGTTTCACCTGCAGAAATTATAGCATATTTAGGTTAAAAAGGGGAAAAATCCCGCGTTCAACCGGCAAGTGCAACGATTAGTGAATAGGATGAAGGGACTTAGGATGGAATAAAAAGTCCCGTAGGTCTATTATACTAAGTTTTTTATTAAATTGGACTTCCGCCGGGGAGAGGTAGCCCAGACACTTAA
>JAFVFN010000014.1 GCA_017475405.1 Elusimicrobiaceae bacterium
AAGAGGGATAGGGAACCGGCGGGAGAACAGTATGTATTCAATGTTAAAGCGGGTAATGGATATCGGGTTGTCACTGATGATGTTACCGGTATTGATACCGCTGGGGATAGGGATATGGATTATCGTCAGATTAGTCGACGGGTGTGATCCGATTTTTAAGCAAAAGCGTGTAGGGTATTTTGGTAAAGAGTTTACTATGTATAAGTTTCGCACGATTACCACTTCCACCCAGGAATCCGCCCAAGAAACCCTTACCAAGACCGGTAACTTCTTACGCCGATTTCGCCTCGATGAAATCCCACAAATTATCAACGTCTTGCGGGGGGAACTGTCCTTAGTGGGACCTCGTCCCTTATGGGTGGGGGAATATACTATTTTAAACGAGCATATCCCCAATCACCATATCCGAAGTATTGCCAAACCTGGTATCACGGGTTGGGCGCAACTTAACTTTAAAGCACCGCCGAACTACAAGACTAAAAACGGAAACCCTAATCTTGTGGAAAAAGCTTCTTTTGACGGAGCGTTTACAAGATTTTCCTATGACGTGTGGTATATTAAGAACCACTCCATTGCTCTGGATATTGAGATTTTAGTCAAGACAGGGCTTCGGATGTTTATCAAAGACTCCCACGTCATCTAGTCAAAGGGCTTAGTCACAGCAGCATTGTATTTCGCACACATATTAGACAACGCCGTTGTGTCCTATATTTCAAAATGCTATAATAAAAATAAGTTATTAAGTAAGGAGAATCCGTACCAAGCGTAACCCGCTTGTACTACAATTTAATCTGTTTTTGGAAGTTTCCATGAGAAACTGCTCTTTTGCCCATGAGGCAGAAGGCACCTAAAGCCAAAAATAGCGCGTGTTAGACTTAAATGCTGCAGGAAGTCATGAGCCTGTAATATTTAAGTCAAGTTCTTACCGCCTGGCGCGGTAACTGCGGCTGTTTATTTATAGAGCTTTGGGTATCTATGGATAAAACGGCCTTTTTATTTGGTTGTATTTTCCCTGGATACCTACCTTAGCATATTATCCTCTATAAGTATTCTTAGTCATCTGGTTTTGCATATATTTTTATATGCGATAGTCTTGCACTGCGCCCATATTTTGCCTTTATTGGGTTCCATAAACAAGTATTCCCTGTTATGGAACCTACAACATCCAAATCGCTAGTAAGTATCATAATGCCAACTTACAACTGTGCTAAGTTTATAGCACAGTCAGTGAAGTCTGTATTGTCTCAGACCTATACCCACTGGGAACTGATTCTTGTAGATGATTGTAGTACAGATAATACGAAAGCTGTTTTAGCTCCTTACTTAGCTAAATACCCCAATATACACTATAGTTGCCTGGAAAAGAACAGTGGTCCTGCAATAGCAAGGTCTGCGGCACTTAAACAAGTCAAGGGGGATTATGTGGCATTTCTAGACAGTGATGACCTATGGCACCCCGAAAAATTATCCAAACAACTGGCTTTTATGCAAGAAACAGGAGCAGTATTTAGCTGTACAGGCTATGAATTAATGACAGAGGATGGCAATTGCAAAGGAACAGCCCTTATCCCACCGGCGAAGACAGATTATAAGAAGATGTTACGGCTTTCGTGCCCTATAGGTAATTTAACGGTAATGTATGACCGTAAAGTACTGGGAAACCAACAAGTACCCAGTATTAAAAAACGTAACGATTTTGCCTTATGGCTTCAGATATTACATAAGACACCGGTGTGTTATGGTATGCCGGATGTATTGGCCACATATCGCATACGTACCCAATCGGTTAGTAGTAATAAGCTGAAGCTATTACCCTATCATTGGCATTTGTACCATCATATTGAAAAGCTAGGTGCTCTTAAGAGTACATGGTATATCTTATGTTGGGCATGGATTAAAGGAACCGGAACAGGCATTAAGAGGGTTAACATAAATGCTTAAGAAGATATATGGGCTTTGGTTATCTATATTGACCACGCTATTTGGTATTGATAGAGCCAAAGAGTTTGACGCGTATTTACGATTTAAGCGTAAATTAAATCTAAAGGCTCCCCGAACACTGGCTGATAAGGTTACCTGGTTATTTTTGCATAAGAGTACTCCGTTGATGTCCACCTGTACTGATAAATGGGCTGTACGGGAATACATTGCTCAAAAAGGGTTAGCAGATATTTTAATCCCAACGGTAGGAGGACCTTGGAATAATGTAGAAGAGATTGATTTTAATACATTACCAAGTCAATTTATCTTAAAAGCAACGCACGGTTGCAAAATGAATTATATAGTTCCCTTAAAGAACCAATTGGATAAGACTTCCTGTATTAATACCTTAAAAAAATGGCTATTAACAACTTATGGGACATATTCTTTAGAACCACACTATAAGTCCATAGAATCAGCTATTTACGCTGAGACTCTCTTAAATGGGGGGGGTGTCATGGACTATAAAATCCACTGTTTCAACGGCGTTCCGGCGTTTATTTTGCTATGTTCTGACCGAAATATGGAAGCGGGACATATGCAGGTTAAGTTTGATTTATTTGATATCAAATGGAATTGTCTAAACCAATACTTACAACCAAGCGGATTAGAAATACCCAATAATGGAAATGCATCCATGCCGCAATCCCTAGATCGTATGCTAGAGATAGCCTCCGTATTATCCAAAGATTTTGATTTTGTACGTGTCGATTTATATGAAGTTCAAGGAAAAGTGCATTTTGGAGAATTAACTTTTTCTCCGGCTTGTGGAGTATTCCCTTATTTTACCGAAGAGTTTATTACTCAAATGGGAAGAAAGTTAGAAATTTAATATGAAAATAGAAGTATTGATGAGTTGTATGCATCAAAAAGACATCGTTATTGTTTCTCGTTCTAATTTGCAAAACATACCAACGGTGGTTATCAATCAGTGCGATGTTTCACAGCAAACCATATCCAAACCATCCGATTTGCTTACGTGGATTGATACCCCAACTAGAGGGCTATCTGTTAGCCGCAATTTAGCATTGCAACACACTATGGCAGACATATGTGTAATTGCTGATGATGACGAGGTTTTTAATAACCATATATTACAAACGATTTCTAATGCCTACACCCAATTTCCACAAGCAGATATAATCATTTTCAGTCATCCTATACATGATAATAACAAACTGGGTTCTAAACCTCGCAAACTAAGCAAATATGATTTGCTAAAAGTATCTTCTCGTCAGATTACTTTTCGTAAAAAATCAATTTATCCAAATATTACATTTGATATTAATCTAGGGGCTGGCACAAATAATGGTGGAGGGGAAGAAAATAAATTTTTGTTAGATTGTTACAAAGCAAAATTACAAATTTATTTTGTTCCACACAAAATAGCCTCACATTACAAGCAAGTATCTACGTGGTTTTTTGGATATGACGCAAACTACTTTTATAATCGTGGTAAATCAACACGATATATTTTCGGCTTTTGGTTTGCATGTTTGTATGGAGTGTATTTTCTACTTGCCAAATATTCAGTGTATAAAGGTACGATTCCGCTATGGACCGCCGCCAAGAATTTGTTTTATGGAATTTCAAGAAACGAGTTAAAAATCTATGACTGATTTAATATTATTTTCTTTACTTTTACTTTGTCCATTCTGCATTGACCACAAAAAAGAATTTCGTCAAAAAATGGGAACGTGCTTGATTGCTGTCTTCCTAATATTACTCTTTGGGTTACGTCATTACACGGTTGGTACCGATAGTGGTACTTATGCGTTTCGTTATGAAACTTTAACGGAACTATCTGTATTTGAACCAGGCTTCGTATGTTTGATGAAGGTATTGCATGCAATATGTGCACATTATACATTTTTCTTTGTCGTAGTAGCTTGTATCATTTGGGGAGGGTTAGTGCACTTTTATAGCAAATATACTTCTTTGTACTGGTTGGCTATCTTTTTATTTTGTGCTTTAGGAGGGATTAATACTATAGCAAATAATTGTATGCGTCAAGGAATAGCTATTATTATATTCCTTAATGCAATTTCTTTTGCTTTAAATAAACAATGGATTCAATATTTTTTGTTGGCTACAGTAGCCTTTTTGTTTCATCGTTCCGCCATTTTGATATTTCCAATGTATTTTTTAATGCAGGCAAGATTTCGCTGGTGGTTATTAGTTCCTTCTCTGGTATTTTTTATTGGGGTTCTAGGCTTTGCCGATTCAATTACCAATTTCTTGTTTTCAGATTATGATAGGTATCTAATCGAAGTAGATCAAGTTAACAAAGGTAAGATTGTTCAACTGGGCTTAGTGTCTTGCTTTGCATTGGTTCCTTTGTATTCATATTATAAAACCCCAAAGAAGGACTTTCAAGTAAAGAATATGATTTTATGGATGATAACAGTGTATCTGATATGTGCTTGGGGTGCATACATATTTAATGTAGGGAGAGCTTTATCTCGCCTGGCTTGGTATGCTTTCCCAATTGTATGGCTTAGTTTTGCAAAGTATGTTGAAGAAAAACCGTCCCGTTTTCGATTTTTAATCTTGGTAGCAGTTATATTTTTGATTTTTTGTTATCGTCTGGGAGTATACCAGTTAAGTGATACTTCTGCTCAGGCTGATATGATTTATTATTATAAACTTTTTTGGCAATAATTATGACGATACCTAAAATAATTCACTATTGTTGGTTCGGTGGGAATCAGTTACCCAAGCTAGCACAAAAATGCATAGCAAGCTGGCAAAAATTTCTGCCTGATTATCAAATTAAACGTTGGGATGAAACAAATTTTAATTTGCAGGCTTGTGCCTATGTGCAAGAAGCTTACCAAGCCAAAAAATATGCCTTTGTCAGTGATTATGCACGCTTTGCTATTTTGCATAAGTACGGTGGCCTATATTTTGACACGGATGTAGAACTTATTAGACCCCTGGACAATATATTGAGCAGAGGTGCGTTTATGGGGTTACAAAGTGATTTTGACTCAACAATAGGTATAAACCCCGGCCTCGGATTGGCCGTGGCCCCCGGCCTCGGATTGGCCGTGGCCCCCGGCCTCGGATTATATAAGGAATTATTAGATGCATATCATGAGCGACATTTTCTGAATGTGGATGGCACGTATAACGTAACCACAGTAGTAACGTATACAACTGAAATTTTAAAAAAATATGGTTTAGAAAATAAGCCAGGCATACAGCATGTAGCTGGGATTACAATTTATCCAAAAGAATATTTTTGTCCTAAAGACTATGTAACAGGTAAATTAACTACCACGTCCAATACTGTTGCTATTCACCATTACACAGCTAGTTGGCATAGTCCGCGCGAGGCCTATGCTCACCAACTTCAGGGTAAATTAGTAAAGTTTTTTCCCAGTAAATTATCAGGAAAAATTTCATTTGTATTGTCAAAAATTAAGTATGAAGGGATAAGAGCATTGTTGCGATATGTTATCTGCAAAAACAAATAAACCGCTTATATCTGTAATTGTTCCTATATATAATTGCGCAAGATATTTACCTCAGTGTATAGAAAGCATCTTAGCGCAAACATATACCAATTTAGAAATTATTTTGGTGGATGATGGTTCTACTGATAATAGTAGAAAAATTTGTAATGATTATGCAGCAATGGATTTACGTATTAAAGTTATCCATCAAGCTAATGCTGGTGTATCTGTAGCGCGCAATATAGGGTTAAAATGGGCGAGAGGAGAATATATTGGTTTCGTAGATGCGGACGATTATATCGCAAAAGATATGTATGAATATCTATATTCTCTTATTTTCAAATACCAAACAAAAATATCTATATGTAATTATTATGAGGTTAGAAATTCACAAATAACAATATGTGCTGATTCCCCGAATGACGAACAAAAACTTTCAACAAAACAAGCTCTACTACTACTACTACGCGTGTTATCAGTGTGGCACCAGTTATTTCATAGAGAAGTTTTTAACAATATTTCTTTTGATCCAAGTATAAGTTATGCCGAAGATTTATATGTATCTTTTCAAGCATTTAAACACGTGAGAGAAATTGCGTATGGAGCCGATCCAATGTACTATTATCGACAGCACAGCACTAGTGTAACTTGTAGTTCAAAATGGAATCCTAAACATTTAGGATATATCACAGCTACCAATGCTATTTTGAGCTATGCACGCGAAAATAACATTATGGAACTAATTGCTAAATTCCAAAATTCCCAATTAAATATGGTTATCTCTTTCTTGCGAGATTGTTTAGTAAATGGTCCATTTGATATGTATAGTGCCAATGCATTAAGAGTATACCTGAAAAAAAATATTAGCCTACTCTTAAAGAGTAATATAAAACCCTCTAAAAAACTATTTGCGTTATGTTCATTTATCAATTTTAACTTAGCTAAACAAGTTTATATTTTATTGCAACATAATAAAAAATGAAAAAAATTGGCATTTTAACTCATTACTACCGAACCAAGAATATAGGAGGGCTTCTACAAGCCTATGCTTTACTACTTCTACTGCAAAATAATGACAATCAAGTAGAACAAATTGCTTTTGTGTTCAAACAGCATGATAGAGAAAGTCAGTCATTACTACGCACACTGTTTCCTCAACATATAACTACTAAAAAAGCATTAAAATATCCCTTTTCTCGTTTGATGAATTTTTTACAGAAAGCACTTCTCAAAAAGAAAGTTTTCATTCAAAACGCTGTTTTTAGTGAGTTTGAGCAATTTATCCCACATTCGGCCCAAGTGTATGATAATACCCACATTGTCCAGGCCAATGAAGAATATGATATTTTTATAACTGGTAGTGATCAAGTATTTGCCTCATACCTTTTGCCCTTTAATTCCTACTACGGAGAGTTTACCACCCCTGATAAAAAGGTTATTGCTTATGCAGCCAGTTCGGACAGAAAACAGTTTCCACCCCTGGCCGAAAAGTTATTTATTAAGAAGTTATCCCGCATAAATGCAATCAGTGTGCGGGAAAAAACCCTGAAAGACTACATAGAGCGTATAACACCTTATAAAGCTACTGTAGTATTAGATCCCACCTTTTTACTTTCACCGTCAGAATGGCTCAAAATAGCAAATCCTTCTCCCGTACCGCAAAAGCCGTATATCTTTTGTTACTTCCTGGGGAGTAAATCGACTTGGCAGCGTAAAATGGCCCAAGAATATGCCGATAAATACGGCTATGAAATGCTCCATTTGCCGTATATTATGCAAAGTATACGCCCTGCAGACCGTTTTTTAAAAGGTCAAGGCAGATACGATGTGGGTCCACGGGAATTCATTGCCCTTATAAAAAATGCTCAGTGCGTATTTACTGATTCTTTCCACGGATTAGCGTTTTCTATTAATTTTGGTAAAAACGTTTATGTATTTAACCGTGACGATCAATCCGGACCGGCCTCTATGAATGCCCGTATTACGGATATCTTGGATACATTTGGTTTAACAGATCGTCATATTACAGATAAAAATGCTATATTGGATAATACTCCACTGGATTATACGCATGTGCATGAAATATTAGCCCGTGAACAAGAATTTTCCATGAATTGGCTGTTAAACGCATTAGAAACAGTGTAAATAAAAGGACTAATTTCATATAATAAACTAATCATTTATCTATATTAGGACTATAAACCATGTCAGAATCTACACAACAAAACAGTTTGAATATCTCATCTGATACCCAAAAACCTAAAAATTTCAGAGATACATTAATAGTGATTGGAAACGGATTTGATATTTGGCAAGGCCTCCCGACTACGGCCATGCATTTTGATCGTTACTTCAGACGACATCAAAAGGAAATTTTACAAAAATTACATATTCCAGCTATTGAGAAAAAAGAAGAAGGCAGACCCGTTGAATATGGGACATCATTGGATTTAATTTATGGTGCTTCTACTGGAGAATTTGAAATCTATTCGGATTTTTGGTATGAATTTGAAGAGGCCCTGGGTGATATCGAAGACGAAACTATTATTCGCTTCTTTGGAACTGATAAAAGCGATATTGAAGATCTTAAACGAAATGCTACAAATTCATGGCGAATTTTAAAATATACGTTTTCCCATTGGATACAAACCGTTTCTATTCCAAAATCCCCATTACCGTTGTCCTTTCCTTCTAGTTGTTTATTCTTAACATTTAATTATACTCAAACTTTGCAAAAACGCCTCCATATAGACGAACGAAACATCTATCATATACATGGTTGCGTACAACATCCAGATTCTATTATTTTCGGACATAACAGTTGCCATGAACGGGGGTTTGATATACTCAGACAGTTTGGCGGTTCTTTTGAAGCCGGATATTATCTAGAAGAGTTGCTTTACAAAACGGATAAAAAAATTGCCTTACGAATTAAACAATATAAAAAATTCTTACATAATTACCACTATTTACTACGCGATATTCAACAAATCTATATTGTTGGACATTCGCTTGGAGAGATTGATGAGGGATATTTTAGATTTCTTCATAAATCCATTAATCCAAAAGCCCAATGGCATATCAGTTTTTTCTCTGAACAAGATAAAGAACGCGCATGTCGACTCGTTCATCGGCTCAAACTTTCTTCTAGACAATATCGGCTATATTCCTCCATTGATGAATGCTTAAATCCATTCACAATTCAACTAACACAAGGATAACTCTGGAGATGCACCAACGTAAATTTGGAGTCATTTTATCGTACATAAACATGGGACTACAAGCCCTGATAGGGTTTATCTATATTCCCATGCTATTGGCATTTCTAAGTAAAGAACAATACGGTCTTTACCAACTCGTTGGTTCCATGATCGCCTATATAGCAGTAATGGACTTTGGACTGGCCAATACGACAGTACGGTATTATTCCCGCTTACGAGCCTTAAACGATACCCGAGGCCAGGAAAACCTCCTTGCTACTATGTTACGCTTGTATATGGGTATAGCCGTAGCGATTATCGTGGTAGGGGTTATATTACTACACCTATTATTACCCTTCTATACTAAGACATTATCTCCAACTGACCTTGTTACTGCCAAATATGTGTACTGGATCATGATGTTTAACCTGGCAGTAACGATACCGGGACATATTTTTTCGGCCATCATCCAAGCCCATGAAAAGTTCATTTTCCTGCGTTGTGCCAGTCTACTTAATATTATTTTACAGCCTGTATTGGTGTTTATTATCCTGCACTTTAAGGCCAGTATTGTAGCTCTGGTCATCGTACAAACGGTCTGTAACTTAGGACTATTTATAGGTAATGCGTATTATTCCATCTTTAAATTAGGGGCCCGGTTCCATTTATATAAATGGGAGGGAAAGTTTGTCAAAGAAATTTTGTTTTTCTCATTCTTTATTTTTCTTAATGCCATTATGGACCAAATCTACTGGAAAACCGGTCAGCTTATCTTAGGAGCCGTAGTAGGTACGGTCATAGTAGCGGTATATTCAGTTACAGTACAGCTGTGTATGTCCTATATGGGGTTCTCGGCTAATATCAGTAACGTATTTTTACCCCATTTGTCTGCGCTGGCCGCCCAGGAAGATATGCGGGAAACCAATGCTATATTCCTCAAGGTAGGCAGACTGCAGTTCTATATAGTGATGTTGTTATTCTGGGGATTTTTACTCTTTGGCAGGCAATTTATCCACCTGTGGGTGGGGGACTCATTTAGTCCTGCTTATACCTATACTGTTATCCTAATGGCAGCACTTATCGTACCTTTAGTGCAAAATACGGGTATTTTAATCTTACAGGCCAAGAACAAGCACGCATTTAGGGCTATAGTTTTTGTGATTATCGCTATTTTAAACGTATGTATCTCTATCCCGCTAGCCAGACAATACGGAGCAATGGCCTGTGCATGTGTTACAGCAGGATGTTTAATCTTAGGACAAGGCCTGATTTTAAATATCTATTATGCCAGGTTAGGGGTGGAAGTAATCTCGTTCTTCGGACATATCCTAAAGATTTTACTGGCTATGTTACTGCCGGTAGGGCTGACAGGGTGGCTGCTGCGTATGTTGCCTGCGTATCCCTCTATCTGTATGCTGGGAGCCCAAATTATCCTGTTTACGGCCTTATATGGGCTTACTATGTGGACACTGGCTATGAACACCTATGAAAAGAACTTAATTTTAACCCCATTAAAAAGAGTACTTAAAAAATGATTAACATTACCGATAAAACCCAATGTTGTGGCTGCCAAGCCTGTGCCAACGCTTGCCCCAAAGCGTGTATCTCTATGCAAGCCGATGAAGAAGGGTTCTTATATCCGCATATAGACTCCTCTAAATGCATCGGTTGTAATCTTTGCGAAAAAGTCTGCCCTATCATCCGTAAACCTACAACTACTCCTGTACTGGCCAGCTATGCAGCCAAACATAAGAATACAGATGTAAAGCTCAAGAGCTCATCCGGTAGTATGTTTAGTGCTATAGCGGAAGTGATCCTCAAAGAGGGGGGGTAGTATTCGGGGCTGCTTTTGACCGGGATTGGAATATTGTTCATACCTATACGGAAACATTAGAAGATTTAGACAAGCTGCGCCGCTCTAAATATGTACAGAGTGATATCGGTAAGAGCTATCAAGAAGCCAAGAGGTTCTTAGAACAAGGCAGAACGGTATTATTTACAGGTACACCCTGCCAAATAGCCGGACTGCGTAACTATTTGGGCAAGCCCTATGACAACCTGCTGACAGCGAATATTATCTGTCATGCAGTACCATCTCCGGCTGTATGGTTGAAGTTCTTGCAGGAGAACTTGGACGTCCCTTCTATACAGTCTATTAACTTTCGGGAGAAAAGAATCGGTTGGAGCACATTTTACCTTAGTTTTTTAACCCCGCACGGGTTAAACGCACATGGGAACCGAAAACGGCTCAGCGAAAGGATATTATTCCATTGTAGAGCGGCGGCGGCTATGATCTACCATAATACATTTTTACGTGCTTTTTTAACTGAATTAATTAACCGTCCCTCTTGTCATACTTGTCATTTTAAGGGCCTAAATGAACGATTATCCGATTTTACCCTGGGAGATTTATGGGGACCATGGCCCGGTATTATTACAAAACAAGATAAAAAAGAGGGAATGAGTGCCCTACTCATCAATACACCCAACGGACAGGCTTATTTTGAAAAGAGCTGCAACGCACTAATTTACCAAGCAGTAGAGGCAACTCGCGTAGCACAATTTAATCCTGCGCTAAATAAGTCTACATGTGTGCATCCCAAGAGAACGGAGTTTTTCCAGAGATACCAAACAGAAAACTTTAACAAATTAGTACGGGAATTGCTCAATATTAAACCTGTTTGGGTACAAGTTTCGAAAAAAATTATTAAAAAAGTGATAAGATATATTTAAAGAATTAGTCTTAAAAACTAACAATACAATTACAAATGAATATGTGGAAGTAAACTATGTCAAAAAGAGACAAATTAGAAGAGTGGTTCATAGAAGAAAGAGCATATTATAAAAAATGGCATATGGATACCCATAAACAAATATGTACAATATTACTTACAGTTTCGCTTGCTGCTCTTGGATGGTTTTTTTCACAATGGAAAGAAGTGGGGCATATTAATAGTTTTCTTGCCTATTTATGTGTTATTTTAGTATTTATTGGATTTCTAGTAGCTATTCTATCTAATATTTTTGGGTTATTATATTCTGCTGAAACAGCAGAAAAACATATTTTAAATTTAGATCAAGATTATCAAGAGAACAATACCAATACAGAGATCAAAGATGTTAATGGAGCGAAAATAACTACCCAAAAAACAGAACTGTTTGACAAAATAACTATGATTTCTTTTTGTATTGCTCTTATCTCTTTAGTGATTTTTGCAATAATAACAATAGAAATTAAACCATCCCCACAGGAGTGTAAAATAATGATACAAGCGTATATATTGGAAGAAGAAAAATCGGCTCCAATACCGGAACGCCCTAAACCCAAAAAAGATATTCAGAAATAGGAAATAATGACGTCTAGCAAAAGATCCAACAGACTACAGAAGTGGACTTATTGTTTAACTTTATATTGTAGAATCTTCTAAATTGTGATTTTTAACCCAATTATGGACACGATTGATAATCATTCAACCATCCCGGAGCTTCCAGAGATTCCTCCTGTATTACGCGACAAACTATTAGAAGGAGAGGTAATCATATTTGTTGGAAACGGAGTATCTCGTATTGGAGGCGTACTTTCTTGGAAAGAATTGGCCCATGCGTTCCTAGAAGATTGGTATAATGATGAAAAATATCAACTATCCTATGATGCTTATCGAAAATTAAAAATGGAAAAGAATGATCCATTAGAGTTGCTTACGATATGTGAAGGGGTTTTGGGCAAGAAATATCTGCTACAACATTTATCAAACAAACTATTGCAAAAAATCAATCAAGAAAATAAAAATGAAAATAAATTAAAAGAAATATATGGTTATATACGGGATCTTCGAGCAGGCTATATTACCACCAATTATGATTCTTTTCTTGAAGATGCCTCTCCTACATTAGATTTGCTATCTGAAAAAGAAATGGAATATATGAAGCAATTACGATATATTTTACCTTCACGCTTAAACATTGCAGATCTTAATGATTCATTAAATGAACATATAAATAAAATCGTCTATTTACACGGAAAGATTGAGCAACAATCAGCGCAATTAGATAACAAAGTTATTCTCACATTGGGAGATTATTTAGAACATTATCATAAAGATGAAAATCGACAAAATGGACGGGGTTTTCTTGAACATCTCGCTAAAAAAACTTTTTTATTTATTGGCCTCGGCCTTAAAGAATTTGAAATCATTCAACATATTAACCCTCCAACCAATAGCGCTGGATTACACTACCTTTTGCTTGGCATGTCTAATAGTGAGGCCGACCTAGAGGAGCAATATAGAAAATATTATAAAGTGTTACATATTCAGCCTATACCATACAATATTTCTTATAATGGATACGATCAATTAATGTATGTTTTAAAAAATTGGTCTGAACAGATAAGAAGATCTCGTATAAGCAAATATCAAAAATTAATTAAATCTGCTCAAGATGCTGAAAATGTCAGACTGATCATGGAGCTACAGAATGCGCCCTTTGAATGAAAAAGAACAACTCCTTTTAGATAAAATACTCGCAGATGAAACGACATTGATTAATTTTTTTGTGTCTTCGAATAATCCACTTTTTTTACGAGTATTGGCTGGCCAAAATTCTAAACACAGGAATATTTTCCAAGAAGGATGTTTAGAAGAAGACTTGATTAACTCTCGTTTTTTATTGCCTATACAATATGTTGAACGTATTGCACAGAACTGGAAAGACCAATTATTTTCTCCTGAATTAAAAGAAGAATACAGACAATATATCCTTTCTGCGACAAAATCAGTAATCCGTGGAGCTTCTCAAGAATCTATAATTGACTATAATGTAGTTCGTTGCATATTACATATCCTTACGATCCTAGAAGATTCCTTGACAGATAGGGTGATATATAACTTTATTCAACAATACATTGCTAAGGAAAATATCAATGAGATAATTAACGATTTATTAACATTTATTAATACCCTTAGTAGCAATCATAACTCTAAAGGGCTTGATTTATTTATTAGTATCTTACAAATTATATCTAATAATATACTGGTAAATGATTCCATCTATTTTCATATCAAAAAGTTTATAGAATCCTCTGAACGAATTCTTTCTATATCTCATTTAGTTAATGTCAAACAACTTAATAATATAGCATTATCTTTGCTCAAAACGATGAATTTTTCAATTGAACAAACTATAGATAAGAAATTTAAAATAACTATTCTTGGTGATGCCAGTATTCAAGTTAGTTTACTCGCTACCAAAACTAATTTCATATTACCCCAGGTACCTCTATTACAAAAAGAAAAAATCATTAAACCTCTCATTGTAAACAATTTACAAACTTATAATGACCCTGATAAAGAGCGCTTGATTGAATTAATTTTCCATTATTATACACATGTATGGTATGATTTAACGTATATTACATATCCTTCTCTATATGATAATTTACCCTCATCATCATACAGGGAGGGAGAAAAGCTTTTAATTTATTTTTTAAAAGAATTACTTTGTACGATTTTAAAAGAAAAGGGATTAAGAATATTCTCTAGATATTACAACTGCATTACCAAAACCCATCAAAATTTTATTTTTAAACGTATATTACTATATTGTTACGGTAAAAATTTTAACTTGTGCAGAAAATATATCTGCTCAATATTATTCAATGAGAAAAGTCTATTATTTTCCTCTGAATTTGAAGCAGAAATTTATTATCTCTTCAAGCATAATGCAAACTTATTCACTCAAAAAGAAATAGATTTTTTAGGTCATCTTATTGATGATGGCCCCTATGAAGAAGTAGACTGGTTAGATGAGGATAAAGCCAAAGATTATTATCATTCTCGTGATTATAAAAACCGTTGGCAACAAAAACAATACTCAGCATTAACAGATATTAATGTTTTTAACGAAAAATATCAAAAGCTATGCAAAAATTTGAATGATAAGGAATTTTTCAATTTTAGAGATGGTTTTAAGGCGAAATGGATTCAATATCAAGCAGCATGGCCTGATGAAGAAACATTAAAAAAAATACTATCGTATTCTAACATTTTTATACAAGATATTGAAACTTTTGAACAAACCCAACAGTCTCATTCAATTGGATTTGAAGATGAAAAGCCCACTATTGAAGGAAATATTACTCAAATAAAACGACTTGGAAAGACATACCCTAAAGAAATAACCTCAAATATTGATAAATTTAAAACATTAAAACCCATTTATATTGAATATTTAATGTTTGGCTTGCAAGAATGTAAAAACCCACAAGATATTATGTGGGATAAACTTCTTAAATTTATTGAATTTTACGTTACGCATATACCGAATGATACCTTCTCAGAGGATCAGCTGTCCGCACTGTTTAGAACATCTAAGAAACAAGAGGGATTATATATCATAAGTAAATTTGCTGATGTAATACCTGCAAATCCTAAAATAATAGGAGTAGACTGCAATAAATTCATTGAGTATCTACAAAATATATTAAAAACACACCTTTCTAACTATCGTTTAGAGTCAAAGACTAATGATAATGAAAACAATAAGAATAATTTTTCATATCTTGATTCAGCAATAAGAACACCATTAGGTCGAATTTTAGAAAAATACATTTTGTTATGTATAAATTTAAAGAAGTTAAATGAGCCTGATTTCCAAAATCTGTATCAATTATTACTTAAACAAAAGGTAGTAGAAGCCTATGTTCTTTTTGGACATTATTTTGCCTATTTCCAAAAACAAATAAAAACATGGGCAAACACATATGCAAGAACTATTTTAGATATGTCTTCAGATGATGAAACCAAAGAATACTGGAGCATGTTCTTCGATGGGTTTATCAAAGGGAATCTACAATTTTTTGAATTTTATGATGAAATGTATAACCACTATAAAAAGGCCATTGAAATCCAAGACTCACAAAACCTTGAGTATTTGACCAAAATACTGACCCAGTTTGTTTTGGATAAGAGGGATATTCTAGATGAAAACTCTTTACTGCGATATTGTTATCAATGTCACTCATTTAATCTACTAGCCTCTTGTGTACGAAGAATTACATATAGGGCTATTAATGATGACAATCCATCTGAAGAAGCAAAAAAAGGAATAAAACAGGTATTACCAATGGCCAAAAAACTTTGGGAGATTTTACAAGATAAAATATGTACGGATTTCATTCAAAATGATAAAAAGCCTACAGAGGCTGAACTTCCCCTGTTTCAAGCGATGTTAAAATTAGTCCTAATTGTTGATGCAATTGATGCCAAAACTTGTGATTTAATTAAGTGGCTCATTGATGTATGTCAAGTTAAACATCTTGAAACTTCCGATATTTTTGCTTTTCTTATAAAACGTATTAAAAACAAACCAAACAAATCGTTATGCAATTATATTGCTAAAATCTATTGCCAAGTAATCAAAAAAATAAATTATTTATTTCCTTCTGATCAGCATCAACAAATTGTCTTATTCCTACGCCATTGTGATATTCTCAGCGTGAAGGGTACATTAAAAGAAATTGAAGCAACATATTCAAAAAAACACTGGAACCAAGGACTAAAATGGTTTACTGATTCTAATTGAATGGTGCCATACAAAAAGCAAAAGAAAATGGATGATGAATACAATTACTCATCATAGTAAGGTATTTCGCACGTTTATCCTAATAATTCTATTCTTTAGGTATATCAATAATTAGTATAATATATTCATGTCTCCAAATTCCCTTAATTTACAAGCTAAAACCATCCTCATTACCGGTGCCGCCGGTTTTATCGGCTCAGCCCTAGTTAAACGTGTCTGCACCGATTATCCCGCTGCCAAGGTCATCGGCCTAGACAGCGTAAACAACTATTACGATGTGTCCCTTAAAGAGTACCACCTGTCCGAACTCTCTAAACTACCCAATTTTACGTTCATTAAAGGCAATTTAGCAGATAAGGCACTTATTTCCCAAAAATTTAGTACCTATAAACCTGCTGTTGTAGTCAACTTAGCCGCCCAGGCCGGGGTACGGTATTCTATTACGAACCCGGATGCCTATATAGAGGCCAATCTCATCGGGTTTTATAACATATTGGAAGCCTGCAGGCATTCCTACGACGAAGGGGGGACAAACAGCGTAGAACACCTCGTCTATGCCTCTTCTTCCTCTGTATACGGTTCCAACAAAAAAGTACCGTACTCCACAGAAGATAAAGTAGATAACCCGGTTTCCCTATACGCAGCGACCAAAAAGTCTAACGAGCTCTTGTCCCATGCGTACAGCAAGCTATACAATATCCCTTCCACGGGACTTCGCTTCTTTACGGTATACGGTCCTGCCGGAAGACCCGATATGGCTTACTTTGGATTTACCAACAAACTGCGCAACGGTCAAACCATCAAAATTTTCAACTACGGTAACTGTAAACGCGATTTTACATACATTGATGATATTGTAGAGGGGATTATCCGCGTCATGCAAAAACCGCCCGCCCGCCAAAACGGGGAAGACGGACTGCCGATCCCGCCGTACGCACTCTACAATATCGGCAATAACCACCCTGAAAACCTCCTGGACTTTGTAACCATCCTACAGGAAGAACTCATCCGCGCAGGAGTACTTCCCGAAAACTATGATTTTGAAGCGCATAAAGAGCTCGTCCCCATGCAACCGGGAGACGTACCAGTCACGTATGCCGATACAACCGCACTGGAACGGGACTTTGGATTTAAACCGCGTACCAGCTTACGCGAAGGACTGCGTAAATTTGCCCAGTGGTATAAGGATTTTTACCTCACAAGGAACTAACTATATGACCAACTCATACAAAATCGCCGTCGCCGGCACAGGATATGTCGGACTTTCACTGGCCACACTGCTGGCCCAACACAACGAGGTTATAGCCGTGGATATCCTGGCCTCCAAAGTGGACCTGATTAACGCCAAGAAGTCTCCCATTGCCGACCGGGAGATCGAAGATTTTCTGGCTCATAAACTCTTGCACTTATCGGCTACGACCGATGCCCAAGCGGCCTACAGTGAGGCTGATTTTGTAATTATTGCCACGCCCACTAACTATGACCCGGTCCAAAATTATTTTAACACGACAGCCGTAGAGGACGTGATTAAGCTGGTTGCCCAAGTGAACCCCAATGCTGTCATGGTTATTAAGTCTACCATCCCGGTAGGGTATACGCAGTCCGTCCGGCAAAAACTGGGTGTCAAAAATCTCCTGTTTAGTCCGGAGTTCTTACGAGAGGGACATGCGCTCTATGATAACCTCTACCCGTCCCGCATCATTGTAGGCACGGATCTGGCTGACAAGGAACTGACCGAAAAGGCCCACACCTTTGCCAGGCTCTTACAACAGGGCGCCGTTAAACAGGATATCCCCACGATGTTTATGGGACATACCGAGGCCGAAGCCATTAAACTCTTTGCCAATACCTATCTGGCCCTGCGGGTAAGCTATTTTAACGAATTAGACACTTATGCTGAGCTTAAAGGACTTAATACCCAACAGATTATAGAAGGAGTCTGTTTAGACCCGCGTATCGGCAACCAGTACAATAACCCGTCATTTGGGTATGGAGGATATTGTCTGCCGAAAGATTCCAAACAATTACTGGCAAATTACGATAAAGTACCACAAAACTTAATTAAAGCCATTGTAGAATCCAACCGCACCCGCAAAGACTTTATTGCAGACCGGGTCTTACAAAAAGCCGGCTATTACAGCGATAACAGCACGTTTGACGCGGCCAAAGAACATAATACAGTCATCGGGGTATACCGCCTTACGATGAAAGCCGGCAGTGATAACTTCCGGCAAAGCTCTATCCAGGGGATTATGAAGCGTATTAAAGCCAAAGGGGCCCGTGTGATTATCTACGAACCCACCCTGGAAAACGGAAGTACATTCTTTGGCAGCACTGTAGTCAATGACCTAAACGAATTTAAGGCCCAAAGCCAGGCTATTATAGCCAACCGCTATGACCCTTGCCTGGATGATGTGCAGGATAAAGTCTATACACGGGATTTGTTTAGAAGGGACTAAGACCAATTTTACAGTGATTGGCCCTATATTAACTATTCTTTGTATTTGGTACTAACAGGATACTCCGTTAGATAGGATGTTGTGCTTCACTGTTGAGGTTTGTCTCGGACTAATTAACATCTTAATTAAGTCTGAAAACTTGACATCACTCCCTCAATTATCGTAAAATAATTACGGAACCGAAATATTTTTACGAACCAATATATTTCAGCATGATGTTATCAACTCAATAGGAGTGTGCTATGTTAAATAAATTTAGTGTAAGTAACTTCAAAGGATTTAAGGATACCATTACATTTGATTTAACGGCCAAAGACTACGAATTTAACCCCAATATTATAAAAAACGGTGTTGTTAATAAAGCCATTATCTATGGAAAAAACGGAGTGGGTAAGTCCAATTTGGGCAAAGCCATATTTGATATCATCTATCACTTAACCGATAATAAAAAACTTGATAATAACCTTCCCGAAACATACTTTAACTTAGAGTCCAAGCAAAAAGTTGCTTCTTTTAAATATACATTCAAATTTGATAACGATATCGTTCAATATGAATATCAACGAAAAGCTTTAGGTGTTTTACTCAATGAAACTTTATACTTTAACGACGAAAAAATTATTGACGTAAATTACGATAGATATCAAGACAAATATATTAATGATCAATATATTAATGCTTCTTTTAATGCGAATATTGATCTTAATGGTTTATCTCTTATTAAATATATTTACCGAAATACTGATTTGTCTAAGTTAGATCTTTTGTCCAAAATGATGAACTATGTTAACAACATGTTATGGTTCAGAAGTTTAAGCGACGGGAACTCTTTTGCAGGATTTAGCAATATCCAAGGTGCTTTTCTAGCTGATTGTTTGGCACAGTATAATGCTGTACAAGAGTTCCAAAAATTCTTGGAAACTTATGATTTGCATTATCATTTGCGTCTCAAAGAAACCAACGGGGTAAATACCTTAATGACCCAATTTACCAATGAAGAAGGCAAAACAGAAGAAGTTCCTTTTGAGGCTGTTGCCTCTACAGGAACAAAAGCCATATACCTGTTTTTCGTGTGGAAAAAATTGGCATTTGAACAAAAAGTATCCCTAGTATTTATTGATGAGTTTGATGCATTTTTACACTATGAGGCAGCTGAATCTTTGGTAAGCGGTCTTAACAAACTAGGTGGTTTCCAAACGATTCTAACCTCACATAACACTTATCTGATGAATAATAAAATCACCAGACCGGATTCCTGTTATATTATCACGGACAATAGGATTAAAGCGCTTACCGATTGTACGGATAAAGAAATCAGGGAAGCCCATAATCTGGAAAAGATGTATAGAAACGGAGCTTTTGTAAATGAGTAAAGAACCCAAAGCTTTACTAATTACGGAAGGAACCAAAACAGAACCTCGCTTTTTCGGCAGGATTGAGGAGTTATTTGGGCTGCAACTTCATATCGTATGCATGTCGGCCAATATTTTTAAACTTTACAATCAAATGGAAAAAGCACAATTTGATTGTAATGTTAAAGATTTGTTAACAGAATGTCTTCCCAGCAATTTAGACCCCAAAACCAGACAAACCTATTTGGAGCAATTACAGGACAAATACGCTTACATATACTTTGTATTTGATTTTGATATTCAACACCATGAGGAAGGTCAAGAAACCAACATAGAAAAAAACTGTCAAAAAATACAAAGGATGCTTCAAGAATTAAACGACGAAACAGACGATACAAGAGGGAAATTATATATTAATTATCCTATGATGGAATCCTACCGGGATATAGACTCTTTTAGTGATCCCGCTTTTGCCCAAAGCAGCGTGGCTGTTCAACAACTTACCCATTATAAACACCTGGTTAGTCAAAAACAGATGGGGAACAAAGATATTACACGGTACACCAAGGAAAACTTCGTGGATATCTTTAAATTAAACTTCCATAAGTTAGAAACTATTCATCAGACCGTACTACATGATAAAAAGCAGTACCAAACCCTCACGGAAGGTTCAAACATATATACAAAAATCAAAGAAAAACTGGATAAGGAGAGTATGGTCTATATATTAAACACCAGCATATTCTTCCTTGGGGAATTTAACTCCTTTAATAAGCAATATTTAGAACCTTTGCTTTCCTCCAACAATACAAATTATACTTCCAATACATCCCAATACTAGTTTTATTCGTTTAGACTATTAAATCTCTCTTGCTAAAGACAACTGTTTTTTAGTTTAATAAGTATAAGGACTTTTTTATGAAAAAATTACTTAAAAAACAGATTTCCAAAAATTTACTTGTCAAAAATTTCCGCCGCATGTGGCCGTTTATCAAACCCTTTTGGGTCCGTGCCGTTATCGGTGTGCTGCTAACCATCCCCGTGGGTGCTTTAGACGGTGTGGTGGCCATGTTCTTAAAACCGTTTATGGACAAAGTCATGGTAGACAAGCAGCCGCATTTCTCGGCCATAATTCCATTTTTGATTGTCGGGTTTACCATTGTACAGGGGATTTTAATTTATTCCTCCAACTACGTTAATACCTGGGTCGCCCAAAAAATTACCCAAACCGTCAAGCGTCGTCTGTATAAGAAATTACTCTCCATGGACACGTCCTATTTTGATAAGAATAACTCGGGTACGATTTTATTTCGCTTTGCCTCAGACGCCGACACGGCGGCCAATGGCCTCATTGACAACACCAAACAGTTCCTCTCCAAGTCATTCTCTTCCATTGCCCTGGTCGGGGTGTTATTGTATAACTCCTGGCAGCTGGCTTTAATTGCCATTGCCGTACTGGGACTGTTTATTTATCCGATGACCATCGTACGCAAAAAGATGAAAGAAATCCTTAACAAAACCGTAACCAGCTCTTCGCTTCTGATGACCATTTATAACGAAACTTTCGCCGGTAATAAAACCATCCGCTCCTTTACCTTAGAAGAAACCCTTACCCGTAAATTTCACGAGGCAACGGACTATTTATTCTATTTGTCCATGAAAATGGTCAAAAGTACCAACTGGCTCTCGCCGCTCATGCACATTATTATGTCCATCGGGGTGGCTCTGGTCATCGGGGCCGGCAGCTACTTAATTGTAAGCGGCAAAATTACCAGCGGTAACTTCGTGGCGTTTATCGCCGCTCTAATGATGCTCTACACACCGCTCAAATCAGTCGGTAACAACTATATTTCCATTCAAAACTCGTTCTTGGCCATTGACCGTATTTTTGAACTCTTGGATATGGAACCGGTCATCCAAGATGCGCCCACTGCCAAGGAACTGCGCGAAGTCAAAAAGGCCGTTACCTTTGAACATGTACACTTTGAATATGTCCCCGGCCGCGAAGTACTGCATGATATTAATCTGAATATCCCCGTGGGTACTACCGCAGCGTTGGTAGGTAACTCGGGCGGGGGGAAAACCACCATTTCGGCTCTGCTGCCGCGCTTGTATGATGTGACCAAAGGAGCCGTTAAAATTGACGGCAGCGATATTAAGGATATTTCACAGGCCAGTCTGCGCCGTCAAATTGCCATGGTGTTTCAGGATAACTTCCTTTTCTCGGGTACTATCCGAGAAAACATCCTCTTAGGCAATGAGCAGGCAGACGAGACGTCCATTTGGACCGCCCTTAAAAACGCCTGCTTGGATGAATTTGTCAAAGGGCTTCCTAATGGGTTGGACACCGAAATCGGTGAGCGCGGGATTTTACTCTCCGGCGGTCAAAAACAGCGCCTGGCCATCGCCCGGGCGTTTATCAAAAATGCGCCGATCGTTATTTTGGACGAAGCTACCAGTGCGCTGGACAATAAATCCGAGCGCGTGGTACAGGAAGCACTTGATAACCTCATGAAAAACCGCACCGTGATTGTCATTGCCCACCGGTTAAGTACCGTACAAAACGCCGATAAGATAGTGGTCATTAACGACGGGCGCATTGCTGAAGAGGGTAAGCACGAGGAACTGCTTAAACAAAACGGCGCTTATGCTGCCTTGTATACGATGCAGTTTAAAGATAAAAAATAATTATCTTACATGTTTGTTACAAAGGCTTCCTCCAAAGGGAAGCCTTTGCAGTTTACAACCGACAACTATACGGCAATACCAAGAGCCGGGAAGTTTCCCTAAACCAACCTCTGCTTGAAATACATCCTATTTGCTGCTAAAAAACTAAACGAAAAAAATCTGTATGTTCCAAAATGGAACATATGGGCAGTAGGGGAGAGTTTGCAGAACGATACAGTACAACCTCGACATGATTATGGAGGTGAGGTATCGGGTTCAATTCACGTGTGCCACACAACATATAAGAAAATATCACAGGCTAGGACAAAACACTTTTCGCACCGGTCAAAAATTTGTAAAATATATACGTAAGTAAAAAACTCCATGGAGGACTAAATTAGTATGATTAAAGTAGGTATTAACGGTTTTGGCCGCATCGGTCGTTTTGTATTCCGCGCGGCCCAAGAACGCAATGACATTGAAATCGTCGGTATTAACGACTTATGCCCGGTTGATTATTTGGCTTATATGCTCAAATACGATACCATGCACGGACAATTTACGGGCACCGTAGAAGCCGACGTTGAAAACAGCCAACTCATCGTAAACGGCAAAAAAATCCGCGTCACCGCTGAAAAAGATCCGGCCAACTTGGCTTGGGACAAAGTCGGTGCCGAATATGTCGTAGAATCCACCGGGTTGTTTCTGACCCAGGAAAAAGCCCAGGCTCACATCAAAGCCGGCGCCAAATATGTAGTCATGTCTGCTCCGTCCAAAGACACCACCCCGATGTTTGTAGTGGGCGTCAACGAAAAGACCTATGTAAAAGGCACCCAATTTGTATCGAACGCTTCCTGCACCACCAACTGCTTGGCTCCGATTGCCAAAGTATTGCATGATAACTTCGGTATTGTCAACGGTTTAATGACCACCGTACACTCCACCACCGCTACCCAAAAAACCGTAGACGGTCCGTCTATGAAAGACTGGAGAGGCGGTCGTGCCGCTTCCGGCAACATCATTCCGTCTTCCACCGGTGCTGCTAAAGCCGTGGGTAAGGTAATCCCGGAACTCAACGGTAAACTGACCGGTATTTCCATGCGCGTACCGACCCTGGACGTATCCGTAGTGGACTTGACCGTTAACCTGGCCAAACCGGCTACCAAAGAAGCCATCTGCGCTGCCATGAAAAAAGCCGCCGAAGGCGAACTCAAAGGTATTTTGGGTTACACCGAAGATGCCGTTGTATCCTCTGATTTCTTGGGCGATAAACGCACTTCTATCTTTGATGCCAATGCCGGCGTATACCTGACCGACACGTTTGTCAAAGTGGTATCCTGGTACGATAACGAAATCGGCTACTCCAACAAAGTACTCGATTTAATCGCCCACATGGCCACGGTAAACAAATAACTTTCAGTTATCTGTTCAGTCCCCTGTTCCCAAAGAAACGGGGGATTTTTTTATTATTCTTTGGACTAAGTGTGATTCTCCGGCCTAGGTGTTTGTGGTCATTGTCCCTGTCGGGATATACATACATCATGGGCCCACCATACCATGGGCCTAAAGACCCATGCAATGGCTGTCCGATTAGAGTATGCTATGTATTAGAGGATATTTCTATGAGAGCACTTTTGATTGCAATCTTACTCGTGCAAGTATCGGCTTGGTTACACGCACAGGCTGTTTTGCGTACAGTTCCTGCCGCTATGCGCGGGACTACGGCAACCAGAGCGGTAACTCCCATGGGCCGCGGCGCGGTAGAGGCAGCGGCCTCGCGCGCCTATATGAGCTCGCTTTCTACAACGCTGCCGATGCGTACAGTTGCTTCTCGTCCCTGGCTGACCCAACAAATACGTGACCTTCAAGCCTGGGAACTCAAACGGGAACATACCGCAAAAATTGAGCAAGACATGCGCCAACAGGCCTATTTGACCCAACTACAGGCCCGGCTAGATGCTTTACCGCAACCGCAAACGGAGCAGGCATTTGCAGTGTCTTCCCTGGATCATATCGCAACCGATGCAGCATTACCGATACCGGCCGTACCGGCACTGATGCGTGTTGGTTATTTATACCGGGGACTCGGTTTACCGGCAGACGGACAGGCAGTGCGTCACATTCTAGAAAACGGACTTTTGGTAGCAGATGCCGGGCCGGATGCCAATCATTTGATGACCAGTTGGTCGACCAATGACCGCGGCGGGGTACAGGATTTTAAGGCCATGGCAAATACAAAACTTACCAATTTAACCAAAGATCCGCTCTTGGCCGTAGGATATGCCCGCCGCAATGCGCAAAGTCCTGATAAAATCGTGACCCTGCTCAGCGTTACGGGACAAACGGCCTGGGACAACGTAGTGCGCGTTTATGAAGATATTCCGGCCACAAATATAGATAAATTCTTTGCCCTGTTAAAAATAGGTGAGCACAACATGTGGTGTCAAATTGAAATTACGGATGCGGGGGACTTCTTAGTTACTCCGTACCGCTAATTCCACACCTCCATGGAGACTAAAATAGTTGCGGTTCGCCCGCCGGGGAAACAGCCGGGTTTGGCTTCGCATCCGGTGTCTTTGCAAAAGAAAACGACGATTTGCGACCGAAGAATATTTCCACGCACACGCCCTGCTGTGCCCCGTACGCACGGATTTGCTCTGCAAGCTGCGTCCAATACGAAGTGTCTCCCTGCAAATAAATCTGATTATACAGCGCCAGCAGCTGCGGATAATGCAGCTCCACAAAATCCATCAGTTTATGCTGAAACGTCGCCCGCATATTTAAGCTGTCAAACCGAAACGTCCGCGTATACGGCAACGCAGCACGCACAATGGCCCTAAAATCGCTGATCCCGGGCAGCAGCGGCGCTGCCATTACGGCAGTCGGGATACCGGCCTTATGCAGGGTTTCAAGGGCTTTTAAACGCTCCGGCACTGAGGAAGCACCCGGTTCAATGCATTTGCGCACAGACTCATCGGCCGTAGCCAGCGAAAACGTAACCTCGCAACCCGGCAGTCTACGCAGTAAATCCGCGTCCCGCACCACCAGGGACGACTTGGTCAGTATGGATACATACGCCTGACAATCCACCAACTGACGCAGGATACGACGCGTGATCTGGTATTTTTGCTCAAACGGGTTATAAGCATCCGTTACCGAGCTTAGCAGTACATGTTGATGGAATAACTGCGCCGGGTGCAGTATGCTTTGAGACATCTTGATATCCAAAAACTCGCCCCACGGTTCTGTATGCCCCGTAAATTTACGCATAAACTCCGCATAACAATACAAACACTGATGCGGGCACCCTACGTACGGATTAATCACATAACCGGCTCCGGGGATTTTCGATTTGGTAATATAGGTTTTAACAGGAACAGTGGTTACCTTCATATGGTTATTGTAGCAAATCATTCTAATTAATTTTTACACTGGCAAAAAGAAACCGGGTTATGTAATATATTAACACATACGCCGCAGAGTTGTGTCTGTGCCGTATATTTTATACTATATTCCCAAAGAGGAAAAAGGAGGCAGTATGAAAAAATGGATCTTACTGGCCGTGCTAGCAGGAACCCTGCTCCCGGCACACGCCCAGCTGCAGCGCAAATACCAATACGGGGTATCCCCGACCGAAAACATCACCAGTTTGGAAATCAATCCCACCTTTACCGCCATTGACGACAGTGCGGGGATTTCCACCAGCGGCGTTACCGCCAAAATGTACCGGGTGATTGATCCGAATTGGAACTGGGGCGTGGAAGTGCCGCTTACGCGTTTTGAGTCCCCGGAAAAATCCGTCAGCGGACTGGGTGATATTACCCTGGCCGTTAACTGGATGAAACCGGAAAGTATTCAGGGGGGATTTGGGTACGGTGCGCATATGGAAATGATCGCTCCGACAGCTACTGACAAACGCCTGGGCGCCGGACAGGTACAGGTCGGTCCTTCGATCTTTGCGTTGTACTCGTGGCCCAACGGTATTTTTACGGCCCTGGGATATAAACAAACAATGTCGTTGTTTGGCGATCACGCCCGCGATGATATCAATATGGGACGTATTCGCTACAATTTATCGTATCTGTCCCAAAACAAATGGTGGATCCAGGGCAACTTATATTACTACCACGATTTTGAAAATTCCGGCAAGATGGAACTGGTGCCCGAGGTAGAAGTTGGTACCTTGATTAACGACGGGACAGCCCTCTACGTTAATGCGGCAACGCATGCGGCCGGTAATATGCATTCCAAAGACTGGAGCGTGGGTATTGGGTTTAGAATCTTGTACCTGTAATCATCCTGTGTGAAGTAGTCAAACAGCCCCCTGTAAAAAGGGGGCTGTTTGATATTACACAAGAGTGATCAATTTGTATAAGGGTCGCAATGCCTTAGGCAGCCAGTACAGACGGTGCCGCAAGGCAAAACGCAACACATTACATTTGAAGCGGAAAATGTATTTTTTATCTTCAAAGATATTGCTGGGCAGCGTATCAAAAAAATTACCTACCTGCGCAGCAAAATTTTTCATATCCTGCATAGACATATATTTTAGGCGTCCGCTTCCGCTATTTTCCTCGCCGATAATCATGTGGATTAACTGATATTCAAAATCTGCGCAGACCTGATTGTACACGTAGGCCTTTTTGAGCAACTCTCGAATCGGTACAAACGTTGCAAATAATTGCTGGGGTAATAAATTGAGGTTACTATGGGACAGAGACGTGGATACTTGTCGATAGTAATACAAAGGTTCAAAACATTGGCCAACAGACTGAGAAAAAATAAAACAGGCGCAAATAAAAGCAATATCCTCATGCGGCAGATCTTCCGGAAACCACAAACCGTTTTTTACAAGGATATCTCGACGAACTAATTTGCCCCAAGGTTTTGCATTATGCCGGGCAAGAGCCATCATTTGGCTCGGGGAGCCCTTAAATGTGCGGGGGGGGGGTAACTGGAAGCCGTGCGCGGTTTTAGCGCAATTCCATCCTCGTTTACATTGATGCCGGCGCTATCGACAATGTCCAAATGATATCGTTGAGCAGTTGTATGTAAGTGTTCACATAGCGTAGGGGCAATCCAGTCATCCGAATCCACAAACAGAACATACTCGCCCCGCGCCTGTGCAAGGGCCGTATTGCGTGCGCCACCGGCCCGTCCTCCTTTCCTAAATAGGGGAGTAAAGCGCGGGTCTTTAGCAGCAAATTCATCGATGATAGTTTGCGCGTGGTCGGGAGAGTCATTATTTACAACTAGTACCTCAAAATCCTGAAAGGTTTGCGTGCGGATACTTTCCAAGCATGTACGCAAGTATTTTTCGGTATTATACACCGGAACAATGATACTAATGCAGGGGTTAGGCATAGACGTATTGTAGCAAATTTACGTGGAGTTTCAGTTTGGTGCCCGGCTAGGTCGTCGGCCATAAGTCGGCAGTTAACTCTCGCGATTTTGCCTTTCGGGTTCGCCTATGCGGCGCATTCCTCAAACAAAAACATCGCTCCGGCCTTCGCCTCCCGAAGCAAGCAAAGCAGTTTACTTGCTCAAGAGCAAATGCGCAACAATGAAAGCGAGCGTTTTAGAAAGAAAATTTGCGCCCGGCGGGAGTCGAACCCACATTTCCAGCTTCGGAGGCTGACGCTCTATCCATTGAACTACGGGCGCGTTACGACGATAAATCTTTAATTATTATACTAAACTTATAAGCTAAGTGACAAATTTGTTGACAGTTTTGTGGCAAAATATCAGTTTTACAACTTATTTTAAATAGGTATTTTCGTAGATAAGCTGTCCAATGTCTACTTTTGGGCCCGAATGTCTACTTTTTTCCACCAGATACACCAGATCTCCTACGTTAACAAGAGCTTATATCATGATGTTAAAACCTGCACTCCGTATTACTTTGAAGTGCAGGTCTAAAAACACTGAGCAACTATGAGAGGCCAAGGCTATTGCGCTGCCGCATCCTGCAGGGGGGTGTCCTCTGTCGGTTGCGTACCTTCTCCTTGCGTGGACGTAAATTTATTTTTGAGCCATTGTTTGATGGAGATACCCCAACGTTTGGCCGTCGGCCACAAATCCTTGGTAATATATTTGTAATTAATGGCCAAAGAGGCTGCACCGGCTACCAACGGCATCGTGAGGGCATACAGCTTTGCCGTGGACGGATCGAGGGCATAAGCATCTTTTAACCAGTCGCCCATCATACCCATAACAAAGGTCAACATTCCGGACGTACGCGCCAAGATGTACATGCTTGACACGGCCGCTTCTTTACCGGCGTTTTCCGGACGGTTCAGCTCAATGGACTGCAATACATTGACCCAGTTGGCAAACCCGAAGCCTGCCATGGCAAACAGTCCGCAGCGCGTTACAAAGTCCAGCCCCGGCAGCAGGGAAAGTGCACCCATGGATACACCGACCAGAGCAGACAAACCGGCCAACGCTTTATCGCTCATCAAACCGTCTTTAATCGCGATGGATCCGAGTTTACGACCCAAATATACGGTGGCGTAGATGGCGGCAAAGGATACCAACATAGCACCGGCCGTACCTTTCCCGAAATGTTCTTTAATAAAGTCACCGGGCCCGCTGTTAAATCCAAGTCCCATGAAGTGACCGCCGGCCGTCGCCAGGAACATGTTGCGCAAAAACGGCGATTTAAATCCGAATTTCAGGTTAGATCCAATGGTGCTGAAGATATTCTTTTTGGCAGGATCCGCTTTGACTACGTTTTGGATACGCGATTTGCGAAGCAATACATTTGCCGTAATAGGAGCTGCAGCCGCCAATCCGAACATGCCTGCCAACGCTCCCAGGCCCACTTCGGAAGAACCCGTCAATAAGTACGTCAGTCCACCCACAGCCGGCAAGAACAGATAGCAGTATACACCGCCTGCAGAGGCCCACGAATTCAAATCGGTTACCGTGGCAGAAGAAGACACACGATCAGAGGCACGCTGTTTGGCTACCATGGGGTTGATTTGTTTGAGGATACTTCCCGCTACCCCGTTGATGGTAATACCGCCCACCATACCGGCAAAAGCGGCCAGAGAGGGTAAGGCTCCCAACGCGCCCGCTGTCAAGCTGCCTGCTGCTAACAAGTGACCGGTAGTACCCACCAGTTGTCCGATGTTAAGCATGGTTTTGGTGCCGTATTTTTCCGCCCAGGCCCCGATAAACGGTCCCCAGGCCGGTCCAAACTGACCGGCAGCGGTCGGTAAATTGCTCAGCGCCCCTTTAGCGATCCCCAACAGTCCTAAAGCAGACGTATTGGCCTGTCCCATGGTACCAAAGGTCCCTTCGGCAAGTCCGGCAAAATTTTGTGCCCAGTGCCCGATATCGTCTTTAAATACCTCAATGGGAGCCTGCTGTCCGGCCTGTGCGGCATATAAGGTGTTCAAATCGGCTGCAATATCTTGGGATATCTGCATGAGCTGTCCGCTTTGTTGAAGCGTCTGAGAAGCCTGATCCAATACGGATCCTTTGGCGCTTAAGTAGCCTTGTAAAGCCGGATACTTCGCCATGACATCGGCTGATAAAATTTGTTTGAGGTCGTTACGATATTGGGCCAGCAGTGAAATTACTTCTGGTTCCGAAGCGGCAGCAAAAGCGGGTGCCATTTCACGGGCAAACACGACCTTATAATATGCCAGCGGCGCTTTTTGTCCGTCTTCAAAGAAGATTTGAGAGAACCCGCGTTCTTTCGCTTTGGCCTCATTGGCTTTTTGTTCGGCGGTCAGTTCTTTGCGAATAATAATATTACCCGTACCGCGGTCAAACACAAAGTACTCACCGGGAGCCAGGTCGACGCGGTTATAAAACGCCTCTTTGGCGGCCTGGTTTTCAAAGTGGAAAGTTACGTCCAGGGTCTTACCGGTTTCCAGATCTTCCCAGTATACCGGGACCGTGGCCTGCATGTCCGCAGAAGCCAGTCCCTGATCTCTAAACGCGTGTAAATTCTGCTCTGTCATCTCCTCCAACGGACGAACGTCCGCTGCGGGTTGCGCGGCAACTGCCACTTGCGGTTCGAACGTTTGCGCCGCCGCAATCGTCGTGGGTTTTGCAGTCACTGAAGTAACGGCCGGTGCTGCTCCGCGACCGGCACTCATATAAAGGTATGTAGAAGTAGCAGACGGATTAATGCTGATTGTGTTTAACAGGCCAAATTCCTGCAGGTTATCCTGCATTGCCGTAACATCTGCGGCCTGACGTTTTATCGGGGCAATCTGCAGAGGAAGGCCATTTTGCTGCGCGTAGGAAGCAATTCCTTCCCACAGTTCGGGCTGTTTTGCAGACAAGGCCGACATCTTTTCCAGGGGTTCGTAAGCACCTAAACGCAGTAACGCACGGGCCGACACTGCCGTAATAGCAGGTTCAGCAACTGTTCCGACTGATTTTTCAAACGCTTTTAAAATCAGACCCGCATCTTGCGAAGGAACACCGAATAAGCCGAGTGAAGCAATATCCGCGACCATACCAGACACGGCAGTCGCCTGCTCGGCACCCAAAGCACCTGTGGCAGGCAGCTGTGCAAACAACTGTTCGGCGTTTGCCAACTGCGCACGGTAAAATTCAACCGCCTGAAGCATATCCTGCGCAGAAGCCTGGTGGTTCAACGCTAAAACGGTAAAATCGGAACGCAGCAACAAAGCGCGCTGCGCGGCATCGGGATGAGACAAAATTTGACGGGAAACGGATAACTGAGAATTTTGGGGGAGTAAAGAGATATGTTGTAAAGAGAGGGGCAGTTGTATACGCCGCATCAGAGCCGCATCATTTAGCATTCCGGTACGTGTACCCGGCAGTAACGGCAGGCGCGTTGATACTTTGGGAGTTGCGCCCAGTGCCTGCTTGGTACCGCGTAGTATCTGACGGGGGGATAATTGAGCAAGCGACGGAGTTACGCTGGTTACAATTAAAGTAGTGCTTAACACGCAGGATAAAAATTTTAGCATATCGATTCTCTCCCTATAATATGTAATATACAAAGTCTCTTATACTCTAATATTAATACAAAACCACCCCGTTTCACAAGGGGCTTTGGTCCCGTTTTTTACATAGGACCTTTGGCTCTTTTTACTATTTTCTCGTCGGAACCAAAATTTATCATCCAACAAGTATCATTAGCAAATCCGAAAACCTCCAAAAAATCTGATTGAACATCTTGGTCGAAACAGTCAGCGAAAAAAATAATTCTTGCACAATTGGAATCAGAATTATCAAGATCTGTAAAACAGATGAAAAAAAGACTGGTAAAATTCAGTAGCGTTTGTTATACTATAAGTACAATTTATCTGTTTTTGGAACCGTTTAAGAAACGGAGCTCTATTGGAATACCCAGAGATTTGTTCAAGTCCAAAAACAGTCGTTTTAGACACACAACAACGACGGTTGACGTGTGTCGAGTGTTTCTTTTATCTTGCATTTATGCAGGACAGAGAAACCACGGCTGTTACTATTGAGGCTCTTGAACAAACCCAACAGTAATGGCCGTTCTATTTGGTTTCATAAGCAGAACAAACAAGGAGAATGTGTATGAAATACCCAAACACCCGGCGGGGTTTTACGCTTATTGAGCTTTTAGTTGTTGTGCTCATAATCGGTATCTTAGCGGCAGTAGCTGTTCCGCAATATCAAAAAGCTGTTGAGAAAAGCAGAATGAGTGAAGCTTATACCATGTTAAATGCCCTCAAAAAGGCAATAGAACTTCATATATTAACCAACGGAACAGCCAAATTTGATTTATTTGCAGAAAATCCAAAAGAAAGTCCTATTGAAATACCTGGATGTGCCATAGTATCAGTAGATGATACAGATGATAAATGCGCTACTAAAAATTTTTTGTACGAGGCATATTGTGGCTCAAATAATACTTGTTATGTCAACGCGTTTAGATACAAGACCGACGACTACCGTGATATTCGGAAACATTATACTTTATCTTGGGTACGGTCATCTAACAGTCATAATTGGGACGTATCCATCTGTTACTATAAAGACGATTGGGGAAAAGATATCTGCAATTCTTTATCTGGCCTTACAGATATACGGTCTTTTTAGACAATCGTCTACCATATTTAAGGCATTCTTGCACAATATTTCGCTAGTAAATTTACACTCACTGCCCCTTACTTAACTCACAGTAAGGGGTAATTAATTTCCGTCGAAAAGTTTCTTGCTAGGAGGGGAAAATCATTTCAAAAAAAGAGTCCCGATCTGGTTATAAGATCGGGACCCTTTATATTTACAAACGATTATTTGTGCACTTTATTATCGCTGTTTTCTTTTTTAACTACGGTTAATACCAGTAATACACCGATAATACAAGCTACGATACAGGAATTAAACACACCGGCCCATCCCCAAGTATCTTTAATATATGAAGCACCGCTACCGGCTAAGAAACCGCCGATATAGGCAAACAACCCGCAGAAACCGCAGGCGGCGGCTACGGATTCTTTGGTGGTCAAGAACGAAATCTGCACGTTAAGCAGGTTTTGCGGACCGTCTACAAAGAAACCGATGGCGGCAATAAAGAAGCAGGTCAGTGCCACATGGCTAGGACCGGCAAATTTATAGAAGCCGTACGCGGAAACCGCTAAGAGCACAAAGTAGATAATGTTAGCGGGGGAGCAGCGTCCTTTAAAGATTTTGTCGGTTAAAAAACCAGCCGTGATACCGCCCAAGGCACCCACCAAGGGGTTCAAGGTGAAAATCAGCGGAATGCTGGCCTTGGAAAGCTCGCGGGAATCCAAAAAGATAGCCGCCCAGGATAAGGTCACGTAGCGTACAAAGTATACACACAAGAACGCGATGGACAAAATCCAAATGTACTTATTGGTAAGTACATATTTGCGCAGTAAGGTCATATAGCTGTCGCCGTCTTTTTTCTCTTTGACAACAAGCTGCTGCACATGCATATATTCTTCTACAGAAGGAAGTCCCACGCATTCGGGCGTATCGGTTACGTTCTTTAAAATAAAGAACGAAGTAATAATACCCAAAATACCGGAGAACACAAATACAAACTGCCATTGGATCCACGGCACCGTATCGGTCATTTTTAAAATGACTGCCGCAATAATGGCTGCCAGAGCGATACCGACCGTATGGGCAGAGGCCCACAAGGTCCATTTGCTGGCTCTTTCTTTCGGAGAAAACCAATAGGCAAAAATACGCGCAATCGGAGGAAATCCCATTGACTGAAACGCCTGGTTTAACGTCCAAAATACTACCAAGAGGAAGAAAGAATGTAAATAGCCGAAGAACAAGTTAATGACAGAAGACACCATTAACCCGAACGCTAAAAAAACGCGGATGTTGCTTTTATCTGCCAACATGCCGCTTATAAACTTACCTACCCCGTATGCAATGAGGGAAATGGACACCATTAACCCGAATTGGTGGTCGGTCATACCCGTTGCCGGTTTAAATACGTGGGCAATGGGGTTTAGATTTTGACGGGTAACGTAATACATCGCATACCCGATATAAGCGCTGATAAACAATTTCATGCGCCAGCGTTTATATTGTTTGTCAATTTCTGCTTGGTCAGTGATTTTTTCCGCAGCCGGAGGCAACGGTTTAAACCAGTTAAAAAACTTCTGTAGCATTGAATTCTCCTATAATTTTGTAATTATTGTACAACTAGACCTTACTTCTTTATTATAACACATTTTAGAAATTTTTTTATAAAAATTTTTCTGCTTTACTTTCGTCTGAAAAATTCGCTCTAATAGAACTAATTGTTGGCAATTTAGACGTAAGCAAGAAACTTAGTTAGTGTTGTTGCGGGCACGCGAAATTTCACAGATCCATAACTACAACTCATTATTAAGTTACTTAAAACTGCCCAGCAACTCTATGTAGAGATCCGAATAAGTCCCTCATATACATATTAATACAAATCAAGGATGTAAGCTGTCTTTTGGGCATGTTCTTGCAAATAAAAATGGCACAAAAATTATTTCTACCACGGTATTACCAACAATTTGTTCAATTAAGCTAAAAATCCGACGAAAGGCCCCGTGCATAATTATTACACGGGGCCTTGGGTAAAACTGCGATCTTAATTCTTAATAAGCGCCGGCTGCCAACGGACTCAAGTCCAAATCAATGCCTCGCGCCTTGGCAATAGCGCGGTATTTCTCAATCACGTGATTGACAATATCCTGCTTGCTTACATCGGCCGTGGCATTCTTTAACTGACTGTTAATTTCAGCCTGAGCGTCCTGTTTGAGTTGGATTTCATACAATTCATCCAGTACAGCCAAACGGTTGCGGTTTAACGCCGTGCGGTGCGAGAGTTTGGCTACAATGAGTTCCACCTCGGTCTCGGTTACCACATATTTGGCCAAAATTCCGTCAAGCACCTGGTTGGTCATGCGCTCAATATCCGCCTGAGACATTCCTTTGGCACGTCCGATGACGGTACTGGTATAGAGCGGTTCCACTTCTTCACGGAACGCATCGTACGTCAGCGGCTGTCCGGCAACCGTCCCGGAAACAGGTCTTTGTAAGAGTTTACGGGCCATTTCCAGACGGTGGATATCCAGACCGGCTTTGTCTTCCACGCCCATTCTGATTTGTTCCAGGGCCGAGAGACTCACGGTATAGCGACTGGTAATGCCTGCAGCCACCTGCGAGGTTAATTGTGCACTCTCGGCAGCCGACATGGACGTACCCCATGTGACATTTTTGGTCATGGCCTGTTCCACTTCATCACGCAACGCCGCATAATACAACGTCTTGGGCGTTTTTGAGAACCAGCGCTGAACGGTTTCCTTAAAATCTTTGGTAATATATTCGCGGTTGGCCCAGGTGGCATAAGTCAACGCAGCCAACGGCAAGGACAAAGCATACACGGCAGAGGTAGCCGTATCCAATCCAAACCGCAGTCCCAACTGATCGGCAAAAGCACCCATCAAAATCGTAGCCATACCGGACATACGAGCCAGTACATACATCGTAGAAACCGCTGCCTTACGACCCACGTTGGAGGGGCGGTTCAGCTCAATGGCCTGTTCCATGTTGGCCAGGTTGGCAAATCCCAAACCGGCAGCTGCCCACAGGGCTCCGCGGCTGTACATATCCAAACCGGGCAGTACGGAAGCAGCACCTGCGCCCAGGGCAATCATACTGGACAACCCGATTAAAGCTTTATCCGTAATGACACCCTGTTTCATCATTTTGGCGCCTATTTTACGTCCGGCATATACGGTCAAATATACTGAGGCAAAGGAGGCCAACATGGCTTTGGACGGGTCGTCAAACACTTCTTTAAAGTAAGTCCCGGGACCGGAGTTAAAAGCCATACCCGCAAAGTGGTAGGAAGCAACCCGGGCCATCATTCCTTTGAGGCTGGGGGAATTAAATCCAAATTTTAAGTTGTCCTTAATAGTTTGGAGGTACTTGGTTTGTTTGGCACCCGTTTCTTTGACGTTTTTAATCTTGGAACCGCGCATCAAAGCAGCCGATAAAAGCGGCGTGGCGGTGGAAATCCCGAACATCGTGGCCAACGTTCCCAGTCCCACTTCGGCAGAACCCGTTAACAGGTAAGCCAACGCACCGGCAGCCGGTAAAAATAAGTAGCAGTAAATACCGCCGACCGAGGCCCACGAGTTCAGTTCCGCAGCGGTGGCAGAGGCACTGATCGGGTCGTTGGCACGCTCTTTGGCCAGCGGCACGTTAGATTGTTTGAGGATCCCGTTGCCGGCAATACCGTTTACCAAAATACCGCTGATCATCCCCATAAACGTCGGGAAAGTGGGTAAAATCCCCATGGCGCCCAACGCTAGACTGCCCATGGAAATCGCGTTACCGATGGCAGAAGTAATCTGCCCGATATATAAGGTATGCTTACCGCCTACATTACTTTGCAAGCCGCCGATGAACGGAGCCGTAGCAGGACCGAACTGTCCGGCCGTGGTCGGTAATTGGCTTAATAATCCTTTTTCGATACCCAGTAACTTTAACGCAGCTGTAATGGCCTGTCCCACAGAGCTCATCCCCTCGCTAACAGCGGTCAAAACTTGTGCATGATTCCCCAAATCATCGGTAAATAAGGAAAGCTCAATCGGCGTGTTTACGTTAGCCGCTACGATTTCATTCAATTCGTTGCGAACTGCCTGCACCACGGCTCCCAAATTGCCGCCTTCTCGCAAAGCCTGAGCCGCCGCATTTAACTCACTGGATTTACTGGCTAAAAACCGGGCTAACTGCGGATGCGCTTCTTTGATTTCTTTAGATAAAATTGCATTTAAGGATTCACGGTATTCGTTGAGCAGTCCCATGGCAGCCGCATCATGCGTCGCGCCGGCAAAACGCGGGGCCATTTGACGAGCAGCCAAAATCTTATAGAGCTTGCTAGCTGCTCCCTGACCGCCTTCAAAAAATACCCCCGAAATACCGCGTTCGGAACCGGAGGTGGAACGCAAAATCAGTGCCCCGTCCGTACGCAACACAAAATGCTCGGAGTCCAATTTTTTGACACGTTTAATAAACGCTTTTTTGACACTTTCGTCTTCAAATTTAAGCGTAATATTAAAATCTTCCGGAACAGCTACCCCTTTGGAAATTTCCACATCCACCGGGAAGTCTACCTCCAATCCGGCAAACTGAGCCGCACGGGCATCCAACTGAACGCGGGCAGCCGTTGCCTGATCTTTGTCTTTTCTGAAAAAACCGCGAATGCGCGCCATTAAGGACTCGCTGTTGGGAGCAGCCGCCGGCGCAATCTCTTTAGACGGATCCAAACTGTCTTTAAACGTCTTGAGTACATCCTGACGTACACTGGCTTTAGACAAGGCAGATACGGTCTGTCCAGCTTTTTCCAGTTCGTGTTCCAAGGTACTGACCAATACTTCCTGGAATTTTGTGTCCGATAAAACGGGTTCTTTGCCGTATACACTGACATATTTACGAAGCGCACTGTGGAACGTCGCCGTCAACGCTGCACCGATGGCATCAGCATACTTGGCGTTGGCATAGTGCGTGTTTACTTTTTCTTTAACCAGGGAAAATTCAGGATTTAATCCTACCAGCGTATGAGAAACACTTTCTCCCAAAGCACCGGTTTGGTCTACGATTTCCGGGTTAGGAACTCTTGCGTTTAAACGACGCGTTAAAAAGGAAGGAAGCGGAATGAACGATGAAAACGCCATACCCGACGTCGTACGGGGAGCATGTTGGGCAGCTGCCGGTGCCTCTGTTGCCTGCGCAGCAACAACTGTTTCCGGTTCCTCGGCAACCACAGCGGCGGGGGCCGGTTGACGCACCTGCGGTTTTACCTCTTGCGCGGCCGGTGCAGCCTGCGCAGGTACACGACCCGCATTCATATACAGGAACGTCGATTCGGTATTGGGATGCACTACTAAAGTATTAAGCGGACCAAATTCCTCTAAAGCCGGTTGAAATGACGATACATCCACCGCACTGCGCGGCATCTGTGCCACGGTAAGAGGCAATTGATTGGCACGCGCATAAGCGGCAATTCCTTCCCACAACTGCGGTTGTTGGGTAGAGAGTGCAGACATGCGCTCTAACGGTTCATACGCTCCTAAACGCAGCAAAGCACGAGCAGATACGGCCGTAACAACTGCTTCGGCCGGTGTACCTACGGAGGCCTGGTATACTTTTTCAATCACGGGCGCATCCTGCGCGGCCGTTCCAAATAACCCTAGTGAGGCAATATCCGCTACTGTACCCGCTACAGAAGCCGCAGCCTGCGACTCAGAAGCATTGGCAAAAAATGAATGATCGGCAGTAGCCAACTGGGAACGATAAAAAGTGAGGGCTTGTTCGATATCTTGTGGTTGGGCCTGTTTGTTTAAGGCCAGGACTGTAAAATCAGAACGCAGCAGCAAAGCACGGTGTACGGGATTGGCATGCGTTACAATTTGGTAGGCTTGCGGGAGAGAAGCATTGCGCGTAAGCAACGCACTGTGCTGCAGGGTCAGCGGGAGATGCATGTGCTGCAGTACAGAACGATCCACGACGCCATTTATGCCGGGCACTCCTTTAACAGACGGAGTAACCGGTTTAATCGCACGTCTTCCAAGCTGCGTGAGTGAGCGGCCAGGAACCTGTGCCAGCGACGGGGCCACACTGGAAAACAACAAGGTAACACTGAGCAAACAAGAAAGTAGTTTTTTCATATATATTCTCCCTCAATATACGTATACAGTCCCTTATACTCTAATGTTAATACAAAAACTCCAAAATAACAAGGGGGCCTTTGGTCCTTTTTTTTATATAGGACTTTTGGACCCCGTGTCAAATCCGAAGAAAACTCACTAGGGAACGGTCACCGTAACCGTCTTGGCTGCTGCACAATGCAGCTGTTCTATTTGAACCTCGACATCATACAAAATAATATTAGCTGCTTCCTCAACGCGCGTACGCTCCATAAACTGGCAACTCTTATAACAGGTTTCATCGGCAGCAAAACATTCCTCGCCCGCAGATACGGTTGTTTCACAGGGTTTTCCCTGCATAAGACGCGTACAATAGTTATCCAAATCAGACGGATAGAGTCCGTGCTCCGATTTGGAGGACTTAATCGTTTGCCAATGAGCCGGCACCATACAATTTTGTACTACTTCATAAGCGCAGGTTTCACTGTTCCAGGTATGCATGACTGCCCCCTGAGTTCCTTTGCGATATACCTCGCAGCTGTCAATGTAAAAATCTCCGCTTTCCGGCACCGGACAGGTTGAAACGGTCGGCTTCGGCGCGTCTTCTGCTTGGGTTACTTCAGCAGTCGGAGTAACTGCTGTCTGCTGCGCCGCAGCAGTATCCTCTGAGGCGACGACTTCTGGCGATATTGCCGGCTCCTGCGAGGGCTGCGAAGAGACACTTTCAGTCGGCTGCATGGTTTTCTCCACCGGTTGCACGAGCGTCTGCTGCGCCGCAGCCGGCTGCTCCGTAACCTGAGGGGAGTTTTCCCTAGCTGAACGGATTTTGGAACGACCCGCTTTTTTACCTTTGCTCTTTACATATACCGTACAATCCGGATCCGCCTCAATAAAATCTTTACGTTTGGTAAGCACGTCACACGGACTGTAATAACGGTCTAATTTTTCACAATCATCGCAACAAATACGTCCGTCTGCATACGAAGGCATGGAGATCCGGTACCCGTAGAGTTTGTTACGAGCCGCAATACCGCTGCCGCTGGACAGATCGTATGAAATTGATTTAAGCGTTTTTTTCTGTTTGTAGAATGTTTTAAGGTGATTGGCATATACCGCATACTTACGTCCTACGGCACAGCGGTCCTCTTGTTCGATGCGTACGGCCTGCAGGAACTCTTCCGCCTCTTTAGCCTGCGCCGTAGCCCGGTAACGAGACACCGTCAAAAACATAAAAATGACAAAAATGGCTCCCAAAATCCATACCAGGATAAATTGACTCAGTGTATATCCTTTTCGATTTAAATAGTTCATATATTTCCCTGTGACATCTTTTTATAGCATGCATCCGTATTTGGAACGTCTTGAAAATCTTTTGCCTTTTCCAGTTCTGCGCATGTCATATAATTTTTGGTAAATCCGCTGCACTCATCACAACAAATTCGGCCGTCTAAATAAGAAAGCATTTGTAAAGTATAATTTTTGGGAGAAGTAGCCTGTATCCCTTTGCTGGTCAGTATGTACTCGTAATTGGACGTTGTGTATTTTTCTTTATCGGCACGTTTGGAAGACCATACGGATAATTTACCGGCCTCCGTGGTGTACTGTCTTCCCAAAGTACAACGTTTTTCCTGTTCCGTACGTACGGAACGCATCATTTGTTCGGCCTCCATGACCCGAAAAGAATCCATCATCTTGGTATATTTGGGTAATACCATTGAGGATAAAATTCCGATCATCAGCACAACCATTAATAATTCGGTCAACGTAAATGCCTGGTTATTTAATTTCATAGATATCTCCGCAATTACTTTGATTATACCAAAATACTACCCGTGCGAGCGAGCAATTTGCACAAATTGCTGCCAGTCTTGATATACTGTTTGGCTTTGCTGTTGTGTCATCCGGGGGGAAAAAATATGTCCCGCAGACGTTTTCCATGCCTGCTCCGTTCCATACAAGTAACGCATGGCCAGTAGCGCCGTTCCCAATACCGTACTTTCGGTGTCATTTTGAACCTGCAGGGTGTGCTGCAATACATCGGCTTCAAACGATAATAAATAGTGACTTTGACATAATCCGCCGGACACACACACGGGGTCCACGGTTTGCTGCCCATGGGCACTCAGGTAACCAAAAATATCGGCGACCCGCAATGCAACTCCCTGCAGCGCTCCAGCTACCCAATCTGCCGGACGGGTTTTTTCGTATACCCCGCCCGTATGCACTGATACTGTATAATCCCAATACGGAGCCCCCAAACCGCCCAACGCAGGCAAAAACTGCACAGGCGCTTGCGCCGTCGCACATAATGCATCTATCTGCACAAAATCGGACAACAGTCCTTTGGTCTTAAGCCATTGAAGTACACTTCCGGCCGAGAAGACCGGCCCTTCCAGTAAAAAACGCGTAGACTCTGACGTATCCGAAACGTCCACAGAAGAAAGCATGCCCGGCAAAATGACTAATTTAGTTCCCGTATGGTGTAACACAAACGCGCCCGTTCCATAATTAATACTTGTTTTACCGGCAACTAATCCGTTATACGTGGCAGCAGCCTGTTGATCCGCCGTACAGACCACAATCGGAATAGAAACTCCCCGGTACTCATAATGACCATAATCGGCCATTGTTGGTTTAACAGTCGGCAAACAAGCAAGAGGTACTCCAAACGCTTGTGTCAGTGTTTTGCTCCATTGTCCCGTTCGAATATCCCACAACAGCGTACGTTGAGCCAAAGTCGGATCCGTAGCAAACACCTGTGCGCATGTTAACTTCCAAATCAAATATGAGGCTACCGGGGCTGCTAGCAGTGTACCTGCCTGAGCCGCTTGTCGGGCCGCCGGAATATGTTTTAAACACCAGGCAATTTTGGGAGCCGAAAAAAACGGAGTCTTAAATAAACCGGTTTGAGCGTGTACTTCTTCTTGAGACAGGGGGGCCTGTACAGATTCTTGCAGTGCTCGTCCGTCCTCCCAGGTCAGCACCGGCGCAACAGATTGGCCGGTACTTTTGTCCCACAACACAATGGTGGAGCGCTGCGAACATACAGCCAATGCCAAGACGCGGCGGGGGTCTATTTGATCAAGCAGGGCCTGCAGTACTTCCTGCTGCGCGTGAAGTAATTCTTCGGCATTGTATTCTGAAATTCCGGTTCCGCTGCGCCGGGGGGAAAACACCCTGCTTTGTTGGGCATATACCCGTCCTTGCATATCCACGGCAAATGCCCGGCAACCGGAAGTTCCTTGGTCCAGGGCGATAATATATTTTTCGCTCATCGTTGTGCCGACTCCTGCACAGGATTATACCACCGGTTCTCTTTCAGCAGGGTATAAGCGGTCTTATCCAATGATAATAGTAACTGCTCGGCTACAGACACATCAAAACCGGCGTTATACGGCTCTACGGTAAGTAGTTTACTTCCGCTGTGGCGCACAGCACCGTCTTTGGTAATAATACCAATATTATTACCCTCGGAAACCAATGCCGCGTGCGCGACAGACTGATCAAATACACTGCGGCCGAATGCCGTGTAAACCGGTCGTAATCCGGCAATGTCATACAGGGTAGGTACCAAATCCAGTTGGGATACCACGTCCGTGATTGTTTGGGGAGCATAGCGCTGGGGCGCATAAATAATCAGCGGGATTTTAAAATGGTTCTGAAGCGTGGTATCGGCAGGGCCGCCCGAGGTATGGTCGGCTACAAAAATAAAAATGGTCTTGTCAAACCAACCGTCCTGTTTGGCACGTTCCAGTAACTGACCGATAGACCAATCGGCAAACCCCAGGGTATTTAAAAAGCCGTGCTCCCATGTATCGTAAGGGAATTTATCAAACTGCGGCAGCGTGGACGTAAACGGTTCATGCGTAATCCCCGTAAATACCATCCCCATAAACGGTTGGTCTTTGTGCTTGGTAATTTGATCGGCAGCAAATTGAAAGGCATCGTGATCATATCCAAACGGTGCTTTTTGCCGGTAAGGCAATCGCTGTGGTATATCTTCCCAACCAAAGCTGTCCTGCATCCCCAAATACGAAGCCAGCGCGCACAACCGATACGAATCACGATGTGAAGTTTGGGCAAAAAACGTATAATACCCGGCCTTGGCAAAATGCTTGGGAGCTGCTGAGAGCGAAGCCATTTCCAGGCCGTATCCAAACATCGGAAGCCCCGGCACAAGCGGCACACTGGCCAGTACCGCGGCAAACCCAAAAATACTGCGCTGCCCGGCGGCATACGCCTGTGTAAAATTAAGACCGTTTTGAACAATCTCGTCAAATACCGGGGTCACTCCGAAATTTTGGTGAGAAAGCGCGTCTATATAATAAGGATGCCATCCTTCGAGCAGCACAATCAAAATATTGGCAGGATCGGCAGTTGATTTGGCTTGCGTCGTTTGCTGACGCATCAGCGGGTACTGCGGGGAGACTACTTGTTCATCAGCCGCGATCAGTAACTCTTGCGTATTTTGAATGGCCTCTTCCAACGGGTAATCATTGGTGAAATCTTGAGCTCCTTTGCGTCCTACCTGATAGGCCGTGAAGGCCCCGTTCAACGTCAGTGCGGCTCCCTGTGAGGTTTGTGCGTAATTATAGACGTCGGCCACTCCCAAGGATTTACCGCGTCCCAAATGTCCGCGAAGCGCCGCTACGGTAAATAGTGCAATGCACCCCAATACTATCCCTGTTTTTTTCCAGGGCAGGGAAGGGGTCGGATAACGATTGATCACACGGCATAACTTGTTAAGTCCCCAACCAAGGCTGCCGAGTAAAATAAGCAGCCCCCACCATACCTGCGTCACGGCATAGGAAACAATATACCCCCAGTCACTCGACAGCTGAATAATCTCTTCAGCAATATGCCGGTCTACCTTGGGGAAATAAATCAGGTCTCCAATTAAAAATCCGGTTACAAGGGTCCACTCGATAAGCAACATACCGGTCCAAATTTTGGTCCAGATTTTAGAGGGAACCGGTATATTAAGAAGCAAAATGACAGGGCCCATGCAAAGTCCCGTCATGTAAAAATCAAACCGCAGTCCCTGCCCAAACGCCCGCATAATCTCCCCGACGGGTAACGCTGCAAATAAACCATGGTTCGTTAAAAACAAAGCCAAGCGAACCAACGTAAATACCAGCATGAGCGCTAGCGGCGCTGCCAATGAAATCCTGAGTTTAATATTGGGAAAGTGGGAGGTTGAGGTCATTCGGATTTTTCCAGAGATAAGATATCTTGCACGCGGTGGTGTGCTAAAGCAGCCAACTGTTTTTTGACCGCATCCGGTACGGACGGATCGTTTAATAAGGCGGCAATCGTACTTTGAGTCGGCACCAATGTTTTGGCAAGTAAATTGTATTTTTTCAGAAGTGCCAGCACTTTTTCTTTATCTTCAAAAACAGTTTGCTCCTTTTGAGAAACTTCCGCCTGATACTGCGTGCCGAAATGACGCGTAAAATGTTGCGAACGCATGAGTTCTATAATCTCACTGCGCAACTTATCAGTTTCCTGGGTCAGTTGCCCGTAGCGGTCAATTTTTTCAGATAAAATTTCTTGTGCGGATTTCTCAGGGGCTGTCACCTGTTTTTTGACCGGAACTTCCGATGCAGATTGATTCGTACCGGCCATACTGACCGGTTGCCCTTTAAGCAGAGGCAATGCCGCCGCTCCGGCAGGTCCGCTGTATTCCCGGCCGGTAAATACCGGACAGATATTGCGGTAATCACACCACCGGCAAGCATTTTCACTGGGGGTGGGGGAAAACTCACCCGCCCGTATACGAGAAGCCGTGGCGAGTACCTTGTTTTGCCAAAAATCCAGGATTTCCGAATCGGGAGCCCGCTCAAATGTCATTTCCGTTAAACTGGGTAAGTGGTAAAATGCCAGTTGCCCCACGCGTATTTCTTTTACATTGGGATCCTGTTGTTGCACCAACGCCTTAATAACCGGAGAGGTCTCGGCTACTTTTTGGTACATATACAGTTGGTCCGGTTCACGCTGCACCGTTTTCCCTGTTTTATAATCTAAAATTTTTACCAGTCCGTCTCCCAAATAATCCAAGCGGTCTAAAATACTAATTAGACTAAGGCCATCTATCTCTAAGGTACTGCGCATTTCCACGGAGAGCGGACGCGCAAACGTAGCGGCGTGTTTCGCATAATAGGCTTCAATCTCATGCCGCCCCTCGGCATAACCGGCCAGTTCCTTATCGACACTGGCGTAACCTTTTTGTTCCCAGGTGGTTTTATTCCATTCCCCGTCAAAATAAGCCAGTGCCTCGGCCAGGGTGGGGAAAAACTGACGCTGCGGATTATAAATAAACTCCATAACGCTGTGCAGCGCAGATCCGAACGCAAAATAATACTTCGGCAGTTCTGGGATCATATGAATGTAGCGAAACTTATATTTTTGCGGGCATTCCTTATACATGCCCATTTTAGAATAAGAAAATGATAAATTTTTAACCATATTATGCCTATATACTTGGAGATAATATATTGTAGCATTTTCCACTGTCTAAACACGACATATTACTTTACAACAAAGAAAGAATATCTAACGGTAATATAGTTTGACAGATGGGAAAAATTCTATTATACTGTTAGGGTAGTAACAAAAATTTATTCTGTTTTTGGAACCGTATGGAGAATACGGGTGGCTTTAATAAGCGACTCTTCACGCCAAAAACAGCCGATTTAGGTACAGAACTGTCAGACTAATTACCTGTATGTTTTGTACCAAGTGTTTCCCCGTTCTTGCGTAAGCAAACGGAGAAATCACGGCTGTTTTGAATGAGCACGTGAAGAGTCCTCAGGAAAAACAGCCGTTTTTTATGGTTTCATAAACAGAATATGCAAGGAGATTGTTTATGAAATACCAAAACACCCGGCGGGGTTTTACGCTTATTGAACTTTTGGTCGTAGTACTTATTATCAGCATACTGGTTGCGGTTGCTTTACCTCAGTATAAAATAGCTGTAGCTAAATCCAAAATTTCTCAACTATTGCCGGTAATAAATGCAATGAAAAAATCTTACGAACTATACTATGAAGAAACTGGGAAATATCCAGATGATATAAGTATGCTTACTATCAGTCTACCCTCCTCCTGTAATCTGGAAAGTAATGGTATGTCTACCTACATTCAATGTGGAACCAACGTCCTAATTGATGCCCAAAAAAGTACAAACAGTGGTGACGGAGTCATCTCCGTATCTTTTTGTCCAAAATATAACAAAAATTATACTCAATGTGCCCCCAAAAGAGACTTAGGCATCGTATTCAATACAAGCAGACCAAACCGTACTGCCGATGCGAACGTACGTATTCCCAACAAAGCAGTATGCGTACCATTCACTAACTTCGGTCAGTCCCTTTGCAATAGTTTGTTGGGAGGAGCAGTTGATCAAATTGTAAAAAAATAATTTATTTCAGGACAAAACGCATAAAAAAGGAACGGGATAAGCAAAAGCAGTGAAATAAAGGGGACACCCGAGAGAGTGTGTCCTCCTTATTTTATCCAGAAAGCGTGGTCATACAATGAGCTAACTAGGCTATGGGAACATATTAGTCCATATACTATAGGAGTGTTTAATTAAAAATGGGTGAGTAGAGGATAAAATAACGTAAAAACCTAGACAAAGAACAAAAAGCATCTATTTTTGAAAAACACATAATCCTGGGTTTAACTGGAATGTCTTGCATGTGTTTATCCTAAATTTATTTCATTTTATTTCACAACATGTATAAAATTTGCTAAAATAAAAGAAATAAATGCCCCCATAGCTCAATGGATAGAGCACCTGCCTTCTAAGCAGGGGATTACAGTTCGATTCTGTATGGGGGTATTTTCCGACGGTAGTCACTTTTTAGAAGTAATCATTCGAAACATCTTATTTTCTCGTCGTAAAAACATATCGCAATTAACACTAGCAAAACAATTAAAAACCGGAAGCGTGGGCAGCATATGGGCAGCATTTTTGCATTTTTTACCGTCGGGCTAAGACGGAGTTTTTAATTATTTTGTAAATTGTGGCAATTTATTTACAGCATTTGCCAGATCTGCTGGGGCCAAATGTGCGTAAATCTCAGTCATCTGAATGCTGCCAAATTTACCCTGGTCATGCAAGGTTTAATCATCCTAAATCTATTCTTTCGAAAATAAGCTTATTTCATTTTCGCAACTGATTTTAAAATAAGGAATAATTTTTGATATTCTTATTTCAATTTGACACTTGCTGTTTTAAGAATAATTGTTATAATATAAGTAATCCTACTTAATGGAGGAAGAGCAGTTTTCGCGCACACGCGCATAATATAAGAATTTATCTGTTTTTGGAATTGTATCTTAGGGATACAAAGAGCCTTTAGTAATAAAGGCATAAAACCGATCCAAAAACAGCTGTTTTAGGCACATAAATAACGGACCTTCGAAACCCGTTATTTTGTGCCGAGTGTTTGCCGTCTATGACGGCAGGCCACGGCTGTTTTGCTTTGGGTTATCGGTTTTAGCTCAAACAACTCAGCCGTATTTATTTTCTTTGAGCTCGATTTATATATAAGGAAAATCATATGAAACAAGGTTTTACATTAATCGAATTATTGGTAGTTGTGTTAATTATAAGCATTTTGGCAGCCGTGGCGTTACCACAATACCAAATTGCAGTTTTAAAAAGTCGTTACACACAAGCAGAAACGCTGGCCACTGCCTTCTATAATGCAGAGCAAGTATATCATCTAGCCAATGGAACATATACTCCTAATTTTAAAGATTTAGATATTGACCCGCCAGGGGGCGGTGCTATTACCAAAAACACCACATCTACTGATGAAAATGCGGGAGCCAACACATGGGAAGCTGATCATCTATCTTGTTATTTACGCAATGCTGATGTATACTGTATTGTGACAGGAACAGGAACACTAATGGCACATATAACATTAAAAAATGGAATCAGATCCTGCCGATGCAAACCAGAAAATTCGTATGAGTGCCGCGTGTGTCAACAAAAAGGGACTTATACTGGTACTACTAACGCTAAATATTTAGTGTATAAATATTAACATGAGAGAATATAGTGTTATTTGATATAATTTAAATATATTTAACTAGGAGGGGTCATCATGCCCAAAGCTTGTTCTGAATTACAAACCGAACGTGCTAAATTTCAGCCCGTTCTTCCTGCTATTTTAAAAAAGGGTCCGGCTTTTGTAAAACCGAAACTCGGCAAAGCCACTAAATCTGTAGCCGACCAAGCTACCGTTAAAAAGATTTTCCCGAATACATACGGTTTACCGGCTGTTACTTTTGTAAAAGGTAATAACGCGGCTGTATGCAAAAAAGCCGTACGTGTGGGTGTTGTACTTTCCGGCGGACAAGCCCCGGGCGGCCATAACGTCATCGGCGGTTTATTGGACGGTCTTAAAAAAGCGAACTCCAAAAATAAACTCTTTGGATTTTTGGGCGGCCCCAGCGGCATTGTAGACAACAAGCTCGTGGAAATCACTCCGGCCCTGATGAAAGAATACCGCAATACAGGCGGATTTGACCTTATTCAATCCGGACGTACCAAAATTGAAACCGACGAACAATTAGCAGCGGCCAAAAACAATCTGATCAAAAACAAAATGGACGCCTTGGTAGTAGTAGGGGGGGACGACTCCAACACCAACGCCTGTGTAATTGCTGAATACTTAAAACAACAGGGTGTGGATATCTCCGTAATCGGAGTACCGAAAACCATTGACGGCGACCTTAAAAACGAACATATTGAAACCTCTTTTGGGTTTGATACTGCAACAAAAATTTATGCCGAACTCGTAGGCAATATTGAACGCGATATGAACTCGGCCCGCAAGTATTGGCACTTTGTACGTTTAATGGGACGCAGCGCTTCTCATATTACGTTAGAAGTAGCCTTTAAAACCCACCCCAATGCCGTTCTTATCGGCGAAGAAGTACTGGCCAAAAAAATGACCTTGGGACAAGTGGTAAACCAGTTGGTAGATCTGATTGCCAAACGCGCCAAGGCCGGCAAAAATTACGGTATTGTGCTCGTTCCGGAAGGACTTATTGAGTTCATCCCGGAAATGAAAGAGCTGATCAGTGCGTTAAACGATGCTTTAGCTGATCATGAAGCGGCACTGTCCAAACTGAGTACGCTCCCTGAGAAAAAAGAATTTATCCTGGCAAAGCTTCCCAAAAAGCTTGCTGACCTGATGAAATCTTTACCCGCCGGGATTGCCAGTCAGCTGATGCTGGACCGCGATCCGCACGGTAACGTACAGGTATCCTTAATTGAAACAGAAAAACTGCTCGTTGAAATGATTAAAACCCGCTTGGCCGAACTCAAAAAGGCCGGCAAATATACGGGTAAATTTTCTGCCATTACACACTTCTTTGGCTATGAAGGACGCTGCGGCGTGCCGTCTACCTTTGACGCCAATTATACCTATGCACTCGGTTATAACGCAGCTGTACTGGCCCTTAACAAATGCACGGGGTATTTATCTTCCGTGAAACGCTTGACCAAAAAGGCGCAAGACTGGGAAGTGGGCGGCGTACCGCTTACGATGATGATGAACATTGAACGCCGCAAAGGCAAAGAAAAACCTGTCATCAAAAAAGCCTTGGTAGAACTCAAAGGAAAACCGTTTGCCTACTTATCCAAAGTACGCACGGTATGGGCGACACAAGATGAATATGTGTTCCCGGGCCCGATCCAGTTCTTTGGTCCGGCCGTTGTTACCGATATTACAACGGTAACTCTGCAGTTGGAACAAGGCAAAAAAGTAAAATAAGAATTGTTACTAACAATTGATATACAAGCCCCACTCCTGATATTTGGAGTGGGGAATTTATTGCTTAAAAACTTCCAGTATGCCGAAATCAAGGACAAGTTAACTGGTAAGGCTACTAAAGAGCCTCCTTATATAGAATAAAATTACTTAAAATTATAAAATATAAGGTATGAGACAATTTTTATTATTAATTCTATGTTGCGTGTCCTCTTTGCCCGTCCTGGCTGTCGGACCGTTTCGTAAGCTACCCGCACTGAATAAGGATCTCTTTACTACACCAATCTCTGACGCTATTACACGTCAAACCTTTATCCAATTGCATACGTCACAGCAATTAGCTACATGGACTCAAGCTGAACGTACTTTACTATTAACTCATAAGTTTATTGCTGAAAACAATCACTGGCCAAGAACTGTTATTGTCCGGCAAGGACAAATTATACCTAAAGAAAAATATACAACTGCTGAACAAAGCGAAGTTTCATTAGGAAGGCTGCTACGACGTACATTAGAGAATTCTTCGGATACTTCTATCCCAATTAGAGAAACCTTGGAAAACCTAAAAACCCAGTATTCCCCCGTCAGGATGCATATCCGTACACTTGAGCAATTAAACCACTGGCTGACTGTACATCAAACCTGGCCGCGTGAACATATTAACCAAAAAGAGCCACTGACTCCACAGGAACAATTTGAAACAGCTTTGGCTCGACAAGCAAACAAACTATGTTCAGGCAAAAGCTATGCTTGTCCCAAAGAGATATTGGAGTCCCTACGTTATATTCGATCCTCGTATGATCTTTCTTATATACCGTTGGGACTGGAAAACCGACCAGATCAAGCGTTTCAATTGTTAGATCACATATATAATTGGATCAATAAATATCACTCTTGGCCAAGCCCGCAAGGAAATTCAAATTTAGAACGTCAATTATTTTGGCAAGTTAATAACCTGTTATCTGCCACACAAGCAACTACCGATCCGATAGTTATAGAACTAGCTTCGTTGAAAGAATATTATAAAAATCCGCCTGTCGGCTCATATAGAGAAATTAACACAAATCTGATTGTCCGACGTCCGGCGACCGAATATGAACTTCTGGGAGTGCGTCCGGAGCAACTGACCTCTGATCCGGTGGATGAAACATCCTATCCTATTTCACAGGAATATATTCAAAATACTGCAAAGAGCCTTGTCCTATGGTTAATTAAATACAACCATTGGCCTCAAATGCCCAAAAAAATAAAATACGATTCAGATGCTCAAAAGTTTATCAAGAGTACAAAATCCTTGGAACAATGCACTATTACCGAGATGCAAGCCACACTGCTTCTTCGCGCTATTTCTCGTGCCCGGAAAAAAGATCCGAAAATTTTTGATGTAATATACACTACTTGGAAAGAAGAAGGACCTGCCGTGTTACAATACAATTTTCTTAACAGCACGGAATCTGAACCCTAAAAACTCTTATTTTAGTACCATTCTTCCTTGTTATTTTTTTATAATATAGCTATGCCTACTTTAAGCCGGCCCCAACGTAAAAATACCGGTTCCTTTTATACACCCGAACCACTGGCCCGTTTACTGGCCCGTGAAGTATTGGCATGCCTGTCCCCAAATACGCCTCTGCAAAATCTATGTATTTTAGATCCGGCTGCCGGAGAGGGGGGACTACTGTTACCATTTGCCCAGGAACTGGCCAAACAGCGCCAGATCCAAGAACCTGAACACTGTTATTCGGATATTTTACAAGATATTTTGACACGGCAATTACACGCAGCAGATATTTCTGCCAACGCATTGGATATGTACCAACTCAAGGCGATGGACCTGATCCAAAAACCAATTGAGTTGCAAAAGCACCTGACCGATGCTCTCTCTGTACAAAAGGGTCATTTCTTGCTTCAAACCTTTGCCCCGCAAGGGTATGATGTCATACTGGCAAATCCGCCCTACATCGGACAAAAAGGACATGCTTCTCTCTTTAAGAAACTGCGCAACAACCCATTGTGGAAATCCTATGTAACCCCTCAAAGTGATTTATTGTACTACTTTTTTTATTTGGCCTTGCATCTGTTAAAACCGAGTGGGCTAGCCGGGTTTATTACGCCTCCCTATTTTACAACAGCCGCCGGAGGCAAACTCCTGCGCCAAACGCTCCGACAAGAAGCCTCTTTCTTACGACTCATTAACTTTGAGGAACAATATTTGTTTAAAGACGCCCACCCACATACCCTGCTTAGTGTTTTCCAACGCGAGATACAGCCAGTACCGTGCCGGGTGGGACTAAAAAACCCAACACAACTATCCCAAACGCAACTGTTTTACGGACCAGACTATTTTTTGCAGACAACACCACCGGCAAGTGATACCAACCTGGTAGACAGGATGGCCCAAGCTCCGCACACCCTGGGGGAGATTGCCAAGGTGTCTAACGGACTTATGACCGGATGCGATAGCGCGTTTATTTTAACAGACGCCCAAAAACGGGCGCTGCCTCTCACGCCCAGTGAGTTAACTAAGTTGCAGCCATTTTTTAAAAATTCAGACATTGCGCCCTACGTGCCAAACACAATCCCGCGTTTATGGCTGATTGATTTGTTTTACCCCAATGACAAAGATATTAATATACACGAGTATCCGCATCTACTGGCCCATTTAACTCAATTCAAGGGCAAACTGTTGGCCCGTAAACAAAACAACAACGGTATTGATAAGCAATTAAAACAGGGCAAATTTTGGTTTGCCTCGGTACGACGAAAAATGGATTTTGAGCAAGATAAAATCGTGCTGCCGCACCGATCCAAAACGGTTACCGCCGCTCTGAGCCAAGGTCCTTGGTACGCGAGCAGCGATGTATATTTTATTACAGCCCCTAAACCTCCGTATACACTATGGACATTACTTGGGTTGTTAAACTCAACACCGTATTTGACATGGCTGCAAACCCACGGCAAACGTAAAGGCGAGCTCTTGGAACTCTACAGTGCCCCGTTGCAACAATTACCGATACCCAAACTTACAGCTCAGCAACAGGCACAAATTGAACAGCTTGCACGGAAAATCTACCGGCAAAAGCAAGCGGCTAATTGTCATACACGCCCCTTGCAAAGACAACTCGATGAGGTGATAATTAATTGTTTTTAAAAGAAAGTATATCCGTTTGCCGTGTCATTTAATTTTTGTATATCCAACTGATATAATTTTCCTCTGTATGTTGCGTACCGGAAGCAGCTCCGGTTTCGTTCTTACACACTTGGTTTCGTATATCACTAGTTGTTGCATCCCAAATAATACAATAACGACGATTGGGGGAGGTGGTATGGGCATATCTAACCTGATATTGCATCTTGATCTGCGCGTCATTACATTTCGCAGAATTACTGGGCCCCACATTGCAATACCCCCAAGTATAGTCATATCTGTTCTCCGTACTTGTGTCTAATTTCCCGCCGGGCAAATCTATATCTAAATCCGAAATTTTTTCTGCATATTTACCGTTTGCCAAATAGTAAACTTCCTGCGCATTAACAAAGGTTTTAACCAAATTTTTAAGCGTGGCATACCGGCTCTTATATACGGCTATTTTATACTGCGGCAGAGCTACCGCTGCCAGTATCCCTATAATTAACACGACGACTAAGAGCTCAATGAGCGTAAATGCTTGTTTATTTTTTTGCATCTTATTTCTCCTTATATTTTTCTTATCCTATAAAGCAAAGATATCAAAAAAAAAAAAACAAGTCAAGCTAAAGGTTTGAACATCGTACTCTCTCCTATGTACAGGTATGCGTAACTTTACCAAAAGACTCTGCCCGAGAAACTGACAATCTGCTGGCTATCAAAGATAATTACCCCAAATATGTGGTCACACTGGATCGCTTATCCGCAGGCAATATTAACGGGATACGCATCGTCCATTTGGCAGACTTCTTGCCAAGGATAATAACCGCGTAACAAATAAGTAGTTATATCTTAGAATTGTTCTAAATATCATTTTGTCTAAAATGATAAAATATAAGTATGACGCTTCGGTTGCCACATATCCCCTATAAATGGATGATTTTTACCGTTACAGCCAACGGGACGTTTATGTCTACCCTGTCAGCCGGTATTGTGAACATTGCCCTGCCGACAATGTCTCAACAGTTTGGCGTTTCCTTGGAAAGCATCCAGCTGGTAGTCAGTTTCTATCTGTTGGTGCTTACCTGTCTGCTTCCCGTCTTTGGCAAATTAAGCGATAACTACAGCCGCAAATGGATGTATTTGGGCGGATTTATCACATTTGGAGTGGGGGCTTTTTTAGGAGCTTTATCTACAACACTTCCGACCATGTTACTGGCACGCGGCGTCCAGGGTATTGGGTCTTCTGCCATGATGGCTACTTCGCAGGCACTGATTGCGCAGGTATTTCACGGTAAATCACGCGGTAAAGCATTTGGAGCCATCGGAGCCGTGGTAGCCTGTGGTACACTGGCAGGACCAGCTATTGGGGGGGCTCTTATTCAAGCCTGGGGCTGGAAATCCGTCTTCTGGATTTGTATCCCAATTGCCATCATCGGTGTATGGCGGGGGATTTACCTGATTCCGCGTTTTAATGCCCATAAGCGCATTAAAATGGACTGGCCCGGAGCCATGCTCTATACAGCTACCAGTTTTATCTTTTTGTATGCCCTGAACACAGCCGCCGATAAAGGGTGGGGCAGTCGGTTCATTGTTACTTCATTTGCCGTTTCATTGGTATTATTTTTAGCGTTTTTGTGGCGGGAAAAAATGGCCAAACGCCCCTTTTTGGAAGTATCTGTGTTTAAGAACCGGACGATTTCTTTTGGATGTATGGTTGCGTTACTGGGGTTTACGGCCCTGTTTACCAACTCTGTGTTACTGCCGTTTTATTTAACCGATATTATGCATATGGATCCGATTAAGATTGGGATGCTCATTATGCCGTTCCCCATTATGTTAGCCGTGGCCTCTACTGTGGTGGGGGGACTAAGTGCTCGCTTCCCGGCCAGGATCTTATCTACCGTTGGATTTGGGCTTATCGTGATTGGTACACTTATGTACGCGTTTATCGGTTCTTCGCCCAGTATCTATTATATCCTTACAGCACAACTTATTTTAGGAGCCGGCAGCGGAACATTCCAAGTGCCTAACAACACCACTGTACTCGGAGCCGCCCCCAAGGGCAAACTCGGTGTCGTGGCCAGCGTCAATGCGTTATGTCGTAATGTAGGCACTATTTTTGGAATTGCATGTTCCGTGGCGATTTTTGCCCTGGTGCAAAGTGCTGCTGCGACCCACGGAGTGGATACACAGACTGCGTTTATCCGCGGATACCAGGCAGCCATGTTCTTTGGAATGGGATGTGCGGTGCTCGGCGGCCTGTTATCGGCTGATCGTTAAGAAATATTGCTTGCCAAACATAAAAAGAATTTGTTTTAATACTTAAAGTAGTAAATTAAAAATTTATCTGTTTTTGGAATCGTATAGAAATATACGGGTAGCTTTTAAAGACAAAAGTTGCATTTGGTGCCAAAAACAGCCGATTGAAGACACAAGATAAATGGACTAATTACCCAGTTATTTTGTGTTGAATGTTTCCCGTATTATTACGGGAAGCTACGGCTGTTATAGTTGGGTACCACCAAATGCATCTGACTATAGCAGCCGTTTTTTACCTTTCCATCAACAGTATCAGGAGAAATATGTATGCAAAAAAAACAAGCATTCACGCTCATTGAGCTTTTGGTCGTTGTATTAATTATAGGTATTTTGGCGGCAGTAGCCGTGCCACAATACCGAAAAGCGGTTCTCAAATCTCAAATGATGGAGGCTTTAACTATAGGACGTTCCGTTTGGGACGCTCAAAAAGTATACTTTTTAGCCAATGGAGTCTATGCCGAAGATGTAGGGGCCTTGGATATAGATATCCCGGCTGATTTTAGCGAAAAGTATAATTTTAGGATGTTTGGTTCTCAAACGGGTGGTGGAAGTGGCCCACGATTAAATATTGCCCATGAAACACCGCATTGGGAATGGGATATTAAGTTTCTAAATGAATCAATCATGTGCTTTAGTGATAATTCTGAGCCTTTGGTCCAACAAACCTGCCAAAGTATTACAGGGGGAGAACCGGTAACTTGGAACAATGGAAAAATTCCTTATACAGGTTATTATTTAATAGCTCCAATTAACACAAACGAAGAGGAAGAAAAGTAACGAACGCCCCTCATAAAGAGGGGCGTTTATCCATCATATCACAAAAGGAGGTGTGATAAATTAGAAGTTTTCAGGATGGATCATAAAGTAAGCTTGCGGATGAGCGCAGACCGGACATACTTCGGGAGCTTTTTCACCGATGTGTACGTGTCCGCAGTTGGCACATTCCCACATGACAATACCGACTTTTTTGAATACTTCCTGTGCTTCTACATTGTGCAGAAGTTTGCGGTAGCGTTCTTCGTGCATTTTTTCAATCTTGCCGACGGCTTCAAACAGATAAGCCAATTTATCAAAGCCTTCTTCTTTGGCGGTTTTGGCAAAACCCGCGTACATATCGGTCCATTCATAGTTTTCACCCTGGGCAGCATCTAACAAATTGGCAGCCGTGCCGGGGATTTCACCGTTATGTAAATATTTGAACCACAATTTGGCGTGTTCCTTTTCGTTATTGGCGGTTTCTTCAAAGATTTTGGCGATTTGCACAAACCCTTCTTTTTTAGCCTTGGAAGCATAGTAGGTGTATTTGTTGCGCGCCTGGGATTCACCCGCAAACGCAGTCATTAAGTTTTGTTCGGTTTTAGAGCCTTTGAGTTCCATAATATTCTCCTATAATAAAAAATCGTCCACCCTAACGCGGGCGGCAATTTTTACAAATTCCTTTAAATTGTACATTGATCTGTTTGATCTCGCCGATTTCCCGGGCCGGCAACGGACAGGCAATCTGTTCATTCTCCTGAGGGAAAATATCATATACTTCACCGCACTGCGTGCAGACAAAATGACAATGCGGACGCAAATCACCGTCAAAACGCGCCTTGGACGAAAGTCCTACGCGCATTAAGAGCCCCATTTCTTCCAAAGAAGCCAGGGTACGGTATACCGTATCCAACGAGACATTGGGCAAACTTTCCCGTACCTGCAAAAAGACGGTTTCAGCACTGGGGTGTTTATTGGAGCGCGCTACCGCCCGAAAGATCTCCTGGCGCTGACGCGTCACGCGCAGCCCCAAATCTTTACACCGGGTCTCAAAATAATCCAGCCTCATTTGTACATCGGCGGGTTCGGTAAGAGTCAGTAGCATATTCGTAATTTTTCCTAACTAGGATATAGTTAGTATAGCATATTTTTTGATAAGTCAAGCAGGTTTTTGCTATTCTTTATATATGTTAACCTATCATACCGCAATTATCGGAGCCGGAGCTTCCGGTTTATTTTGTGCAGGATCGTTTTCCCGCTCCAAAATCATACTTGACCATAACCCGCGTCCCGGCGTTAAAGTAAAGATTTCCGGCGGCGGTAAATGTAACTTTACCAATAGGAATGTAACCGCCTGCGATTACGACAGTCAAAACAAACATTTTTGTAAAAGCGCGCTAGCTGCGTTCGGGCCGCAACACTTTGTCGGCTTGTTGCAACATGCCCATATTCCGTATGAAGAACGTACCCACGGTCAACTCTTTGCCAAAAGCGCTCAAGACATCGTTGATTTTTTGGTGCAGCGCGCTAAGGCTGCCCACACAGATATTGCTTTAAATACCCAGGTATTGGACGTTACCCCCGGTACAGACGGATTTTTAATACGCACCTCGACCGGTACCATACGGGCCGAGCAGGTGGTACTTGCCTGCGGGGGGCTGTCCTATCCGGCATTGGGAGCTTCTTCCCTGGGGCCCCAACTGGCCCGCAAATTGAATTTAAACCTGATTGCGCAACGCCCGGCTTTATGCGGTCTGTCCTGGCCCAAGCAGCTGCGCCCCTTGTGTAAACTTTTGGCCGGTAACAGCACACTTGCACAGGTTAAGACGGGCAAGCACAGCTTTACGGAGCAGTTACTTTTTACGCACGAGGGTATCAGCGGACCTGCCGTATTACCGGTTTCTTTATTTTATAAAGAGGGAGAAAGCGTCACAGTTAATTTCTTACCCGGTACTTCGGTACGTGAACTGTTTTCTGTTCATAAAAACACAACCCGCAAGATGTCGGCCGTACTGCCGCTTCCCGGGAAAATGGCCGGCGTATTACTAGGCGTGTTGGATAAACCGCTTGCCAATGCTACCAAAAGTGAACTGGAAAGCGCCATTCGGCAATTGGAACAATTTACTTTCATACCGGCCGGTACTGCTGGATATACCAGGGCCGAAGTGACTGCAGGCGGAATCGATACCCGGCAGATAAATCCCTCTACGTTTGAAGTTAAAACCATACCCGGCCTGTTTGTCATCGGGGAATTACTAGACGTAACAGGGCGGTTGGGGGGATATAACCTGCAATGGGCCTGGAGCAGCGGTTGGTGCGCGGCGCAGGCGCTGGCTAAAAAAATCTAGCGCCAGATAATTGCTTTTTGTATAATAAAAGGGTCTCTAATTTTACAGGGGAATCAATATGAATATAACTAGTGAAAGACATTCGTTAATGAGGTTATGGCTGGAAAGTTTTGCGGTGGTAAACCGTTGCACAGGCAAACTCTTATGGGTCATTATTATCTCCATCGGACTTTTCCTGTTGGCAGCCGGAGTGATTGTGTTGGGATTCGGATCTTCTGCCGTTTTGTCCAAAATGCAATTATCCTCTATCTCGCAGGCAGTCGGAATTGTGTCTGTTCTTTTATATATTGCGTTTGTGATCGTGATGAATATCTATGGTTTCTTTTTCACAACCGTATGTTGGCGTATTATCGCCGGGGATGTTACAGAGCAAAAGCAACCTCTTTCCGAAGTTTTTTCCAGTTCTGTCATTCCGACTATTTATCAGGTTGCAGCTTATTTTTTACTTAGCTTTATAGCCTTAATTCTTACAATAATTATCGGATTTTTAGGATTATGGCGGTACCCCATCTTAGGTATTATTGCAGCAAGTATCGTATTTATTACCATCGGTATCCGTCTCTGTTACGGCTTTATTGCCATTGCAATTAAAAGAAGAGGACCTATCGACGGATTTATTGATAGTTGGAATCTGACGGGTCAAAACTATGTAGATGCTTTATGTATGTGTCTGATTATGATTGGTTCTGTTTTGTTGGTAACACTTTTCTTTGCTACCATTGGATATGGCTTGTTCATAACTATTCCGTTGCATTTTGCAAACAGCTTTAATTTGGCGCATCCCTCCTTAATTTGGATTTTAGTGGGAGCCGTACTGGCTGTACTGGCCGTATTTTTCTACTTTGTAATTATTGCATTCCCGGTACTGGTGTTCTTAAACCGCAATGCCGTCTTGTTTGATGCGCGCAACGCAGCAGCCCCTCAGGAAAATATCTTCGTACCACTGCCGGAATTGGAACTGCCTGATATCCGCCCGAACCCCGAACATGCGCAGCAGGCAGAATCCACTATTCGTACCCCGGTACTAACTGACGCGGACCTGCGTCCTGTACAGCAGCAGCCCCAACAACCCCGACCGGCACCTGCCCCGCGGCCTGAGCCGCAGTCGCAACCGACTCCGTCTTTGGACAGTTTGGAAGTTTCCCAAGCCTCCATTAATACTTCCGAGGAAGATACCAATACGCTTTCTCAGCACTTAGATAAAGTCTATACGCCCAAAGCCGAAGATATTGTGCAATACGGCGATGAAGATCGCATGCCGACCATCTTATTTGATGATGAGATGGCCAAACAACTCCAACAAAATCAGGCTCAGTATGCCCCGAAACCAAAAGACGATAATGGGGAGGATAAAGATAACGGACCCGAAAGCATTAAAATGTCCAAATTCTAATCAGAGAATATGATCCGCAGGGACTGCCGGTTTACCCCTGCGGAACTATTTTATAACTTCGTATGCAAGTAAACCCGTTTGTCTTGTTTAATGACCTCAAAACATTTTGCACCATGACCCATGCCATTGTTCGGGGCAGCTATAAAATGCCCTGGGGCACTCTTATATGGGTACTGGTATGTGCGGTTTATTTTATTTCACCCATTGATGTGCTCCCGGATATTTTACCTGTTCTGGGATTTGCCGACGACGGAGCATTTCTGATTTTCGTTTTATTATTAATTCACAAAGACTTAAACACCTTTCGCCAATATCAACAAACACAAGACACGGTGATTGAGGCGGAAGTGGTAGAGGAATCCAAACATGATTAAAAAATTACTGAAGTGGTTGTTTATTTGCGCGGCCGTCGGAGTACTGCTGATTGCTGCCGGGGTATTTACCCTGTATAAGACGTATCCGCCTGCCAAACTTAAAACCATGGCACAAGCCTACGTAGCTCAAAATTTCCAACGTGAAATCGTATTTGAAGACATCTCGTTTACCTGGATCGGATTTACACTTAAAAATTTTGCGTTGTCCGAGAACACCACCCTGGCCGACGGTACCTTTATCCGGGCCAAACAATTAACGGCCCATGTGGCTGTCAAGCCGCTCCTGCACAAACGCATTGAAATCAGTAAAATAGAAGCGGACGGCCTTCAAATCAATATTATTCAAAACAAAGACGGCAGCTTTAATTTTGATACACTGCTCACGGAGGATAATTCAACAACGGGCACAACTGCAACGCAAGCAGACAGCGCAGATGAGTTCGTTCCTTTCGTGCTTACGGCCGACCAAATTATCTTAAAAGACTGTGATATTATCTATCAGGACCAACAAACAGGGATGCGACTTGCACTCAATGCGCTCAATATTGAGATTAAGCAATTTGATTTACAGCATCCTTTTGAAACAATTATTTCCTTTACCACCGATATCTCGGGCACGGGTCAACCCGATATGCGGGTACCTGTTACCATCCGCGTAACGACTGACTTGGCCGATTTGGATTTGCCCGGTGCTTCTGCAACCATTACAGAAATCTCCGCACGCTATAAAACCATCTTGCTGCAATTGCAGGGAGACATCAAAAACTTTCAGGCTCCGCAAGTAAACCTGACAGGTACACTGTCCGGTATTGATAATGCCGTCTTGCGTGAATTTGCACCGGATTTACCCAATTTCACGCTGCCGCTCATCCATATGGCACTTCAAGCAAACGCCGATTTGGATACAAACACAGCCCGCATTTCACAGGCAAAACTCTCTGTTAAAAACAGTGCACTTTCTACCAACGGTCAAGTCAGTTGGGGGGGAAACTCTCCTACTTACTCGCTGGCCGGCAGTTTACAGGCCAATATCACTGAACTGGTACAAATGACGGATACCATGGACGATTTCCAACCGACGGGAGTGATCAAAGGCACTTTTAAGGCCACCGAAAAGAAAAACTTTACCGATGTCAGCGGTGCGATTACCCTGCAGGATATCAGTGCTCTGTATCCGCCGGTTACGCTTACCAAAACCAACGGCACGATCGTGATTACCTCGCTGGAAAATATTTCCGTTTCGTCTTTAACGGGTAAACTCAACGGGGAAGATTTCACCGCTTCCGGTTCCTATAAGAGCGTATCGGACGTGATGAATATTGTCCTAAAACTAAACTTAAACAAACTCGTATTAGATTCGTTCCCGACAACTCAGGAAACTGCCTCTGAAAGCACTGCTGCTCAAACCTCCGCCGACGCCACGTCCCATACGGCTGCCGCTTCCCCGCGTATGAATATTCAGGCCAATGTAAACGTAGGGGGGATCAAAATCCCTTATTTACAGTCAGACGGGTTTGTGCTCACAGCTAACTTAACCGATGTAACCGATACGATGTCTCAAACAAACGGGAACATTGAGTTTGCCTTAAAACCGGGCCAAATTACCAACCTGGATAATTTCGTCAAAGACAGTAAAATCGCTAAGATTATTTTACTGCCGGTTACCCTGGTCAAAAAAGTAGCCGGATTTTTAAAGTTAGATCTGTTTCCGGCGGACACAACCGGTAACGGAGCTACCATTGCATTCACGCAGGCCGAGGGTACGTATACATTTACAAACGGCGTTATGAACATTGAAAAAACCGTATTTAATTCGACCGTTACCAATATTTCGGCCAGCGGCAGTGCTAATTTTAAGACCGAAGCGCTGAACATGAAGGCAACGGCTACCCTGCTTACACAGGCTGCCCCGCTCGCGTTTAAAATTACCGGTACGCTAAGTAATCCGAGCGGGAAATTAGACGTGGTTAATACGGTTACATCCGTCGTTGGAGGACTGCTTAACGGTACGGCTGTTAAGTCAGCTGCCAACGAAAGTACCGAACTGACCAAACAGGCGGCCACTACGGCGGCCGATACGGTAAAAGAAACCGTCAATACGGCAGCCAATGTTGTTAAAGGGATTGGCAGTTTATTTAAAAAGAATAATTCTCAAGATAAATAATCCGTTTACCCCATAAATATATCCCCGGTGATTGTAAATCCCGGGGATATATTTTGGATACTTGAGAAAATTAATTTCGTTTCAAAAGTCTGCCGGAGGTACAACTACTTCCCTCCCGCACAGAACAAGATACCGTGGCCCAAGTAGCACTGCCAGCTGAGCCGTCAGTAGGAAAATCCAAATAAACACCTGAGTTACCATCCGCTCCTAATCGCAGACTGGTAAGTTCTAAAGTCTGTACTTGCAGCTTATTTCCGACACGTAAATTTTTGCTGACGTTAATTTGAAAATCTCCGTTCGAAACATTTTTTAATTCTGACGCAATCAAATACCCGTTAATCGTAACATTGCCTTTATCGGCAACAATAAGCTTATCTACCCACCACTTATTGGCACGTATATTCAGGGTGGTCTTATTTTCCATCCATAAATTTGTTATTTCGAGGGGACGATTTCCTTTGAGCTTAATGGCGCCGCCCGTAGATTCCCTGGACCCTACATTTAGTTCAGTTTTTGGTGTAACAGGACGATCCATCAATTCGGTTTTGACTTCCCGAAAAGATGCAATCGGAGCCGATAAAGTAGCATACATCGTCATTTGCTCCGGGGCCGCCCACACCTGGCTGCCTAAGAGCATTACTCCCAATAAACCTGCTATATATTTCATACTTCCTCACTTTCAAAAATTAAGATAAAAAGAACTACTTTAAGTATAGCTAATATAACACGTAAAAACAACCCCTTTTTTCCGCACGATGCTCCCAAAATATCATATAATAAAGATATGGGATATTGTTTACTGATCCTAACCAACTTGGCATTCCCGTTTGTTGCGGTGGGAGTGATCCTGGGGTTTTTAATTTCACCCAGACGCAAACTGCTGGGACACTTAGTTTTGGAACTCAAAGAACGTTTTGGATTTGCCCGCAACGTTCCTGTCGGTGCTGTTTGGATGCATTGTGCCAGTGTGGGAGAAGTAAATTCAATCAAGGGACTTATCAAACAACTCAAGGATATCTACCAACGCGACATCTTTGTAACAACTTCTACGCAGGCAGGTAAAGAAGCAGCTCTTAAAAATCCGGATATTAAAGCTGCGTTTTTGGCACCGCTTGATTTTTATCCTGTTTGCAGACATTTTATCAAACACGCCAAGCCACACCGTTTATTTATTGTAGAGCGGGAAATTTGGCCCAATATGCTTTGGGCCGCGCATCGGGCGCGTGTCCCATACGCCGTGGTAAATGGACGTATTAGCAAAAAATCGGCCCGTGCCTACGCCTGGATCAAACCGTTATTTAAAATGATACTCTCTCCCATGACGTTTGCCGCCTTGCAGAGTAAAGATGCCGCCAAACGTTATGAACTTATCGGCGTACCGGCTGACAAAATCCATGTCTGCGGTAACGTCAAATACGATTCGCTGTCCAATGCACCCGGACGGGTGGAAGAGGTAAAAGCGTTACTGGCTAAACTGGGTTGGCAGGGAAATGCGCTATTTGTCCTGGGCAGCACACATCCTCAGGAAGAAACTCTTCTTTTCCGGGCAGCCCCGGAAATCCTTAAAACAGGCACTAAAATTATCTTTGCTCCGCGTCATTTGGAACGCAAAAGCGAGATTGAACATGCCCTTGCACAAAGCGGGCTGCACTTTGCCTTTGTCAGTCAGGCGGCCTTTGATAAAAACACGGATATACTCTGCGCAGATACCATGGGCCTTTTGCAGTCCTTATATGCGTGTGCTACGCTGACATTCGTGGGAGGCAGCATAGCGCCGCGCGGAGCCCATAACTTATTGGAACCCGCCATCCTGGGAAAAACCGTTTTATTTGGCAAATACTTTTATAATACCCCCGATACGGCTCACGCATTGTTGGAGCGCGGCGGCGGCGTGTTAGTCAGTGAAACCAATTTTAAAGAGACTGTGTTGCGCCTGCTGGCAGACCGGGAACAATTAGACAATATGAATGCAAAAGCCCGGCAGACTGCCAACAGTTTTAAAGGTGCAACCGCTCAAATCAGGGGAGTCGTACAACATTATGAACACACAACAACAGCCTAACATTTTGGTGGTAAGATTATCTTCGCTGGGAGACATTGTGCTCTCTTCACCCATTTACAAAAATATCAAGGCCGCCTGGCCGCAGGCGCGCATTACCTTGCTGGTCAAACCGGCGTTTTCACAGGCACTAGCCGGACACCCCGATATTGATGAAATTTTGGTCGCCAAAAAGAGTCTGTGGGGCATTGTACGTCAGGTACGTGCCGGTCACTATACGCATTATTTAGACTTACACGCCACGTTTAAGAGTATCTTAATCGGATGGCTCAGCCATATCCCCAACCGGGCACGTTACGATAAAAATACACTGGCCCGCCGCATGTTCGTCAAGTTCCATAAAAGCTCTCCCGTGTTGGAAAAACATACATTGGAAAAATATCTAGAAGCTTTAAAAGCATGGGATATCCCGGTCAAATATAAGGAACCCAAACTGGGGGACTGGGCCTACCGACACACCGAAACGGCCGGTAAAAAAATCCGTAAAATCGGTATCTTCCAAACCTCTTTTATCGGAGACAGTGTACTGACCACGCCGCTTATCCAAAAGACCAAAAAATTATTCCCGGACACCCAAATCGTCGTGATTACCCGTCCGCAAACCGAAGATATTTTCAAACCGCTTCCCGAAGTATCCGAGGTCATCCTCAACGATAAACGCGGTTGGAATAAGATCGCCGGGGTTTGGAAAACCGCCCGGGCTATAAAAAAATCCGGCATTGATATTTTGCTCGTTCCGCACCGCAGTTTTAGAAGCGCGCTGATTGCCTGGCTCTCCGGAGTACCGATACGTATCGGGTTTACATCCAGCGAGGGTTGGTTCTTCTACACCAAGACCGTACCGTTTAGTTGGATGATCCATGATGCCGAGCGCAATTTGTCGCTTTTGCAGGGAATTGCCAAAGAGAAATTTGCCGCCGAAAAATTATCCATGTCTTTTACGCCTTCTGCCGATGAAAACGTGGCACGACTGCTCAAGGATTTTAATCTGGAAGGCAAAAAACTTGTCGGTATTCACGCAGGCAGTGCCTGGCCGACCAAATGCTGGCCCATGGAATATTTCGTGGAACTGATCAGCAAACTGCAAACCGAACTGGGACTACAGGTAGTACTGGTCGGCGGGGGAAAACAAGACACTGATTTGGGTGAGAAAATCTGCCAACTGGCTCAGGGACATGCCGCCAGCTTATGCGGCAAGACCAGCTTGGCTGATCTGATGGCGCTTATGAAACATCTTTCCCTGTTTATTACCAATGACTCCGGTCCCATGCACATTGCCACAGCCTTTGATGTGCCGACTTTGGCAATCTTCGGGCCAACCACCCGGGAGTTGGGATTTTTCCCGTACGGACAGGGACACCGCGTATTAGAAGTCAAAGATTTACCGTGCCGGCCGTGTGCACTGCACGGGGGGAAGAAATGCCCGCTTAAACACTTTAAGTGTATGAAAGATATTACCCCGCAGCAGGTATTTGACAACGCCAAAGAAATGCTCAAGATGTAAAACAAGCCATATATCTAATACAAAAAGGCCTCCGTCGGAGGCCTTTTGTCAATTGAATATGCCTTAACATTATAAATTATCCTCTTGAAAAAATCCCCAATGAACAAATCATTGCAAACAACCGGGCAACGCAATGTATGCGGACCGATAAGAAATAAATGTAGTAATTAAACCGCCAAAAACAACCATCAAAGCGGGAAATAAAGAATACTTACAAACTTTGGACGCTTTAGAATTACTTAACAAAACACCTATCACGCATGAGCATCCTTATGAGGTACTGTCCAGACATATTGATACGTACCATCTTCAATATGGCAAGTTATTGGCCTTGGCAGAGCGCTATTACCCGCGACACACTCTTATATGGTTGGCACGTACGGCCAGCAAAGGAGGATATATATTATGACTCAATCTGTCTTTAATTAATAACGATAATAACAATACCCTCCCGCATTATAACAAGCTCCGTCAGATCCCGTTTCTATCTTACATACTTGATTCGCAATACTTGTCTTATCCGCGGGTCTTGCTGTACATACACGTGCACCCGCAGAGTCCTGAGAATACATCTGCCTGACTTGGTATGACATACCAATCAAACTGTTAGAACAAGCGATCTGAACAAAACTACTGACAATTCCAATATGGCATTCTCCCCAATCATACTGTACAACACGCCCCGTAGAATCTTCGTCTTTTTCGCTTTCTTCAGTTTCTATCACACCCTGCGGTAGAGTAATATCCAATTTACCCAAATCATCTGAATATTGCCCATTGGCTAAGTAATACACTTCCTGAGCATTTGCAATAGAATGAACTAAATTTTTTAGATTGGCATAACGACTTTTAGTGACTGCTTTCTGGTATTGTGGCAGTGCCACTGCCGCTAATATTCCTATAATTAATACAACTACTAAAAGCTCTATGAGCGTAAATGCCTGTTTATGTTGAACCATAATTCTCTCCTTATATATTTTTTTACTTATAAAGAGAGAATATCAAAAAAAAAAAACGCGTCAAGTTACCGTCGATAAATGGTTAAATCCGGACAAACAAAGGCCCACCCTCCATATTGCAGAGGGTGGGGACAAACAGATCTACCACCAAGTAAATATTAAAAATCTACATCCGGTATTTCGTCAATAGCCGCTAAGGTATCCCTAAACAGTTTACGGATATCCGCCCATTTATCCAACGGCAGCCAAATACCGTTTTTATGGTATCCCTTGTCCTGGCTCCACTGACGAAGCTCCAGTCCGCGTACGCCGCGAAATTCTGCAATCCCGACTACAATACATATCCCGGGTCGTTTGGCAAATTTTCCAATGGGACCCAATTTAAGGTCCTTGATGTTTTCCGGTAAGGCCAAAAGCATCGGCACTAGTGCACGTACGATTTCAGGAGTTAAAGTAACTCCGTCACGAGTGGGCCCGTTAAATCCGCTTTCCAGTTTTAAATACCGACGTACAGATACGTATCGGTATCCGTGATAAGCGTCTATTGAAAAATGGACCTCTTCCTGCTCATTAACAGGCAATTGTCCAATATCTCTGAGTAAGGCAAAACTGCTTTCCAACATACAAAACCCCTTTCTTCTAAAAAAATTCTGCTTTCCAACGTTAAAATATGCTAAGATACCTTTAGTTATATTTTAATGATTGATTAGTATAAAATCAAGATGTTTAAAAGGGAAATCTTATGGCAGAAGAACAACAACCTTCATTGGTAGGACAAGAAATTTCGGGATGTGAAATCCTTCAGAAAGTAGCCGTAGGCGGTATGGGATCCGTCTACAGAGCGCGCCATAAAGCGCTGGACCGCATTGTGTGCGTCAAGATTTTAAGTCCTTCCCTGACCAACGATAAAAAAGCCGTAGAGCTCTTTTTAACCGAAGCGCGTGCGATTGCCGAGTTGGAACACCCCAATATCGTTCAAGTGTTCAACGTCGGAAAAGAAAAAGGCTATTACTTTATTGTGATGTCCTTTATTGAAGGTCAAACACTTTCCCAAATCATTAAAAAACAAAAAAATATTCCGTTAGGTACTATCCTGGACCTGTTTGAAGGTATCTTTTTAGGTCTTGATGCTGCCCATGCCAAAGGGATTATCCACCGGGATATTAAACCGTCTAATATTTTGGTTAATACGGACGGACAACCCAAGATCGTGGACTTTGGTATCGCCAAAAAAATGGATAAAGAAAAAGGGTCTACCAAAACCACCGAGCTTGCCGGTACCGCCTATTTTATCGCGCCGGAACAGGCTTTGGGACGTGATTTAGACACCCGGGCCGATTTATATTCCGTGGGTGCCAGCTTATATTATGTACTGACCGGACAGTTCCCGTATAACGGTAAAAACACCATTGATATTATTCAAAAACATATCAATGAACCGGTGCCAAATCCGGCCAAATTACGTCCGGATATCCCGGCCTGGCTTGCCGGAGCGGTACAGCGCTTGATGTCTAAAAAACCGGAAGACCGTTTTCAAACGGCTAAAGAGGCATATGTCTATTTCCAGAAAATGCGCGCCGGCGATCAACTGAAATTTAAAAAAGGTTCCTCAATCAGTCTGGCAGAAAACAGTGCGTTAAAAATCGTGAAAGAAGAAAAATTCCAAACCGATATGATTCAACGCCAGCGCCAAATGGAAAAACCGCTCAAACATTCCACGAATACCAAGCCGTCGTTACTTCCATCGGTAGATGCTGCGGTAGTGGTACCCAATGCGACCTCCCCTAAGGAAGCACCCAAACCTGCTGACAAACAACCGCAGCCGGAATTATTGGATGCCAAAGATGTAAAACCGGTAGAAGTTTATAACCCCGGCCCCACATTCGTTCAACAACAAATCCGTGAGAAAACACGCAGTATGGTAAAATTGATTACCAATTTGGTTATCAAGCTGCCCGTGTTTATCCTGTTTACGATTTTGGTAGCGTATGTCTCTCACCGCTTAGGAGTCATCTGTTCGGTAAATCTGGTCCCGGCAGACAGTCTGCTTGCCAACCTGATCAATCCGTTCTTTGCCGAAGAATATGCCCCCAAACAACTGCTCTTTATGCTTTTAACGGCAGTAACGTTAGTGGCCGTGTTTGCCTCTGCCGCCATCAAAGAATATGCCCATTCGACGATATCGTTGCTTTTCCTGGCGATTGCTGCCTATATGGCCGGTTTATTTACTCCGCAAAACGCTTTTTTGGATACCCATACGATGTTCCAGTACCTGTTTACCCCGGAATACTACTTATGTTATTTGGTCATGGCACTGGTATGGGCCATCGGACTGTGTTTCACGTATAACCGTTCCATTGTGCAGGGTATCTTGGGAAGCGCGTTAGTGGCGCTGGTCATTACACTGTCTTATTTGGCTCCGCACCTGAGTATTGCACCGGCCGCGGACATCCCTTCCTTTAAGATCCTGTTCTTTGTGGCATTGTTCAGCGGCGTAGTGGCCATTTACTATTTGGCCGACCGCAAAGAAAAAACAAGCGTTATCTTGCCTCTCGTATTTTTACTGGTGGGAAGTGTGACCATGTGGATCTATACCGTGTCCGGTTTGGCTTATACGCTACGCCATACCACTGATGCGCTCATCGCAAATATTCATGTTAAGTCATTAAGCAGTGCACAGATATCGGCTGCAATGGAACGCGAGCTTGGTATTGATTCTCGCAGAGACGTGTTTGCTGACTTTGATAAAACCAGTGAAGTATCCGTTATGAACTGGGAACAGAAAAAAGCATTTTTCTCCGCGCAATTATCCCGTATTGCACCGGACGTATTTAACGAAGAAAATTCACCGTTATTTATCAGGTTACTCAGCTATTATTATCACGGCGGAGAAAGCAGAATGAAATACGCATTGTGGTCATATGCCATGTCCCTGCCGATTGAAAACTTTAACCGCGACGCACAAGACAACAGCGCCTACAGTTTCCTGATGCTGCTACTCATGGCACTGAGTATGAGTTTTTGTTTGGGATCTATCGTATTTAAAGAGGATTAACTATGCGCAGCTTTGATATAGAATTTGCCGCCGTAACCGATATTGGTAAGATCCGTGAGAAAAACGAAGACAATGTGCTGATTTCCTCGGATTTAAGTCTGGGCGTAGTGGCAGACGGTATGGGCGGACACAGTGCCGGTGAAATTGCCAGCAATATTGCTGTCTCCGTACTGGCCGAAACCGTACGCAAAATCAATGCCGGCAAACTGCAAATCCCGCCGAATTTTCTGCCCAAACTAACGGCCACGGAACGAAAGATTTTACTGGCCGCCAATCTGGCAAATGCGGCTATTTATTCAACCGCTCAATCTTCCGAAACGTACCGCATGATGGGAACCACTTTGACGGGTCTGCTGCTGGAAAACAACTGCGCTACGGCCGTACACGTGGGGGATTCCCGATTGTATTTGCTGCGCAAAGACAAGATTATCCAAATTACCACGGACCATTCCCTGGCCATGGAACATATCCGCCGCGGGCTTTTAACCAAAGCGGAAGCAGATCATTCCAAGATCCAAAATATCCTGACCCGTGCCATGGGCATTAAGAAAAACATTGAGTTTGATTTACTTAAGTTCCCGGTACATGAGGGGGATATCCTGTTGTTATGTTCTGACGGACTATATAAAGGACTTAACGAAGAGCAAATTGCCGCGATCCTGCGCGCGGGACGCAATATGCCGCTGGTTAAGCTGTGCAAACAGCTCGTGCATGATTCCAATGACAAAGACGGACAGGATAATATTTCATGTGTGTTAGTTAAAATATTACCGCCTCAAAAACTGACATTCATGCAGAAACTTAAACAGCTGTTTAAGTAATTTATTGTTCAATACCCTGATTATATCGCCCCTGTTGCGAAACAGGGGTGTTGTATATATATAGGTCCTTTGAAGGTAACTGGATAGGACTTAGGACCCTGTTCCTATATAGAAAACTTCTTTATAATGTAAATATGATAAATGTGCGGCACACTATATTGAAAAAAATCTTCGTCATTCTTCTATTTGGCGTATACACTAATGCTTTTGCGCAGGGAATTACTAAATGGAAATATCTCCCCAAGTCTTTGATAAAATTCCCCAAAATACCGGCCGCTATCAACCCCCGCTTAAAGCTGGGCGTACAAACTCGCTTGTGCCAAACAGACATTGCGCTAGAAGGTGCCATTTTGCGTTCCCTGCAACAACGCACCCTGTCCACCCAAACACCGGTCACACCGTCTATTCCGCCGCAATTTACCCATTTTGCCAACTGGATGGACCAGTTGGATAACAAACGACTGCTTGCCACCAACCATACCCGAGCAGCTTTAGCACGTCTGCGTCAGGGACTTACCTATTACGAAACACTGCCGGCCTCTGAGCAGGCCCAGGTCAATTTAGCTGTTATTACCTTAAACCAACTGCGCAATTCCAAACTGGGTAAATTTAAAAATGATGACTTCTGTCAATTGGTATATCATGCCCGGGAGGGGGAAATAGGGATCCCGAAACCGGAGCAATTTCACGTGCAACTAGAACGACGCGGCATGTGGAAAACACATAAACGCATGCGACGTGCCCAACAGTTGAACGTCCAAAGTTTTACCTTTGCCGAAGATTACGAAGATCCCAATAAAATTATCGGACTTACATTTTTTCAGGGATTCCAACCCGACAAAGCACGCCGGGAACTCGAGCAGGTCTTAGACACCTTGACCCCGCCGGGCTACACGATACGCATGGGTGCCCATGAACTAGGCCTTTCCAATAACCGTAAAAAATTCCGACAGGGGTTTTTACACATGCACTTTGAACAGGTGGGAACCCGCAGCGAACCCATTCCCACCGATATGAGTATTGAACTGTGGCTGGGTGCCACCCCGTATGCGGGCGTTATTGATCCCAAAACCCGTACAATTATCGCCCCGTTCCCGGACCGATGGATCGCCCGAAATTATCTCATACTATTTAATAAATACCTTTCCCCGGAAGTAAAACGGGTCTTGGATTATATTGCCCGTTGACCATTTATGTGTTTTCAAATACACTGTTTTATTTTTAGCACTCTTTGAAACTGCTTGACAATTTTCAAACAGATATGCTAAACTAGCATTAAAGCAAGGCGAGTGCTAATAACAACGCCGAACTATTTAAATTCTTAGGAGGAGTTACAAAATGGCAGAAATTAAGTTCAAACCGTTGGGTGACCGCGTGTTTGTAAAACCCATTGAACGGGAAACCATGAAAGGGGGAATTATTATCCCGGACACCGCTAAAGAAAAACCCATGGAAGGGGAAGTATTAGCCGTGGGCGCCGGTAAACTCACCGACAAAGGCGAACGCGCCGCGATGGACGTTAAAAAGGGCGATCGTGTCCTGTACGGAAAATACTCCGGTACGGAAGTAAAACTTGACGATGAAACATTTTTAATCTTACACCAAGATGAAATCTTAGGGATTTTAGGGTAAGTAAAGGAGCAAAAATTTTATGGCAAAACAAATTATTTACGGCGATGAAGCCCGCGCCAAAATGAAAACGGGCATTGAAAAAGTAGCCAATGCCGTACGTGTTACTTTAGGGCCTAAGGGTCGCAGCGTTGTCTTGGAAAAAAAGTTTGGTTCTCCGCTCATTATTGATGACGGCGTGACCATTGCCAAAGACATCGAACTGGAAGACAAATTTGAAAATATGGGCGCTCAGCTCATCCGCGAAGTAGCCTCTAAAACCAACGATGTAGCCGGTGACGGAACCACCACGGCTACCGTACTGGCCAATGCGATGCTCACCGAAGGTATTAAAAACATTACCGCCGGTGCCAATCCGACCCTGGTCAAAAAAGGTATTGAAAAAGCCGTAGAAACCACCAAAGAAGCCTTGGCTAAAATGCAAAAACCGGTCAAAACCAAAGAAGAAAAAGCTCAAATTGCGACGATTTCTTCCAACGATCGTGAAATCGGAAACATGATTGCCGAAGCCATTGAAAAAGTAGGTGCTGAAGGCGTCATTACCGTAGAAGAAGGTAAAACCGCCACCACACAACTCGATATCGTGGAAGGGATGCAGTTTGACCGCGGATATATTTCTCCGTACTTCGTAACCGATTCTGAACGAATGGAATGTGTACTGGAAAACCCCTATATCATCATTACCGATAAAAAAGTATCTTCCATGAACGAATTATTACCTGTCCTGGAAAAAATCGTACAAAGCGGCAAACAATTCTTAATCGTTGCCGAAGATGTAGATGGTGAAGCCCTAGCCACCTTGGTAGTCAACAAACTGCGCGGTACCCTAAAAGGCTGCGCTGTAAAGGCTCCGGGCTTTGGTGATCGCCGCAAAGAAATGCTTGAAGATATTGCCATCTTAACGGGCGGTAACGTCATCAGCGAAGAACGCGGTATGAAACTCGACAAAGCCGAACTGCCGATGCTCGGTCAGGCTGCCCGCGTAGTCATCGACAAAGAAAATACCACGATCGTTTCCGGTAAAGGGGAAAAGGCCGCCATTGATGCGCGCACTGCTCAAATCCGCAAACAAATTGAAAATTCTACCAGCGACTACGATAAAGAAAAACTCCAAGAACGCTTGGCCAAACTGGCCGGCGGGGTTGCCGTAATCAGCGTAGGTGCCGCTACTGAAACCGAACTTAAAGCAAAAAAGGCCAAAGTAGAAGATGCTAAAAATGCTACCAAAGCCGGTGTAGAAGAAGGCTTGGTACCCGGCGGTGGTGTAGCCTTGGCACGCTGCCAAAAAGCCTTAGACGGCATTAAAGAAGACAACGAAGATATCCGCACGGGTATTAACATTGTCAAAAAAGCCCTCACGGCTCCTTTGAAACAAATCGCTGTAAACGCCGGATTAGACGGTGCCGTAGTAGTAGATAAAGTACTTAATATGAAAGGTGCTGCCGAAGGTTATGATGCCGACAAGAACGAATATTGCGATCTCTTGAAAGCCGGCGTAGTAGACCCGGCCAAAGTAGTACGCACTGCCTTGGAAAATGCAGCTTCCATTACCGGAACCGTGTTACTGACCGAAACGTTGGTAGCCGATGCCCCGGAAAAAGAACACAACCACGCTCCTGCCGGGATGCCCGGTATGGGGGGTATGGGCGGCATGATGTAAGCCAGTTGCACTAAAAAGATTACAAAACCCCTTGCGGTTATATAACTGCAGGGGGTTTTGTTTAACTCAAATCCTTTTTGGGGTCAATCCCAAGTTAGAACAAACAGATCTTGCAAGTTTGGAGTTGTGGTACACAACGCACATACGGCCTGATGAAGTGGTATTATGATTCAAACGAAAAGGAATATGTATTTCTCGGGTGTCAGAACACTCTTCCCACGAAGTATTATAATCTGGACAATAATTAATATTTACACTTCCTACACCTTCGGCCACATAATTATCTAACAAAAAGTATTTTCCACAAGAAAACATTTCTCCGTCTGCTGTTGTATCATATGGTGCATATGCTATATGAGAACATTCACTCGGTATATCTATATCTAGCTCACTTACTTTACCTGCATACCTTCCATGGGCCAAATAATAGACTTCTTGAGCGGACGCAATACTGCCTGCCAAACTCAGCATAGAACCCACACGAGCCTTTACAACAGCGGTTTGATATTGAGGTAAAGCTACCACTGCCAAAATACCTATAATGAGCACAACGACTAATAATTCTACCAATGTAAATGCGTATTTATTCTTATACATAAACTTTCTCCTTTAACCTGTCTTATTCACTACATAAAGACAAGATATCAAAAAAAAAAAACGCGTCAAGCGAATTTTCTTGCTATAATAGTTATGTAGTAGAAATTAAAATTTATTCTGTTTTTGGAACCGTATAAAGAATACGGGGTAACTGTTAGTTTTAATAAGTTCCGCACTACTCCAAAAACAGCCGATTTAGGCGCAAACCAATGGACCTTCGAAACCCATTGAGTTGTGCCGAGTGTTTCCCGTATTATTACGGGAGGCCACGGCTGTTATATTGGGGACCGTAGTGCGGCCCCGGGTATGGCAGCCGTTTTATTGGTTTTCATAAACAGAACAACATAAGGAGCATATGTATGAAATACCAACATCCCCGGCGGGGTTTTACGCTAATAGAACTTTTAGTGGTGGTACTTATTATCGGTATCCTGGCAGCGGTGGCCTTACCACAGTATCAAAAAGCTGTCATGAAAAGTCGTTTTAGTGAATGGGTTGTATACATCAATAACCTAGATAAAGCCGAAACAGCTTGGCTGTTAGCTAATGGATACCCCACCAGTACCGTTTATTTTACGGGGGACAGTGATACGGTCGGAGGATCTCTAGACGTGGATATGCCGTGTCAATCGGTATCTGGCACTCATTGTTACACGAAAATCGGACGCTTTAGTGCAGCCTGTATCTCTGACGAGTGTTATATTGATTTCGGTACAACTTATGATGATTATAACGGGCCGTTTCCAAAAGGAAGCAGCACCATATGGACTTCCATATTTGCAGACGGCAGATATAATGGGCAACGGATATTACTAAAGGTACCTACGGATAAAACATTCCGTAAAATAGTCTGTGAATGGTGGGCTACCCACTATGGGAAAGACAGAATACATGAGAGTATCCTTGCGGATTGTACTGAAGTAGGCATTTAATTAAATATTAATATTAGCTCAACACTACAACAAAGAGCATCCACCCTTAGCAATTATATCGCCAAGGGTGGATGTTGTCATATATCATAGTATTTTAAACACTACTGTCCCAATATAACTGATAGATTTTGAAGAAAACATGATTTTTCTAAAATCAGACTTTAGAAAAATCACAAAACAGCCCTAAATATATAAAAATGAGAAAATATAATTTACAAAAATGCATATTATTACACTTTTGTAAAATATATTTTACAAAACTATTGATTTTTACAATTTTGTAAAGTATACTATATATAGAAAGGAGAAATCTTATGAATAGTCCTCAGGAAACCTTAATTGATCGTCCTAGCTATATCCGCCAACTTGCTAATTGGCAGACACAAACCGATTTGGTCAAAATTATTACAGGAGCTCGACGTTGCGGCAAGTCGAAATTACTTCAATTATTTCAATCCCATTTACAAAAAAATCATCACGTACAAAAGGATCAAATTATTTCTATTAACTTAGAGGACGCCCTGCAAACACGTGAAATTGGCCTGATACTTGATAAGGAGCAGTTTTTATCTTCTTATACCACGCTCTTAGATTATATTTTGACTCAATTGCGTCCTGACAAATTAAATTATGTATTTATCGATGAAATCCAATTGCTGCATAACTGGCAACAAGTAGCCAATACGCTACGTTTGCGGGGCAATGTCGATTTATACATTACCGGCTCTAATGCCTATATGTTTTCCAATGACCTGGCAAATTCATTTGGCGGACGCTACGTAGAAATTAAAGCGCAACCTTTTTCGTTCAAAGAATACTACCATGCCTATCTCAAACGCCCCGCTCTGCCAGATCATACTGTGTCCGATTTAGCTACTATTTATGATCATTATATTAAAGAGGGGGGATTTCCGCAGACTATCAACTTCGCGTTCAATCAGCAAATGATTCATGATTATCTGCTAAACAGCGTGTATTTAAATACTGTCCAAAAGGATATCATCAAACGATTTAAACTCGTTGATACCGGTAAATTAGACAGTATTATTCGTTATGTATTTGACACGATCGGCAGTGAAACATCTTTACGTAAAATCACTCAAAGTCTTCAAGCCATCGGACAAAATATTTCGGTTCCCACGCTTACTACCTATATGCAGGGACTACTGGACAGTTATCTGCTTTATAAATGTGACCGCTATGATATTAAAGGTAAAAAATTTTTAAACAGTCACTCCAAATATTATGTAGCTGATATCGGTCTGCGCACAGCCTTATTGGGACGTTCAGATACTGATTTGGGCCATATTTTAGAAAATATTGTTTATCTAGAACTTATTCGACGGGGATACCGCGTATCTGTCGGCAAGGTCAACACCAAAACAATCACACAAAACGGCAAATCACAACGTAAGACCATTGAAATCGATTTTATCGCTCAAAAAAGCGGGGGGGAACGAGAATATTATCAGGTAGCTCTGTATGCCCTGGACCCCGAAATTTTAAAACGAGAACTTGCTTCGTTAGAGGAAATCAATGATAACTATCCCAAGTTTCTCTTATCCATGGATCCCGGCGAGGGAGAAACACGTGGTATTAAACGAATCAATGTATTACAGTGGTTATTGAAATAAAATCTTAGCCTCAATTGATTTTATAAGCGTATCGTCTATTCGCACCGCCTCCGCCAGATACGGTTTTAGGTCCAAATGTTTGACAGACAGATATCATAGAAGGTTCTGTGTTTAATGCTTCACATACTTTGACCCCACTGGCATATATTCGAAAATCTATTTTGCTCATATATTGCCGGGGATGACATAGAATTGAACGAGCCTCGTCATTAAGCTTTAAATCGCATCTATAATTTTCATTTTCAATAGAAATTTTATTTTCCGAAATAGTTCCGAATAAATCTATATCTAACTGTTCCAGTGTGTCAGGCCACGATCCGTTTGCCAGTCTATATATGATACTGGCCTTATAGAGTGCGTCGCCCGCGTGTATTAACTCTGAGAAACGACTCTTAACAACAGCCTTTTGGTATTGTGGCAGTGCAACTGACGCTAATATCCCTATAATTAAGACAACGACCAAAAGTTCTATGAGCGTAAATGCTCGTTTATGTTGAATCATAATTCTCTCCTTATATATTTTTTTACTTATAAAGAGAGAATATCAAAAAAAAAAAAACGCGTCAAGCGAAATTTGCTCCAAAGCGGATTAATCCACCAAGTATTTTCTGTTTAAATCAATATTTAAACTTTTTCTAATTCAAGACCCATGTTTCACGTGGGCCTTTTGGCCCTGTTTTTTCAACATAAAAAAATATATTCTATAGATAGTACTTAGGAGGGAAAATGAATAAACACATACTTACAGCTTTTTTACTATCTGCTTTAGCGTTGCCCGGCACGGCACAGCTGATGCCTCCGCATTGGCAAGACGCACTGCATCAAAATGTGGCCTACGGTGTTTTTGCCCGCTCCATGAAAATACTGGAACATCCGCTGCTGTTAACTATTCCCGTAACGAAACAATATTTTGATAAAAACAGTTATGCTGCAGATATTTCCTATGAAAATACGGCTCAATATCGTCAACTTTCTTCACAAGAAATTATCGGTACCTATCCCAGTACAGCCGGTTGTAAAGCCTATGCATTAGATGACCATTGGGTGATGGCCGGTGCTACTTGCTTGTGGAACGGACGTCATACCATTGATTTGACTCCGAGCAGCGCAAGCACGATTTTTGCCACTGGACTGGTAGAACCCGATGCGTCCAAAGAAAATCTCTATGTCAACGGATCTGCCATCAAATGGAAAGATAATTTATTTATCCAACCCCGTGAAAACAAATTGCCGCACATTATTTTGGTACGTATCCCTGCTTCTACAACGATCGGACGCCGTTTGCAACGCATGGATAAAATCAATATCCAGGCCTTTGATATCACCACTCCTACCCAATTAACAGGAGGCGACTTTTACATCAATACGGCTCGTTTTGGTTTGAACACTGTACGCAAACGTTCCTTAACGGGACAGGCTGCTAACGGTAAAGTAACCGTTAAAGATTCCAGTACAGACCTGTCCGGTGTATCCACGGATCCGCTCACGTATATCAAAGCAGGTGAAATTACCTGGGTGGGTGTCAATGACGGTATTACCAACCTTCGCTACAGCAATTTAGCCGGCGATTGGGACGGTGAAACCTCCAACGATTACTTCTACTTTACCAAAGAAGACGTAGAATTTATTAAACAAACGATTTCCATATGCGATCCGGCCGCCTGGCAGCGTATTGAAAAACGCATTCGGGTTGACTAGTACCGCTTGAAATTTTATAAAATAGGGTTACACTATATAGTACCAAGGAGGAATGTACCATGAAAAAACTAATCGCATTAACATTTTGTTTAGTTGCCGCAGCTGTAGCAGTTCGCGCGGAATATCCGAAGACCGAATATCCGCAACAAGCCCCTAAGAACGTTCAACAGTCCGTAGACAACAGAGTAGAAGCGGCTCAACGCAAAGTTACTATGAATGTATACGCTGCGTCTGATCCGCGTGAAGCGGCGCAGGGAACTGCCTATATTTTGGGTTTTGGTAAAAACTTTACGGAAATGACGCTGCTTACCAATCAAAGTTTGGCTACCGACATTGATATCTTGGGAGATGACTATTTCTTGGCCAAGGTAACGCAAGGTACTGTCACGCACCAAGCCGCAGAAAAAGTGCTCAAAATTCAAGCGGTCAATCCCGGCATCAACCAACACTATTATCAAGTGACGGTTCCCGTCAAATTAACCGATCAAAAATTAACTGCCGCCAAACAAATTAAAAATATAACAGCGACCCAGTTACTGGATCTGTTAAAATAATGAACTTGATTTCAAACACGCCTGTTCTAATCAAAAAACGGGCGTGTTTTTTGTCGTCTATTTTTATAAAATAGTTGTAAATATAAACATTTTAGGAGGATTTATGGCACAAAACCCGATGTTTAACGAACAGGCTTTTAAACGCGCCAAGGCCGAGCATCAACGCAGTTTCGCTTCGCCAACGCAAGAAGAATATACCGAACCCATGCATTTGGTACGCGGAGAAGACGCTGCTTCCTCCGTTATGACACTACAGGGAACCATTAATAAAACATTTTTCTTACTGCTGATCTGTATGATAGGCGGTATGATGAGCTGGACACACCCGCAGGCATTTTTATCTTATTTTTGGCTGATTGCCATCGGGGTATTTGGACTGGCTTTTTGGACGTTTTTTAAACCGACGGTCTCCGGGTTTACGGCTCCTATTTATGCGTTGTTAGAAGGGTTTTTATTAGGGGCCGTATCGGCACTTTATAACGCACAGTGGAACGGCATCGTATTTAACGCAGTGGCCGTTACCATGCTCGTGTTTTTCTTTATGCTGGCGCTGTACCGCTTTCAGGTGATCCGGGTAACGAGCGGGCTTATAAAGGGAGTAGTTGCCGCCACACTGGCTGTTTGTGTGTTATACCTAGGTTCTTGGATCTTGTCGCTGTTTGGCGTCAGCACGGCGTATTTGACTTCTTCGTCACCGTTATCTATCGGGATCAGCGTAGTGGTATGCGCAGTCGCAGCGTTTAATTTTCTGTTGAACTTTGAGTTTATTAATCAAATGACGGGCAAATATGCAGCCCCCAAATATATGGAATGGTACGCCGGGTTGAGTTTGCTGGTTACCCTCGTATGGCTGTATATTGAAATCCTGAACCTGTTAGGTAAAATAAATAGGCGCTAATCTGGGCCGTGCCTCGGCAGCACAGGAATTTTATCGTCATGTTTGAACGTAACTTATAATTCTTTGAACCCCGCTTTACGCGGGGTTTTTTAACAGAAACCGGCTTCATATTTGATATAATAATAATGTAAAGTTGTCTTGAATGACTATTTTATTACAAGGAGTAAGCTATGAATTTTAACAGCATCAAAAAAATCCAGGACATGGATTTAAAAGATAAAAAAGTCCTGGTGCGCGTCGATTACAACGTACCGTTAAAAGACGGTAAAGTTGATAACAACAAACGCATTGTCGCTACCGAAAAAACCATTAAACATTTACTCGCCAATAACTGCCGCGTCGTGCTCGTTGCCCACTTGGGACGCCCGAAAGGGCAGGTAGTACCGGAATTTAGTTTAGCTCCGGTTGCTGCCGAAGTAGAAAAATTATTCGGAGTACCCGTGCATTTTGCAAAAGACTGCATCGGTGAAGAAGCCGATAAAGTAGTTGCAGCTACCAAAAACGGTGAAATTGCCCTCTTGGAAAACTTGCGTTTCCATCCCGAAGAAGAAAAGAACGATGCCGAATTTGCCAAGCAGCTCGCCAAACACGGTGAAATCTTTGTACAGGAAGCCTTTGGCACCGTACACCGTGCCCATGCTTCTACCAGCGCTGTAGCCGATTATTTGCCCGGCTGCGCAGGTTTTTTGGTACAAAAAGAAGTTGAATTTTTAGGTAAAGCTCTGGAAAACCCGGCCCGCCCGTTTGCCGCAGTTATCGGCGGAGCCAAAGTATCCGATAAAATTTTACTTTTAAACAACTTACTCGATAAAGTAAACGTCCTAATTATCGGCGGCGGAATGGCCTATACGTTCCTCAAAGCCAAAGGCATGGAAATCGGTAAATCGTTGGTAGATGATACCAAGATTGACGAAGCCAAACAGGTCATGGACAAAGCCGCGGCCAAAGGCGTCAAGATGCTCATGCCGATTGATTTTCGCGTATCCAAAGAGTTTTCTGAAACTGCAACGGCTACCGAAGTAGACGTTATCCCGGCTGATATGGAATCTATGGACATCGGACCCAAAACCGAAAAATTGTTCCGCGAAGAACTCTTACAATGCAAAACGATTTTCTGGAACGGCCCGATGGGTGTATTTGAATTCCCGAACTTCGCTAAAGGCAGCTTTGCTATTGCCGATGCCATGATTGAAGCCACCAAAAACGGTGCGATTTCTATCATCGGCGGGGGGGACAGCGTAAACGTCCTCAAGAAAGGCAAAATCAATCAAAAAGACTTCTCGCACGTTTCTACCGGCGGTGGTGCCAGTATGGAATTTGTGGAAGGCAAAGAACTGCCCGGTTTAGTAGCCTTAGCTAAATAAACCGAACATGTGTGGAAAATTTATGAAGTTGCCCACTTTCAGCCCCTCTTTTGGAGGGGCTGAGTCATGTTATAATGAGCCATAACAGTTCCAAGTTATATAATTATTTTTAATTACAAAAACACCAAGTTCCTGTAAAAAAGTGTAAATTTCGCTTGAAAGTTCCTGTAAAAAAATGTAAAAATATATAAAAAGTTCCTGTAAAAAAGTGTGAATTTTTGACTAAAATCCAAATAAAATAAGTATTTTTTGAAAACAAATATTACTTTCATACAAGAGCTTCACTATTAATCTTAAAAAAGTCGGTTTACCAATATCTGATCCTGTACGAATTTTTCCACAAAATAAAACATTCTGCTTATGTGAAATAGATGGGAATTAACTAAGGCAGCCTATAATAAGTCCCGTTAGAATTTGTTGCGTACTCCTGAGCGCCCATGCTTTGGCAGGCCTTTTTTCCTGATTCAAAATTAGAACCACAATAACGTTTATCAAACCTGAAACTATCTTCAATAAACAGTTTCTTTTCTTCATCATCGTTCAATATGAAGACATATACAGAATAGTTGCCGTTTGGTTTATCAGTATATATTCTTACTTTAAAATTATTCGCACAATCATAAACAGTATTTTTTTCACTTGTCTCCTCTACATTTAATTCACAATTTCCTATTTCAATATCTAGGCCCTCCAATGTTTTAGCATACTCCGAGTTTGCAATATAATATATTCTTTGGGCATCTCTCACAGCTTTCGCGAGTACTACGGCCTGTGTTAAACGACTTTTTAGTACAGCTATTTGATATTGCGGTACAGCCACCGCTGCCAAAATACCTATAATTAACACAACTACAAGTAATTCGATGAGGGTAAACGCTTGTTTATTTGATTTCATAATTTCTCCTTATATGTTTTTATCTCTATAAAGAGAAAATATCAAAAAAAAAAAACAAGTCAAGCTCTTTTATTTGTATAATATAATTACTTACTTTTAGGAGAATACCATGTACGGACTTATTTTAACCATTCATTTTATTGCTTGTATTTTACTGATTTTAATCGTTTTACTTCAAAGCGGAAAAGGCTCTGCTGCCGGTATTTTTGGTGCTTCCGGTGCGGACAATTTATTTGCCAGCCCAACTGCTTTTAACGCTATTAATAAATTCACGGCCGTACTCGCCGTTATCATTATGTGCACCTCTATTGCATTAACCATTGCTTCTAACAAAGCCAAACAAAACTCTGTGTTAGATAACGTAGAAATCCCGGTGTCTGCCCCGGCTACTCCGGCTAAATAATCAAAATCTTGTATGTTAAAAATCCCCACTAACGTGGGGATTTTTACTTTTTTATGCTGCCAAAATGCTGCCACCCGTTTGCTTTTTCTTTCGCGTTTTCTGCGGGTTCCACGCATTTATTTTCTCGACGTAAAAGAGGGCCTTTTTAAAGTTTTCACCTTAAAAAAGCCCTCAGAATAAACCTGCGCAGAGAGGGACTCGAACCCTCAAGCCTTGCGGCATGCGCCCCTCAAACGCACGCGTATACCAATTCCGCCACCTGCGCGACAATCTTAAATTGAGTACTTGATTATTGTATCAAAATTTACGCTTATACGCAAGATAAATTTTATGTTATAATAAAAGTGTAGTAATAAAAATTTAAATCTGTTTTTGGATCCGTTAAAAACGGAGAGTCGTTATAAACACGGGCTCTTGCACTCCAGAAACAGCCAATTTAGGTACAAAGCCAATATAGGTAGCTCCTACATTAGTTTTGTACTGAATGTTTACCGTTCCTGTTTACAGGAGTGGTAAACTACGGCTGTTTTGTATGAGCTCGTGCAAGAGCCTCAGAGAAACAGCCGTTTTTTGGTTTCATAAACAGCGATAAAAAACTTAGGAGAAAATATTATGAAACTAAATGCAAAAGCCTTTACATTAATTGAACTGCTCGTCGTTGTATTGATTATAGGAATATTAGCCGCAATTGCTTTGCCACAATATCAGTTAACAGTCACAAAGAGTCATTATGCTACTATAAAACATTTGGCACAAAGTATTGCACAGGCTGAAGAAGTGTATTATTTAGCAAACGGTGAATATAGTACGGTACAAGAGAATTTAGATATTTCCATGCCTGATGGCTGGGATCCGGAAAAAAGTAATGCTAACGAGTATAAGTATAAAAACATGGATTGCGGAGGAGGTCTTTCCAGTGTGGCATGTCGTTACCATAATGGAAATATTGCAATTTCCTATCGTATCAAATTACAACATCCTCAAGAAGAATTAGAATACGATCATGCAGTGTGTATTGCAGAAAGAACCACTCCCGAAAAACCAATTGAAGCTTCATGGATCCAAGCTCGTGTATGTCAGTTAGAAACAGGCAAAAACATCGCGGATAAAACTAGCGCTGATTGGTTGCAATACTATTACTAGTATTAGAAATTATATAATTTAAGTATGAATTATTCTGCATTAACGGCTGCCTGGATTTGTTGGGCCTTAGTAGGTCTCTCACCCATTATGGGTAAATATGCCGCCGGACTAATCAGTCCGGCCGTACTTGTGTTTTTAGGTACATTACTGGGCGTATTATATTTTGCACCCTGGATTACCAAGAACCATAAGTGGGGGGAACTGTTTGCTAAAAAAACCTGTTGGCAGTTTCTGTTCATCGGCACCTTTGGCACGGCACTGCCGTTCACGGTATTTTTAATTGCCTTGCATTATACGACTCCGGGAAACGCCGCGATTTTACAGCAAAGCGAACTGATTTATTCCCTGATCTTTGCCGCTATTTTCTTAAAAGAATACCCCGGCCGCGGACAATTGGGGGGGAGTGCTCTGATTGTACTGGGGGTACTGATTATTCTTCTTAAAGAACAATATACCCCGCGTTGGACCGGGGACCTGCTCATTGTCGGCAGTACATGGATGCTCCAAGCGGGTTCTACCGTAGCTAAAAAACTGCCCAAACATTTGGATTATCGTGTCATCGGCATGGCACGCAACCTGTTTGCCCTGCCGGCCCTTATTGTCATTTTAAGTATTATGTATGCCCTGCACCAACCGTTTACATTTAGGCCTACGGCTACGGCCTTTGTGGTGCTCGGGTACACGGGACTGTTAAAATACGGACTGGCCATGGTCGTTTGGTACAAGGCCATCCGCGCGTTAGATCTTAGTAAAGTAACCGCTATTTATTTATCATATCCGGTATTATCTTTGTTGCTTTCTGCTATGCTCGGATTAGATACTATTACACTGCATCAAGTAGCGGGACTTCTCATTACCTGTGCGGGAGCCTATTGGGTTAGTTTGACTGTGCAAAAAGAAGGACATTAAAATACAGATTAGTGAAACAGTTCCCAATGATTATCGTCCAAGTCGCTTTTGGTGCCAAATTGATTACATAGCGTACTCGATCGGCACCAATGTTTGCCAACATATTTGATAGTTTCTTCAGTTATATTTTGGGCTACAGGTTGTTTCATAGAAAACTCAAAGAACGGCAGTTTCAAACCTGCGGACAGTGGATATGCGTAGCAATGCTGGCGATCTACACACACGAACCGATAATATTTCCCTGCTGAAATTTCTACATCCAACTCGGCAATATTATTGGTATAAGTACCGTTTGCCAAATAATATACTTCTTGAGCATCTGTAATCGCTTTTAAGTTGCTGATTGCTTCTGATGCACGTGCCTTTCTAACTGCCACTTGATACTGCGGTACAGCCACCGCTGCCAAAATACCTATAATTAACACAACTACGAGTAACTCGATTAATGTAAACGCCTGTTTATTTGATTTCATAATTTTTCTCCTTATATTATTTTGATCCTTATAAAGAGAAAATATCAAAAAAAAAAAACAAGTCAAGTTCTCTAATTAGTATAATATAGATATGTTTAAAGTTTTACCTGTGTATGCGATTTGGCTTGCTTGGTTAGCCACGTCTATTAACGTAGTCATTTCTAAGCTAGCGGTACCGTATGTTACGTCGGCCTTATTTTTACTGTTGGCCTGTCTGCTGGCAACCGTATGTTTTCGTATTTATTTCGGTAACAACGGCGAATGGCAGAAACTCTTTCGCAAAGACGTATGGCCCAAAGCCTTGGGGATGGGAACTTTCGGAACGGCACTTCCGATGACGATTTTTATGGTAGCACTTAATTACACGACCCCCGTCAATGCGTCCATTGCCAACCAGTTTGAAATGATTTACTCTCTGGTCCTGTCAGCCATTTTACTTAAAGAGCGTCCCACGCTTAAACAAATCGGCGGCTCGGTACTTATTTTGATGGGTGTGGTACTTATTGTACTGGAAGGGGGAACCACTCTGCAGGCCAAAGGTGATTTAATGGTAGTCGGCTGTTTGTGGATGTACCAAATCAGTCATATTTTTGCCAAAAAACTACCCTCTGATTTAGGACCACATACCATCGCTGCAGCGCGTGCCTTTTACGCCATGCCGGCACTGCTAGTGCTGTGCGTCAGCTTATATTTTATTCAAGGACCGTTACTGTTTAATGTGCAGTCCGCTACGCTTTGGATTGTGCTGATAATGAGCGCAATCATCAACTATTTTTTAGGCAATTCTTATTGGTATCAGGCCATTCGCAATATGGATCTGAGTAAAGCCACCGCGATTATCTTATCGTATCCGGTCATGACATATGTGTTATCGGTTGCCTTGGGACAGGACCGTATTACGCTAGCCAAAGTAGTCGGCATGATCCTGGCCGTAGGCGGTGCTTATATTGTTACCGGAATTGTTAAAACCAAAGGAGCCAAGCAATGAAAAAACTCGTTTTATTTGATTTAGACGGAACCCTCGTAACGACCGGCGGTGCCGGTTGCCGGGCACTGGCCAAAGGGGCCGAAAAACTCTACGGCAAAAAACCTGTCTTTGAACATGCGTTAATTTCCGGACGCACGGATTTGGATAACTTTAACATCGTATACGGGCTCTTGCATAAAGGGAAAAAACCGTCCGTTGCCGAAATAAAAAAACTGCACAAAGCTTATGTTGACCAACTCCCGCAGGAAGTACATGCGTTAGTACGCAGCAAGAAGTACGACAAAATTGCCGGCGTGGATAAATTTTTGCAAACCCTTTCCAAAGATAAAGATATTGTGATCGGGTTGGGAACCGGCAACGTGGAAGAAGGTGCTTACATTAAGTTGGAACCCAGCGGGCTGGGAAAATACTTTGCTTTCGGTGGATTTGGAACCGACGGGCATACCCGTGAAGAAATGCTGCAGGCTGCTGTGAAACGAGCCGAAAAAAAATATAAGACGAAATTTACGCCCGATCAGGTATACGTAATCGGAGACACCCACCGCGATATTTGCGCGGCCAAAAACTGCGGGTTCCACAATGCCGTGATTACCACCGGACTGGGAGACCCCAAAAAGATCCTGCGCGCCGCAGCGGAACTGGAAGAAAAAGATTTTACGGACATGACCTCGTGGCGTGTCTGGTTGGGTCTGAAAACAGATCCCAAAGGTGTCAAACGCGGCAACTATATTATGCCGGCCAGTGCCATTGAGCATGTGTTTTTCAGCAGGACAGGCATTGATGAAGATCGTCTGAAAATGCTGCGTATCAAAAAATATTCCGATCTGGAATCCGGCACCATCATGTAAAGAGGTAAACTATGCAGTGGACAACCGGTGCTGAACAATTTTTAAGTGCGCTGTCTTCCTCCGATCCGACTCCCGGAGGCGGAGCAGCGGCGGCCATGACAGGGGCCATGGGATGCGCCTTAGTCATGATGGCCATCGGCACCACTCTCAAACGTAAAAATACACCTGCATCCGTACGCCCGGTTTTGGAACAAAGTCTTCCCAAATTAGGAGCCCTGCATACGCAACTTAAAAAATACATGCAACAAGACGCCCTGGCCTATGAAGGCTATTTAACTGCCTGTAAACTTCCCAAAGACAATCCGTCTCGCACGCAGGCGGTGCAGGATGCGTTATGGTATGCAGCCAGCGTGCCAGCTGATACGGCAACGGTATGCCAAGAAGTACTCAAAGAGACCGCCCGTACCCAAGATTTGATTGATAAAATTATTGTTTCCGATGTAAACTGTGCCCGGCATTTACTGCACGGTGCACTGCAATGCTGCGCGGAAAATATCCGCATCAACGCGACCTATATTACGCAGCAAGCGCGCAAAGAAAAATTACAAAAGATACTCGAAAATTTAGCAGGGACCAGGTGACTATGACCCAAACCCAAACCGAAACCAAACGCAGCGGCATGTTAAGTGCTATTTACAATATGCTTCCCGGCATAGATAACGATTATGCCGCCAAACTGGTTTATACCTTAGAAGATAAAAAAACGATTGCCCAGTTACAACAGGATATCGCCGACCTGGCCGCACAGCTCAGCTCGGACTCTCCCATGACCGATACCATCATCGCCAAAATGCTGCTCGATGAATGTACCCTGTCCGCGGCCCTTCGGCAATTGCGTATTTATAACAACGCTACCTCCATTAATGAGTTGTGTGCAGCACTTGATATCGCCGCACAGGACGCTAGTAAGTTACTGGAAGTATATGCCTCATTCGCTTCGCGTTTGTATTTTGATCAGGCATTTGAACAGGCACTTAAACGCGTGCAGGAAGGGGGGACCCTGACCGATGAGCAGCAGGCCCGACAGGCCGTGCAGCTGTTACTGCAGCAGGCAGACGAAATATATGCATGTTCCAAAGAAATAACCGCGCAAAACCGTACAGATATCTTTACCTTAGCCGACAAATACCATTTACCTGTTCGCTTAACAGCTCAGTTGCAGTGGTTGTATTCCCAACCGGCCAGCGTCTTGGTCAAACCGATTTTCGAGCAACTGTTTAACGAACTGCTCGTGCACAATCCGCAAGAACCACTGTGCGCTTCGCTGTGTGCCCGGACGCTGCTTTTACAAATTACGCCGAAAGATGCTCAGGATATTGCGCTTGCCTCCAAGCTTTTAAATGACGAACTGCTTGAAGAAGATTTAATGATCATTGCGTGTCGTTACTTAAAACTCAAAACACCGCAGGATATTGCAGATGCCTTTGATGCCGTACTCAAACGACTTCCCTACGCGGACAGTCCACAGGAAAACCTGGGACTGGCGGTACGCGTGTTACTGGACGGTACCCCGGAAAGTTTTGAGCAGGCTACGCGCCAGGCCGCCGTAAAACGTGATACGGAACTACTGCGGCGCGGACTAGCCAAAAATGCGATTTTTACCGGATTTGAAATAAATCTGGCCAAACAGTTTGTAGGTATCAAAAATACGTTACAACTGGAAAAAGAAATGCAGGCTTTATTGCAAACATGGCCGACGGACAGTCCCGCTTCAAAAAAGAACGAGCTGGCCTGTCAGGTACTGCTGGGACTGATCAGTGCCGATGAGGCGCGTGCCCAACTAGACTTAAAAAATACTGTAAAATAACGTGATAATTTGCTATGCTGTTATCATACCATAATATTTTTACATAACAGGGTGATACAAACATGAGATACTGGGTATATATTAATGATAAAGTTGACGGACCATACGAGGAAACCAATCTGGTGACATTGGAAGGATTCACACCGGATACCTTGATTTGCTCGGAAGAAGTAGCTTCTAACGGCGGACAGGAATGGGTGAAAGCTTCTTCCATTTTTGAATTTGACGAGGTTCCCGTAAACGAACTGGCTGTGCAAGCCGCTCAAGAGCCGACACCGGCCACGGCGCAACCGCTGCCCGATGCCCAAACACAGGCACTGCTAGCCAAACTGGAAGCATTGACGGCGGGCATGTCTAACTTACAGGCCAAATTGGACTCCGTACAAACCGATTTAAACCACGCCTTGGAACAAAACAAACAACTCGCAGAAAAAGTATCCCAGTTATCTCCGGAAGATTCTGCCCCGCAGACAACCCCGGTGAGCGATGAACCTCATGCCAATACGATTACCCTGACACGTCACGATATGTCTGCTTTGCAAAAAGAAGCTGGCACTGCTCAAAAGTTCCCGGCGCAGGCTGCTCCGGAGGAAGAAGAGGTAATTATCCGCTCTGCTTTGGATTCCCTCTACGGCGGTAAACCTGTGGAACTGGAAGATACTTTCCAGGATTTATTACCCGAGAAAACAGCCGAGCAGGAAGCCCGCAAAGCGGCTGAAGAAGAACAAGCCGTTCACAGCATTGAACCCGAACTGGAATTTATCCCGGTAGCCGAAGAAAACAAAACCGAACAAACGCAAAATACACCGTTTCCAACTGAAGAAGCTGAACCGTTACCGGCCGAGGCCCTGGATGAAATTGAAAAAGAAATGACCTCGATTTCCCTGGGAGAAGCAGCGGCCCAAACACAGACCGATTCCGCAGCCGAAGAAACACCGGTAGTCAAAGAGGCTTTGATCACTACTCCGTCAGCCGATGAAACCGCCAAAGACGCCCTGATCAATGAATTAACAGCCTCTCCCAAAGAAGATATTTTAGACCAAATTATTGCCGAGCACCAACAAGAACAATCCGCTGCTCAGCCTGCGCAACAAGAAGCCGACAAAACGGCTCCTGCGGGTGAAATCGCGTTGGGAGCAGCCGCAGCCGGACTGGCAGCGGCCTCGCTCGTATCTTTGGTAGACAATAAGGCCCAGGCCCAAGAAGCCCCTATGGCCATTGCCACCGATAAAGAACATCCGCAAATCTTAGAAGAGGTGTTACCGGCCGAACAAATGCCCGAAGATGTACCGGCCGTACAACCCGAACCGCTGCAGCCGGCCGATTTGCCTGCCGTGCCCGAAACACCGGCCGCAGAACCGACCGTACAACCGCAAGAAGAGCCCCTCTCACAACCCGATTTACCGTCTGTTGTTCAGACACCGGCCGTAGAACAACCCGCTGCAAACCAGCAGACAGCGCAACCCGCGCAACCGGAGATTCCGGTAGCAGACATGCCAGAAGAGCTGCCGCAACCTGCACAAGAGGAGTCCGAGCCTGCAGCTGCTGATTTGCCCGGCTTAGATGACCGCGCTGCTTTTGAAACAGCTGCCCAGCAAACTGCTCAACAGGCACCGGAACCGGCACAGCAAATGGCCGAAGAAACCATGCAGGAACTGGTACCGTCTGCCGCTCAACCGCAGGCGCAACCAGAAGCAGAACCGGAAGGATTTTATGTAAAAGAAGAACCGGCTGCTCAACCGCAAGAAGAATCCGCTCAAGCAGAAACACCGGTTGATCAATCCGAAGCAGAGGTCCCGGTTTCCGAAGAAGCACCGGTACAAGAACCGCAGGAAGAGCCCGTACACATCCCGGGTGCCATTACGGACAAAGATTTAGAAGACGCTTTTGGTTCCGATGATACGCAACCGGTGGTGCAGACTTCTACCGTAAGCACTGCTAATGAAGAAGTACCCGCAGGGAACCCCAACGATTTAACAGAAATCGAACTCAAGGAAGGATCCACTTATTTGATTTCAGACTTCGTACCGCCGGCCCAAGTGACCGATAATGTGGCCGAGCTCATGCAATCCAAAGAAGAAGAAAAGAAAGATAAAAATCAGGAAACGGCTTTCCAGGACATGTTGGCAACCGTTACCAAAGCACAAACCACCACACCGCTTAATACAGACGGTTTGATGGATGATCTGGCGGCTACCTCCGTTAACTTGGAAAACACCATTCAGGCCAAACGCGGAGCGTCCCTGGATATCAAAACCGTACCCATGGTACCCGAACCGGAAAACACCGAGCGATTGGAGGTCAATGAGCTTAATGACGTTAATGCCACACATGACTTGAAAACGTCGGCTAAGCTGACCAAATCCACCAAGACAGTCATTGTTGCTTTGGTAGGACTGTTGATACTGATCATTTTGTACGTCCTCTTGGGTATGCTTAAATTGTTACCGGCTTCTGTGAACCTGTTTGCCGGAAAACAACCGGCTGCCACACAGGCAACGCAGGAGCTTTTAACAGAAGAGCAACCGGTCGTTCCGCAGGAAACGCAACAGCCGCAAGAACCCACCCTGGCTCAGCAGGCACAGGAAAAAGTACAAAACTTCCCGTTGCCCAACGGATACCAGCTCAAAGGGTTTATTGAATCCAAGCATCCGACTATTGACCCAGAACTGATTACCTGGGAAACCACCGAAGCGGTAGAACCCGATAATTACTCGGTCACCGTCAAAGTACCGCCGGAGAACCCTCAAAACTTTAAAACGGTTTATCGTTTTAACTACAATATGCTCAGCGGACTGCTCGACCCCACGATATCAGATGCAAAAAACCTCTTGGATCAGGCTTACGGCGTAAGTGCTCAGGCAACAACCCCGGCAACAAATACAACGTCGGCAAATCGTACCCAAACCACCCGCCGCAATACTACTCGTAAACGCTAATAATCCAAACAGTTTACCCCAAAAAAAATTCCCGTTCTATATTGAACGGGAATTTTTGAGGTTAATCGGTTATGCAGCGCCTGCGATTACTTCACGGCGTTTTGAGCAATACTCCTCAGTACCTGCAATACACGTTCTGCCCAATTTAAACTGCACCATTCGTAAGGGCCGTGGGGATTTTCATAGCCGGCAAAAATATTAGGTGTCGGTAACCCCTTAAATGTCATTTGCGCGCCGTCCGTACCGCCGCGCGCCTGTGTTAAACGATACGACACATTGTTTTCTTGAAGCGCGCCTTGCAATAATTCCATGGCCTGAGGGCGAGTGCGCAAAATATCCCGCATATTGCGGTACTGCTCTTTGAACTCAACTTCAATCTTGGCAGCCGGATATTTGGCACGCTTGGCATCCAGTAAATCCAAGAGGTCCTGTTTAAACTGTGAAAATTTCGTCAGGTCATGCTCACGCACGATCCCCTGCACTTCGGCTTTTTCCAGTCCGCCTGTAATATCTTTAAACAGGATAAATCCGTCTTCTTCATCGGTGGTTTCGGGTAATTTGGTTTCCGGCCAGGATGCAATAATATCTGCGGCAATACGCACCGGGTTAGCCATAAACCCTTTGGCAGAACCGGGGTGACAGGATTTACCGGTAATACGAAGTACAAAGCTGTCTGCATTAAAATTACCGCAATCAATATCACCCAGATTGGCACCGTCAATGGTATAGGCAAAATCCGCGGCAAATTTTTTCACGTCAAAGTAACTGATCCCCGTGCCGGTTTCTTCATCAATGGTAAAAGCAACTTTTACTGGTCCGTGCAGGATTTGCGGACTCGTCAACAGATGCTCGGCCAACGTCATAATAATGGCAATTCCGAGCTTATCATCGGCGCCCAAGAGCGTATTTCCGTCAGCCGTTACAATATTATCGCCGATGCATTTGGCCAAACGCGGTGCGTTTTGCTCCGTGAGTACCATATTTTTTGCTTGGTTAATAACTAAGGGACCGCCCTGATAATTTTCATGCAGCACGGGTCGGATATTATGTCCGTTATAATCACTGACCGTATCCATATGCGCAAACAAACCAATCGTTGGTGCTTTTTTATCCGTGGTGGGGGGAATAAGTCCCGTGACAAAACCGTATTCATCGACTTCCACGTCCTTAATGCCGATTTTTTTCATTTCAGCGGCCAGTTGGTGTGCAAAAGAAATCTGAGAATCCGTCGTCGGAGTAACGCTGCTGTTTGGATCACTGGTCGTATCAAAAGCGACGTAGCGTACCAAACGGTTATAAATTTTTTGTTGTAAATCGTTCATGATTTTCTCCCTAAAATATGCTTTTTATATTATATAATTTATATATCTTACTCTTGGAGGGTTTTATGAAGAAGATTTTAATCCTGTTAGCCTGTCTGGGTCTTTTTACCGGCTGTGCTACCGTTAAACAAGCTCAAAATTTAAAAGATTGTACCTATGCTTTAAAAAGCGTAGAACTCAGCGATGTCGGACTCACAGAACTTAAATTTACCATTACCATTGCCATTACCAATCCCAATAAAACCGAAGTTGCCAAATTAAAACGTTTTGTGGGCACCCTGGATGCCAATGATGATAAAATCGCCGATGTTACCCTGTCCGATATTGAAATCCAGCCCCTGTCTACCTACAACGCCAAAGCTAAACTTACTGTACCTACAGTCACCCTGGGCAGCAAACTCTTGGGACTTTTAGCCATGGGCAGCGGTACGGTAGACTATCACTTAAAGGGGACAATGTATTTCGAAGGACCGATGGGTGTTGAAATCCCGTTACCTGTAGATATGGGACGCATCGGAAGTTATAACTAAATAATTAGAGAATTTTTGCAAAGTGCGCATTTTGATATGCGCACTTTTTAAGTGATATCTCTGCCTGGTTTTCAAAACGCTGCAAAGGCCCCAGACTAACTCCCTATCGCTTAGCAAGAGCTTTTTATGTGAGATTTAATTCAAGACAACAAATCCGTACACGACCGACAATCCCCTGACTCAATGTATTCGGGTTAAAATCTTCTATCAACTTAGGAACGAATAGATTAGTTGTTATATTATTATTTTTCATATAATACATAATATATTATGTACTAAAAAGTACACTTTTTAAGGTGTACTTTTTGACTACTGTATGTACTATTTCTTTATATTTAATGCAAAATATAATCTTTTATAAATTTATAAAAAGCTATCTAAATTTATAAAGTTTTTGAGAATTTTCTCAAAACTTTTTCTTATCATTCTGAATTTTCTTTCAACCTTACCACAGGCACCCCAAACGAAAAAGATCTTCTCAAAAATTATAATGGGGTCAAACAAAAGACTGTTAAAATGCTGTAATATCTGTTATAATATTTTTACAATTTATCTGTTTTTGGAACCGTATTAGTTACGGCGATACTTGTATAAGTTCGTTATCCCTCCAGAAACAGCCAGTATGAGGTACACCAAAAGAGGAATTGCAAACCTGTTTTGTTGTACTAAATGTTTACTGTCTATGACAGTAAATTACGGCTGTTTAGCGAGAGATCGGGGATAACGACTCAGACTAAACGGCCGTTTTTATGGGGTTGCAATATAGAAAATTGAAAACAAAACTTAGGAGAACATTATGAAATTTAACAGAAAAGCATTCACATTAATCGAGTTACTGGTAGTAGTCTTAATAATCGCAATACTGGCATCCGTAGCTTTACCACAGTATCAAAAAGCAGTACTTAAGACCCATTATGCCAACATTAAGGCAATTGCTTTAGCCTACGTCAAAGCTGCCAATGTGTATTATTTAGCAAATGGAGCATGGCCTACAGAATTTCAAGAGCTTGATGTAGATATTCCCGCAGGAAGTACAATGAATACTACGGCACAATCTAATTGCGGAACAAACCAAACTTTTTATTGTTGTTTAAGTGAGGCTGTGCCAGTGCAACAAAACTCTCAAATAACATGTGCTAAAAGAGATTATTCTATTGGGTATGGGTATGTGTTTGATGGACCTAAAATGAACATATGTATAGCAAAGTCTGATAATAATACCGCTGTTAATATCTGTAAAGCAGAAGGAGGAATTCAAGCTAATTATAATTTAATAACACCTATTGGTCACTTAACAGGCTATACTACCTACCATACATATCACAAAAAATGATTTACATCAAAATACTGCGCAAAATGATCGCTGTTATCGTAGAAAACACCAGTGTAAGTAAAATAACCCGAAGCGTATCTTTCCAACCGCTTTCACGCAGCATGACAAAGAACGTGGCGATACACGGCATGTACATGCTCATAAACACACAGGCGACAACCAGTGCCTGCGGAGTCAGGTTAAACGGTTCTAATAAGGCAATAGACACGTCTTTGCGTAAAAATCCGAGCAGTAAGAGGGGGGTGGCATCCGGCGGAAGTCCGAGTGCCCACTCCACCGGGGCACGTAAGATCTTAGTAAGCCAGGCAGTAACTCCGGAGAGCTGCATCACATCTACAAACAAAATACCAACTAAAATAAGCGGCAACGCATCAGATAAATACTCTTTCATGCGGATCCAAATCTTGCGTGCTAGCGGACGCAGTTTGGGCGTCTGCCAGGAGGGAATTTCCATAAAAAGCTCAGGGGTTTCACCTTTCATGAGGTGATTGAGTAAAGAACCGATGACAATCCCGTTCACGACCAGTGCTCCAAATACCATGAGCATATATTTAATCCCGTAGGGAGACAAAATAGAAATAATCATGGCCGTTTGGGAAATACACGGTGCCAGTACCAAAATAAGAGCCAGCGCAATCACACGCTCGCGACGGGTTTCCAGAACACGGATCCCCATGACGGCCGGCACTTTACATCCAAATCCGAGCATGATCGGCAGGGATCCATAGCCGTGTAACCCTATTTTATGTAAGATGCGGTCCAACAGCACCGCCAAGCGCGGCAGGTATCCGAGTTCTCCTAAAAAACCTAAAAGTGTGTAAAAGGCAAATACATACGGCATGACATCAATAAGCGCAATATGAAGCCCGTCCGTGAGTACACCAAAATAGTTCTCACCGCCGTCACCTAACAGCAGCAGGCCTAAAATATTATCCTGAATGGGTGCTAAGAGTTTCTCCAAGAAAGGCAGATAATAATTTTTATATAACGGATCAAACAAATCAATCAGGTTTTCACCGACAAACCGTACCAAAAAAAACGATACCATCAGTGTAATAAAGGCAAGCGGCAGTCCCGTAGCCGGAGCTGTGGCCCAGCCCTGTAAATGTTCCCAAAAAGACGGATGTTTGTGTTTAACCTGCTGTACATCTTGGATAATACGACCAATGGTTTGCCATTTTTCTTCAGCAGTGGGGGGAACAGTCAAGGTATTTTGCGGGGTTAGCTTATCCGAGAGGCGAATGGCTTCCCGCTCCAGTTCCTTGAGTCCTTCGCCGGTAGTAGCCACCGTGGCAATGACCGGGATCCCCAAGAGTTTGGAGAGTTTTTTTACATCAATGCTAATCCCTTTGCGCTGCGCCTCGTCAAATTTGTTAAGCATCAAAATAAGTGGTTTTTGAAGCTGCAGGATTTCCAGTACAAAAAACAAGTTGCGCTCTAAATGGGACGCATCAGCTACACACACAATAAAATCATATTCCAAATCTTTAAATAAATTGCGCTTTTTTCCCTCAATAAGCCATTCTTCTTCCAAACGATACAACCCGGGAATATCAATAATATCATAAGACTCGCCTTTAAATTGCGTGGTACCATAATTAAGCCCCACGGTAGTACCGGGAAAGTTGGAAGAAATAATCCCGATTCCCGTTAAACGTGAAAAAATTAAACTCTTACCCACATTGGGATTACCGGCCAATAAGAATGTATTTTTTTTGGCCGTTACCAAAATTTTCTTGGCCGTTTCACGACCGATAGCCACCTGTGTACCGGATACTTCTACCACCACGGGAGAAGATCCTTTTTTACGTGTAATAAACTGACCTCGGGCAATCCCCATGGCGGCCAGTTTTTCAGCCATTTTGGCAGTGGTTTGGATTTCTTTGATTTGTGCCGTGTTACCGGCTCTGAGTTCATAAAGCGAGCGAGCGTTTTGTTGTTCCATAAAAGTTAGTCTTTCCTTACTTTTATATTGTACCACACTTCCTCTCTTGTGGGCAAGTTATTTTTTAATCCGCTGATTACTGCACAGTCCAATCCCGATTTTTGTTCCCGCTATTTTCCTACCCAAGATTTATTTGTGGGAATATAGGGCCAAGCCCACATTTACGGAGCAACGACTACCGTATAATCAAACCCGGTCTGCTGTCCCCACACACGGGCAATTTCCGGATCACCTTTCCAGTAGAAAAATCTGGAAGGGCCAGTTTCGTCAAAAAAGGGATGTGAAACCGGCCATGCTCCGCTTAGTACGGAATGAGACTGACGTACTGTTTGGGGAATCGTCATTTCAACAACCACAGGAAATTCGTCTGCAAACATTTTGGGCAATGAAGCCGGATAGGCCCACGACACATGCAAGGCTCCTCCATAGTAAATAAACAGGGCCTGCGGATCCGTTTGGCGGATACGCTCCATTTGTGCGCGCATGACCCGGGCAAACCCGCTGTTGCGTTCTTTCAAACCGTGCATTACAGCCATTTCACCGCCCATAAGTTGCTTTTGTCCCACCACCGCATCCTCCACGGGATATATGTCTGCTCCCAATTGCGTCAAACGCTCCAGCATTTGTTTATAAGAGGGGTGGATATGCATAAAAGTTAATGCGGGGTTCTCTTCATCTCTTATATCAACCGGGGCTTGGACCCCGTCCTCCCCACGACGGTAATACGTCGTAGGGTATACATCTTCCTTGGCAAGCGGATCTAAATACAAACTTTCGGCAAATACCACAATTTTACGGTTAGGTTCCAAACGATGCAATTGCTCTACCCAATCCGCAAAAGCGGTCCGCAAAGCCGGTTGATCATGATATTCACCTACAAAGATAAGGTTTTCATTTTGTAATTTAAGTGCCAATACATGCCCACTGTCACGGCCCGCATAACGACCGAGCCGGTCCATCCCCTGATTAGGTTGTGCCTGCAACCAGGCAAGCCGCTTTTGATAGTTTTGGTTGACTAACTCCAACTGTTCTTTTTGCAGCTGCCATTCCCCGTTAAAATGCGGCCGCTGCAACGCAGCTTGGAAAGTATTGGTCGGTTTAGGAAGATTGGATACGGCAGTACGGATAGCAGTCGTCTGATAATTAATGGCATTAACGCGCTGCATCGCCACGTCATCTAAATATTTGTTGTTTAACAAATAGGTTTGCTGCCAGCGGGCTTGCGGATCATTTTTCTCCAAATACGTACTAGGTTTAGCACCGTGGACGCGGGTACGCATAAGAGGCTGCGCACGAAAACCCTGACGTACAGCCTGTGTCACCGTGCGTGCCGCTTGTCCCCAGGTGGGCACTGTACACATACTCCCAATCAATAAGTAGACAAATAACCGTTTGATCATAACTACCTCTTATATAAGAGTCTACCATTAGTCACAGATATTACCAGGGCCTTTAGGCCCAGCAAAAAATAGGTCCTGTTCTCCTAAGCAAAAAAAGCTCCCCCTGTTTGTATTTAAACAAAAGGGGGAGTTTGTATAAGACTGTATATTTTACAGTGCGATCGCGCTGACCGGGCAAGTACCGGCACAAGAACCGCATTCAATGCATTTTGCTTCATCAATGTGTCTTTTGCCGTCTACTTCGCTGATTGCACCCACGGGGCAGGAAGATTCACAGGCACCGCAGTTGATGCAGACATCGGGGTTTACTTTATAAGCCATAATTTTGTTCTCCTATAAAAAGAATTTCCTATAAATTTATTATACCAAATTTAGAAGAAAAGAAATCTTCACACATCCGTAAGAAATTATGTTACAATAAAAACAGCAGTAATCTAAAAATTTGATCTGTTTTTGGAACCGTGTAACAAGTATACGGAGTTTTTTGGGAAATTCCCCAAATCTGGTCTAGTCCAAAAATAGCCGATTTAGGTACAGTTAGAGTCAGCTGCTCTGGCTGTGCCGAGCGTTTCCCGTGTTTCTGCTTGGCAGGGCCGGGAGACCACGGCTGTTACCGTTAGGACTCTAGACCAGACCTGATAGTAACAGCCGTTTTTTGCAGACAGTTTCATAAACAGACCTACAAAGGAGAAAGTTTATGAAACTAAATCAAAAAGCATTTACATTAATCGAGTTGCTCGTCGTTGTGCTGATCATAGGTATTTTAGCGGCTGTAGCTGTACCTCAATATCAAAAAGCAGTACTTAAAAGTCGCTATGCAACCATTAAAAATTTAACTGTTGCTTTGGCTCAGGCTGAAGAAATTTACTACCTGGCCAACGGGGAATATACCAATAATTTTGATGCATTGGATATTGATACTCCGGCCGCTGTAGAAACAGGGAATCAGGATTTTACCTCTACCCAAACAGTGCGCAAATTCACACTGAACCGTTGCTTGTTGCAAAATGACACGAACCCCTATGTTATGTGCTCTATAAACCAAACGGATAATTCCTACGCTAATGTTGTCATATCTATGCAAGTTTATTTACAACATGCCCTGGAGGCAAATCACCGCTATTGCATAGGATCGGGGGATTTATCATCCCTTGCCAACCAAGTCTGCAAAGGTGAAACAGGTAAATCCGCTCCTGAAAGAAATACTAGTTGGAGATATTAATGCTATATTCCAATCTTCCTATGCTCTAAATATATTTTTTACAACCACATACAATTTGCCCAAGTTATGCTATAATGTAGCTTGGAGGAAAATGAGAATGAAAAAAACTACTTTATTTGTAGCTTTCAGTGTCATGGCTGTGCCGTTAATTGCACAGAACTATGATTATTTCGGCTCTGCCGAAGAACCCGGCTCTTTGGCTGAACGCAATGCGCGTCAAGCCCGTTTAGCCGCCCAAGTAGCCGCCCAGCAACAACAAGCCGAGGGGGATATCTACCGCGGTAAAGTATTTGGTGTCGAACAGGCCAACTATTCAAGCAGCACCTTAGGTAATCGTGCTCCGGCCAAAACCAAATATGTATATGATACGTCCTTAATCCGTGCCATCAAAATGAATGATGATGACCGTGTGCGTACGCTGATTTATGCCAACGTGGACGTAAACGAACGCAACTATGCCAACATTACTCCGCTTACGATTGCGGCCGAAAAAGGCAATTTAACCATCGTCAAGTACTTAGTAGAAGCCAAGGCCGATGTGAATGCCTCTTCTCCTTACGGAGTTACCCCGTTAGTGGCTGCAGCCTCCCAGGGGAATGCCGATGTAGTGGAATACCTCTTATCCCGCGGAGCCAATGCTTCCGTCAAGGATGAAACCGGCAAGACACCGCTCTTATATGCCTCTAATTTTGACAACGAAAAACTCATTACGGCGTTGGCTAAAGCCAGTCCGGCCGCCGTCAACTTTGCAGATGCCTCCGGTAATACACCGTTAATTTATGCGGCAAAACAGGGCAATGACAAAAACGTCAGAGCCTTACTTGCAGCGAATGCCAATCCCAACTATCGCAATCCCACAACCGGGGTAGGCGCGTTGGCAGTAGCTGCTGCGGAAGGACATACGGATGTCATTCGCAGCTTAGACAAATACAAAGCCGATTTAAACCTGCCCGATGTACAGGGTCGCGCACCGCTTTCTTATGCGGTTGAAACCGGCAAAGAAAGTGCCGTGCGCACATTGCTCTCGGCCGGCGCTAACCCCAACACGCAGGATCTCAACGGGGTTACCCCGTTAATGCGTGCTGCCGCCAAAGGCAATGCCGATTGCGCAGCCGTATTAATACGCCGTCAGGATATCAACTTAGAACAAAAAGATTCTCAGGGAAAAACAGCGCTTATTTATACCGCTTACGCTCCGACGGCCAACGTAACGGCCCAGCTCGTCAAACGAGGTGCCAATATCAATGCCGTCGACAACACCGGTAACACGACCCTGATGACAGCGCTTGCTTTGAAAAACGAACCGGTCGCCAATTATTTAATCGGACAAGGAGCCGATACGGCTCGGGCCAATGCGACTAACACGACCACGTTAGCAGTTGCCCAAGAATATATGCCGACTTCGGATACCACTCAAAAAATTGCCGGTGAAACAGACCGTGCCTATCAAAAAGCCCTGCAGCAGGAAGCGGCCAGTTTAGCGCGCGTACGTGAACTCGAAGCGCAACTGATGCAGGATGAGGCCCGCGTCGAACAATTACGTGCCCAACACCGTGAAGATGCGCAGGAATTTGTTTCAGACCTGCAAACCAAATACGACCAAACAGTAGAAGAAGTGGACTTGAAAGCCTCCGTGTTGGAAGAAGCCAGTGCGGCTCAGCAAGAAGCCGCAGCGAATGCGCAGGCACTGCGCGAAAAAGTAGCGGCCGAACAACAGGCGCTGGCCAACTCAGCCAAAGCCGCACAGCAGGCCCAACAGACGGCGTCCGCACAAGCCAAGGCAACAGCCGTTCGTACCAAGAACACCGGTAAAACGGTAGCCACACAAACCGCTGCCAAAGCTCAAACCAGAGCCAAAGGAATTATCCAGGATATGCCTACTTTGCAGCCCAGACTGCGCAGTATGGCTGAAGAATAAAAGTAGTTTCATTCTCACGGGTCCCTGCTCGGGCAGGGACCTTTTTTTCGCTCCTTTTCAGTCAGTTTGTTACTAATTTTTTGGAACAACTTTACCGCTTCTTATGCCTGACAAATCTCTAAAAAGCTATAATATACATATGAATACACGTCATTTGGCTGGTTTTATTATATTAAACGGACTGTTATGGTGCGCAGGAGCACTGGGGTACTTTCACATCAACGGATTTTTCCCGGGAATATTGGGGATCGGGTTTACCGCAGTATTTATTATAGGACATATCTTTTTATTTGCCTGGGTATGCGGACTGTTGTGTCTTCCGGGCAGACTGATCGGACCTCGCAGTTTACAGGCTGCCTGCTGCGGATGGGGGGGAGTGTTTTCCCTGTTTTTAGTACTGGACTTACTGGTATATTCTCAGTACCGATTTCACATCAGCCCTGCAATGTTGGAGCTGTTCTTCGGACCGGCCGGACGCGAGATTTTTGCGTTTTCTACTGTCATGTGGTTGGGTGTCACAGCCGGCGTAGTATGTATTTTTGCCATTGAGTGGTTCCTGACAATTTTGGCCAAACATATGGCCCCAAGTCCCCGCACGTTCGGATGGATACTGCTTGTATGGCTGCTTAGTTTTTTAACGTATAACGGACTTTACGCGTGGGGCAAATTTAATATGGTTCCCACCATTATCGCCCAACGAGCCGTACTGCCGTTGTCCAGTCCGTTTTCCCTCAACCGGCGTCTTCGTAAACTGGGATTTGAACCCAAAAAAGATCCGTATGCCACACCCTCGGTAGGAACATTGAACTACCCGCTGCGCCCACTTACCTGCGAACTTCCGAGGTCCCCCAAAAACGTACTTATTTTACTTGTTGAGTCCTGGCGCTCTGACAGTTTTACACCTCAAATCATGCCGCAACTGACCGCTCTTTCAAAACGCACGCCGATGAGTTATTTTACCAATCATCTCTCCGGCGGAAACGCGACCGAGGCCGGGGTGTTTTCTTTGTTTTACTCCATGCCTTATGCGTATTGGAACGATTTTACCAGCCGCCAATTGCCGCCCGTACTAGTCAGTCAGGCGTTGGAAAATGCCTACGCACATGCTGTTTACGCCAGTGGCAAATTAAACAGCCCGACGTTCCATCAAAATATTTTCGCCACTATCCCTAATCTACGTCTGGAATCCCAGGGCGATAATAAATGGCAGCGTGACATAAACGCAGTCGAGGAGTTTGAAGACTTTTTGCAGGCCCGTAATCCCCGGCAGCCATTTTTCGGGTTTATCTTTTTAGATGCCCCGCACGGCAGCGATTACCCGCCGGAAGACCGACTCTTTACACCGGCCCAGGAAATCAATTATTTACTGCTGAACAAAGATACCGATCCGACTCCGTATCTCAACCAATACAAAAACTCCGTTCATTTTGCAGACCGCATGATCGGACGCATCTTTACCGCTTTACAACAAGCCGGCGTTTTGAAAAATACGCTAGTCATTATTACGGGAGACCACGGGCAGGAAATTAACGACACCCGTCATAACTTTTGGGGCCATAACAGCAATTTTGCCAAGTATCAAACCCATGTACCGCTGCTAGTATGGGACCCAGGCAACCCCGGACAGGTCATTACATACCGTACCAACCACTATGATGTAGCACCTACGATCCTGCAGGATGTGTACGGCTGCACCAACCCGGCGAGGGATTATTCTATCGGACAAAATCTCTTTGACCCGACGCCGCGGGCGTTTTCAATTATATCGAGTTATACCAAAAAAGCCATCCGCACGGGTAATCAACTCACGGTACTGGACCAATACGGCGGGATTGAGAGCTACGATGAAGATTTTAAACCGTCCGGCGGAGCCGATCCGTCCGTGATGCAGGAAGCCCTTAAAACGTTCTCACAGTTCTATCAATAAATATCTGGACCCAAACAAATTTCTTGCAAAATGGGTTGGTTTTATTGTATTCTAAAGAAGATGTTACTTTAATAGGAGGCTGTATGAAAGCATTTAGCACGTATTTTATTGATCCGATCAAAAATCACTATTGTGATTTTGCCGGCAAAGCAGACCGCAAACACTTCTGGTTGTTTGTACTGTTTAACTTCTTGGTGTTCTTAGTATTATCCATTGTATTAGGGTTCTTCGGTAAAGCAGGAGATGTTGTATATTTCCTGTGCCAACTGGCCCTCTTGTTACCTTCCTTAGGAATTGCCGCCCGCCGTTTGCGTGACGGTGGTTTTTCGCCCTGGTGGTTACTGATTGCCTTAACCGGTATCGGTGCCTTGGTACTGCTCGTATTTTACCTTTTGCCCAGCAAAAAATAAACTGATTCAAAGCCGCTCACGTATGGTGGGCGGCTTTATTATGCCCTTATGCGTACATATAAAGTGATTTTGTCATTAGGACTGGTCGTTGCCGTAGCGTTTGGAGCATATGCGGCGTTTATGTACGTTTATACCGATCATATGTTCGCACCGGTTGTGCTGATGGCCAAACCCGATAACGCAGCGCCCGCTTCGGTGTGGACAGCCCCGGACACCGTGCGTTTTATCCACCGGGTTAATACGCCGACGCGCGCACGCGCCAAAGACAAGACTTTTGACGGATTTGAAGTAGATGTGTGGCAGCAAAACGGACAACTCTTAGCCGCCCATGACCCAGCCCAAGCTCTTAAAAATATCCCGCTGGCAGCCATCTTTGCAGCGGTTAAAGAACCGGCCAAAAAATCCTGGTGGCTGGATCTCAAACAAGATTTAACACCTGATACCCTGCAACAAATTTTAAATACGGCCCGAGATTACCAAATACCGAATGAAAACCTGTTATTTGAAACATCTGAAGGGCCCACAGCGCGTCTGATTAAAAACAAGAACTTGGGGCTGCTGTTGACGCTGCCGGAAGGGTTTGAGACAGACGGAGATGAGCCGCAAAAACGCTCGGAACTTAACGCGCGGGTACTGTCTTTGTGGAAAGAATACCAACCCGCGGCCGTGGCGGCCAGTTTTGGCAAATACGCGTATTTAAAAGCGTATTTCCCAAACATGCCCAAAGCGATCTATTATTCTTCGACGGTACGTCCCAGTTTGAAAAAACCGTTTATGGCGGCCCATATGCAGCAAGACCCGGCTGTTAAAATTTTTATGACGGATGAATATACTTATTTATGAACCGAGAACAAGCACTTACACTTCTTAAAAAATACAACCAGGAACCGTTCCACCTGCAACATGCGTTGACCGTAGAAGCGGTTATGCGTCATTTCGCCGTGCAACTCGGATACGCTGATGAGGCCGAGTTTTGGGCCTTGTGCGGACTGTTACATGATATTGATTTTGAAAAATTTCCGACCGAACATTGTAAAAAAGCACCGGAGTTACTCCGTGAAATCAACGCCGATGACAAACTTATACACGCGGTTTGTTCCCACGGATACGGTATCACCTGTGACGTTAAGCCGGAACATGAAATGGAAAAAGTACTCTTCGCAACCGACGAGCTGACCGGCCTGATTGGCGCGGCGGTCCGCATGCGCCCGTCCAAAAGCGTAAGTGATATGGAGCTTTCCAGTCTTAAGAAAAAATTTAAAGACAAAAAGTTTGCCGCCGGCTGCAGTCGTGATGTCATCAAACAAGGGGCCGACATGCTCGGATGGGAATTAGATAAACTCTTAGAACAAACCCTGCAGGCCATGAAGGCGACCGAACAAGATCTTCAAACCCGGTTAAACGCTCTGTGAGCAAGCTTCTATAAGTCCATCGCTTGTGCCAACTTCGTAAAAAACGCTCCGGCCGGTTCCGGGAAATACAAATCCGTAATGTGTCCGCTGTAGGCCGAGGGGCGGGGATTGATTTCTACAATTTTGGCTCCGTGTTCTTTGGCAGCCAGGGGCAAACTGCACGCCGGCATGACTTGTCCGGCAGTACCAACAATAATCATTAAATCCGTCCCTGCCGCCATATCGGCCGAGTTTTCATACGCGCGCGGAGGGATCCCTTCTCCGTAAAATACAAAGTCCGGTTTTAGTACACCGCCGCACAAACAGGTAGGGGGAACTTCCTCTAAGTTAATATCCTCCAAACGGTACTTACGCCCGCAGTGCAAACAAGAGAGCGTATGGATCGTTCCGTGAAATTCCTGTACATTTTGACTGCCGGCACGTTGGTGAAGTCCGTCTATATTCTGTGTAATAATGCCTTTGAGAAGGCCCTTTTGCTCCAACTTCGCCAGTACCCGGTGTGCCGGGTTGGGAAGTGCCTCATCCATGTCTGTAAAAAATATTTTTTTCATTTCCTGCCAACTGTGTTTCGGGTCGGATAAGAAAAAATTAATCTCAATAAACTTCGGATCGTATTGGTTCCATAAGCCGCCGGCCCCGGTAAAAGGGGCAATGCCGCTTTCCACGCTCACACCGGCCCCGGTAAATGCCGTAGCGTAGCGGGCTGATTTAAGCCATGTAATTAGTTGTTGCAGTTCGTTATTCATAGCATTATTGTAGCAATTAAGTTACAATATAAGCATGAAAAAACTTTGGGATTTTATAGATCCGCAACGCAAAGGACCTTTATTTTGGCATTACGGCTGGAAGGGCATCCTGTTTATCGTCCTGGGTACTTATCTCATGTACCGGTGGATTATCGGACCGCATTCCTCGGCGTTTTCCGGAGTACTTTATCTGTTTACTATCGGGATCCATGAAGCGGGGCATCCGATTTTTCGCATTTTATTCATGGGCAACTTTTTTATGACCATTATCGGCGGAACCGTCATGGAGTTGGGGGTACCCGTTGTGGCTTTTTGTTCTTTCTTACACCGCAAACATGAAATCCAGGCCGATGTGTGTATCTGGCTCCTGGCCATTGCCTGCTACAGTGTGGGTCACTACGCAGGATGCAGTCTGGACCCGGTAATTTCACTGTTAAATGCCGGTCCAGAAACATTGCCGGATTGGGACTATATGCACAAATGGTTTGGAACCGAAGGGTACGAGTGGTATGTGCGACACGGATTTTACCTGCTAAGCGCCTTTTTAACAGCGCTAGGGACATATCTGTTCTTTGCCCACTTTTGGGCGTGGAATAACCCCGACGGACATAATTACAACGAAGACCGGGATGAGCATGATTCTTTTTTCATGCGTTTTTAGTCTTTTGCACACCCTCTGTAGAAATTGCTAAAATATAGGTGTTATCTTAACAAGGAGTATGTACCATGAAAAAATTAGTTTTATGGAGCGTCCTGGCGGCCTTAGCAGCCGGTTGTGCCTCCTCTACCAGCACCACCACGGCTACCACTGCCAACCAAACATTAACTTTAGAAGAAGCTTTACAGAAATCGGCCGAAACACGCCAAAAATTGCAGGAAGCCAAAGAAGCTTACCAATCTGCGCGTGAAGCCAGTGCGGCTGCCCAGGCCAGTAGTAATACTTCTGTAGCCGATACCGTTAAAAACCAAATCAAACAAAAAGTAGACGACTCTAAAAACCAAGTAAACACCGAAGTGCAAGCTTGGAAAGATGTGTTGAAATAAACAGTTACGTAAGTAGATTTGAAATTCTGCCCTATATATATTCTATATGATCAATAAAAGAATAAATTATAGGGCAGAATATTTTTATTTCTAGGGAGCGGACGCGTAATTATATTCTTGACAAACACAGCAAAGTTCACTATACTATTTGTACGATGAGACAACGTCTATTTCACGTTGGTTTGGGGAAATCCCCAGCTCATCGTCTTTTTTTATCCAAATGAAACAGATATAGACTCCGCATTGTATCATACGAACTATAACCCAAACTTTCAATTTATGAAAAAAGAATATAACTTTGCCAATTCACAACCAAATCCTTATATAACCCAATTACGCAAGCCAATATCCATTCGCTTAAATACGGATACGATCGCGTATTTCAAACAAACGGCACAGGCACTTGATATTTCATATCACAGACTAATTAGCATGTACTTGGAAGACTGTGCCGTTCAACGACTTAAACCGTCTATCACTTGGAAATAACAATTCTGATGCAATCATCATAGAAAAAAGGACTGGTAATATCCGGTCCTTTTTTGTACACTATAAGTACAATTTATCTGTTTTTGGAACCGTATTATAGGATACGGTGCACTTTAGATATCTAAAGGCATATCAACGCCAAAAACGGCTGTTTTAAGTACAAAACTTAAGTGGGCAGCTCCCAACAAAGTTTTGTGCTGAATGTTTATCGTTTCTGCAGTCTGCAGGATCGGTAAACTACGGCTGTTATATATGGGTTGCGTTGATATGACCCCTCCATATGGCAGCCGTTTTTATTGCGTTTCATAAACAGGAAATTGAACTTACTCAGGAGAATTATTATGAAATACAATAAGCGAGGTTTTACCTTAATCGAACTGTTAGTCGTCGTATTAATTATCGGTATTTTAGCAGCTGTGGCCTTACCACAATATCAAAAGGCCGTGGAAAAAAGCAGAGCAACCGAAGCGATGAGCGTATTGAAAACAGTATATGAAGCCCAAAAGGCCTATTATTTAGCCAATGCTACATATGCCGAAAAATTCGATGACTTGGATATAGATATTCCCTTGTCAGGAACTATAACCCCTTTTACGCACAATGGGATAACAGATGTTCGCTCCAATGCAAACTGGTCTGTTATACTATATCACGATAATAACGGAGTGATAATATTCGCGTACCGTATTAGCGGTCCGTATGCAAATATCGGGGGATTTAAGATAATACTCCAAGATACCAACCCTGGAGTCTATATTCCCACAGATACATTACTATGTGCTGAGAGAAAATCGGATACCTATACTCCTAACGGGAATTATTGTAAAAAATTATTTAATGGCACACAAAATAAGAAGTATTCCGGGGGTACCGATTACAAAATATAATAACCATCCCCCGGCAAAGCCGGGGGTTTTTCACAGACGGGCCAAGCCTTGCCTACTAGCTCTGGGCTAAAAGCCCTTCTTAACAGCCTGCCACACGCGACTTCCCACGCTCTGTTTGAACGGATCTGCATCAAATGGCAGCCGTTCCCCTAATTCGTCCTCCTTTAGTTGGTTCTTTATATACTCC
>JAFVFN010000015.1 GCA_017475405.1 Elusimicrobiaceae bacterium
CCAAGACTTTAGCGATGTGAGCTTTGGAGTAACCCTGCTTAAACAGGCGTTCGATGGTAAATCGCTCGCCACTACTTAACTGCTGGTACATACCTTTCATTATACAACCTCCGGGGTTGCACTAGCAGGTTGAACTGTGGAGCATGAAAATTCGCTTGACACGTTTTTTTTTTTTGATATTCTGTCCTTATAAAGAAACACATATAGGGAGAGAATTATGGTTCAACAGAAACAAGCGTTCACGCTTATAGAGCTTTTGGTTGTTGTACTTATTATTGGTATTTTAGCAGCCGTGGCATTGCCACAGTACCAAAAAGCAATTAGCAAGGCTCGGGCATCGGAGGCAATGAGCATATTAAAATCTATAACCGATGCGCAGGAAATATATTATTTGGCAAACGGGAAATATACGTCTAATTTCAATGAGTTGGATGTTGATACGGGTAATGGACAATATTTTAGGTTTGAATGTCTGGATAATCGAAGATGTGTAGCTAGACCTCTAAAAGAAGGGGATCCCGCTTTTGAGTTTCTCCTGATGCATCAACCAGAGGCATATATGGATTGGAGCGGTGCACATTGGTGTATTTATAGCGCTACCGCGGAAGCAGCAGTCAAACAAAAACAAGTTGAAATTTGTAAATCGTTCGGTCCGGAAGATACTTCATTAAACTGGCCTAATTATTTTCGGCTGCCATCATAATAGCTTACCGATTTGAGTGATATATTTACCAGCATATTTTTGTGCCATTTCTAGGGAGGGGGCAAAATCAATCAGCTCAGCTACAGTTGTGCGGGCAAGTTTTTTGTCGGTCAGTGATTTCCAATCAGCCTGTCCGCAAATAAACAGTACAGGTTTTTTGTATTTTTGTGCCAGCCGCAATACGGCTAAGGGGGCCTTGCCATAAAAGGTTTGGGCGTCCAGTTTGCCCTCGGACGTGATAATCAGATCAGCCCAGGGGACGTGCATTTCCAAAGCGGCCTTTTGCAGTAAAAAATTGGCTCCTAAAAGGAGCTTGGCCCGGAAGCATCCGTAGAGCCCGGCTGCAATGGCACCGGCCGCCGCGGTAGAAGGGGTATGAGACGTATCTTGCCTGCCGGCTTGCCGAATGATGTGGGCCCAACGGGCCATGGCTTTGTCCAGAATTTTAACCTGCTCGGGCGTGGCTCCTTTTTGCGGACCGAATATTTTGGCTGAGCTTTTAGGACCTAAAAGCGGGTTAGTCACATCAGCACATCCAATGATTTGAATCCCTTTAAAGTTAGTGTAAAGTGTAGTTAAATCCAGGTTCGCCGCTTGTAAGAGCGGTTGCGCGCCCAGGGGGAGCGGGCGGCCTTGCTTGTCGAAAATCTGCGCCCCGCAAGCAACACTCAGGCCGGCACCGCCGTCATTACAGGCAACGCCGCCCAGTCCTACGTAAATCTTTGTAGCGCCGTGTTTGACGGCCTCTAAGAGTACCTGTCCGACTCCGTATGAACTGGCACCTAAGGGATCTAGTTCTTCTTTTTTGGCGCTGCCCAGTCCGCAAATGCGGGCAGTTTCCAAAACGGCTGTCTTCCCGTCAGAAAGCAGCAAAAAAGAAGTATTTCTTGTTTGTAAGAAAGCGTTTTTGGCCCGCGTTTTAATAAGAGTTGCTTTTGGGTCTAATGCGGCAAAAGTATCCATAAACCCGTCACCGCCGTCAGCAATCGGGAAACACCGAACATGGTGGCGGGGGGATAAACAACGAGATAAAATTTGCCCGGCACGCAAGGCACTTAAAGAACCTTTAAACGCGCCGGGCAATAAAAGGATATTCATTAAAACTTCCAGCTAAGCTGTAGTTGGCACAGCGTATTTACTGAAGAAGAGTTTTTCAGATCACCGCTGCGTTGCGCATATACTTCGCGCACTTCCAACCCAAGCATTAAATCATCAATCCAGGTTTCCACACCGATACCGGCTGCTCCGGCAAACCCGTTGGAAGAAATTTTCTCACTTTGCAACTCTCCGCGGTAGTTTAAGTGCAGCATCTCATAAAGCGCACTGCCTGTTACATAAAAGGCAAAGCGTTGTTTGGGATTAATATAATAGTGTGCCGTTAACCCGCCGCGCCAAACCTGGCCGCTGGTACGCACTTCGGGATCGGGATAACTGCTCGGATTGGCAAGTACCGTGGGATCTTTTTCTTCAAACGATTTATTGCCGATGCTGCCGATGCCCAGTTCCGGACCTAACCAAAAATTACTGTTTTTAATGCGCCACAAAAACTTGCTGGAAACCGTCACACTGGTGCTTCCTACTTTGTACTCATCCCCGTCGCTGTATCCCGCGCGTCCGGAGTTATCAAGTTTTAAATTAAGCGGCATAACGCCCGCCTGTACGGAAAAATATTTGTGGTAATCCGGTTCGTGATGAACGACGGGAGCTTTCTTAGCGGCTTTGAGTGCTTTGGTATCTTTTTTTGCACTCAGTTCTTCTTTGGCGGCTGCGGCATATTCCTGTTGGCTGACGGCGCCGGTTTTTACCCCTTTAATAAAAGCTTCTTCATCGCTTAAAGGTTTGGTCCTTTGCATGGTCTGCGTTGCAGCAGCCGGGGTTGAAACCACTTGCCCGTTAACGACGGTGGCTTTTTTGGGTGTCAAATACCTGATCGATATCGTTATCAAATGTCAGTCCGCCCGCAGCAGCCACACCGGCAGAAGCCGTTCCGGCCGCGATGGCTGCGGCACGCGCTTCCTGAGCGGCGGTTTTTTCCTGAGTTTTTTCGACAAACTCTTTTTGGGCATTTTCGCCGCGGTCATAATCGTAGGTTTCCACAGATACGATTTGCGGCATATCAATGTTAACCGTAGTTCCGTCATCGGTTTTGAGTTTTAAGTTAAACTCGTCCAAATCAACAATTTGGCCGATTAACTGGGAACCGCCTTTTAACACCACCCGGTGTTTATCGGGTAAAATTTCTTCAATCTCTTTTTGGTTGAGGGTAATCGTACCGTACGAAGTAGTTAAATTGAGTATATATTCGGTTTGGGATACAATGGAGCCGGTAATCAGGTTCCCGTCTTTCATTTTAATGGTTTCGGCAGACGCTCCCATACAAGTTAACAGGAAAGCAGCTATTAAAAATCGTTTCATAAACCCTCACTGTATGTCAAAATGCGGTGCGCGCTAGGGCGCACCGCATGATTTATTATTTGGATTCTTCTTTGTCTTCGTGGCAGTGGCACGGAGCGACCGCATGTTTAATTTTGCCAAGCGCTTTTAAGATTTTGGCAACGGTTAAACAACCCACCGCAGCGGCTAAGGACTGACCCACGTAAAACCCGAGTGCCATCCACATATCCGCACCGGTAATCATCGGGTGACGGCCGATTTGGAATGCCATATATACGGCAAATACCAAGCAAATGTAAAAACATACCACAAACAACACGGAAAGCCCTCTCAGGCACAACCAGTTGTGCGGCAGGAATCTGCACCAGCATTTACCTTTGCAACATTTTGACATAGTTTGACTCCTTCATACTAAGGTATACTTTTATTGTATCAAAATGAAAGCCCAATTAGGATAGTTTTTTACAAAACTTTTCCTAGGGACTGCGTCTAAATGACGGACGCGGAAGTTTACTTGCGTTTGGCGTTTTGCAAGAGCTCTGTAGCGTGGGAGTAGGCAGCGGAGTTTTGATCTGTGTTGCCACCCAGCATCCGGGCGATTTCGGCCGTTAAGGTTTCTCCGGTCAAAGGAGTAATAGAGACACGGGTAGTTTGTTTATCAGCTTGTTTGGTTACCTGGAAATTTTGGTCTGCCTGTGCAGCCACTTGTGCCAGGTGGGTCACGCATAATACCTGACGACCCTGAGCGCAGGTACGCAGTTTTTCGCCTACCAACCAACCGGTTTCACCGCCGATACCGGCGTCTACTTCGTCAAATACCATGACCGGCACGGTAGGTGCCAAAACGGTTTTTAAACCCAGCATGACACGTGATATTTCGCCGCCGGACGCGATATTTTTTAAGGGACGCAGGGCTTGTCCCGGGTTGGGAGAAAATAAGAACTCTACTTTATCGGCACCCGTAGAGGTAATATTGGCCTCATCCATATCAACCGCAACTCCGAAACGGACCTGATTAAATCCGAGTGGTTTAATTTGAGCGGTGATTTGGGCGGCCAATTTTTCAGCTGCTTTGAGACGCTTGTCATGTAACGCTTGCGCGACTTGAAGCAGTTCTTTTTGGGCGTAGGATAACTCGGTCAGTAAATCTTGTTCATGTTTTTCGGCATGTTTTAAGTGGTCAATTTGGATGCGCAGGTCTTCAGCCGTTTTTAAAATGTCACTGATTTCGGGGCCGTATTTGAGTTTGAGGCGTTTGATTTTTTCGTGGCGCTCAAGCATCTTGTCCAGAGAATTTTCATCTACGTCCAGCCCGTCTTTATAGTCACTAAGCGTATTGGCGGCATCTTCCAGAGTAACCAGTGCATTATTTACGTTTTCGGCCAAAGAGGCTAGATTCTCATCCAGCTCTGACATGGATGTTAAAGCGCGTGCTGCCTTGCTGCCGCGTGCGGTAGCTGAGGAGTCGGCTGCGTAGAGCTCTTCATAGGCCTCGGCGGCCAGTTCCAGAAGCTTACCGGCATGTTTGAGTTTGGGCAGTGCCTGATCCAGGTCTGTATCTTCACCCGGTTTGGGGGAGATACGTTCGATTTCACTGAGCTGATATTCGCTCATATCCAGCAACCGTTCTTTTTCTTGGGCCGATAAACGGGCTGCTTCCAACTTGCGCTGGAGCGTATTAACGGTTTGCCAAGCTTGTGCTACTTGGGTTAGCAGTTTTTCATGTTTGGCAAATTGGTCTAATAACTGCAAATGCACCGAAGCATGCAGTAAACTTTGGTGATCGTGTTGCCCGTGAAAATCCACAAGCACTTGTCCGAGTTGTGCCAGTACACTGACAGTAACGACGCGCCCTTCAATGTAGGCTTTGTTTTTCCCTTTGTTGTCCAGTTCCCGGCGAAGAGTAAACTGATCGGCACTTAAATTATATTGTTTGCGTAGTTCGCTTGGCACAATGTCGGAGTTAAATGTGGCCTGCACACTCATCTTAGCGGCCCCTTCTTTAATCAAGCTGACATCTCCGCGGGCTCCGAGTACAAAGCCTAACGCCTCTATGACAATGGATTTGCCGGCACCGGTTTCTCCGGAAAACACATTGAGCCCAGGCGCAAAATCAAGCGTCAAATCATCAATAATGGCAAAATGTTGTATGCGCAGTTTGGTAAGCATTACGGTTGCCCCCAACTGAGTTTTTTATGAAGCACGGTAAAGAAGCCGCGCTGCGGCAGGGTAAGCAGTTTTGCGCTAAACGGAGCCTGAGAAATTTCCAGCTCGGCTCCGTGAGAAAGCGGGATATGAACCTGACCGTCAAAACTGGCAATGGCACTGTCATCGGCGTTTTTAAAAGCTGGTTTGAGGATAAGTTTACCCTTGGCAGAAAGTACCATGGGGCGTTGATGCAGTGAATGCGGACAAACTGGCGTGGCTACAAAAACATCGACGTTTGGCTCTACAATCGGGCCACCTGCCGCGAGTGAATAAGCCGTGGAACCGGTAGGCGTAGCAATAATCAGTCCGTCTCCAAAATAAGGCGGCATGGGAACTTGATCAAATGTGCCGTTTACAAAAAATGCCCGCATGTTGGATGCGTGCAGTACACAATCATTTAGCGCAGTAAAAGTTTGTACTTGTCCGTTTTGACGTATATTGGCCTGCAACATTAGACGGTTACGAACCGTGCATTTGTCGTCTAAAAGGGTTTGCAGCGCGGAAGGCATCTCTTCTTTTTCGGCGGCTGCCAAAAAACCTAATGTGCCGCAATTAATACCAAACACAGGAATGTTTTTAGGGGCACATGCACGCGCGCAACGCAGCATCGTGCCGTCACCGCCCATACTGATAATCAAATCAAAGTTGTCCAAATTATCCAGTGTGGTAAGCAACGAGGCCATCACGTTTTTTTGGTGCAAAAATGTGATGGCCTCTTGTACTAAAGGGGTAACATGTGTTTTAAGTTCGTTATAGAATACACCCACGCGGTTGAACATGAATATATTGTAGCAATTTAAAAGTATTTATGTTAGTTAATAAACATAGATATGACAGGGATTTTGCTCACTACAGTTTTCTATATACGAAGTTGTTTGAGATATAGTGGCACATATGGAATCGCTTTTGAAATTGTCAGATGCATACGCATAGCATAGATTTGTTCCGGCAGGATTTATGGTGCCATTTTTAAAATAGTGTTGTAAGGCGGCTATTCGAGTATTATTGTTTATTTTTAAGATACATACGACCGACCAGTTACTGTCTAAAGAACAAGTTTGAAGATTGGTAAACGATAGAGAAATATCTAATTTATCAAAAGAATTGGCATAATCTCCGTTAGCCAAATTATAGACTTCTTGGGCTTTAATAATAGCATCCATATTTGTCAGCATTTGTGCAAAGCGTGTTTTATAGACTGCTTTTTGATATTGTGGTACAGCTACAGCTGCCAAAATCCCGATAATTAACACAACTACTAAAAGCTCTATGAGCGTAAATCCTATCAGTTTATTTTTCATAATATGTCTCCGTTTTTGTATTCCAAATTTTTGTTTTGGGAAACATACCAAAAACGGCTGCTATAACCGGGTGCGTTCTACGGTACCCATTATATAACAGCCGTGGCCTATCGGTCCCGCCGCTGGCGGAAACGATAAACACTCAGCGCAAACAAATAGGTTTATAAGGTCTATTTGCTTGCACCTAAAACAGCTGTCTTTGGCGTAGAACGCAGTTTATAAACTACCCGTATCCTTCTGATACGATTCCAAAAACAGATAATTTGTACCTCTATTATAGCATAAAACATGCCCCTTTGAATAAATGCTATAATATAAACAATAATAAGGAGACTAACTATGTGGGATTATACAGATAAAGTCATGGATCATTTTAAGAACCCACGCAATGTGGGTTCTATTCCCAATGCAGACGGTACCGGCCAGGTAGGCAGTCTGGTCTGCGGAGACGCGTTGCGTCTAACGATTAAAGTCAATAAACAAACCGACGTCATCGAAGATGCTAAATTTGAAACTTTCGGTTGTGCTAGCGCCATTGCTTCGTCCTCTATTTTAACCGAAATGGTCAAAGGAAAAACCATTGCTGATGCCAGTAAAATTACCAATCAGGATATTGCCGATGCGTTGGGCAGTTTGCCGGCCGAAAAAATGCACTGCTCGGTTATGGGCATGGAAGCCCTGGAAGCTGCCGTGCAAAGCTACCGTCAGGGTGGTAAACCGGTAATTTTTGAGCAGGAAGCCGAAAAGATTGTCTGTAAATGTTTTAATGTATCTGAAGAGGCTATTATTAAGGCCATCCGCACCAACCATTTAACCACGGTAGAAGACGTGACCCATTTTACCAAAGCGGGTGGTGCCTGCGGACAATGCAAAGGCGAGATTCAAAAGATTTTAGATAAGGTCAATGCCGCGAGTGTCGCTCCTGCCCAAGCGCCTAAAACATACGCACAAATGACGCTGGTGGAAAAAATCAAAACCATTGAAAAAGTACTGGAAGAAGAAATCCGTCCCAAATTGAACTTAGACGGCGGTTCGGTGGAACTGGTGGATTTGTCCGGCAATACCGTCAAAGTACGTTTGGTCGGTATGTGTCACGGATGTGCCGGCGCGCAGGGAACACTTAAAAACTTTATTGAAAAAGTTATTCAAGACCGGGTGAGTAAAGACCTGGTAGTGGAGCAAGCCTGATATGCCAAAAGTCGTTTATTTGGATAACAACGCTACTACGCAATGTGCCCCGGCTGTGGTAGAAGCGATGCTGCCGTATTTTTCTGAAAAGTATGGCAATGCCTCCAGTATGCACAGCTTTGGCGGTGAAAACCGCCACGTTATTGATCAGGCCCGTCATACGGTAGCCGAATTTATCGGGGCTGCCTATGATGATGAGATTATTTTTACTTCGTGTGCCTCTGAAAGTGACAACACAGCCATTTTTTCAGCCGTGCGGGTCAACCGTAACAAAAAACATATTATTACCTCAGCTGTAGAACATCCGGCGGTTATGGAACCGTTTCGTTATCTGCAGACCCAGGGTTACCGTGTAGATTATATCGGGGTAGACGAACAGGGCCGTTTTGACATGCAACAGTTTAAATCAGTGCTTGATGAAGATACGGCACTGGTGTCTGTCATGTGGGCCAACAGTGAAACCGGTACGATTTTCCCGATCGCGGATATTGCCCAGTTGGCCCATGAAAAAGGTGCTTTGTTTCATACCGATGCCGTGCAGGCTGTGGGGAAGATCCCTGTCAACGTACAAGAGGCCGGTGTGGATATGCTTTCGTTATCGGCGCATAAGTTTCACGGTCCCAAAGGGATCGGAGTGTTGTACGTGAAACGCGGGACGCGGTTTTTGCCATATTTGATGGGCGGTCATCAGGAAAAACACCGTCGGGCCGGTACCGAAAATGTACCCTACATTGTAGGGATTGCCAAGGCGTCCGAACTGGCCCAAAAACGCTTAAGTGACGGCATAATGGATAAAGTAGCCGCACTGCGCGACCGGTTGGAACAGGGTATTTTAAGCCAAATCTCCGATGTTAAAGTAAACGGCGACCAGGAGCACCGTGTACCCAATACAACCAATATCAGTTTTGGCTATATTGAAGGCGAGTCCATTTTGATGTATCTGAATGATTTTGGGATTTGTGCCTCTTCCGGTTCTGCCTGCACATCGGGTTCTTTGGAACCGTCACATGTGCTGCGGGCCATGAAAGTACCGTTCCAGTTTGCACACGGGTCTATCCGGTTTTCCCTGTCGGATCAAACGACGCAGGAAGATATTGATCTGGTGCTTAAAGAGTTGCCTCCCATTATCAAGCGGCTGCGTGAGATTTCACCGTTTTCACGCATGGCGTAAATTTGCTTCAAATACTTAGGAGAAACTACATGAGAAAAATCAGTTTGCTGGCAGTTGTATTGTTTACCCCGTTGTTTTTACTTGGTAAAACAACGGTTGTGTATCATACCAGTGATACGCACGGGTTCTTTTTCCCGCGTCATGGAGTAGGCGGTTTTGCAGCACTGGCCAAAGTGCTTAAAAACGGACCTCAACCGTATCTGTTGCTGGACAGCGGCGATTTTTCCAACGGTACCGTGGAAACCCGCAACTCCAAAGGCATTAAGGCCACGCAGATTATGAACAAAATGGGCTATGACGCTACAACCTTGGGGAACCATGAGTTCGATTTTAAAGCGGCCCAATTCCCGGCGATTGTGGAGGCGCTTGATTTCCCGATGCTGGCAGCCAATTTCTTTGAGAAAGATTCCCAAAAATATCCGCCGCATATTGTTCCGTATACCATTATTAAAGCAAACGGTGTTAAATTTGCCGTAATTGGACTGGGAAACCGCACTCCTACCAATCCGGCCGAAGGGTATTATTTTGCTAAGCCCCTTGTAGCACTGGATAATGCACTTAACGAAGTAGAAAAACAAAACCCGGATGTGGTAATTGTACTGGCGCACGATTCCATTGCCGATGATAAGCACGGAACCAAATCTTACTTGGCCGATATCGCCAAAGAGTTTAGCGGCCGTGTGCATATTGTAATGGGTGGACATGCACACAAAATCGTACAGAACCGCAAAATCAACGGAGTCTTGTTTGTAGAAAGCGGCTGCTATGTAAACTTTGTAAGCAAAGTAACCGTGGAAACCGATGACAAGACGGGTAAATTTGTATCGGCCAAATCCGAGATTATCCCGCTGATTATCGCCAACGTGGGTGAAGACAAAGCCACTCAAAAGTATTTGGAAACCTTGCGCGAGCAAGGCATGGATACCCCGGTCGGTGAAACAACCGAGATCCTTTCCAAAATGCCGACCTCCGATGACCGGTTGGACTCACCGCTTAATGACTGGATTGCCGATCTGTTAAAAGATTACGCAGGTACGCAAATTGCCATTCACAACAACGGAGGTACCCGCGTGGATCTGCCCAAAGGATCTGTTACCAAACGCGATATTGTGGACGTTCACCCCTTTGATAACACCGTAACTGTGGTCACCTTGAAAGGTAAATTTTTAAAACGGTTTATTAAAAACGGATTTGCCCCGCGCACATTATTTACGTATGCCGGTTTGCAGATTTATTATAAAAAAGACAAGCAGGGCAATATTCAAGATATTGAAATCTTGTTTAACGGAAAGCCGCTTGAAAACAAAAAAGAATATACCGTGGTTACCAACTCGTATATCGCGAGCGGTGGCAGTGAGGGACATTTATTCAAACAGCTCCCCGAATCGGCTAAAAAATTGGCCGGTCCCAAAACGATTCGCGATCTGATGGAAGATGCCCTGAAAAAAGGACCCGTATCTGCTCCGCAAACGGGTCGTATCTTAGAAGTAAAATAAACTATGCAAAAGTTTTGGGGCGGTTTGCTAGTGGTAGGGTTGGCCCTCATGGGGTGTGCCCGTACCAAACTGCAAAACATAGATGTATTTTTTATAGCAGATGTGCAGGGCTTTTATTTTTCCCGACCTGAGCCGCGCTTGGATAACCAGAAAGCCGGCGGTTACGGGATCCTGAAAAATTTTCTGCAAAACCGCTCCCAAAACTTTTTATTATTTGACGGAGGGAACTGGTTCGGTTCTGGCGCGGAAGGGATGCTTTCCAAAGCCGCCTATGTACCGGTTCTCTCTAAATCAATCCCCTTTACGGCCGGCACCGTTACCGATAAAGATTTGGCGTACGGATGGCCGGTGGCACGTAATCTTATCAAAGAACTCAATTATCCTTTTGTTGTTGCCAATCTCAAATTGGACCGTCAAATCCCCTGGCCTTTACACGATTACCAAATCCACAATGTGAGTGACATTAAAATCGGTATTTTCGGACTCATGGCTCCGTTTAAAAAAGACCAGGAGCGCTTGCCCGGACTGAGTGTATCGGATCCGATAGAAACGGCCTCACAAATGACCGCTCTGTTAAAAGAAAAAGGGGTGGACGTTGTAATCGTACTGAGCTCGCTAGAGGATACCGCCTCCGGCGGCGGTAACGCGGCGTTGGCTGCGGAAGTAGAGGGCATTGATCTGATTTTAAGTTCCAATCAGGATAACGAAGCACCGGAGCTTGATACCATTAATCATACACATATTGTATACCCGGGTTCCAAACTGGACAGTATTGGACATATTGTGTTGGGACTGGATAAAAATAAACAGCTCAAAAAAGTCTCTTTTACCGATGAGCCGTTATTAAAATCCAAATACGGTGAGGATGAAATTATTGCTCGGGAAGCTGAGCGGTTACTCAGTTCCACGCGCAAACAAATGAGTCGCCCCGTGGCCAAGGCCGAGCGGGAAATCACCACGGATTTAACTGCACAGTCACCGCTTGGCGAACTGCTGGCTACTTGTTTACACCGATGGGCGAAACTGGACGGTGTTATTTTAAATGCGGCTTCTATTCGAAGCTCTTTGCCGGCCGGTCAGATTACCGAGTTTGACCTGTATAAGACCTATCCGTACGGGGATAATATTACGTTTATTACGATGAAAGGTGCACCTCTGGCCAAAGCACTGCAGGCGTCTTTAAATGCCGCAGATAATTTCCCGCAGATTGCCGGGTTTCGCGTACAATATGCGCAGACTTCCTCCGGCAAACGCATTACACGTATTACGTTGGATAACGGACGTATCGTACGTCCGCAAGAAACCTACCGCATGGCTGTAACTGATCATATTTTGGCGGGCGGGTTCGGACACGAAGAATTTATTAATGCCTTAGAGTTCAAAAGCACTTTTGTAGAGGCGCGCCAAATTATGCGAAGCTGTTTAGTGCGACAAAAAAACATTGAAGTGCCCGATGTCAAAGGCCGTTGGGAACAAACACCATGACGCTGATTAAACCGCTTCAAATTGCCTCATTTACCGCGCCCAATAACTTGCTGCTAGCCCCGATGGCCGGCATTACCGATACGCCGTTTCGGATTTTGTGTTTGCAGGGAGGGGCAGGGATCGTTTGTGCAGAGATGGTGTCTGCACATGCATTGCATTACGGGAACCCTAAAAGCGGACGAATGTTACAGGTTGCCAAAAAAGAACATCCGGTGTCCATGCAGATCTTCGGGGCTGATGAGCAAACTATTGCCGAGGCCGCCAAAAATGCCGAGGCCCAGGGAGCCGATCTAATCGACTTAAATGCCGGTTGTCCCGTTAAAAAAATAAATAAGGCCGGTGCCGGCTGCGTGCTTATGAAAGACGAACTCAAATTGGGGCGTCTTATTGAAGCAGCAGTCAAGGCTGTAAAAATCCCGGTTACCCTTAAAACACGTATTGCTTTAAACCACAAAGAGCTTTTGGCCGTACGTATGGCCAAACTGGCACAAAATGCCGGAGCCAGCGCTATTACGCTGCACGCCCGTGCGGCAGTCGATGTACATGCGGGGGCCCCGAATATTGAGGCCGTAGCGGAAGCGTGCTTGGCAGTGAACATCCCGGTTATCGGTAACGGCGGAGTAGTCAATGCAAGTGTGGCCAAACAGTTTTTAGAAGCCGGATGTGCTGGTGTGATGATTGGACGCGGGGCCGTGGGAAATCCGTTTATCTTTCAGGATATCCAGGATGAAATCGCAGGTAAACCGGTAAGACCTTTAACCGCTTCCAAGAAATTGGAAATTTATCTGGCTCTTATTCGTGAAAATGTGTCCTATTACGGCGAGCGCATCGGCGTAAACCGCAGTCGTAAAACGGCCGGATATTGGATCAACAACTTTCCCGGTGCAGCTGACGTGCGTGGGCGGTTTGTGAGACTGGATACCTTACAAGATATAGAGAAGTTGTTTGCAGATGTAAGGGTTTCCCTGTAGAAAATTTCCACAAAGTGCGCAAAGTTTTATATAATATCTAGGAAACCACGAGTCATTAGTACAGTGGCCACCACTCCACTGTGCATTAATTACAAAAGGTAGAAATCAAAAACTATGACAAAAACTTTCTTGCCTTCCGTTAAGGAAGTAGAAACCAGCCGCAAATGGCACCATATTGATGCCAACGGCCAAACCCTCGGAAGACTGGCTACCAAAGTAGCCGTGCTCCTTATGGGCAAACACAAAAAAACCTATACGCCGAATATGGATTGTGGGGATTTTGTAGTTGTTACCAATGCCGCTAAAGTAAAATTGACAGGTAAAAAATTGGAACAAAAAGTATATTTCTCCCACTCTGGCTATGCCAAAGGCGGTAAAGAAACTCCGGTAAAACGTGTATTGGAAAACAATCCGACCCGCGTACTGGAACTTGCCGTAAAACGTATGTTGGATGAAAACAAACTGCGTGCTCCTCGCATGAAACGCTTACGCTTATTTGCGGGTGAAGCGCATGACTTTACGGAACGCTTTGGTAAATAAGAGGAACTGAAATGAACACGACGAATTTAAAAACCGGAAGAAGAAAAACCTCCGTTGCCCAAGTAGAACTTTTAAAAGGCAAAGGAAACATTACCGTTAACACCAAATCTTTGGATGAATATTTTGGCAACCATGCCCGCTGCAAAGCTGCTGTAAAAGCTCCTTTGACCGTAACGGGACTAGACAAAGAATACGATGTCAATGCTAAAGTAGTTGGTGGCGGTGTTTCCAGCCAAGCCGGCGCTTTGCGCCACGCGATTGCCCGCTCGATTGCAGAGATCAGCGAAGACCTCAAAAAAGCTGTTAAAAAAGCCGGTTATTTAACCCGCGATCCTCGTATGGTGGAACGCAAAAAACCGGGACAGCCGGGTGCTCGCAAACGCTTCCAGTTCTCCAAACGTTAATTTGGAATTACTTGGAAATATCAAGTTTGTATCAAAGACCCCCGAACATTATGTTTGGGGGTCCTTATGTTAATCCTGCGTTTTTAATAAATCCATCCCCAATACTGAGGTTGATTATGTAAAGGAGACGGGGCCAATTTTTGTGTTTCTTGTTGGCATATTTTATTTTGAGCTGTTGCTAAATCTTTGCTATAGGCTATGCAAACAGTAGAGTTCGCATATTGTGTTGGAGCGTGATGTCCGTAAACTAAATAGGACATACCGATATCATCGTTATAACACATCACAGAGTCTCCTCTACCTCCTCCACTGCAATATCCCCAATCAAATATTCGCATCTGGTCTGAATTATTTGTCGGCGTTCCTCCCGCGTCTATATCTAATTCATCGAATCGTGTAGGATACGTATTATTAGCCAAATAATATATTTCCTTTGCGTTCATTAAATTACGGGTTAGAGATTTTAGCGTACTGTACCTAGATTTAATAACGGCCTTTTGATATTGAGGTACAGCTACCGCGGCCAATATGCCTATAATTAACACAACTACTAAGAGCTCGATGAGGGTAAATCCCTGTTTAATATGAGTATACATAATATTCTCCTTACAATTTATGTTTTGGAGAACCTATGCCAAAAGAACGGCTGTTCTTACAAGCCTTATCGCAGTCTTGTGTCAAACAGCCGTAGCATCGCATGAAGTGCGATACATTTGGCAGGAAATGCTCTGGGAGCAACCCCGTTACATTCGCTGCCTAAAACGACTGTTTTTGGACGCGATAAGGACTTATTTTTATAAGTACTTCCTATTCTGCATAGGATTCCAAAAACAGAATAAATTTTTAATTTCTACTACATAACTATTATAGCAAGAAATTTCGCTTGACGCGTTTTTTTTTTTTGATATTCTGAATTTGAGGAGATTTACACCATGTGATTTTTGATCTACTCATTATAGCTAAAAGAATATCTTAAGGAGATATATTATATGAAACATATTCAAGCATTTACGCTCATTGAGCTTTTAGTGGTGGTACTGATTATAGGAATTTTAGCAGCCGTGGCGGTACCACAATATCAAAAAGCTGTAGATAAAGCAAGAGTTAGTGAATTATTTGTATTGGTTAAAAACCTAAAAGTACAGCAAGAGGTTTTCTTTTTGGCCAATGGTCATTATGCGGCAGATTGTGAGGAGTTGGGAGTTGATTTGCCAGCTGGGTTTGAATTAACAAAAGATAGTGATCCCAGATATATGTTACAGAAAGGGGCCTATTCAATACATCTGAAGTGTTTAAATGGTAGAAATCGTGTGATGGGAATTGTTGCTGGTGATGGTTTTAATACACATATTGAGACCTATTTTGACCACCTATCCTCAGATGATCCGGATAAAGAAAATGAGGGGAAATCTTTTTGTAGTGCTATAGGAAGACTTACCCGTAGTATTAATGTTTGTAAATCATTAAGTAATAATCCCCTCGGGGAGTATTCTTATTGGCTGAATTGAGAGTTTATTTCTTGCGTTTATTTGCCCATAAAAATTAAAAAAAGTGCACATTTTACAATGTGCACTTAAAATATTTAGTATAACCAATTTATTTCTCTATCTTAATTCCCCGAAATGCCCGGTAGAGTACGGCTAATAATCCAAATAGGATATACAGGGAAAACACTACCAAAATGACATTTTGTGGGAACTTAATAAGCATGACTACCAAAAATACTACAAGCAGTAAAAACCACGGACTAAACTTTTTTTCACGTTTAGCTTTGAAAGCAGCATACGGTACATTGGATACCATTAGTAGTGCCAATACCAACATCATAAACCATACAAAGTTATATAAGTGTGGTAAATAGGCTTCTACAAAGCGCAGGTTATGTCCGTTGCCGTTGCCTAACATAATGCTGTAAGAAATCGCAAAAGAGGCCAACAATGCGGCCGGAGCAGGTACTGGCAGTCCGCAGAAGTATTTCTTAGATCCTTCGCCCGCATGGGCCATGGCATTAAATTTGGCCAAGCGAAGTACTCCAAAACACGTATATACGCACGCAATCGGAGCACCCCAGGTAGGCTGGGTATGCAGTACAAAGAAATACATTAAAAATGCCGGTGCGGCACAAAAAGAAATCGCATCGGCTAAGGAGTCCATTTCAATACCAAATTCGCTTTCGCCGCCCAGTAAACGGGCTACGCGTCCGTCAAACATATCAAATACAGCGGCAATTAAAATGAGCCATCCGGCCTGGGCAAAATTTCCCTTAGTGGCAGCCAAAATTGAGAAAAACCCACAAGCCAAGTTACCTAAGGTAAACAGGGAAGGAGCGGCAATGGCTCCAGTGTGTTTAAGTGCTGCCATGGTTTCTTTGGATTCGTTTGCCATATAGTAGCTCCTATTTCCACAGAGCGAGCACGGTAATGCCGCCTTGGACTTTTTGACCTTCTTTGACAATGATGCGCACTTTATCTTTGGGTAAATAAACAGCCACTTGAGAACCAAAACGCACGAGCCCCAATCTGCGTCCCTGTTTGATATCTTCATTGGGGTGTACCCAACATTCAATACGACGGGCAATAGCTCCTGTGAGTTGTTCTACGTGGGCAAACCGGGCCGGATCTCCGTCTTTAAATAATTGAATGAGATTTCGTTCATTTTTGACGGCTTGCGGATTGTCAGCAAACAGGAAAGTTCCTTTATTGTAGAAAATTTCGCCGGTGCGTCCTTTAACCGTAGAGCGTTGTACGTGGATATCAAAAATTGAAAGGAAAATGCGTACTACGATAGAATTGGGATCGTCTTCCGTTTTAATGGATAATACCGTACCGTCAGCGGGGCAGGCTATTTCATCATCGGCAAATTCCACATTGCGGTTCGGGTCCCGGAAAAAATAAGCACAAAATACGCCGACAATGACAAATAAAAACCCCGTTTTGGGGCAATTAAAATAAAATAAAACCGCGGCAATGAGCATACCTGCGGCAGCAAATTTGAGGCCCAACGGCAAAACAGTACCAATCCAACCCAAAGATTTGGTAAGCGTACGTTGAATATCGTTAATCATGGATTTACTACTGGTGGGATTAGTTTAATGGCAGGTACTTATTAAGTGGGCAGGGGGGGACTTGAACCCCCACGGCCTTGCGGCCAACAGATTTTAAGTCTGTCGCGTCTGCCATTCCGCCACCAGCCCTCTTACATAAATTATTATAGCATAAATTTGAGGAATGTGTGCAAAATTATTTCTGATATTTATAGCGGAAAGTTCCTTCGTAAGTATTGCTTCCTGTTTCTTGTTGACAGAGTTGATGTTGTAAGGGACCGTTGGAACTGGTAATTTGTGGTTGACAAAATGTTTGATCCGTTATTCCCGCAGAGCTGTTTTTATAATAGATAACGTAATTAATTTTAATGCTAGAATTTTTGCATCCAATAGAAGAGTGTCTGTCAATTGAACAAACACCCCAATCAAAATTGCGTTTATTATCATTTCCGTCTTCCGGTGTACCGCCTGCATCTATATCCAGTTCATCAAATCGTGTAGTATATTCTCCATTGGATAAATAGTATATTTCCTGCGCATCTGCAAGGCTTTTTGTTAGATTTTTGAGTGTAGCAAATCGGCTTTTCATAACGGCCTTTTGGTACTGAGGGACTGCTACGGCGGCCAAGATACCTATGATTAGTACTACTACCAATAATTCAATGAGCGTAAATGCGTGTTTGTTTTTCATATATGTTCTCCTTTTTGTGTTTCCGGAGAACGTGATAAAAACGGCTGCTACCTTTGAGCCTTGGAAATAACCCATTAATAACAGCCGTGGTCTACTGCATAGCAGTAAACACTCGGTACAAAACAGCGGGATTATAAGTTCCTCTGCTTTGCACCTAAAACAGCTGCTTTTGGATTTCCAAGTGCTTGGTAAGCTCTGCGTTTCTAAAACGCTTCCAAAAACAGATCAAATTATACTTATAGTATAATAAAAAAGACCGGCTTTTATCCAGTCTTTTATTGATGCAGGTTTTAAATATATGGAGAGATTACTTTTCGGCAGGTTTAAAACTGTTATAAAACTTACGGCAAAATTGTACTTTTACTCCCAATGCTTTTAAATTATCCTGTAACCCTCTGTCATCGGTAACTGCAATTACGCGTTGGTTGGTTTGGGCCAAATAGCTGGCGCGTTCGTAAATGACTTCATCAGCGGAGTTTTCTTCGGCAAAAGAAATATGTACTCCGGCGCGGTATAAGGGACCCACCGGGCGAAACGTACCGTCAAAAATTACCTCATAGGTATGCATTTCGTAGCGCGGGTCCTGGGACATTTCCGTCAGAAAATCTAAAAAATCATTCGTGACTTCTTCTTCGCTGCGGGCAAATTCATATAAGAAGCTGCGTACTAGGTTCAGACCGTCTATTAAATATACGGTGGGTTTGGTGGTAATATACATAAGTTGCCTTTTTATTTTAAAATTGCTATAAGAAAATGATACAATATAATACTTAAGTTTTACAGCTATTTGATAATTTCTGTATTTCGGGGGTGTAATAGATTTGACGGGTATCTGTTGCCTTTCGGGAGCAAGTACCGGTTGGCCAGGCCGGTTAAAATAGGGCCACAAAAATAACTAACGACAATCAAGTCGCTTGGGCTAACGCTTAGTCCACTGCCTCTTTTGCGTGTTCCCTGCGCAAAAGAACGGCGGTCAAACACAGGGAATGCTGCAATCTGGGCGCGGGCCGTCCCGGTTGCTTAAGACTAACGGACCAAACTGTAAGCGTGTTTCCTTGCGCTTAGCTTACAGTACTTAGCAAGGATAAACTTGTAGCGCCTGAGAGGAGAAGATGTTCGGACGGGGGTGCGAATCCCCCCACCTCCACCAATACAGAAATTGTAATTTATAAGGAGTGAATATGGCAGATATTAAGTTTGGAACGGACGGTTGGAGAGGCATTATTGCCTGGGACTTTACCTTTGATAATGTATATTTACTGGCGCAGGCGATGGCGGACTATATTAACGGTAATGCCCCCGTTTTGGAAAACGGCAAAATGCCGAAGATTTTTGTAGGATATGACCGCCGTTTTATGTCCGACCGATTTGCTGCCGATATTGCCTCTATTTTCCGTTCCAATAAAATTGATGTCATCTTGTCTGACCGGCCGGTTTCCACGCCGGTAGCTTCGGTTCTAACTCTAAATAAATGCTGGATGGCCATTATGGTAACCGCCAGTCATAACCCGGCGCACTTTAACGGTATTAAGGTAAAAATTGCCGGTCGTTCCGCTCCGGCTCGTATTACACGAGATATGGAAGCCTTACTGGGACAGAACTCCATTTTAAAATTGTACGGTCAAAAAGCCGAAGAAAAAGACTTAACGGATGTATACTTTAAATACTTGGCAAGCCGGATTAATACCAAAAAACTTAAAAACTTTAAAGGCAAAGTGGCCGTGGATTATATGTACGGTGCAGCCGCCGGATATTTGGAGAAGTTCTTACCGGCCAAGCAGGTAATTGTTCTGCACAGCGAGCACAGTCCGGTATTTGGTGGAACACAACCGGAACCTGTAGAGAAAAATTTAGCACAGCTCAAAAAGACCGTTGTTGAAAAGAAAGCAGCCCTGGGCATTGCCTTTGACGGAGACGGAGACCGAGTGGCTCTGTTAGATGAAAAGGGTACCTATTTGACGCCGTGTTTTATTGCGGCCGTGCTGTGTGATTATTTTATTAAGCATAAAAAACTCACGGGAAACATTGTACAGACTGTATCCATGGGATTTTTATTAAAACGCATTGCTCGGGCGCATAACATGCGTTTTGAAGAAGTGAATGTCGGTTTTAAGAATGTCGCCGAGCGCATGAATTTAGATGACGTGGCTTTTGGCGTAGAAGAAGCCGGTGGGTTTGCCTGGAAAGGCGGGCTTACCGATCGGGACGGACTTGCGGTAGCGTTGGCATTTTTAAATGTTATGGCGGAAAGCGGCAAAAAGGCCAGTGAACTTTGCGCCGATATTATTAAAGAATACGGAGCTTCTGTTTACCAACGCAAAGATTTTAAATTGGCTAAGGCCGTAGATAAAGCGGTACTGACCGAAAAGCTGCGCAAAAAAATGCCCAAGAAAATCGGTACCCATAAAGTAGTAGAACTAAATACGTTAGACGGTTTAAAAGTCATTTTGGATAATGATGACTGGCTCTTGATTCGGCCGTCCGGCACGGAACCGCTGCTTCGCATTTATGCAGAAACAGCCACGAAGAAAGATACTCAGGCCCTGCTTGATTTGGGAGCTAAAACGGCAGGAGTAAGTGCGAAATGAAGATTGCACTGGTAGATGATTCGGTTATTTTACGTTCCGCTATCAAAAACGTGTTGGAATCTTCCGGGTTCCAAGTTGTGTTAGAAGCAGGGAGCTCGCAAGAACTTTTTAGCTTGCTCGAAAAAAGCAAAGCGGAACTGGTGCTTTTAGATGTATTTTTTCCTACGGAAAACGGACTGGATATGCTGGCCAAAATTAAACGTATCAGTCCGCAGGTCAAAGTCTTACTCGTCACCGGGATGCGCCAGGAGACGATTTTGGCCGAGGCCCAACGCTTGGGCGCTGATGGAGTACTTTATAAACCGTTTGATACCGATGACTTACTGACTGCGATTGAGCGACTTAAATAAAAACTTCTCTTTGCTAGAATAAGCAAAATTATCGTTATAATTAAACAGAGCAGACCTTGGGTCTGCTCTGTTGTGTGTAAATCTCGGACTTATTCCGGACCGCATTTATTTGTTAGCAGAGGGGTACAGGGTAAGTGTTTGGGTAAGCAGTATCGGTTTATCGGTCCCTTGGTGACAAAAGAGCATTTTTTTATTGTCTAGTTGTTCAATAAGAAACTGAGGGGATTCGGCGGAAATGATTTGTACATGATAGCCTTGCTTGAGTGAAGATTTAACCGAAACGTGTGCTTTGGACAAAGAGGAATATTCAACATATAATCCGTTTATGGGTTGAGCAGACGACTCAGGCGGAAAAGGACCAATTTTAATTGGCAAGTGATGCCACTCAATGGGCGGCAGAGACTGTGTGGCAGACTTTATAAGCGGCAGAACGGTTTTATGGCGCTGATGAATAAAGGGAAGTGTAATGACCCAATAAAAGTTTCCTTTTTGATATGAGTGTTCCACTTGAAATACAAAAGACATTTGGGTTTGCCGGGAATACGTAATCAGGTGCGGTACAAATCCGGACGGAACAATACCGGCCGGGAAAAATACCAGATTCACTTTTTCGCGTTGGGCCTGACCGATCAGATGGTGCAGCATATGCTGTGCGTTCCAATGGAAAGACGCAGGGGCAGTCAACGGAGTTTTATGTTTAAGGGAAATAAATCCCACGCGTATAGTTTGGGTAAAATCTTTAACCAGATAATTTTGCATATGGCTGTTGGCGCAAATCGTGTCTTGTAATTGGACTTGCTGGGGTAATATGGATAGGTTATCTTTATAATCAATATCGTTAATATGTTCAAATCGTCGTAACAAAGTTTCATACGAAAGAGAACTATGATATTGCAGATGCCGACGGGTATGAAATAAAATAAATTCATCTAAATGAATAAACCGGGGAGAGAGCAGCCATTTACGCGCTTCAAGTTTGCCTCGTTTGGCCGGCGGATTTAAAAAACCGGAGGGAAGCGGCTTGAGGAAATTCATCAGTGGAAAAAGTACATAGCGATGTTCAAAAAGATTACTGTTACGCAGTTGTTCAATATGCTTTTGTAAAGTAGAGCGACGTTGGCACAACATTGGGTTTAACGTAAGCGGAAAGAGAAGCGATAAAAGAAGTAGTTCCTGCAAGTCCTGTTTGAGATGTTGCTCGGCTTGAGTATTGGGGAAACGAATCGCTTCAATAACCTGTTGGATATCCTGATATAATAGTTCCAATTCAGTCGGACGGTTAATGATCACAAACAGATAAAACAGTTTGATCCAAAAGCGGCTGAAGTCCAAAAAATTTTTGCCTTTAAAAAACTGCCTGATATGACGCAGCGTTTCTGCGCGAGTACGATGCTTTTTGACTAACTGATGCAAAAAGATTTGACCGGACAGATACAATGATAATTGAGATACGGCGTTCTTAATGTGCAGCAGATTATGAAAATGATACTGCATATGGTAGTATTCCAATTCATGGAACAAAATGTTGGGACGTAACAGGGGCAGTTGGGCCGGTAAAAACCGGTATAGGCTGTTATGTAGGCTGACTTCTTCTTCTAAAGCACGCAACCCGGCTGTACTGTTTTGATAATTAAAATAATGAATAAACAGTTTTTTATGCTGGATTTGCAGGGAGGGATCCTGCGCAAATGCATAAACGGGTCGTCCCGGCCCCTGTCGTTGCGTAAATACGAAGTTTGGGAAACACAAATGAAAGCACCGTTCCAATGATAAATCCGAAAGGTTTAATTCTTCTACGGGTTTTACCAGTAAAATATCATCTACATATCGTCCGTAAAAGGCCGGCTCGGCGGATTGGATCAGAGCCTTGTCCAAACGTTGTAAATACCAATTCGCCAGAACTCCGGAGGATAATAACCCTACAGGAAGCACACCCGACGGGCAGGGGGACAAAAGCGGAGCAATTTGATCCAGGTAACGCTGGTGTAATACTTGCAGGGCATGGGTATAAGGACTGGTGCCAAATTCGGTTTCAAACTCAGACCATGGGATATGGATAGAGTAAAAGCAACGATAAATATCTAATAAAATAATCAGGCAATTTTGTTTGCGTTTTAGCAGCTTGCGTGCTTTACCAAATGCACCGTCTCGCCAGGCGGCGTATTGGGACATATATTTTTTAAACAGCGGGGTTCGCCGGGCGGTGTGTGGCGCAGCGTGTTCCCGCACGGAATATAATAACCGGCTAGCATAAACATGGCGCGGCAGTGTTTTATCGACCTTACTTCCCTCCTTGAGAATCCACAAGATATCCAGAATACGTGTGGGAATATCCGTCTGAATAAAAAAATTAACGGATTTAACGGGGTAATGCTCCTTAACAGAAACATTGTGAAAAAAACTGCCTGCCGGGTTGTACGTTGGGGCAGGCGGACGGATTTCTTTGGGGAGCATACGAAAAGAAACCTGAAAGTTATGCAGCGTAAGTCGTTCTAATACGTCTTTGCGCAGCTGCTCAAAAAAAGCGTTAGCCGATTTGCGGGCGTATTGGTCTTCGTATTGAGCCAGTTGGTTTTTGGTAAATAAGTCAATGGAGTCGTAGTAAAAATGGTTTTTTAAAAAATAGTAGGCCTGCTTTATTTGTTCAAGGGTAATTTCTAGCATGGCGGCGGTTTAGAGTTTAAGCCATTTAAATTCGGCCCAAACCGCAGCACTGAAAAGTAGTACCGGGCCCCATCCTGCCAAGTAAGGGTTCATATATCCGTTTTGTCCCATGGAGGTAACCATGGAGATCAGCCACCAGAAAGCAAAGGCAATAACTAAGGACATGATGATATTTAGGATTTTACTTTTTCGCCGGGTACTAATGGCAAACGGCATGCCCAACAGACACATAACTACCGTTACAAACGGGGTGGCCAGTTTGGATTGCCGGGTCGTCTCGGCCGCATAGTGTGCCAGTCCACTTTGCCCGTAGAACCGGATCTTGGTGGTTAAATCCCGGATGCTTAAGAGTTTATCTTCGGCCTTGCTGACCGCCATATGTTGCGGGGCCGTTGCAAACGGGGCCACTTTGTGGGTAAATGATTCTTCAGTGGTATCCATGTCACTAAGAAAGGTCCGCTCAATCCCATTTTGTAAGATCCAATGTTGCTGCTCAGCATTCCAAATCATCTTTTGGGCGATGAGCTGCGTAGAGATGTTCCATTGTTCGTTATAGGTGTCAAATGACACACGCTGCATGATCCCTTTGGCAATATCCACCTGCTTGGCAAAAAGCATTTGGTAGGGGGAAATTTTAATAACTACATCGTTTTCCACGTTGGGGTTAAACCCGATCGCGGGTTTGATGCGGGTATAATAAATCTGATCGGCCTTAAGATTGAGGGACGGTACGATAAATTCCTGCACAAGCATAGTGCCCGCTACCACTACTAAAATACAGGAAATAATGGGTTTAAAAAGTTGTTTGGGTGCAAACCCGCCAGCTACGCAGGCTGTCCATTCTCCGTTGGCGACCATTTCACTGATTACGGAAATAGCCCCTAACAAACAGGCTACCGGCATAATGGTGGTTAACCAATTGGGGAACGTGCAGGCCGCGTAAGCCAGTAGATCCCATACAGTGGTAGTACCATTACTGAGGTTCTTCATTTTTTCAAAGATATCACCCAATACGACCAGGGTAGTAAAAATCCCCAGTGCAAAGAAAAACGGCCCCCAAAATTTACGGGCAATATAACGGTATAATCGCATTAAATATTTAACCTCTTACGCCATAAGTAACGGCCTATTATAATACCGACCAGTACCGGTAACCACGGACCGGGGTAAGCCAGCCAACCGAATTTTTTACCCAGGGAAATCCCCAAGGTCATGAGTAAATAGAACGAAAAAATAATGATAACGCTAAACAGCATGCCCCATCCTTTATTGGTGCGTTTACCCAGTGAAAATCCAATCGGACAGCTGACAATAAGCAAAATAAGCGGAGAAAGTGCCATGACATTACGCATACTGATTTCGCAGCGGTATTCGTTGCGGGTCGCTTTATCAAGAGGAGTATTATGGAGCCTTCTGAACAGCCGGCTGGTAGTCATTTCTCCTACGCGCAGTCTGCGCTGCTGATTGCGAAACAGTGAAATATGCATGGTGTATTCATCAAAATTGGCGGCTGTAAAGGCCGAGGGATCCTTGCCGTCTAATCGTTGCATTTGGCCGTCATAGAGTTGAAGCCCCATGGCCGTGTCGGTCAGTATGACCTTGCCGCGTGTGGCGTTGACCTTGGTGGAAAGGGCTGCGGAATCTTCTTTTTTAATGAGTTGGATCATGTTGGCTTCGTTTGTTTTGGGGTCTAACTCTTCTACGTACAGGGTCCATTCTCCTAAATCCAAGAGGGTGCGGGGTTCCAAATTCACTTTGGTAATCTTACTGCGTGCTTCGGTACGCAGATTAAGTACTTTTTGATAACTGCGCGGGGTAATCCAGTTACTCATAATCACCAAAATGACAGATAAAATGACCGCACATCCGGCCAACGGACGTACGATTTCTTTAAATGAAAACCCGGCTGCGCGCAATGCAATTAACTCGCCGTGCTCGCTCATGGTGGTCAGAGTCAGTAAAATGGCAATCTGAAATGCCATGGGGGCACTTAGACAAAACACGTCGGGCACTAAATTAAGCAGTGAAGAGGCCACCCATCCCCAACTAGTACCGTAGTTCATCGCCATATTCATAACCCGGATAAAGTGGTTCATGAAGATGACAAAGGTCAGTATCCCCAGTACCCCGGCAAATACAGTTAGCAAACTTTTGGCAATGTATTTAGTAAAGATTCCGAGACGCATATTTTAAATTTTAACAAAATATAAGCGATGACGGGAAAAAAGTTATTTTTTAAGTAGCACAGCCGTGCGATAATTTATAAAATAGAAAATGAGGGTTTATTGCTTTTTATGAAAGCATTGCGGATTTTTCTTGCCTATATTATATTTTTTAACGTCTTTTTCGCCCCAATTGCCGGGGCGCAAACCCTGCCGTATAGTCTGGTAGACAAAAACCAATATGATATTTTTGAAGAAGAACAAGCCGCCCAACGCGAAAAAGAACTGACTCTGGAAGAACCGCCGGACGATGCCGAGCTGCTCAAATACTCCAACGAGTTTTGGCGCCAGGCTGTTACCTCGGTAGAGGGAGCATACAGTCTGGATAAGGAGCCGGAACCCATTCCCGATTTAACGCTGCTTAATCCTACGCTTTCGTTGCCGCTTTACGGTACCAGTATTGCCTTAACGGGACGTTATATACTGGGCGTTAATATGACGGGTAAAAAGTATAAGTCCGACCCAAACAGCACGATTGAAAACCGCAATGACCGCTCGGTACAAATGGACCAGCAGCTGCAGCTTAAAATGCAGGGTAAAATCTTGGATCGCGTATTTGTGGATATTGACTATGACGACCAGCGCGAAGAAGATAAGACGATTTCCGTAGCGTACCGCGGTAAGCCCGGTGAGTTTGTGCAGCTGGCGGAGTTTGGTGATATCAATTTGGCCTTGCCGCAAACGGAATTTATTGCCTATGAAAAACAGCTGTTTGGTGCCAAGATGCATATGCAGCATAAAAACGCCAATTTGTATTTGATCGGTTCGCAGACCAAGGGTTCAAGTAAACAAAAACGTTTCGTGGGAAGCAGTGTTTCGGAAATCGTATCGCTTGATGACAAAAACTATGTGCGTCGTACCTATTATGATTTAACTTTTGGCGGTAATGTCAAACCGCTAAAAAAAGATGACGGTACGGAAGTACCGGTAGTCAGCGGAGCGGCTTACAATGACTGGCGCAGTGCGATGGGAAGTATCTCAGCGGGAACTGAAGAAATCTATTTGGATAATAACGCTACTTCGTATACCTATGTGCCGGTAGATAAAACAGCAGAAGATGTGTTGGGCGGTGGCAGCTATCAGGCCAAGTGGGAATTGTTAACGCGCGGGATTGACTACACGATTGACTATGCACGCGGGATCATTACGTTTAAGCGTGCCATCAAGGCTGATGCGGCCATTGCCGTAGATTACTTGGATACGCGCGGGAACCGATTAAGTGAAACACTCGGTACATCCGGCACCGTTAAATTTATTAAAACACCTAACGATCGCTCCGTGGTAACTAGCGCCGATGAGACGGCCAATAAAATGGAGCTTAAAACCTACTATAATATCGGCGCCCAAAAGATTACACCGGATAACGGAAGAGGCAACTTTATTTTGCAGTTGCAGGATGCCAACGGTCAGCAGATTTCGAACTCCTATTTTACATATCCCACGTATATTGATATTGATTTTAACACCGGTATTTTTAATTTGGATTACCGGTTAAACGATTCGGGGTTGTATGATACGACGCCGATTTCGTCGCGTAACTTGAAATTTAAAATCCAGTACGAAAGTACCGTAAAAACCTATTTTGTGGAAGCCGGCATGGTGGTCCAGTCCGAAACGGTCAAATTAAACGGTCGTACGCTTACGCGCAATAATGATTATTATATTGATTATACGTCCGGGTTTATTACTTTTTATAAGGGTGACCAAATTACCGAAAGTTCCGTGATTGATATTACCTATGATACCACAGGCGGTGACAATGCCAATAATTCAGTAATCGGTGGACGATTAGATTATAAACTCTTTGACAAGATTACCATGGGTGCTACTGTTATTAACGAGGGGGGAGAGAAACCCAGTACGGTGCCGCAAGTAGGTGCTTATTCCAAAAATTTATTAGTTTACGGTGCAGACATCAACGGGAAAGATATTAAACTCGCCGATCCGTTATCGGTAGATTTTAGTGTGGAAGCCGCGCGTAGCATCAAAAAACAAAATTTATTCGGCTATGCCATGATCGATAATATGGATGATGCCAGTGCGCAGGTGGCCGGTTCTACTATTTTCAGAGAGTGGATTTTTGCAGCCAACCCGACAGCTTCCAAACGGGCCACTTTCTTAAACACTTTGCACTGGGACTCACAGGATTTGCCCTCCCTGCAGATTAATCCCAATGCCATTGCCAATTATAATGATAAGCAACAGGTACTTGTGCTGAACTATGACTTCACCCAGGCCATGGAATATAGTGCTGTTTCCGGGACTGATTTAGATGAAGTTTCTATTGTGTATCCTCTCAGTCAGGTTGGGGTGGATTTGTCAGACAAAACCTCTTTTGAAATTACGTATTTGGGAGAAGAGGGTGGTCCGGAAATTGAAATTAACTACGGGGATATTGATGAACGTTCCGACAGCAGTGACGGGATGAACACGCAGTGCGGAACCAATGTGCCCAAAACGGAAGATGTATATTGCCGCAACAGTCTGGCCCCCAACGAAGATATTGGTTGGTTGTTTCGCAACCCGGATGGCAGTGAAGAGCGTTACAATCCGTTTGTTCATAACGTCTATAACTATGAAACCCAACCAAACGGACGTATTGATACGCAGGATCTAAACGGCAACGGACGTTATGATAATGTGTCCAGTGAGAATATTGCCGGTAAGTTTACCGTACGAGCGAGTGAAGCTGTTTGGAAAACACATTCACAGGCGCTGCAGATTACCAATAAATCGGATTGGACTGCCGTTCACCATTTACGTATTACGTTACGCAAAGGAACCAAGACACGAGGGCAAATCAAGATTGCCAACATATCCTTATCCGGTACGGCCTGGAACCCGGCCAACCAACAAAATACTTCGGCGTTTGCCGTGTCCGGTATTAATAACGTAGATAACTCCAACTACGAACCGATTTTTAATGATCGTCGCAGTGACGGGCTGCGGGTATTTAATTATTTGTATGGTTCACTGGATAACTACCGGGAATCCAATAACAGTGCCAATGCCTTGGACCAGTCCCTGCGTATTAAGTTTAATACGGCTTCTGCGTGTACGGATGATTCTTGTTATGCAAACCGTAACTTCTCCACGATGGATTTTAGCCAGCATAAAGAGTTCCGGTTCCTGCTGCACGGGGCCGTTACACAGGACAGCAATTCTCCTCTTAACCAGGACGGTACGGAGTTTTACCTCAAAGTGGGAACGGAACAAAATTACGATAAGATTATTGTGCCCACTAACTTCCAGGGATGGAGACTGATTTCTGTTAAGATGGTAGATACCAACGGGGACGGGATTGCCGATACGTTTACCAATGTGTCGGATGCCTCGTATAATGTACGGGTAGAGTCTACCCGTGCCGTAAACGGACTGGTAAATTTTCGGGAAGTAAGTTTGATTTTGGCCGGTGTCCAACAACAAAGCGGTACCTCGGGTAGTACTGGTGAGGTGTGGCTTAACGTTCTTCACCTGGCAGAGGCTATTACGTTAACGGGCGACGCGTATAAGGGAGATGTAACCATTCGGTTGGACGAATGGGGAAGTGCCGGGGCGAAGTATGTACACAAGGACAGTAATTTTGAAACTCCGCTGGCTGTATCCAAGCAACAGGAAACCACGCAGGAAGAATACTTTGTCAAAATGACGCGCATCAAAGAGTTCCCGATGCAGGCCAACTTGACGCGTTCTACGGTCACCACACCGGTCATCAGTGACAGTACCAATTACAACACGGTCAGCATGTTAGATAAAGGGCGCGTGCAAAAAGAAACGGCTGTAGTGCGCGGGGACTTTATTAAGGAAAAATATCCCAATATCGGTTTGGAATACACGCAGGACAGTACCGAATATGACGTCATGAAACGTAAAGACGATACGCACACTTACGGGGCCACCTTGTCACACACGACCGGTGCTTTTAAAAATATTCAGGCCGGATACCACTATACAACAGCTTCTATTGACTATGCGCGCGAGCGGCATTCGGATACTTACTATAATACTGATGAAAATACTCAAAAAGTCAATGCCAAGGTAACCTATCAACCGACCAATAATTTTAACTTTACACCTACGTATAGTTTGAGTAAGAGTAAAGAAGATCGTACGCAGTATAAGACGTCCGGAGATGATGCTATACATTACCCCAAGGCCATGAACCAAAATACCGGTTTTAACAGTACCTGGAAGATTAACAAATGGCTGGCTCCGTCCGTGAGCTACAATATTACCACGCAAGAAAACAATAACTTAAGTGTTAAAACCAGCAACTTGGATCGTAATACTAAATTTAATATCGGCACCGTAAAAACTGTAAACCGTAATTCGGATGGCGGTGTAACACTTACCCTAAGTGGCAGTGAAATCATCCCCCAAAGCAAGTTGTTTAATACTCTGGTCGTTTCATCCAGCTATCGTTTGCAGGACGCCGATGCGTGGGATGATGTGGACAGCGGATTTGACTCCCGAAAAGAACTGTGGATCCGCGGGTCACTGAAAGATGTGGGGCGGTTCGGGTACCGGCGCAGTATGACGCTTCGTGATACGTTTGTATCGACCCAGCGTTGGAGTCCGCTCTCCAAGTATAAGCTCACGGGTGCCATGGCGCCGTGGCAGACATTGACGATTATTAATAACTTCTCCAAGACGATCCAAAACAACGAGCAGACTGGAACTGAGTATGACTCAACCAGTCTGACATTACCGGATGTCACAGTATCTATTTCCGATTTGGAGAAATTTTTCTATGCGAGCAAATGGCTCAGTGCCACCAATTTAAAATTGCGCTACAGTTTAGTCAAACAGAAAAATATCGGTACCGATGAGCAAAATAATAAACAATACGGTGGAGACTTGCGCTTTATGTTATTCCACTTTTTTGATACAGTGTTAAACTACACCCGCCATGAAACCGACACTTGGGATATTCGCGGCAACTACAGTTCCCAGCGTACTTTGGATGATGATGTGTCCGCACAGACTTCTTTCTATATCGGTGCCATGCGTATTACACCCAAGGTGCTGTATAACTCGCATGATAAATGGTTGGTGCGCGGGATGATTAGCGAGAGCTACACGCAGTGGATTCCCAGTCTGAACTTGCGTTGGGACTTTAACCTGCCACACGGGCTCAAACTGCCGTTTATCAACCGTATTTACCGCACGACCAACCGTGTCATTTGGAACACTACCTTTACTTATACGGATAAAAAATCCCCTGTAGAGGTAAAGGATAACTATCATTTATTTGATGCCACCTCTTCACTGGACTATGAAATGTCTCAAAACTTACGCTTAACGTTAAGCGGCGGTATAACCGTCATGGACCACGCTTACGTGGAGAGTGAGGATTATACCGCCTATCATGTAGCTGCCAATGTAACGGTGCAATTTTAAAAAATTTCTGTTTGATACGAGAGGAATGCTTATTTAATTAATCAAAGGCATATATCCTGCTAGTTCCCGAAATAGGAGTTGTTTGCCCTGTTAGAAATTTACACCATTCCACACCTTCCGGAAGATCTGTCTCATTACTGCCACATATAAACCTTTTATCGGATATTCGGTAACCAATATAATATCCCTTACCTATCCTGCGGCATAGAGCAGAATATTTCCAGAGTTTTGCATCATTACGTGCCCGGCATGAAAACCAGGGAGTTATTATGCTATCGATATTGGAGGTCGTGTCTATGCGCCCGGGTATATCTATATCCAAATCTTCCAAAGATTCGGCATAATCTCCGTTGGCTAAACGGTAGGTTTCGTTTGCATTGGCAATTGCCCGTGCTAATACGATCCCTTCGGTCGCGCGTGATTTTTCTACCGCTTTTTGGTATTGCGGCAAGGCAACAGCCGCCAAGATCCCTATAATTAGTATCACTACTAACAACTCAATCAGGGTAAACCCTGCCTGATAATTTATCTTCATTTATGTTCTCCTTATTAGCTTTGTCAGCAGGGTAGCCTAAAAAACGGCCGCCATACTGAACTAATAAGAGGTAATTCAATATAACAGCCGTAGCCTACCATCCGCTAGGGAGGTAAACATTCGGTACATACAAGGCTGCAGACCCGTATGCACCTAAACGACTATTTTTGACCTCTTATTGGTTTGTTTGAAACCACCCGTGTTCTTCACACGGCTCAAAAATAGATTAAATTGTGGATTTCACTACATCTCTATTGTAACATAATTTCTGCTTACTGTGGCATATTTTAATGCTACAATTAGGTATAGTCAGATTTAAGGAGTTTGTATGAAAAAAGTTATTGTCATTGGTGGCGGTCCGGCCGGGTATCCGGCCGCCTTAGAGGCTGCCTCGTTGGGTGCGCAGGTCACTTTAATTGAAAAAAATAAACTGGGTGGGGTGTGTCTTAATTGCGGATGTATCCCGTCTAAATCACTGTTGGATGCCGCGCATAAATTTGCCAGTCTTCTGGCATTGGGAGCATGGTGCCAGGAGGGTGGAACGGAACTGGCCATGCAATTATTTGCCAAACGAGACTGGTCCAAAATCCAGGCGCGCCAACAAAAGGCTACCGCCAAACTGGTGCAGGGGATTAATTTCTTATTAAAAAAAGCCAATGTGACGGTCATTAGCGGAGCAGCTTCCTTTATTGATGAACATACGGTATCGGTCAAAACCGCAGCCGGCACCGAGTCTTTACAGGCAGACGGGATTATTCTGGCAAGCGGTTCGCAGGCGTTTTTCCCGGCCCCGTTTGACGCTATTCAAGATAAGATTTACGATAATTCCACGATTTTTAGTATGTCCGCCCTGCCGCAAAGCATGGCCATTATCGGCGGGGGAGTCATTGGTTGCGAGATGGCCGATTTTTTAAGTGCACTTGGGGTAACCGTGCACGTCATTGAAATGCAACCGCGTATTTTACCGCTGGAAGACGAAACCGCTGCCCGTACGCTTAGCCAGGCACTGACCAAACGCGGTATTATTTTCCATACGGGGGTTTCGGCCACGCAGGTGACCGAAAAAAACAACGGTTGGACGCTTACTCTTTCTGATGGGACAACTGTACAGACCGAAAAAATCTTGGCCGCGATCGGACGCTCGGTAGACTTGACGTCACTGCATATGGAAAATATCGGTGTGGAATGGACCCGCAAAGGAGTGCAGGTAAACCCGCAAACCCTGCAGCTTAAAAATGACATCTATGCGGTGGGGGATGTAAACGGATTGTGTCAACTGGCTCACGCGGCTACGCGTCAGGGGGAAGTGGCGGCACGCAACTTATGCGGACAGTCCGCTGTATACCACAACGAGTCCGTACCGCGTGCTATTTACACGAGTCCGCAAATCGCTGCTGTGGGACTTTCCCGCGTGCAGGCTGATTCTAAAGGGATTCCCGTAAAAGTGCATAAATCGTTTTTACTGGCCAACGGACGCGCCGTAGCACAAGACCAAACTGAAGGCTATTTTGAACTTATTGCCCATGCAGAAACAGGCGAACTGCTGGGCGGGGTTTTAGTGGGAGCCAATGCCGCGGAACTCATTCACGTGGTAAGCGTTGCGTTGCAGGCACACCTGACACTCACGCAGTTTAAAGAGGTTATTTTTGCCCATCCTACGCTGGCCGAATCTTTGGCCGAGGCGGCTCGTAAATGAGTCAGTTGTGTATTGTACTGGTTAGTCCGCGTGATCCTAATAACATTGGGGCGTGTGCGCGTGCCATGAGTAATTTCGGGCTGTCCGATTTGCGCGTGGTACAACCGTTTGCGCCGGTATGGCGTGAGGCTGTCAGTGCCGTGGGCGCACAGGATATTATGCAAAATGCTGCGCAGCTGGGCAGTTTGGATGAGGCTCTTAAGGATTGTACGTTTTCACTGGCGGCGACGGCACTTCGCAACCGAGACGTAGTCCAGGAAATTATTACCCTGCCGCATTTGAATACGCGTTTGAAGCGGTTGCCCGATCAGAAGATAGCGTTGGTGTTTGGCAACGAAAAAACGGGACTGTCCAATGAGGATATAGAACGGTGTGACGCCATACTTAATATTCCTACAGTGGCCAAGCAACCGTCCATTAATTTGGCCCAGGCGGTTATTTTAACGTGTTATGAGCTTTCCAGGCGCACCGGTTTTACGCCGCTGCGGCCGGTAGAAGCTGTGTCTGATCAACCGACCGATCAGCAAAAAGAGATCTTTTTAGCGCAGGTAGAGGCGTTGTGCGAGCGGGTAGACTTGCGCAATGATTTGTCTGTTCGGCAGCGAACCGCATTTTTACGTCATGCACTGGCCCGTCACCCGATCTCTACGGTGCAGTTATTCTTTTTGAAAACGTTACTGGAGCGTATTAATCAGCGTATACCCAAGTAGTCTAGGGGCGTCAGATTTGCTAAAATAATAAAAGAAAGGAGAAAAGCGTATGGCCTACAATATTTTAGTCATCAATCCGGGTTCTACCTCGGATGATATCGGCTACTACCGCGGCAATAAACCCGTGTTTGAAGTGACCGTGCGCTATTCAATTACCGATTTGGAACCTTATGAGGGCCAAAATGTAACGGCCCAATTACCCCTTCGCCGTAAGCTTATTTTGGATTATCTGTTAGACCATCAAATCCCGCTTAAAGAAATCGACGCTGTTATCGGGCGGGGAGGGTTGCTGCACGCCTTGGAAGGCGGAGTATATGCCGTTAATGAAAAAATGATGAAAGATTTGACGGTGGGTTCTTATGGCAACCATGCGAGTAATTTGGGAGGCATTTTGGCCAAAGACATCGCCAAGTATGCGGGCTGTCCCAGTTATATTGCCAATCCGGTCATTGTAGATGAACTGGAACCGGTTGCACGATTATCGGGTATGCCGGAAAACCCACGAATTTCGATTTTTCATGCTTTAAGCCAAAAACTGGTGGCCCGTTTGATTGCCGGAAAATCAGGCAAACCGTATGAAAAAATGAATTGTATTGTTTGTCACGCCGGCGGCGGTGTTTCGGTAGGAGCTCATAAACAGGGTCGTGTCGTGGATGTCACGAACGGCTATGAGGGAGACGGTCCTATGACCCCGCAACGAAGCGGGATTACACCTAATGCGGGACTGGTGCAGATGTGTTTTTCCGGTAAATATACGGAGCGTGAAATCCGTCTTAAGTTGCGCGGCAAAGGCGGTCTTGTGGCTTATACAGGTACTTCGGATGCCAAGGAATTAGAAGAATTTATTACGACCGGAAAAAAACGGCCGGGCAGTTTGATTACCTGTTCACGAGAGGAAGCGAAATTGGCTTTGGAGGCGTTGGTTTACCAATTGGCTAAAGCTATTGGCGAGATGGCCGTAGTATTAGAGGGGAAAGTAGAATTTATTGCACTTACGGGCGGACTGATGCACAGTAAGTATATCCCGCAAAAGATTAGCCAGTATACCGGATGGATTGCCCCCGTATATGTATTTCCGGGTAGTGAAGAAAAAGATGCGCTTCGCGATGCGGCCGAACGGGCTTTGGAAAACCCTAAAATCGTCAAACAATATAACTGATTTGAATATATAACATTAAGGAGAAAGTCGTATGAAATTTAGCAGTTTTGCAGATTTAATTAACCAAGTCAAAGGCAAATCCAACCGGGTCGTAGTTCCGGGTGCCAATAACAAAGAAGCCCTGACCGCTATTAAAATGGCTGATGAAAACGGACTGATTTCTCATGGGATTTTGATTGGTCCCTTGGCGGCGGTCAAAGAGATGGTTAAAAATGTCGGCTTAAACGAAAGTAAATTTGAGTTTATTGATTGTGAAGATGTGCCCACGATGTGCAAACTGGCTGTAGATCAGATTTTGGCTGGCAAGGGCGACTTTTTGATTAAAGGGCTTGTAGATACCAAATACTACATGAAAGCTATTTTAAATAAAGAAGCCCACCTGGTACCGGAGGGGGCGCTCCTGTCACACTTTGTACTTTTTAGCACGCCCAAATACAAAAAACCGTTTGCCGTAACAGATTCGGCCGTGGTAATTGCACCTACGCTTGAGCAAAAAGTAAAAATCGTGCAAAACGCGGTTAGTACCATGCACAAACTGGGACTGGAAAATCCCAAAGTGGCGTGTGTATGTCCCGTTGAAAAAGTAAACGAAAAAATCCCCAGCACCGTAGACGCTGCTGCGCTGGAACAAATGAATAAGGACGGGAAAATCACCGGATGTGTGGTGGAAGGCCCGTATGATTTTTACATTTCTATGTCTGCGCAGCGTGCGGCTGAAAAGGGCATTAAAGACAAACAGGTTGCCGGAGACGCCGATATTTTGATGCTACCTGATCTGGATGCAGCAAACCCGTTATATAAGGCACTGGCATTTTTTGGGGCCGATATGGAAGCGGCAGCTGTACTGGTAGGGCCGAAAATCCCGGTCATTTTGCCGTCTCGTGCTGATGATCCGAAAGTAAAACTTAACGCTATTGCATTGTGCTCTTTTTTAAAGGACGCTAAATAAAATACGAAAGGGCGGGAGTAATCCCGCCCTTTAACAGAAACTATGAAAGAAAAATTCCTTTCTTTTTTGCAACGCCATTACCTGCGCTATCACGATGTACTGTTTTATATCCTGGTACTATGTGTGATCGGGGTAAGCACCTATTTGGCTTTGCAGGTAACCAAAGAATATCGTTTGCGCGAACAGGAGATTACCGAGGCTCAGCGGGAGATCCCGGCCGTGGAGTATTCCATTAAAGAAAAACCGATTTATAATGCTTTGAGTGAGTCCGGACTGTCTCGTCAGGAAGTTGCGCAAATCACGGATAAACTGGCTACGGTGGTGAATACACGGCGTCTACAGCCGCAGGACCTGTATACGTTATCTGTAGAAAACGGACATTTTTTGTTGTTGCTCTTAAAACAGGGTTTTAAACGCTATTATGTGGCCAATGTGGATGATTATTTGGTAGCCGGAGTCAGTGAAGTAGCTTTGAGCACACGTATTAAAACGGCTGCCGGGACCGTGTATAAGGCGTTGTCCACTAGTATGCTTGCCGACGGACTTACCTGGCCGCTTGTTTTGGATTTTACGGACGCGTTTTCCTGGACAGTGGACTTTAATACCGATACTCGCAATGGCGATGAGTATGCCGCTTTATGGGAAGAGAATTTTGCTCCGTCCGGTGAGATTGTCAGTCAAGATTTGTTGGCCGCTTCGTATAAGAACGTCAATGAAACCAAACCGACGTATGCATTTTATTTTGAAGATGATTTTTACGATGAAACGGGCAAGGTCAGTAAAAAAATGTTCTTAAAGTCTCCGATCAGTTTCCGGGGATACCGGATTTCATCTAGTTTTAATCCCAACCGCATGCACCCGATTTTAAAGATCAGACGCCCGCATTTGGGGATTGATTTTGCAGCTCCCATCGGTACTCCCGTACAGGCTGTGGCCGACGGTACCGTCAAATTTGCCGGTTGGAAAGGCGGGTTTGGCAATTTTGTGGAAATTCGCCATGCCAATGATTATACCACCATGTACGGACACCTCAAAAGTTTTGGCAAAAACGTCAAAGTAGGCGCTAAAATTAAACAGGGCGCGACTGTGGGATATATCGGAAGTACGGGACTTTCCACGGGACCGCATTTGGATTTTCGCATCAAAGAAAAAAACAAGTTCTTGGATTTTCTGAAAATGAAAAACCGCAACTCGGCCGTACGGGACGTACCTACCGAAAAACGGGCCGAGTTTGACGAACTGGTGCAACTCTATTTGAAAGAATTAAACGCAGCCAAACAGGCGGATGCCAAGCATGCCGCCGCGGAGGACATGCATGAATAAACAAAAAAAAATCGCTTTAACAGGAGGTCCGAACAGCGGTAAAACCACTGCTCTGACCATTTTAAAGGAAACTTTTGGTCCGCAGGTAGAACTGGTACGCGAGGCCGCTACGATGATTTTTAGCGGCGGGTTCCCGCGGCAGGATAACAGCCCCGCGCATATTGAGGCTGCCCAAAAAATCATTTTTGTGGCTACCCGGGAAATGGAAGCTTTGGCCGAGGAATATTCCAAGGCTGATCTGATTGTATGTGACCGCGGAACGGTGGACGCAGCCGTGTATTGGCCGGGCGGGGTAGTGGATTTTTTCAAGGTTATGAATACCTCTTTGGAGAAAGAACTCGCTCGTTACGATGCGGTACTTCATCTGTCGCCGCCCACTAACCCGGATTTTTACCAGTCCACGCATGTGCGTACGGAAAATTTGGATCAGGCCTTTGAGATTGACCGAAAGATTTTGGATATCTGGAAGGAGCATCCGCACCGGTTAATCGTAGAAGGAAAAGAACATTTCTTTGAAAAAGCCGAAATTATTAAAGATTTTGTAGAAAAAATTATTAAAGGATAACACTATGAAAAAAATCGTTTTAACAGGCGGACCCAGCGGCGGTAAAACCACGGCTCTGTCTATCTTAAAAGAAACTTTTGGCAAGAAAATTTCCCTTGTGCAGGAAGCGGCTACACTTATTTACAGCGGCGGGTTCCCGCGTACGGATAACTCTCCGGTGCATATCGTACATGCCCAGAAAATTATTTTCTATACGGTTAAACAGTTAGAAGAACTGGCTGAAAAAACCTCGGACGCCTCGGTCATGGTATGTGACCGCGGTACGATTGACGGAGCCGTGTATTGGCCGTACGGATCGGAAGATTTTTTCAAAAATATGGAGTCTTCTTTGGAAGCGGAACTGGCGCGCTATGACGCCGTGATCCACCTCTCTCCGCCGCCGGAGAAAGATTATTACCAGGCCACCAATGTGCGCACGGAAAACCTGCAACAGGCCTTTGAAATTGACGATAAAATTTTAGATATTTGGTCCAAGCATCCCAACCGTTTGGTTGTTCCGCGAGAAAAACATTATTTTGAAAAAGCGGAAATTATTAAGAACTTTGTTGAAAATTTAATCAAATAGGAGTGTTGTTGTATTATGATTTGGAATCCCTTTAAGAAAAAAGAGGCTCCGGCCTCTAGTGACGGTAAAAGTTCAATTACCGATAAACTGGAGAAAGAAATTGACGCTTTGCCGGATGCATTTAAAAGCAAATTAAAAGATCCGACCATTAAAGAGCGTTTTATGAGTATCGCTCGGCGTATGGAAGCTGACGGTGTGAACTTTAAGAGTATACGCCAGATGAAAAAATGGATGAAAGACCATGAGGCCGAACTGCGAGCCGAAGGTAACCCGGAGCAGCATCACATAGAAACCGTGGTGCATGAAGGACCGCGTATCGGACGCAATGATCCGTGTCCGTGCGGCAGCGGCAAGAAGTATAAGAAGTGCTGCGGTGCCGGAAAGTAACTTCAAATAACTCTGTTTTGGTAATTCCTCTTTATTATTCTTGATGCATGAATATGATAATAAAGAGGAATTCTAATATTTCCTATATATTAGTTTTTGTATCTCCAAATTAAATGTGTGGTTCTGTCAGTAGGATTCTCATCTTTTGTTTCTTGTTTGCATACTTTGCTTTCAATGGTATTTTTGTTTGTGTCAAAGGTTAAGCACACTTTTTTTTGAGCGTTATTTGTCGCATGTGCATAATGTATTTGATATCCTATCTTACCCGTTGCACAGTATGTTTGAATTGTACTCAATTGACACTTTCCCCAGGGAAAGTGTCGTTCTACTACCCCTTCTAATTCGTTCTCTGATGGAGACCAATCTCCGGGAGTATCAACGTCCAATGTTTCAAATGTTGAGGCATATGCTCCATTGGCTAAGTAATAGGATTCTTGGGCATTTACAATGCTTGTAACTAATGATTTCAGTGTTGCATACCTGCTTTTGGTAACAGCTACTTGGTATTGCGGTACAGCTGCGGCTGCCAAGATGCCTATAATCAAGACGACAACTAATAATTCGATGAGTGTAAACGCTTGCTTATTTGGTTTCATATTTTCTCCTTACAATCTTCTGTTATAAAACCAACTAAAACGGCTGCCGCTTTTGAGCCAATAGAAGTAACCCAATCACAACAGCCGTAGCTTACCGCAAGCGGTAAACGTTTGGCACAAAATAATTGGGTAATTAGTCCACTTATTTTGTACCTAAAGCGGCTGTTTTTGGACTTCTATTGTGCTCTTGCGAGCTCTCCGTTTCTTAAACGGTTCCAAAAACAGATAAATTGTACTTACATTATAACAAAAATACTCCACGATGTGTGGAGTATTTTAGGAAATATTTTAAGCCAGTTTATTTAGCGGCTTGTGCTACGCTAGCAGTCTCGCTACTAATGTTTGTAGCCGTATCAGGCGATTCTTCTATTTGGGGCGGGAATAATTCGTCTGCCATTTTTTCGGCATAGGCACGGGCTGTATTATAATCTGAGGCAGCCTGTATAAACTGTGCCGTGGGGCGGTTGGTTTCCACATTTTTAGCCATTTCCAGTTCCAGGATGGCTTTTTTTAAGTGGAAATCTTCCAAGGCAAGCCATAATTTAATATGGTTAACCAGTCGGTCTTTTTCCTCATTGACTACTACCGGGCAAGACTGTAAGGCTTGGCTTAAAATACCCAGTTCACGTACGGCCCCTTCGCGGTCTGTATGAGAAAAAATAGGGTTTTCTGTGTTAAGTTCAGGTACGGATACGGCGGCTGCACGTACCGTAGAGTGATCGGGCAGGTAAATATTCCCTACGATCATTCCACCGCCAAATAACAGGGCCATTGTTAAGAAATAAAGGATATATTTCATATATTTAGCGGTAATTGGTAAATTGCAGCTCTACCCCAAACTCGTTCCCTTTCAAGAGGGCAATGACGGCTTGCAATTCATCTTTAGATTTAGAAGATACGCGCAGTTGGTCACCCTGAATAGACGCAGAAACTTTCAGCTTTGCGTCTTTAATGGTTTTGGTAATTTCTTTGGCTTTGTCTGCCGGGATACCCTGCTGAATTTTGACCGTTTGTTTAGCGTTACCGCCTAAAGCAGCTTCAATTTTTTGCGGCTGTAAATTTTTAAGCGCAATGCCGCGTTTGGCCATACGGGTAAAGATAATGTCGCGCAAGGTATTTACTTTGTATTCGTCTGAAGAGGCCAATTTGAGCTCGTTGTCTTTTTGCACCAGTTCAATGGAAGAGTTTGTTCCTTTAAAATCATACCGGTTTGTGATTTCTTTATTGGCGGCGGATACGGCTTCGCTGATAATATTGAGATCTACTTTAGATACTACATCAAAACTATAATCTGCCATAATTTGTACTCCTGATAAATGGGTTTATTTTCCTACATTATACTTTTTTTGTACAATAAAGATAAGGCAAGCGCGGTGCTTGTCAAATTTAAGGAGGAAGTACGTATCGTGCTGGCGGGGAAACCCGTATACTTACTATGAACATCAAAATTCGTTTGACGGTAATGAACTTTCTGGAATTTGCCGTATGGGGTGCCTATTTAACGTCTATGGGCATCTTCTTGGCAGGTGCCGGGTTTGCTGATAAAATTGGTTGGTTTTATGCGACACAAGGTTTTGTGTCTCTTTTTATGCCTGCGGTCATCGGTATCGTAGCAGACCGGTGGGTACCGGCTCAAAAAATGTTGGCTTTGTGTCACCTGTTGGCGGCTGCTTTTATGGCGGGGGCTGCCTGGTTCGGTTCACAGGCTAATATTTGTTTCTGCAGTCTGTTTACCTGCTACACGTTAAGTGTAGCTTTCTATATGCCTACGTTGGCACTGTCTAACTCCGTAGCTTATACGGCTCTTCGCCAACAAAATTTAGATACGGTCAAATGTTTTCCGCCGATTCGTGTATTTGGCACGATTGGGTTTATTATTGCCATGTGGACCACAAACTTTGCTCACTTTGCCGGTTCGTTTACACAGTGGTATTTCTCGGCCATTTTAGGCGTGATCTTGGGACTTTATTGTTTTACCCTGCCCAACTGCCCGACCAATACTGAAAAAGCCCGCACATTGGGCGAAGCGTTGGGGCTCAAAGCTTTTGCTCTTTTTAAAGAAAAAAAAATGGCTGTGTTCTTTATTTTCTCCATGCTGTTGGGGATGTCCTTGCAAATTACCAACGGGTTTGCTGGTCCGTTTATTACTGGGTTTAACTCATTGGCCGGTTATACGGGTTCTTGGGGAGCCAATAACGCTACGGCGCTCATTTCACTCTCTCAGATTTCCGAAACCCTGTGTATTTTGCTTATTCCGTTCTTCTTAAAACGTTACGGTATCAAGAAAGTCATGTTAATCAGTATGTTGGCTTGGGTGCTGCGCTTCGGGCTCTTGGGCGTAGGCAACCCGTCTACAGCGGTCGGTATCTTAATGCTTATTGCGTCCATGATTATCTACGGGGTGGCGTTTGACTTCTTTAATATTTCCGGTTCGTTATACGTGGACCAAGAAACCGATCCCTCTATCCGTTCCTCTGCGCAGGGTGTATTTATGTTGATGACCAACGGGTTTGGCGCTGCCATCGGTTCCTTAGCTGCCCAGAAAGTCATTAACTGCTTGGTCAATGTGCATTTGGATCCGTCCAAGATGGTGGACGGTGTTTATCCACTTAATATTTCTGAGCAGATTATGGCGGGTTGGAGTGAGAGCTGGTTTGTGTTTGCCGGGTTCTCACTTGTAGTAGCTGTGTTGTTTGCCTGGCTGTTTAAATATAAGCATGTAGCACAAAATTAATCTAAGTTGTCGTTTTAAAACTCCCTTACTTGAAGTTTTAAGTAGGGGAGTTTTTTGTCACGAAATTTCGCTTGACGCGTTTTTTTTTTTTGATATTCTCTCTTTATAAGTAAAAAAATATATAAGGAGAGAATCATGGTTCAACATAAACAAGCATTTACGCTCATAGAGCTTTTGGTGGTAGTGTTAATTATAGGAATCTTGGCCTCTGTAGCTTTGCCGCAGTATAAGTTAGCAGTGGCAAAAAGTCGTTATGCCACGTTCATGGATTTGACGCACAGTATTAAAAATGCGCAAGAGGTATATTATTTGGCAAATGGACAGTATGCAGAAACCTTTGATGAGTTAGATGTTTCTTTGCCGGGAGGATATACGGTAGATTCTGACAATAGATCTCGCGCTGAAAATGAACAACGCCACGAGATCGTTAGTATGCTCAATTTAAATGATGGATTTGCTAGGGTTTCTGTTGGAAAAAAAGGTGAATGTTCAAGCTATAGTGTATTTTTTAATCATTCAAATTTTGCAAATAAAACGATGTGTCATATTTCTGAAAAGAATGATTGTCGTAAATCTTTTGAGCACAAAATATGTAAAAGTTTAGGAGGTACTATGAGAGATGATTACTCGTATTGGTTAAATTAGTCTCTTCCTGCCGGGTCTTTTCCATCAATAAGTCCTTCTTGGCTTTCGTGTCCGTGCAGTTCGGCTTTATCACGTAATTTGCGGTGATAAGTAATGGCAAAACGGTGCACTTCATCACGGATTTCCATAAGCAAGTTCAGGGCCGGGTCGCCAATAGGCAGTTTAATACTTTCGCTGGCACCCGGCAAATAAATGCCCTCGTGTGTTTCTGCCAGTGAAATAAACGGGATATGCAAACCTGCACGCTCATAGGCGTTTAACGCAGCGTGGATCTGACTTTTTCCGCCGTCTAGTAAAATTAAATCGGGTGTCTGACTCGGAGCACGTTTAATTTGACGTAACCGGCGGTAAACGCTTTCTTCCATCATGGCAAAGTCACTGCCGCCTCTTTTGGGAAGTTTGGAGCGAATCTTAAAACGGCGGTAATGTTCGTGATTTTTCTCGCCGTTAATATAACATACCATACAACCCACGGCTTCCCGGCCGAATAAATGCGAGTTATCAAATGCTTCAATATGAGCCGGTAACTTTTTAAGACCGATTACCTCTGCCAAGCGTTTTAACTTGTCAGTATTTGCCATGGCGGTGGTAATATAATCATCTGTAAATCGTCCGACAATGACCCGCTCTTTCATATGATCCAAGGCATGTAAAAAGTTACGATAAACGGCGGCCTGTTCGTATTCCAATTTGTCAGAATGCTCTTTCATAAGAGTTGTTAAGGTTTCGGTCAGTCCGCCAAAGTTCCCGTCTAAAAAATCAGCCATGCGTTGTGCGTTTTTGCGGTAATCTTCGTACGATATTTTTCCAGTGCAAGGGGCCGGACACTGGCCGGTATGGTAATAAATACAGGTATTGATTTTAATATCGGGAAGTTGTTTCTCACGGGAAAATTTCCACTTACACGGTCGTAGAGGGGCGTAACCGCTTTTCCACAGGAACCGAATTAAACTCTTTACAATATATGATTTGGGATAAGGACCATAATAGGCGTCACCGCTGCGCTTACCGGCATCGGCGGCACTTTTACGTACAATCTGAAGCCTTGGAAAATCTTCACTGAGTGACAATTTTAAATAGGGATAGGTTTTGCCGTCTTTGCCCAGTGAATTAAAAAACGGTTGATATTGCTTAATGAGTTTTTCTTCCAGTACCAGTGCGTCTCGTTCACTGGCACAGGTAACATAATCAATTTTGGCAATGAGTGGGAGCAGACTGGGCAGTTTCCAGCCCCGGGAATACAGATTGGATTCCTGGAAATATTGTTTTACCCGGTCAGAGAGGTTTTTGGCCTTGCCGATATAGATAATCGTGCCGTCTTTACTGCGCATGATGTATACGCCGGGTTGTTTTGGTAAAATATCTATGCGGGAATCCATAATCTTATTGTAACAAATAAAAACGTATTGACCAATCTGGCACGCAAAAAGTATAATATATATAACCGATTTTTAGATAGAGGTATATTAACACATGGCAAAATTGAAAACGGGCCGCCATACTAGCGCCCTCAAAGCTCAGCGCCAAGCTGAAAAAAGAACTTCCGCCAACAAAGGCTTAATTAAAAAAGTCCGCGTGGCCACCAAAACGGTAAAAGCTTCCGCTACCGCGAAAGCCAAAACCTTACAAGAAGACTTGAAAAAAGCGAATGCTTGCATTGATAAAGCCGCCAAGAAAAAAGTAATCCACTGGAAAACGGCTGCCCGCAAGAAATCTCGCTTAGCCAAAGCTGCTAACAAAGCCGTTAAATAAGTAACTTTTAAAGTTGACCAGAAGCCCCGGTATATGCCGGGGCTTTGCGTTTTTAAAATTCGCTTGACGCGTTTTTTTTTTTTGATATTCTCTCTTTATAAAGAAAAACAAATAAGGAGAGAATTATGGTTCAACATAAACAGGCATTTACGCTCATAGAACTCTTAGTAGTTGTGCTTATTATAGGAATACTGGCCGCAGTCGCATTGCCGCAATACCAGCTTGCAGTACTTAAAGCTCGTGGAACAAAAGCATTAGTAGGATTGGATGCTATGGCTAAAATGCAACAAACTTATTTTTTGGCAAATGGATATTATGCCGAAGGAATGGATTCCATTGATTTTGAGTATTCAACACCTATATCGTGTGGAGTAAGAAATTTAGAACTTGTTATATGTTTTGTTGTGATTGATAATTTTAATCGAAGAATAGAATATCACATAAATGCAAATGGAACTATTAAAAGAAAGTGTATGGCTCGGTTAGATGATGCGTTGGGAAATAAATGGTGTCAATTATATGGTTCATATAGTAGTACAGGTGATGGATTTAAATATTACTCTTTCTAATTAATTTTCACTCTTGCGTGGTGAATGAAAAAAACATATAGTATAGACAAGAGATATAATAAGTGTGCCTGAATGGATACACTGCTTAATGGAGGAAACTATGTGGGAAAAAGAGATTGATATTCACCAAGTGCGGGAAATCCGTACCCGTACCACGGTATTTTTAGGTGTAGGCGCGATTGCCAAGATTGATGATATCTGTGCGGACCTGAAAAAACGCGGTTTAGATAAACTCATTGTAGTGACCGGCCGTGGTGCTTATAAAAAGACCGGAGCCTGGGACCATGTGGTTAAGGCCTTTGAAAAACACGGTATCAGCTATGTGCATTATGACAAAGTAACACCAAACCCCAATACTCATCATGTCAATGAAGCAGCCAAAATGGCACATGATTTTGGTGCCAAAGCCATGTTGGCTATCGGCGGCGGATCTGCCATAGACGCAGGTAAAAGTGTGGCCATCCTCATGAAATACCCGGGTAAAACGGCTGAAGATATTTATGAATTCAAATTTACGCCTACCGAGGCGGCTCCGATTATTGCCATTAACTTAACGCACGGAACAGGGTCCGAAGCCAACCAGTTTGCGGTAGTTTCCATTGAAGAAAAGAACTACAAACCGGCTATTGCCCTGCCGTGTATTTATCCGCTCTATGCCATTGATGACCCAGCTCTAATGACGGGGCTCTCGGAAGATCAAACACGGTATGTGTCTATTGATGCAGTGAACCATGTGGTAGAGGCTGCCACCACCCAAACAACTTCCCCGTTTGCGGTGGACCTTGCGATCGCGGTTACGTGGCTTGTCTATAAATACCTGCCCGTGGCCTTAAAAGATCCCAAAGATCTGGAGGCACGGTATTTCTTAACGTATGCGGCCCTGATTGCCGGACTGAGCTTTGATAACGGGTTGTTACACTATACACATGCTTTGGAACATCCGCTGTCCGGTGTCAATCCGAACCTGACCCATGGATTAGGGCTCGCCATGTTGCTGCCGGCTGTCATTAAAAACATCTACCGTGCTAAACCTAAAACCTTGGCCAGTGTATTAATGCCGATGGTACCGGGACTCAAAGGTACGGCTGATGAGGCCGATTTGGCAGCACACGGTGTAGAAAAATGGCTTTTTAGTGTAGGAGCCACGCATAAACTCAAGGATGAAGGATTTACCGCACAGGACGTAGAAAAACTGGTGGATCTGGCGTTTAATACGCCGTCTTTGGGAGGACTTCTGTCCATTGCACCTACGCAGGCAACTAAAGACGTTGTGTGGACGATTTATACCGAATCACTCACACCATACAGCAAATAGTTTTAGCTGTAAATTATAACGGCACACGGTTAACCGTGTGCCGTTTGCTATGGGGATAATCGGATTAGGCAAGCACGCGGTTGCCTCTGACGTATTCAAAAAACTGTTGCACACGCGCGTCGCATTGCACATCACGGGTCAAAATCGGCCGTTTTAAGTGAACTCCGTTTAATGTGCGACACCGGCTTAACGCCACATAGGTTTGACCTGTAGCAAATGCACCGCGCCCCATATCCAAATAGATATTATCAAACGTAAGTCCCTGGGATTTGTGGATCGTAATGGCCCAGGCTAATTTAAGTGGGTATTGCTTAAAAAATCCTTTAACTCGGGGAGTCAGTTTTTGGGTTAAGGGATTTAACTCATATTGTACTTCTTCCCATACATGGGGCTGTACTTCGTAAACGGCTCCTTTGATTTCTACTTGGATAAAATCAGACCCCAAATCATGTACAATTCCTAGGTCCCCGTTTACCCAGTTATCATCATTAACGAGCATCATAATCTTGGCACCCTTTTTTAGGTGTAGTTCCCGGTCAGCGGGTGGTGTTTTGGTAAATGTTTCATCGGCCGTAGCGGGGTAAACGTATTCTGTGCCGGGCAGTTTGGCAAGCTGACTGCGATTGCGCCACATGGCACTTTGGTTAGTCGTAGCCAGTAAGATACTGTTTTCAACGATGTCGGGAGTTTCTTGGGAGACTTGTTTATTAAGCTGGCTGTCTAGTTCGGGTTGTGAGATTTTTCCCTCGCGGATTAAATTTAAAATACGGGCATATTCCCGGTCCGTTTGTTGACGGAAAATACGCTTGAGCTCAAATACTTCCAAGGGTAATCGGCGCAGTACCTGCGCTTCAAAGAAATAAGGGCTCTGATAGCGTTGATGGAAATAATCAAATAAGCCGCTGCGTTCGTTTTCTTCAATTGGGGGAAGTTGGAATAAATCTCCAAATAAAATGAGTTGTTTGCCGCCAAACGGTTCTTCACTGTGCGTAGAAATCTGCAAAATATGGTCCATGGCGTCCAACAGATCGGCACGCAGCATGGAGGCCTCATCAATGATCAACGTGTCTAAATTATCTACGATTTTACGCGGCAGACGTCGGAGAGCCCCCAGGTCCAATAGATTGCCCGGTTTTAACCGAAAAAATGAATGTACGGTCTGTCCGTGTACATTAATGGCCGCCAGCCCTGTAGTAGCCAGTACTACCACATTTTGAGCGGTATGCTGTGCAAAGTATTTAAGCAAAGTGGTTTTTCCCGTACCAGCCCGTCCGGTAATAAAGATAAGAGGTTTAATGACGGGTTTGCTCTCTAAGAGAGCCAATGCATCTTTAAATTCATCGGTTAAAAGAATGGAAGCGGACATAATTGTATTATAGCTTTTTTGGGGCAGTGTATTCTGAAGCATAAGTTTCGCTTGACGCGTTTTTTTTTTTTGATATTCTCTCTTTATAAAGAAAAACAAATAAGGAGAGATTATGGTTCAACAGAAACAAGCATTTACGCTCATTGAGTTACTTGTAGTAGTGCTCATAATAGGGATTTTGGCGGCAGTAGCATTACCTCAGTATCAAAGAGCGGTAGAAAAAGCACGAATGGCAGAAGCTATTACTTTATTGTCTAGTATGGCCCAAGCCGAAAAAATATATTTTTTGGCCAACGGGGAATATACGTCCAACTTAAGGCAATTGGATGTTGGTATCGGTGAACAGGAAGATGAGACCGTTTTTGTCGGAACGCATACATCCGTACAAAGTTGGCGCACCAAGACAGACCACGTCATCTATGGACAACCAATCAAGGAGCGTATATATTGGCGTTTTTACTATTATTTAGATGAAGATAAAATGTATTGCGGTGCTAGAGAAACAGATACGGTGGGAACGAGCTTATGTAAAAGTTTTGGCGGAATAGAGACGATAGCATGCGGCAAAAACGGGCGCTTGACTTGTTATGAAGTAAAGTTGTAGAAACTATCTAAATAAAGTGAGCACAATCCCCTTAAGTGCCGTTTTGGGGTCTAATCCGGCGCCGCTCTTAAACCCGGCGTCGGTTTCAATGATTTTATTAAGGGTTGCTAAAAAGTTCTTTTGCGTGGGGAAATTACGTGCTTGTTGTACTAACCGAGATTCCCAAAACATGAGCCCCGCTGCCCGTAAAATATCGCCCTGTGACATGCCCGCATCACTGAGTCTCTTAATACGCGCCATTTTTAAAATGGGGTAGCTCATCTTGGCCAGTACTGCCACGGGTTCTTCGCCGATATCAAGTAGTTTGTCAATTTGTGCCAAGGCGCGGCTTTTGCTGCAGTCAGTCAAGGCATTGGAGAGCTCAAACGGGTTTTCTTCTTTTTTAAATCCGATGCAGGCAAGTACATCTTGCGGGGTCAGTGCTTTATCTTCTCGCTGAGCAGTAAAGAGATAGAGCTTTTCAATTTCGTTTTCCAAGGCATTAAGTTCACTGCCGATACACTCACAAAGCAGGTCCACTGCCTCAAAAGAGGGTTTGAGACCTTTTTCTGTCATTTTTTGACGTACCCAGGCGACTAAGTCGTCTGCTTTGAGTTCGTCAAAATTAACTACCCGTCCGGACTCAGCACACGCATCGGCCAATGTCTTGTCGGTTTTTAATTTTTTGGCATCGTTATGCGTGAGTACCAAAGTGGTGGTCGGAAGCGGGTTCTCTGCATATTTGGCTAAGGCCAGCTGTTCTTTGGATCCTTTGCGCAGTTTATCTATGCCGGTCAGGACAATCATACGCACCGCTGAAAACACCGGTGCCGTATTGGCCTGAGCAAGTCCCTCGCTTACATCGGCCGAAGTGGCTTCGGCCTTAAAAAAGTTAAAATCATCCGGGTGTAAAATCTCGTGCAGTTGTTTAATGACCAGCCCTTTGCGGTATACGTCTTCTCCGGTCAGTAAATAGACCGGAGCTGTGGTACCTTTGGCAAGTTCGGTGTTAAGTTTTTCTGCGCTGATTTTAGGCATAATTAGTAAGATTCGGTAATCGTGGTGTATTCCGGGTTATTCATGACTTTTTTCTTGTTCTCGCTGCGTACCGAGCCAAACCCATCTACCGTGCGTTTGACGATGTCTTTGGAGAGTTTCTCAAAAATCAGATCCCGCGCCTGCTGTTCGGTCATACCGCCGGGCAGGGTGCTGGCCGCATAGATTTGCGTACCCAAGAACGCCGGCTCACGCCATACGGGTGTATTGGTTGTGGCGTCCATAAAAACGACGTCTAACCAGATTTCCATTTTGTATACGGTAGGGATGAGTTGGCTGTCGTATTGGATCGGCATGTTCAGGTACCGGGAAATCGTTGTTACCACCACTCCCTGAGCACCGTTGTTTTCAGACACGATCTGATAGGTGCCGTTGCGCAGGAACGTATCGTAGAGTTCGTTGTAAAACTTATCTTCCAGAGCAAACACTTCCGTGCGGTTTAAGATGGGGCGCACAGCTATTTTTTTAATATGCTGCGGCATGATTTGGGCCTGCGGCGTATAGACGACGTTTTCACCGGCACAGGCCGAGAGTAACGCACACAGTCCTAACAATACGATTTTTTTCATAGGGTTCTCCGTTTTGAGATCTTGTTTATAACCATTATTTTTTAGGGGCGGCTACAATACTGACCATGCGGCCGGGTACCACGATTACTTTTTTGAGTTCCAACTCTTTTAAATAACTTTGTACTTTGGCACTGGCCAGGGCTTTTTGCTCAATTTCTTCACGGCTAGCACTGCGTGATACAAGTAATCGCTCACGTACTTTGCCGTTAATCTGTACACCCATATCTACAGTGTCGTCCTGCAAGAGCTCCGCCTTGGCTTTCGGCCAGACTGTCTGCAGTACAAATCCCGTGTAGCCTTTGGTTTGCCAGATTTCTTCGGTCAAATGCGGGGCAAACGGGTGCAGTAACTGAATAAATACTTTAAAAGTTTCTTCCTGCACGGCAGGCAGTTTACTGATATCATTAAAGAGTACCATGAGTGCCGAAATGGCCGTATTAAAACGCAGGTTTTCAATATCATCGCTTACTTTGGCAATGGTTTGGTTGAGTAAAATGGCGCTCTTTTTAGGATCTTCCTGCGTGGTAAACTGGACGGTTTCGCTCCAGGCATAGATACGTTTTAAGAAGCGGTTAATTCCCTCAATGCCTTTCATGTCCCACGGTTTTTGAGCGTCAAACGGACCCATGAACATTTCATACATCCGAAACGCATCAGCACCGTATTCGTTTAAAATATCATCCGGGTTAATGACGTTTTTCTTACTCTTACTCATTTTTTCTATCATGGAAGAGAGCTCTTCCCCGGTCGTTTTCAAGAACGCTTTGCCGTCTTTAAAATCAATTTCATCGTAGGAGTGGTAGTTCCCCATTTTGTCCCGGTACGAAAACGCCAAAATCATACCCTGATGGCGCAGTTTCTGGAACGGTTCCGGGTGAGACAATACCCCTAAATCAAAAAGAACCCGGTGCCAAAAGCGTGCGTACAACAAATGCAGTACCGCGTGTTCGGCGCCTCCAATATAACAATCCACGGGTCCCCAGGCTTTTTCCAGGGCCGGATCTACTAAGGCCTTATCGTTGTGCGGGTCCATATAACGCAGATAATACCAACAGGAACCTGCCCATTGGGGCATGGTGTTGGTTTCCCGCTTGGCAGGACCGCCGCAGTGCGGACAAGTCGTGTTGACCCAATCAGTGACAGTGGCCAAGGGGGATTCTCCGGTGCCAGAGGGTTCAAATTTTTCTACTTCGGGTAGGCGTAAAGGAAGCTCGCTTTCTGGCAGAGGAACTACGCCGCATTTTTCGCAATGTACGACCGGGATCGGTTCACCCCAATAACGTTGCCGGGCAAATACCCAGTCACGAAGCTTATACGTGGTTTTGGCGTTACCGCAGTGATGTTCTTCAAGCCACTTGATCATGGCGGCTTTACTTTCTTTAACGTGCAGCCCATTTAAAAATTCAGAATTTACCAGTTCACCGTCTCCGGTAAACGCTTCTTTTTCTACACCTTGCTCACTTTTAATGACTTCAATAATTTTAAGACCAAATTTCTTGGCAAACGCGTAGTCACGTTCATCATGGGCGGGTACAGCCATGATGGCACCGGTTCCGTATCCCATGAGCACGTAATCGCTGGTCCAGACCGGGATTTTAGTACCGTTAACCGGGTTAATAGCATAAGCACCCGTAAATACACCGGTTTTTTCTTTGTTAAGTTCTCCGCGCTCGAGGTCGCTCTTCTTGGAGGCTTCTTTTTGGTAAGCGGCTACGGCGTCTTTTTGCTCCGATGTAACGATTTTTTCTAAAATCGGATGTTCCGGGGACACTACCATATAGGTGGCCCCGAATAATGTGTCAGGACGCGTGGTAAATACGGTAATGTTTTCGTTATGTCCCTCTACCTTAAAAATAACGTTGGCTCCCTGGGATTTGCCGATCCAGTTTTTTTGCATGGTGAGCGTACTCTCGGGCCAGTCCAGTTTGTCCAAACCTTCCAACAGCTTCTCGGCATAAGCTGTAATCTTTAAAATCCATTGACGAAGTGCCTTGCGTTCAATTTCCGTACCGCAGCGCTCACACTTGCCGTTAAATACTTCTTCATTGGCCAGTCCCGTTTTGCAGGACGGACACCAGTTTATCGGTACGGTAGATTCATAGGCCAGGCCTTTCTTAAAAAGTTGCAGGAAAATCCATTGTGTCCATTTGTAATAATTAGGATCCGTAGTATCTACTTCACGTTTCCAGTCATAGGCTAAGCCGATGGATTTGATTTGCCGGCGGAAATTATCAATATTCTTTTGTGTGGTAATACGTGGATGTACGCCGGTGGCAATGGCGTAATTCTCGGCCGGTAAACCGAACGCGTCCCATCCCATGGGGTGCAATACGTCAAACCCGTTCATGCGTTTGTAGCGTGTTAAAATATCAGAGGCTGTATAGCCTTCCGGATGACCTACATGCAGACCCGCGCCTGAGGGATACGGGAACATATCCAAACAGTAAAACTTTTTGGCACCGGGGGTGCGGGGGCTGGTAAAAAGATCGGACTCTTCCCAGCGGGCTTGTTGTTTTTTATCAATTTCGGGAAAGGATTTCATATTACTTTTATTGTAACATATTTGAGAGCGGTCCCCAATAGAAACACAGGGCCTAAAATAGCTATAATCTAGTATATGGATTCTTATTTATTAGATGATTTTAAAAGTCATATGGCTTTTGAGAGGCAACTTTCCGACGCTACGGTAGAAGCGTATGGAAGCGATGTGAGCTCGTTTTTAGAGTATTGTCAGGCCAATGAAAAAGACCCGTTAAAGATCGGGCCGAACTTTTTAAACCAATATCATGTGCAGCTGCGGGAAATTGAACAATTGGCTCCGGCCAGTATTTTTCGTAAATTAGAAGCCATTAAATGTTTTTATAAGTTCTTACAAATTGAGGAACGCATTAGTGAGGATCCTACTCGGTTTTTAAAAACTTCCAAGCGTACCCTTAAAATTCCGGAACAACTCTCCCGCGAAGAAATGGAGCGGTTGCTTTCCTACCCGGCCACGAAGTTTGAAGAAGTTCGTACTGTTACCATGATTGACTTGTTGTATGCGGCTGGACTGCGGGTAAGTGAGCTTATCAACCTGCGGTTGGAGAATGTCAATTTACAGGAAGGGTGGGTGCTTGCCTTTGGTAAAGGAAGCAAACAGCGTTTTGTGCCACTGCATCATGAAGTATGTGAGCGTATTAAGGAGTATCTGGTGGCACGCGAGGAACGTTTCCCGGGAAGAGAAGTTTCTTCCGAGCTCTTTTTAAATAACCGCGGAAAGAAATTAAGTCGTATATCCGTGTGGAAAGATTTAGCCGCTTTAGGGCGTAAAGCCAATATTTCCACACCCCTGCATCCTCACTTATTTAGACATACATTTGCCAGTCACTTGTTGCAAGGGGGGGCTGATCTGCGCAGTTTACAGGAAATGTTGGGGCATTCGGATTTGTCCACCACGCAGATCTATACCCATCTAGATGTAAAAGACCTTAAAGATAAACATAAAAAATATCATCCGCACGGGTAAATTGTTAATTTTACGGGTACACTACCGGCATTCCTAAACTAGCACAGACTGCCTCTGACAATTTAGACTGGTTATATACTGAACAATGTCGGTAACCGTTTTGTGCAGGATTTGTGTAATGTTGGGGGCGAAAGGTAATATGTATGGTTCTTTCGTTTTTGCAATCATCGAATGAATAATTATGAGCAGGGCAATAGTTTAAATTTACTAAACCGTTAGTATAAATACCTAATAAAAAGTAAGGACCACATGTGAAGTTACCTTGAGAATCTATAATTTCTATACATTCTGCGGGTAGATTAATATCTAATTGTTCGATATTATTAGTATATTCACCATTGGCCAAGTAATAGTTTTCTTGGGCTTGAGACAGGCTCGCTAATAATGGTATCATGGCGCCCACGCGTGATTTGGCAACCGCAACTTTATATTGCGGCAAGGCAACTGCTGCCAGTATTCCTATAATTAATACAACTACCAAGAGCTCTATGAGCGTGAATGCTTTTCTATTGGTTTTCATAACTTTTCTCCTTTAATCTTTCAATTTTCTGTTATGGAATCCCCAAATAAAACGGCTACTATAGCTAGGCATCTAACCGACCCCACACTATAACAGCCGTAGTCTATCATCCAATGGATGATAAACATTCAGCATAACATGCAAGGCTTGCAATTCCCATTATGTTACGCTTCCAAAACGGCTGTTTTTGGCGGTTAGATGACTACTTAATTTAGTGTCCCGCATTCTTCATACGGTTCCAAAAACAGCTAAATTGTAAAAATATTATAACATAAAACAGCCCGATACTCAATGTATCGGGCTGTAACATCAGACATATGTTTTATTTATTTCTTAGCCGTTTTCTTGGCAGGTTCTTCTTGAGTTGCCTCTGCTTTTTTACCGTTGTAGTGGATACCAAGGTATTTTACGTACAACTTGTCTTCAATCTCGTCAGCCAGTTGCGGGTTATCTTTTAAATACTGGCGGGCATTTTCAGCGCCTTGTCCGAGTTTTTCATCGCCGTACAAGAACCAACTGCCGCTTTTCTCTACAAATCCGGCTTCCACGCCCTTATCCAAGATGCAGGCTTCCCGGGAAATCCCCTGGCCTAAGATCATGGTAAATTCAGCCTGACGATAGGGCGGGGCTACTTTGTTTTTGGTTACTTTGGCGCGTACGCGGGTACCAATGACTTCGTCGCCTTTTTTGAGGTTTTCAATACGGCGCACATCAATACGTACAGACGCATAAAATTTCAAGGCCAAACCACCGGGAGTGGTTTCCGGGTTACCGAACATAATACCGATTTTTTGACGCAGCTGGTTAATAAAAATAATGCTAGTTTTTGTTTTATTAAGGATGCTAGTCAATTTTCGAAGGGCCTGGCTCATCAAGCGTGCCTGTAAACCGACGTGAGCGTCTCCCATTTCCCCCTCAATTTCGGCTTGGGGTACCAGGGCGGCTACAGAGTCTACGATAATTAAATCAATGGCTCCCGAGCGTACCAACTTCTCGGCAATTTCCAAGGCTTGTTCCCCGGAATCAGGTTGGGAGACCAACAACTCGTCCACATTGACGTCTAAATGTTGGGCATAGACAGGATCTAAAGCATGTTCTGCATCAATAAAAGCTACCGTACCGCCCATTTTTTGGGTTTGGGCTGCTACGTGCAGCGAAAGCGTGGTTTTACCGCCGGCTTCGGGTCCATAAATTTCAATTACGCGTCCGCGCGGAAGTCCGCCTACACCCAAGGCCAAGTCTAAAGACAAAGCCCCTGTGGGGATGGCTTCTACTTTTTGTACGCTGCCGCCGCCTAATTTGCAGATCGCTTCTTTACCAAAGGCTTTTTCAATTTGGCCCAGGGCTAAATCCAACGCTTTTTGTTTATTTGCGTCCATGTAAAATTCCTCCTAGATAAGTACCGTTTTCTTTTTTCCTGCTGCCGCGACAGAAAACGTCAACTTATGGGTATCTTTGTCCAAATCCGCTTTTACGTGGGAACCCGCTTTGGGGCGGTTTACTAAAATGTATTCGGCCAACGGGTCCTCTAATTCCCGCTGGATGGTACGCAGTAAAGGGCGTGCGCCGAACTTGGCGTCAAACCCGGTTTCCACTAAATGGTCTTTGGCGGCTTGCGTCAGCTTTAAGTGCAGCTGGCGGTCTGCCAGTTTGTAATCTACTTTTTTAAGTGCTACATCTAAAATTTGGCCGATGTTTTCCCGGCTTAGGGAATGGAACACCACGATTTCGTCAATACGGTTGATAAACTCCGGGTTGAATGTCTTTTTGACTTCATCCATGACGTTTTGACGCATGTCTTTGTATTCTTCTTCGGCAGATTGCTGGGCCGTAAAACCCAACGAGTTACCCTTATTGGTAATTTCCCGGGCACCCACGTTAGAGGTCATGATAATCACGCAGTTTTTAAAACTGACTTTATGGCCCAAATTGTCCGTTAAGGCACCTTCATCTAATACTTGCAGTAAAATGTTATAAATGTCCGGATGCGCTTTTTCCAGTTCGTCTAGCACGACGACACTGTACGGACGACGGCGTACGGCTTCGGTCAGCTGTCCGCCCTCTTCATAACCCACATATCCGGGCGGCGCTCCGATTAAGCGTGAAACCGCAAATTTTTCCATGTATTCGGACATGTCCAAGCGGATCATAGCTTCTTCGTCTCCAAAAAGGAACGTGGCCAAGCTCTTGGCGAGCTCAGTTTTCCCCACACCAGTAGGCCCTAAGAACAAAAATCCGCCGATCGGACGATGGGGGTTGCCCAGTCCGGTCCGGTTACGGCGAATCGCCTGAGAAACAGCCCGCACGGCGTCATCTTGACCGATGATACGTTTATGCAGGTGCTCTTCCATATGCAAAATCTTATCGGTTTCACTTTGCGTCAGTCTCGTAACCGGGATACCCGTCCATTTAGACGCCACCAAAGCAATATCTTCTTCTGTTACTTTGGGCGTCTTTTTGCTGTGCGATTCCTGCCATTTCTTTTTGAGGTGTTCGGTATATTCACGCAAGCGGGTCTCGGCTTCTTTGACCTCAGCTGCTTTAATAAAATCTTTCTTAGCGAGCAGCTCTTCTTTTTCGCTAACCAACTGTGCCAGTTCGGCCTGTTTTTGTTTGATTTCGGGTGGTAAAATCGCATTTTTTAAACGGGCCCGGGCACCGGCTTCGTCAAACAAATCAAGTGCCTTATCGGGCATCGCACGGTCGGTAATATAGCGATCTGCAATATTGGCCGCGGCGCGTACCGCCCCGTCTGTATAGGTTACATGGTGGTGCGTTTCGTATTTGGAGCGAACCCCTTCTAAAATGGTAATGGTTTGGTCTACATCCGGCGGGTCGGCTACGACTGGTTGGAAGCGGCGTTCTAGGGCTGTGTCAGCCTCAATGTATTTGCGGTATTCGTCAAACGTAGTGGCCCCGATGCACTGTACTTCACCGCGTGCCAAGGCCGGTTTTAACATATTGGAAGCGTCAATAGAACCCTCTGCCGCTCCGGCTCCGATAATCGTATGGAGCTCATCAATAAATACAATTGCGTTCTGGGCAGCTGCCAACTCATCAATAATATTTTTAAGACGTTGTTCGAACTCTCCGCGGTATTTGGTACCGGCTACTACAGAGGCCAAGTCTAAGGCCAAGAGCCGTTTTTCGGCCAATACGTCTGAGATTTCACCTTTGGCCATCTTTTGGGCCAGTCCTTCAACGATCGCTGTCTTGCCAACACCGGGTTCACCGATAAGTACCGGGTTGTTTTTGGTACGGCGGGCCAGGATTTGCACAATGCGTTCAATTTCATCGTCACGACCGATGACAGGGTCTAATTGCCCCTTGGCAGCCAGGGCCGTTAAATCGCGGGTGTATTCATCCAAAGTCGGTGTTTTGGTGGACTTTTTAGGTTCCTGAGAAGCGCGAGGACTGGGTACTTGCTCTTCCATTTCAGCCGGGCGAAATACATCGGCTGTTTTGTCCTCGTCCGTAGATTTACCCTCACCTACGAAGTTAATAACAGTTTCCCGTACCACAGGTAAATTCAGTCCCAGGTTGGATAAAATTTTGCCAGACATTCCCTCTTCTTCACGAATGAGTCCCAGTAAAATGTGTTCTGTTCCGATGTATTCGGAATTAAGCAGTTGAGATTCTTCTACGGAAAGTTCCAATACTTTTTTGGCGCGCGGAGTAAACGGGATTTCCCCTAAGAGCATGATGGTATCGCCAATGCCGACCATTTTTTCAATTTCGAGTCGCACCTTGCGAAACGTTACTCCTAACGTGGTTAAAATCTTGTTGGACATTGTGCCTTCTAAGGCGCATAGTCCCAGTAAAATGTGTTCTGTTCCGACGTAGTCGTGATTTAAACGTTTGGCTTCTTCTTGCGCGATTAAGATAATCTTCTGCGCATTTTCGGTAAATCGTTTGGCCATAAAATAGTGAAACCTCTATAAATATATGAATTACTCCTATTATATAAAAACAAAAGGGACTTGACGCGTTTTTTTTTTGATATCTTCAAATTATAACGAAAATAGTTATTAAGGAGAATAAAATATATGCAGAAAAACAGACAAGCATTCACACTTATAGAGCTTTTGGTAGTCGTGCTTATTATAGGGATATTAGTAGCGGTGGCATTACCGCAATATAAATTGGCAGTGGATAAGAGTCGGTTAAGTACGCTTTTGTTTCTCGCAAATTCTATTCGATCTGCACAGGAAGTATATTATTTGGCTAATGGTAATTATACTGTATCTTTGTATGATTTGGATATTGACGTGCCTGGGGATTGTAGCATATCATCCACAGATGAAAGCTCTTTAACATGCAAACAAGGACATATTGATAATTTAGGGGGTGATCCTAGTAAAATTTCAGACGGGTCTATAAATCAAGTGATTATAAATTATCCCGAACAGGAACTGACAAAAAGATATGTAGGTGTTGCGTTCTGGTTTAACCATTCTACGCAGCCTAACCAAGTAACATGTATTGTGTATTCCGATTATGGGAGACGTCTTTGCAAAACATTGCCATTTGTTGATAAAAGTAGGTCTTAAGCTTAGTTACCTTTCGGTTTGTCCCTGTCTTTTAAGTTTGCTATAATACCTTATATGCAAAACGCACAACAACGCGCTCAAAAGATTAAAGCTATTTTAACTGATGTAGACGGCATTTTGACGGACGGGAAAGTTAACTTTTTTGTCACGCAAGACGGCCGTATTGAAGAGTTTAAATCCTTCAACACGCAAGACGGTATTGCGCTGATGCTTTGTCACTGTGCCGGACTTCTTTGCGGCATTATTACGGGGCGTCGACATCCTACCACTGTGGAACGAGCCAAAAACTTGGGTTTTAAGTATATGTACCAGGGTTTTTTAACCAAAATGGGACCCTTGGAGGATGTGCTTAAAAAAGAGGGTCTCACTCCCGAAGAAGTTTGCTATATCGGAGATGATATTACCGATTTGCCGCTGCTTTTAAAAGTAGGGTTTGCCGCTACCGTTCCCAATGCATTGGACATAGTTAAAGAGAATGTTCACTATGTTACCAAGCGCGTGGGGGGAGATGGGGCGTTTCGCGAAATTATTGATTTTATCTTAAATGCTCAGGGAAAACTAGGTCCCATTTTGGAACAAATCAAAGCCAGCTCCTGGGTACACGGTCCCAAACCGGAGATGCAAATCGTTACTTCCCAAGAAGGTATCAAATAACGTATGAAAGGTAAGTTTATTGTTTTAGAGGGGCCGGATCGCTGCGGTAAATCCACGCAGGCGAAGATGCTCCTAAATACTTTGTTGGAACACGGAAAAGATGTACTGCTAACACGTGAACCCGGCGGTACGGATACCGCTGAGAAAATCCGACAAATTGTCCTAGAGCCCGATTTGGATGTGCGGCCCATGGCAGAACTGTTTTTGTATGAAGCGTCGCGAGCGCAGCATACGCAGGAGAAGATTTTACCCGCTTTAGAGGCCGGGAAAATTGTGATTTGTGAGCGCTATACCATGTCTACCTGTGCGTATCAGGGGTACGGGCGTAATATAGACCTCAAAATGATTGAGACGCTCAATAAAATTGCCACCCTGGGGTTGGTACCGGATTTGACACTCGTATTTTTGATGTCGGATAAGTATTTTACCCAACGCGGCGAGTATTTGTATTCGGACCGGTTGGAACAGGAAGATATTTCGTTTCGCCAAAAAATGCGCAAAGGGTATATAGAACTTACCAAAAAGACCAAAAATGCGCATTTAATTGACGCGGATAAAAATATAGATGTTATTCAATCCGAAGTAGTTGAACTGTTACATAAGCATAAAATTATAGATTAATGTTTAGCGATATTTTGGGGCAGGATAAGGCCGTTCATTATTTGCAAAAACTGGTGCGGGAAGACCGTGTACCGGGAGCACTTTTATTCTGCGGACAGGAAGGTATCGGTAAACGTAAAGCTGCCTTGGAATTTGCCAAAGCGCTTAATTGTGAGGATTATTTTTCCCGGCAAAACGGGGAGGCGTGTGGCACGTGTGCCAGCTGTCAGGCCATTGAAAAAGGGACCCATCCGGACGTCACGCTAGTTGATTTTGTATACCAGGCGCGTTTGGTACTTAAAAATAACGCAGATGAAGAAGATTTGGAAAAGGAAATCGCCAAACAACAGCATTTAAGCGTAGATACCATACGAGATGTAACGGCTAAATCCCAACAAAAAGCCGTAGGCCCGGGTTGGAAGGTGCTTATTATTGATCAGGCTCAAACGATGCAGGGAGCTGCCGCCAATGCGTTACTTAAATTTATTGAAGAGCCGCCTGCCAAAACCGTATGGATTTTAATTACGTCCAAGCGGGCTACAATGCTAAGCACCATTGTATCGCGTTGCCAACCGTTGTTATTTGCACCGCTGCAAACAGCGCATGTGACAAAACTTTTGCAAACCCATTTACCTGATGTGGCAGATCCTGAACGGGCCGCTCACTACGGTGGGGGAAGTATTACAGGTGCGCAGAAAGCTGCCGAGGCACTTGAGTTATTGGAAAGCGGTGGCTTTGGTACGATTACGGGACCGGCGCAGGTGGCTGCGGGGTTATCTCGCACGGCGGCTACGGCCAGGCGTGAGGCGCAGGCGGTATTGGACGTATTAGTAACGGCTTTACATGAAAAATGGACAGCTGCTGATGGACAGAGCCGTGCTATGTTACAAGACACACTCCAAAAATTTGAAAATTATAAACGCAGTATCGGACGCAATGTGTCGGCTGCGCTGATTATTGAAACAGCCCTGATGAGCTTAGATGGCCTCAATATCAAGCTGTAAGAGGAAATTATGACCAAAAAAATGTATATTACAACTCCTATTTATTATGTAAACTCCGTACCCCATTTAGGGCATGCCTATACAACGATTGCCTGTGATATTTTGGCACGCCATTACCGCCAGCAGGGAGTGGATATCCGGTTTTTGACGGGTACAGATGAACACGGTGCCAATATCGAAAAATCGGCTGCTGCCAAAGGAGTATCTCCCAAGGCATGGACCGATGAGGTGTCTGCCAAATATCGGGAACTGTGGAAAACGCTGAATATTTCTTATGACGCATTTATCCGTACTACAGACCCGGCCCATGAACATGTGGTGCAGGCTATTTTTGAAAAACTCTTACAAAGCGGAGACATCTATTTAGGCTCTTACAGCGGTAAGTATTGCGTGTCCTGTGAGCAGTATTACGATGAGAGCGAAATGCTGCCGGGCGGTATTTGTCCCGTACATAAAAAACCGCTGACAGAAGTGCATGAAGAGACGTATTTCTTTAAGCTTTCGCGCTATGAAAAACCGCTTTTAAAATATTATGAAGAGCATCCGGAATTTTTATCTCCCAAATACCGTGCCAACGAAATTATTAATTTCGTAAAAAGCGGTCTTCGGGACTTGTCCGTAACTCGTACCAAAGTAAAATGGGGAGTGCCCGTTAAGAGCAATCCTGCACACACGATTTATGTATGGTTCGATGCGCTGATTAATTACATTTCCGCTGCCGGAGCCGGCATGTTCCTTTGCGAGGGAGATAAAGCCGAACATCAAGAAAAACTGGCTCTTATCAAGGCTGAAAAATTTGAAGACTTATGGCCGGCTGATTTACACATGGTCGGTAAAGAAATCTTTCGGTTCCATACGGTTATTTGGCCGGCGGTACTCATGGCATTGGGACTGCCGCTGCCCAAAAAAGTTTTTGCTCACGGTTGGTGGACGGTAGAGGGGAATAAAATGTCTAAGACTCTGGGTAACGTCATTGATCCGGCTAAATTGTCGGCCGAATACGGCGTGGACCCGGTACGTGCATTTCTGTTTAGAGAAGTACCGTTTGGACAGGACGGAGATTTTTCCATGACCAGCTTTAAGAACCGCTATAATGCGGACCTGGCTAATAACATTGGTAATTTGCTTTCCCGGACACTTAATATGTTGGCCAAACAACAACCGCAAATTCCGGCAGATATTATTTTGCCCGCGGAGATCCAACAAAAAACCAATGAAACCGAATCGGCGATTAACAAAGCCTATGAAGAATTGGCCTTTGATAAAGTGTTGGAACAAATCTACGGGTACTCGGCTGATCTCAATAAAAAAGTAGCCGATACCAAACCGTGGGAACTGGTCAAGACAGATCCCGAAGCTGCCAAGGCTATTTTACTCGAGCTCATTGGATGCCAACGGTATGTAGCTAAATGGATGACCCCGTTTATGCCCACAATCGGAGCGGAAATGTCTAAGCGTTTAGAGGCCGGAACCATTGAAAAATATGCGCCGTTGTTCCCGCGTATCGCTGATAAATAAGACCTATTAAAATCAGTATTAAACGACCGGCTTTGTGCCGGTCTTTTTACTTGTGCTCCGTCGAAACCAAAATTCGCTTGACGCGTTTTTTTTTTTTGATATTCTGTCCTTATAAAGAAACACATATAAGGAGAGAATTATGCTTCAACATAAACAAGCGTTTACGCTCATAGAGATTTTAGTAGTTGTACTCATAATAGGAATTTTGGCAGCTGTAGCCGTGCCGCAATATAGAATAGCTGTAGCCAAAACGAGATATACAGAACTCATGGCAGTGGTAGATGCTTTAAGTAAAGCGGAAGAAATCTATTATTTGGCCAATGGTAAATATACTGATAATATGGAGGAACTGGATATTTCAGTTAATAATTCCGTAGATATCAAATTATATATAGGAGAAAATGGAGAAGCTGCGGTAACAGGATTAAAAGATTCTATGATGTATGTGGTTTATCTGCAACATTATACGGGATGGCGAGAAACATACTATAGGGGGAAACATTTTTGTCGTTCTTACGACATTACCGATGAAATTTCAAAAAAAGTATGTAAAGCTTTAAGCGGGAATATCTGTGCACGAGCAGGAGATGGAAGCTATTGTCAGTCAGAATTTCAATAGAAACTCTTTAACCTGTCTAAACGCTTTGCCGCGGTGAGATACGGCATTTTTCTCATCGGCCGTAAGTTCGGCAAATGCTCTTCCTAATTCCTTGACGATAAAAATTGGATCATAACCAAAGCCATTGATACCGTGGTATTCTGTGGCAATAGAACCTTCGCAGATCCCCTTAAATAGTTTCGTGCGTCCGTCCGGCCAGGCTAAACAGGCCACGGTGCAAAACCGTGCAATACGCTTATCCGCAGGCACATTTTGCAGAGCACGGAGCAGTTGTTGGTTGTTGGCAGCAGCATCACACGCTTCTCCTGCATAGCGGGCCGTATGTACGCCGGGAGCCCCGTGTAAAAAGTCTACTTCTAGTCCGGTATCATCTGATAGAGAAAGGAGGCCGCTTTGCGTGGTGGCATAGACAGCTTTGAGTCGGGCATTTTCTTCTAAGGTTGTGCCGGTTTCTTCAGGCAGCGTAATATTAAAATCAGATAACCCTTTGTAAACAACGGATTCTCCGCTAGACAAAACGCCGGGCAGTAAGCGGCTAAGTTCACTTAGTTTATGCTTATTGCCCGTAGCGATTACAATTTCCATGATTATTTTTCAGCCGGGTGTAAACGACGTTCTACCGGTAATTGAAGTGCTGGAGTATCCGGTTGACGTAAGGCAACCGCTTCATCAACCATATTGAGTGCTACCCAATAGGATTTAAACATATCTTCTTCACTGAGCCATTCGGTAAAGTTATGCGCGTTTTGCTGACCGGTAAAGATTGTATAAGCACCGTTCCCTAATTTAAGCATCAGCATGGAGGCCGTTGTACCGGCACGTTCTTCCTGAAACCGCGGGGTTACTCCGGCACGTATTAAAGCGCTGTTGGCCAGTGCACGGGCTTGCGGATGAATGTTTTCGGCTACGTTTTGGTATTGTTTAAATACTTGGCGTTCAATTTGTACATCGTATTTTCGGGCGATTTGATTGGCCTGTTTTTGGGCGTATTCTTTCCATTGATCGATTTCACTTTGTCTGAAAGAACGTAATCGGAAATCCAATTCGGCTTCACTCATTTGGCCGTTTACCATATTCATATGGTGCAGTTCGGCATATCCCTGAGTGCCGGTGCTTTTGTTGGGAAGCCATTCTTCTTTGGCACAGGCTGCTCCCAATTCACAGGCCGGGGCCCAGGCATTGCGGTAGCCGTTTTCAGCAGCGTGCGATTGGTGCCCGTTGACGCCTTTGACGCGGTAAATAACTTTTTCTGCATTGAAATTACCTACGGTTACTTCCCCGTTTACTTTGCCGTCAAAGTCATAAGCAATATCCGGACGATAAGGAGTTTCTTCGATGTAATCGGCACTGCGGCCCACGTCTTCATTGGGCGTAATAACGACTTGTACTTTGCCGTGTTTAATAGAGGGGTTTTCGGCCAGGGTTTGCAGCAGTGTGACCATAATAGATACACCGGCTTTGTCATCTCCCGAGAGCATGGTGGTTCCATCGGAAGTGATAATCGTTTTGCCGATCATTTGTTGTAAATACGGATCTGAATTAAAGTCTAATACATGTCCGTTTTTAAGGACAATCGGTTCTCCGTTGTATTTTAAAATAACATTTGCCTTAATATTTTGTCCGGCTACATCCGGAGTCGTATCATAGTGGGAGCTAAACCCTAAGACAGGAGTCGGATAAGAAACATTGGAGGGAACTTCTACATAGATATAGTAGTGTTCCGTGAGTGTAGTCGGGAATCCAAACTGTTTGATTTCTTTGTAGAGTTTGTTAGCCGTTTCGATTTGTTCGGGCGTAATATCCTGATCGTTTGAGCTTTGACTGTTATAGGTAGTGTAGGTCAGAAAGCGATTAAGTAAAGTCTGACGGTACTTGGCAACAAGCGGTCCATTGTTGGGACGGTGATTTTTTACATCGTCTGCTTGTGCAAAGGTAGATAAAGACAGCGCAACACTGATAACAAGTGTACTCCAAAAGCGCAAGGGTTTAATCATAGTTTAGCTCCTAAGCAAATAGTATATTTGTATTTTAATAAGATTGTTCAGGAGCGCGCAAGGGAAAAAAGACCCAATTTAATATTGGGCCCTATTGCTTTATTTCAACTCTTTTATTATACTATTATTACAATTTACTCTGTTTTTGAGCCGTATAAAGAATACGGGTTGTTTCGTAAGGAACACTACGCAAAGTCAAAAACAGTCGTTTTAGGTACAAAGCAAAAAGGGTAGCTCCCGGATTGTTTTGTACTGAGTGTTTACTGTTTATCAGTAAACCACGGCTGTTGTATTGGGATACTTTGCGTAGGCCTGGTATGACAGCCGTTTTTTCTATGGTTTCATCAACAGACAATACTAAGGAGGAAGTTTATGAAACCGAATAATACAAATAAATATAATAAAATCATCCTGAACTTGATTCAGGGTCTTCAACGAATGTTGTTACTATTATTAAACAACTTGCGTGGAAGATTTCAGATCAAGTCTGCAATGACAACTTTATATACCGCCCCTATATCCCGTATAGAAACTCTACGGGATGACAAGGGGCGCAACGGATTTACGCTTATAGAGCTCTTAGTGGTTGTGTTGATTATAGGGATCTTAGCAACGGTAGCTCTGCCACAGTATCAGTTAGCAGTAACCAAAAGCCGGATTAATACCTTGTTGCCGGTTTTAAAAACGTTAAGTCAGATGGGCGAATTAAAGTATTTGGAGACAGGCAGTTATGATACCAATGTTTTGAAATTAGATGTAGAACTTCCCGCAGAGTTTTCAATAATGACAGGGCCAGGTTTACCAACGGGCCAAGTATGGAAATATGGTACAGATTTTATGGTTGACAACAATAGCACACTACCCCTACTATCTTATTGTCCGAGGAATAATATAAGTTATGAGCAATGCCAAAATAATCGGGATTTAAGTATTTATATGTATCACCAATACCGTGGGGGGATCTTTGCCGGGAAAGTAGTATGTAGATATCGAACCGACTTGGGATACAAAATCTGTCATTCCATGGCTATATTTGATTTTATAGAAGCGCTATAACTATTTATTTCCCTTGCATTCCCCACAGTTCTACAAGCCGTAAAACTGTGCGCAGACTGGCTTCCATCACGTCTAAGTCCGCATATTCACGTTCACTGTGGGTATTGAACTGTCCGGCAAACACATCTACTGTAGGAAGTCCTTTAAAGGTAAGTATACTGCCATCGGTATTACTGCGTGCTGCCTGCATGAGTGGCGTAATTTCTTCCTGCTGCATGGCCTGTTTAACAAGCGTGATCATGGATGCAGGGATTGTTTTGTGGAAGTTTTGATACCGGTTGGTGATTTCCAGTTCGGCTTTGCCTTTATTATGCATGGCTTTTACTGTGCGAAAAGCCTGGTTAAGTTGACCGGTTAATGTAGCAAGTTCATCGTCACTAAACGCATATAATGTACCGGAAACAGTCGTTGTGTCCCCTTGCGTAACAAAGTTATCCAAGTATATATACCCACGTCGACCGGACGTGGTATCCGGGCGGGATTGGCGCGGAAGTAATGTGTGAAAGTCAGATCCCATCAGGATATTGTCGGCAAACGCCGAGTTCATAGCCATGCCAGAAGGGATGGATCGGTTGCCCGTAAATATAGCCTTAAATGACTTGGCCGAAAACGCTTCCGTGGTCAGCTCTCCCGGCTCGCCGCCCCGCAGGGTATAAGCGTAATCTGCTCCTAAATCTTTCACGTCTAAATGCTCTGCTCCCTGGCCGGTTTGACCGTCGGGGATAAATGCAATTTTAACAACTCCGTGCTTTAGGTCCGGGTGATCGTAGAGGTACTGTACCAGGGTCATAATAACAGCCACTCCCGATTTATCATCGGCACCCAATACAGTCCCTCCGGAGGCCGTCATGATGTCATGACCGTACGCCTTGGCAAGTTGCAGTGAGTTTTGCGGGTTAATAAAGAGATTGCGGGTCTGGTTAATCATCAGGTCCGTGCCCTGATAATTTTTATGTACTTGCGGTTTGACGTTACTGCCGGAAATTTCAGCCGGTGTATCCACGTGGGCCAGTAGGGCCAGGACGGGGGCCGGTTTACCAGAAGTAGCCGGAATTTCACCGGTGACTATACCAAAGGGATTTAATTTGACATTTTGGGCGCCGTATTTTTTAAGTTCTTTGACCAGTTCCTTGGAGAGTTTTAATTGTCCCGGCGTACTGGGCGTTTTGTCCGAGTCGGCAGCAGCCTGCGTGTCAAAAGTGGCATATCTGGTCAGCCGCTTGATCAGTTGTTCTTTGGCGGTTTGTTTATGGTATTGGGTGGCGATTTTCCAGTCATTGATCTGGGCACCGGCTGTGAAAGCCCAGGTGCCCAAGAGTGCCCATAAAAGAAGTCTTTTCATTAGGCTAGGTCCTCAAGTGAGGCTGTAACCTGCTGCAGGGTAAGCTGCGCAGCAGCCAGTTCTGCTTTAGTTTTTTCGATTTGCTCTTTCGGGGCATGCTTTAAGAAGTTTTCCTGACTTAAACGTGCCTGCCGAGACGCAATATTAGCCTTGGCAAGTGCGAGGTCTTTTTCCAGACGTTTGCGTTCTTTTTCAAAATCAATCAGCCCCGTGAGTGGTACATAAATGGCCAGGTTCTCAAAGGTAGCCGTAGCCGTTTGTTTGGGTTTGGACATATCAACGCCTGCTTCTAGGGTGTCGACTTTGGCCATGAGTCGGATATAGCCGGCATAGGTGCGAACGACGTCTAATTCTTTTTCATCCTTGGCCGAAATGATTGCCGTGCTCTTTAAAGTCGGCGGCACATTAAATTGACTGCGAATCGTGCGGATTTCTTTGGTTACGCTTTGTACTACCTGCATGGTTCGCTGGGCATCTGCATTAATCCAGTCCGCATGGGGTTCGGGATAAGCTGCATTGAGCAGGAACTCTTCCTGAGCACCTACATATGGGCGCAGACTGGCAGCGATTTCTTCGGTAACAAACGGGATAAACGGATGCAGGGCTTTAAGCGTATTATACAGGATATGCACGCACAGGGCCATGACTTTTTCTTTTTCGTCTGTTTGGAAGCGTTGCTTGGCCAGTTCAATATACCAATCGCAAAAATCGTCCCATAAGAAGTGATACAACGTATTGGCAGAAAGGGCCAGATTGTATTTTTCAATACCTTCCCGGGCGGTTTTGATGGCAGCCGTAAAACGGTCTAAAATCCATTGATCGGCCAACTCGCTCACCTGCTCGGGCATCGCTAACGGACCGGTAATCCCTTCCATATTCATGAGGATAAAGCGCGAAGCGTTGTAGAGCTTATTGCAAAAATTCCGCGCCCCTGTAATGCTTTCTTCGCTGTACGGGATATCTTTACTGGGGATAGCCTGCATTAAGAGTGAAAAACGTACTGCGTCCGTGCCATACTTGGCCGTCATGTCTAGTGGGTCAATGACGTTACCTTTGGATTTGGACATCTTTTGACCCGATTTATCGCGGATAATGCCGTTTAAGTAAACATCTTTGAACGGTAATTTCCCCGTAAAATTAAGTCCGGTCATGACCATGCGTGCAACCCACAGGTATAGGATTTCATAGCCGGTAACCATGACAGAAGTCGGATAGAAGTGTGCCATCTCGGCTGTTTTTTCCGGCCAGCCGAATACCGACATCGGCCACAGTGCAGATGAGAACCACGTGTCTAACACATCGGGATCCTGTACCAAGTCATGTCCGTGACAATGGGGACACTGTGCGGGTTTTTCAAAGCTGACAATCGGGTGTGCCCCGTCTTCAAAAGATACTTTGGTCAGCTGTTCGTGCCCCTGCTGGTCGGTAGCAAAGGTCAGCCCGTTTTTGCTGCATGTGCGGCAATACCAAACCGGGATACGATGTCCCCACCAGATTTGACGGGAGATACACCAGTCTTGGATGTTGTTAAGCCAGTTTAAAAATGGGTTTTTCCAGTTAGCCGGGTGGAACTGCAGTTCGCCGGATTCGGCGGCCTTAATGGCTGGCGCGGCAATTTCATCCATTTTGACAAACCATTGTTCACTCATAAACGGTTCAATGGCGCTTCCGCAACGATAGCACGTGGATACGGCGTTGGTGTATTTTTCTTCTTTAACAAGCAGTCCGGCCGCATCCAAATCTTTAACGGTTTCTTTACGACACAGTTCGCGGTCCATGCCCAGGTATTTTTCGGGACAGTTGACCATCTTACCCTTATCGTTAATAACACTCATAATAGGTAAGTTATGGCGTTTACCGACTTCGTAGTCCGTGGCATCGTGGGCGGGCGTAATTTTAAGTGCGCCGGTACCAAATTCCATTTCCACGGCTTCATCGGCAATAATCGGGATCGCCCGGTTGGCCAGCGGAATAATTACTTTTTTGCCGACCAGCTGGGCAAAGCGTTTATCTTTGGGGTTTACGGCAATGGCCGCGTCTGCGTAAATGGTTTCCGGACGGGTTGTGGCAATGACAATACCATCAGAACCGTCTTCTCCTTTGTAGCGCAAATGCCACAGTTTGCCGTTATGCTGTTCGTGTTCGACTTCAATATCGGACAGTGCAGTAGAACAGCGTACACACCAGTTAATGAGGCGTTTGCCACGGTAAATATATTTTTTGTCCCACCATTGTTTGAAACATTCAAATACGGCACGGGCCCGTTTATCATCCATGGTGAACCGGATATCGCTTAAATCCAGGGCCCACCCCATTTTACGAAACTGCGTAAAAATAGCGTTGCCGCATTCGTGGTACCAGTCCCATACGACTTTTAAAAATTCTTCGCGGCCCAGGTCATGGCGGGATTTGTGCTGCTCTTTGGCCAGTTTTTTCTCAATAACGTTTTGGGTGGCAATGCCGCCGTGATCGGTGCCGGGTACCCAATAAGCGTCCTCACCGAACATGCGGTGCGCGCGGATTAAAACATCTTGTAAGGTATTGGTAGAGGCATGCCCCATATGCAGGGCACCTGTAATATTGGGCGGGGGGATTACAATCACAAAGGGTTTTTTATTCGGGTCTGCTTTGGCGGCGAACAGTTTGGCATTTTGCCATTTGTCTGCGAGTTTTTTTTCTACTTCCTGCGGTTCATACGCTTTGGGTAACATGTTGTATTTCCTTCGGTCTTTAAATTGCGTGATGTGACTTCACGCGTAACCTATATATATTTTAGCAATTTGAGCGGTTGAAAAGAACAATTTGTATATACCGTAAAAAAGCCGCCCCGGTAAAACGGGCGGCTCTTTAGGGTAAATGAATTTAATTTTACCGGGCCAAGTTGGCAATTCTGTCGGCAAAGTCGTTTAAGTTTTGAGCTTCTTTGCCGGATACATCACCCGGAAAAATGTTGGCATTTTCTCGTACAAACTGACCGAGTTTTTTGCCGTTGATATATGCTTTGGCATATACGCGTGCTACTGGGGCAGCTTCTGCATCGGGCAGCTGGGCAAACGGGTCAGCCATATTGATCAGGATATGTTGCATGGTGAAAGAAGTATTTCCTTTGGCGGCTACTTGATGCATTTCGGCCACTTTGGACAGCCCTTCTACTTTTCCGACAAAATCAAGCAGTTGCGTTGCTTCTTTTTCTCGAAAACTGCCGGCCTGTGCGCGCACAAATTGCACGAAAGGTTGCCCTTTGACCCGAAAACTATTGTAGCAGACCGCACGTTCATAGTCCGGCGTTTTAAGCGACTTGGTCCCCGAGGGAGTAAATATGTAGAAGCCCTGTTTTTCCATAGGGGTTGCCATGTTGATAAGTACATGTTGGGCAATGAAATAATCATTGTCCTGAGAGGCAATTTGCTCAAATGCCTGTTTTTCCTCTTGGCAGTTAAATCCTTCTTCGGGTTCTACTTCTGTGGCTGCCAATACGAATACCGGTACCAGCATAATTGCAAATAGAGTAAGTAGTTTTTTCATGGGAGTTCTCCTTTTTTTGCAGTGTGTAATATTAGTATAGGGAGTTTAATTTAAAAAAACAAGTCCTTAAATTCAAAAACACCCTTTCGGGTGTTTTATAAATGGCGGAGAGGGAGAGATTCGAACTCTCGATACGGTTTCCCGTATGCAGTCTTTCCAGGACTGTGCCTTAAACCACTCGGCCACCTCTCCAAAATCAGTGTGTGTTGGTTTAACAGATAATTTATTATAGCAAATTAGTTGCGTTTGTGCACGCCAAAAAGTCGCATCAGCAGTGTAAACGGGATTAAAATACACACGGAAAATACTAAAACAACCGCCGTTACGATAAATCCCACCGCTAGTACTAAAAACCCGCCCAGCAGTCCTCCGTTATCTCCGCGCAGGCGGGCATGATCCCCTGGAGTATGCCAAGCAGGTCGTACATTGGCGCGCAACGGTTCACTCACAGGGGTGCCTTCTCCCTGCAAGTTGGTATGTTTCGCATTTTTTGTAGAAATGTCTTCTACGATTTCTGCTTCAATGATTTCCGGTTCGGTTGATGACATATTTACATTGTATAAAAATACTCCTGCAAATGTTTGCAGGAGTATTTTGGAGATCTTGGTTTTTACCGAATAAAATTGGTAAATACAACCGGTTCTTGTTCTGGAATCGGTACACCTGCTTTGGCAGCCGCTTCTTTACAGCGTAAAAACCAAGCCATGTTACGTCCCAAATAACGCATTTGCTGCATCCCTTCCAGATCCTGTAGCACTTGTTCGGGTGTATATCCGTGTACATTGTTCCAGTAACGCGAGGGGATAATCGGCATCTGCATCAGCGCAAAGTATTTATTGAGTTGGTCCCACGTGGCTGTGGTACCGCTTCGCCGGGCAGAAGTGACTACGGCAGCCGGTTTTAATAAAAACAATTGTTTGGAATCTCGGGAACCGGCGTAAAAGATGCGGTCCATAAAGGAGGTAATTGCGCCTGTGCCGCCTGCCCAGTGTACCGGGGAGCCGAAGATAAATCCGTCTGCACTGTCGCATTTGTCTAAAAATTCATTAACAATGCCGCCCAGTACACACCGACCGCCGGTTTTGTCACACCCATTGCAGGCTATACATCCGCTGATGGGTTTGACGCCTAGCCAAAAGATTTCGGTTTCAATATTATTTTCATTTAATGTTTTGGCTACTTCCGACAAAGCAGTATAGGTACATCCTTTTTGATGAGGGCTTCCGTTTACTAATAATACTTTCATAGGGTCTCCTAGTTTAATGTGTTTTTAATGTCTTGCGTAATTAATTCAGGCGTTAAATGATAACGTTTATAGAGTTCATCAAGCGGTATGCGGTCGGTGAACTCTTTGGTAGCTCCGAAGTTCAGTACTTTGATGATAGTTCCCCCGTAAAAAGCACTGACTTTTTGTCCGAATCCGCCTTCCACGGCACCGTCTTCTAGCGTAATAACCAGTTCATGGTCTTTTTGTAAGTCAGTCAGCAGTTGTTTATCTACGCCGGATACGAAGCGCGGGTTAATTAAAGTAGCGTCAATGTTAAGCTCCTTTTTAATTTCAGCTTTAACTTGTTTGGCCAGTTCGTAAAAACTACCGGCCCCGATGATGGCCACACGGGAACCTTGTTCGGTTACCTTAAAGGTATTTAAATTGGAATAATCCGTATCCACAGGGCCCTGGGCATGCGTGAGCGGGGCAAACGGTACGCGAATGGCTACGGAGTGTTTGGTCTGTTCTACAGACCAGTCTAACATGGCCAGGTATTCTTCCTGGTTAGTTGGTGCCAAGTAGACCATGTTGGGGATGTTGCTGATTAAGGGGATATCAAAAAGCCCCAAGTGCGTTGCGTCTCCACCGGTAATAGCACCCCAGAATATGAGCAGGGTGGCGGCATTGTTATTAAGCGCCAAATCCTGGGACAACTGATCATAGGTGCGCTGTACAAACGAACTTAAAATCGGCAAGATCGGTTTGGCACCGCCTTTGGCCAGCCCCGAGGCCATGGCTACAGCATGTTCTTCGGCAATACCCACATCGGCAAATCCTTTGCCTAGCTTCTTACGTACATCAGCCGTGATGCCGTATGCAGTAGGAGTAGCGGCAGACAGTACCATTAAACGATGATCCTGGGCCCGTTTGTTTAACAGATAATCCACGGTAATTGAAGTATAAGACGGGGCGGGAGTTTGGGGTTTGGCGTCTAGGGTGTGCGGCATGATGAAGTGGAAACGTTCTTTGTCGGCTTCAGCCTGTGCGCAGCCCTTGCCTTTTAACGTATGAATATGAACCACAGTGGGGCATAAACAATCTTTCACCTGTTCAAAGGCTTTAATAAGCGATTTGATATCATTGCCGTCTTCTACATAAATGTAATCAAGTCCCCAGGCTTTGAAGAAGTTATTTTTAGATTGTCCGTTTGTGTGGCGCAGTTCGGTCAAGTTCTTGTATAAGCCGCCGTTATTGGGGGAAATACAGATTTCGTTATCGTTGACCACAATGATCAAATTGCTGTCTAATTCGGCTGCGTTATCCAATCCTTCCAGAGCCTCACCACCGGATAGTGAACCGTCTCCGATAACAGCAATTACGTTATGTTTTTGACCTTGTAAATCACGTGCCTTAGCCAGTCCTACGGCCAGGCTAGGGGCGGTAGAAGTATGTCCGATAAAAAATTGGTCATGTTCGCTTTCGGCCGGGTTAGTAAAACCGGAAATCTCATGGTATTTTTCAGGATTTAAAAAATGTGCCTTGCGTCCAGTCAGCATTTTGTGGGGGTAACATTGATGGGATACATCAAATACAAATTTATCCTGCGGAGAATTAAATACATAGTGCATGGCAATGGTTGCCTCAATAAATCCCAGGTTCGGACCGAAATGTCCGCCGGTTTCATTGATTTTATGAATCAGTACTTCACGCATTTCACCGGCCAGTTTGTTTAGTTCTTCCAGTGATAATTTTTTAAGGTCCTGCGGTTCATAAATACCGCTTAAAATTTGCATGGGTTTGGCAGGGGGTTGCATAATATCTCCTTAATGTAAGTTTTTTTCACAATGAACGATTTTATCGTCATATATATCAATTTTATAATTGAGGCGTTTGAGGGTAGTCTGCATGGCCTTGATTTGGGCTTGCAGACGATCACGTTCGGCCAGTAAAAGTGCTTTGCGGGCTTGCAGGGTTTTGTTCCCTTTACGAAACAAAGTGACATATTTTTGCAAAGTTTCTATGGATAAGCCGGCACTGCGCATACATTTAATAAATTCCACCCAATTACAATCTTCGGGTTGGTAGTCCCGGATTCCCGATTCGGTACGGTGTACAGGGGGAATAAGACCTGCTTTTTCATAGTAACGTAACGTGTCTGCAGGCAGACCGTATTTTTGACTGACTTGAGAAATAGTCATTGATTGCTCCTTATATATATTATAACGTTTAGAGTTAGCTCTAAGTCAAGAACTTTTAATATTCGCAGAGATTGTACGTGTGTCTATAATGTGACTACAATCTCCGAAGTTGCGCTAGCAGGTTGAACTGTGGGTCCCTATTTTTGGCTTGACTTGTTTTTTTTTTTTGATAGCTTGTAATAGTTGAGTGATAGAGGGGGGACATATCCACCACAGGGGGGGAGCCTCCGGAGTAGATTTAGAGAGATTAAAAAGAGCTCTTCTTTCTGTTCCTCCTCAAACACAACAGAAAGACAGGGGATAGCAGGCGAAAGCCTGCTTTCCCCCAGGATAAATAAAAAGGAATAAAGCAAAGGAGGAACGAGGTAATGAAGAAGAAAGGATTTACG
>JAFVFN010000016.1 GCA_017475405.1 Elusimicrobiaceae bacterium
AAGAGGGATAGGGAACCGGCGGGAGAACAGTATGTATTCAATGTTAAAGCGGGTAATGGATATCGGGTTGTCACTGATGATGTTACCGGTATTGATACCGCTGGGGATAGGGATATGGATTATCGTCAGATTAGTCGACGGCTATCCGCCTCTGTTTATCCAAAAACGGGTCGGACACTTGGAAAAACCCATCTATATTTATAAATTTCGAACGATTAAGCCGGGAGGCACAGAGGAGGATATTACCCGGTGCGGTAAAATCCTGCGTCGTTTCCGATGGGATGAGATCCCGCAGGTTTGGAACGTACTCAAAGGTGATATTTCCTTTGTAGGACCCAGGCCGATTTGGGGCAACGAATATGATTTTCTTAATAAATACGTTCCCAATCATAATATTCGTACCATTGTTAAACCCGGTATAACGGGTTGGGCGCAACTTAATTTTAAGGCACCGCCTACGTATTTTAATTTCCGAAACGATGCGCCCGAAAACCTCGACCCGCATGCGTTTGATGCGGCTTTCAAACGTTTGTCTTACGACGTATGGTATATTAAGAACCACTCCATTGCCCTGGATATTGAGATCCTGGTCAAGACAGGGCTTCGGATGTTTATTAAAGACTCCCACGTGGAGTAAGCAAACACACACTGTTGTTTTTAAACGGAAGGCGGCTCTAAGTCGCCTTCCGTTTGTGACCAGGCAGGCAAAATTGTTATACTAATACTATGAAAAAATTTACTTATTTGCTTCCCCTCTTGGGGTGTCTTTGTGCAGCGCTTCCGCTCACAGCGCATGATTTCCCCCTCTGCCTCTACGGAGTCAATGATCCCAAAGACCTCAAACTGATTAAGAAGTCCGGGTTTTCCTGCGTGCAGGCCTATAACCAGGACCCGCAGCACCTGGAACAACTGGCCCGGGAAGCCGCTAAACGCGGCCTGCAGGTCGTTTTTTACCCCAATAAAGTACTTGGCAGCGAATATGAAGCCAAAGCCCAAAGCTGGCCTGTTTTGGCGTGGTATCTGGTTGATGAGCCGGACGTAGCTCGTTGGAGCCGGTCTCAGGTGCAAGCGGCTCATGCGCGGGCCAAACAGGCGTTCCCCCGCCATCGGACGGCGCTGGTCATCGGACAGGGCAAAACAAAAATTCCTTATTACGATTTGCCGGATGTGATGATGATGGATTGGTATCCTGTGCCGCATTTGGCGTTAACGTCGTTTGGCGATAATGTACGTTACGTCAAAGAAGGGATGGCGAAGTCTAATAGACAGGATTATCCGATGTGGGGCGTGGTGCAAAGTTTTGACTGGAAAAACTACAAACAATACCGTCCCGATAACGACCGTATCGGTCGTTTCCCCACGATCCGGGAAATCCGTTTTATGTCCTATGACGGTATTTTAAACGGTACGACGGGACTGTTTTATTACACATTTAATCATCAGGGCAAACCGCTTCCTTATGCAGCTCCCGCATATTGGGCGCGCGTCAAAACCGTAGTGAAAGAGTTATCACGTTTTAAACATGTTTTGGAGCAGGGAACTGCTGTATCCAACCCGGTGTCGGTGCGCAAGCCGCTTCGTATGCAGAGCTGGTCTTATAAGGGGCATACTTATAGTATCCTTCTTAATGCCTCACAAGAGCCTCAAGAGGTACCGGCCGAATTACTCACCCGTTCTTACCGACTGCTCTATGGCTCTAAAAAAACGTCTCAGATCCCGGAGTACGAGGTTTGGATACTCAAACACTAAGTTCCGCTTCTTTCGTCGTATTGATCCGGCAAAAGATCCCATAAAAAAAGCTCCCCTTACGAGGAGCTTTTTAGTATACAAAACTTTTTACTTAGCGCGGAGCAGACGGACTCAAAACGTTCTCGGTTTCATCGACGTTTTGGGTGGCCTGTTCGGTAGCCGTTTCAGAAGTCTGCGAGGCAGCCACAAACGCCGGCACATCATTTATTTCTACTGTATCGGTTGCAGTTGCCACTTGATTGGCAGCGGCTTCTTTGGCGGCTTTGGCTTCTGCTTTAGCCTGCGCTTTAGCGGCCTTGGCCTGTGCTTTGGCAACGGCTTTTTGAGCTTTGTTTGCATCGGACTGAGCGGTAGCTGTCAAAGTCGGTGTCGTGGACGTGCGGATATCTTTGGCAGACACAGAGGCACCCTGCGATACTTCTGCGGTGCGTCCGTTGACATCGGTTACCTGAATATTGCTTCCTTTGCTGAGCGTAATTACCGAATTTTGGGGATTTACGGCAAGTACCGCAGCACCCGGAGCGGTAATGGAAGCATCAGCTACTTTGACACCTTTGAGATTTTGTCCGCGAAGCACAATCGAACCGTTCGGATTTTGACCTAAAATAATCGTTTGGCCTTTGGGCACGAACACTTTAACACCGCCGTAATGAAGCGTGGTGTCTTGCGCAGCCTGTACGATGCGTGTGTTGGTAATTTTAGCCGGTTGAGCAGTCGGAGCAGCCGATAAACCGGCAGCGGCGAGTGCACAAACGAGCGTAGTTAATAATACTTTTTTCATGACAAACCCCTTTTTTATAATTTAAAAAATGACAGTGTTATTATCCTCAAAACATTAGCGCGGCGCGGACGGGCTCAGGACGCCTTCGGTTTCTTCGACGTTTTGAACGGCCTGCTGCGTGGCGGCAGAGTCATCAGAGGTAGCGACAAAGGCCGGTACTTCGTTTAAGTATTCGGCAAGTTCTTCCTCGACCTGCGCGGCTTCTGCTTCGGCCTGCGCTTTCATAGTTGCTGCGGTGTCTGAGTTAACAGCAGCGTCTGTCGTAGAAATAGCACCGCTTTCGGCAACCGTTGAACTGCGACCCAAGGCATCGGTCACAGTCATGGCTTCGCCTCTGTTTAAAAACGCAATATGTTGGGTGGGATAGTAAGATAAAACGGTATTACCCTGCGTGGAAATCGCTGCATCGTTAAGTTTGACGTTGCTTAAATCACGGCCGCGTACAACCAAGGCGCCGTTTTCACGCTGACCCACGATGACAGTTTGTCCCTGGGGAACGTAAATTTGAGCTCCGGCAACGGTAACGGTGGTATTTTGGGTGGCCTGGATAATCTGAGAAGGTATTTTTTTGCCGCTAAAGCCGGGAGCGGCTACTGCCATGGTACTGCCCGCTAACAACATTGCTAATGCAACTACTGTCATTTTTTTCATACGTATGTTATTTACTCCTTACGGTTCTTTTTGTTTAGTACAACAAATCCGTTACCCTAAACAAACCCTGATCAAATCAAATACGGAGAGGGAGGGATTCGAACCCTCGATACGGTGTGACCCGTATAACGGTTTAGCAAACCGCCGCTTTCGGCCTCTCAGCCACCTCTCCAATTAAAATTATTATACCAATTTTAAAAACTTTGCTCAAGTCCTTTTTTTAAGGACGTAAATTCCTGTCCGGTTAACTTGCGCCATTTTTCGCTGTTGCAGATCCAATGCCCGGGGATAATTGCCTCGGTCACTTTGTCGTAATTAAGGGCCGGTGCAATGCCGGTGAGCTTGGCAATTTTTTCGTATGTCCACGCCGCAGCGCGCATGGCCCACACGGGTGCCTTGGGCATCAACGGTTTTCGCACATGCATTGCAGCCGCCATTTGTGTAATAAAATAATCCCATAGATATACGGTCGGCTCTGCCACAAAATACGTCTCCCGGTTGGTTTCCGGGCGGACGTAGGCCTGATATAAGGCCTCTACCAAATCTTCCACGTACACAAAGCTGAAATACCCCTCACCCGAGGTATTGACCATCAGTCCGCGTTTGACCCAGGCGGCGATCTTCGACACCCCGGAATCATTTTTTCCATAGACAATGGGCGGGCGGATGATGGTGCGTTTAATATGTTGATGCAGTTGCTTGACGGCTTTTTCCCCTAAGAGTTTCGTGCGTCCGTAATCAGACACGGGCTGCGCGGCATCTTTTTCCACACGCGGCCGACGCGAGCGACGAGCGTATCCGCTGGCCGCCAGACTAGACACATGCACAAATGTGCGCATGCTAAACACGGTATTGGCCGCGGCTACGATTTGCTTGGTAACGGTTACATTGCCTTTTTCAAAATCCTGGTAATTAAACCCGAAGATCGTACCTGCCAGGTTAAAAATCCCTTCGCAGCCCAGCATGGTTTTGCGAAGCGTTTTGTGATCGCTGTAGTCAACCTGAATAAACTCAACGTCCGGGTTGTCAGACTTGCGCGGTTTGCGGCGCGTCAGTACACGCACGCGGTATCCTTTTTGCAGGAGTTTTTGGATAAGAGCGCGGCCGATAAATCCGTTGCCGCCGGTAATGAGTACAAGGGGTTTCATTCTTCTTCTACGATAATATCAAGTTTCTGGCGCGCTTTTTGGGCAGCCTTTTTAGCGGCCTCGGCCGCTGCTTTTTTAGCTGCTTCTTCGGCGGCAGCTTTGGCGTCTTTTTGGTTAATAAAGTTTTCATCCCGGCGCGCATTGCGACGGTCGAAGGCGAAGTTAAACGTAAATTTTTGCAGTCCGCGTTGCAGATCAGCGCCGGTCGGGAACTCGCCGTGTTTGAGTTGGTTAATGGGAGATACTTTGCTGTCCTGCGGAAAATACCACAGCAGCGAGAACAAAATACCGGCCAGTAACACCCAGGTTAAAAATCGGTTGATTCCTTCAAAGCGGTACAGCCCGAACAGACTTCCTACCACGCCCATAATGATAATAATCCCCGTCCATACCAGTATAATCGTACCGGCAAACGCCCATCCGGACGTCCCGAAATCCGGGAAACAAATCATCACTACCGCCGTACATAATAGCAACATAAAGAAACGGCCCAGACCTGTCATAATTATTTCTCCTGTTTGAACTCGACGCTTACGGTCAGTTCATCTTTTTCGTAATACATCGGCAGCGGCGCAAACGGCCCTGCGTTAATGACCGCCGAGGTGGCGGCGAAATCAAACGTATCGTCGTTAGACGAACGTTGTACTTTTAAATTTTTAATTTTTCCGTCCCGGGCAATGGCAAAGGACACCAGGGTCGAGAGCTCGCTGCCGGCCGGTCGTCGTTTTTCCCATTCGATCCACAGTGAGTTACGTACCTGCGTAATATACCACGGGTACGGGAAATTGGCAAAATCTGTGGTAATGTTCCCGCCGTTAAAGTCCCCCTCCCCGGCAGTTGTCGGTTCGTCTTCCAGCACACTGGGTGCCTCCAACGCAGCGGGCGCCGGCGCGGGTTTTTTTGTTTGCTGTTTCTTGGCGGCAATCTCTGTCTTGGAGACGTAGGCTTTTTTATTTACTTTGGCGGCCGGCTCGGGCCTGGCAATAGCCTCTTGGGCAGGCGCCGGAGCTTTAACCTCTGTCTTAGGCGCTGAGGGTGCGGTCACAGCCTGTACTTTGCCGTTTCCGATAAAATCAATGGTGTAGGTGGCACTGGGTTTTTGAACCCCGGGTGCCACTAAAAACAAGATCAGTAAGGCTGCCAGCGCGTGCAGACCGCCCGAATACACCAAATACCAATTCATCAGTTCTTCGTTAACACGCCAATACCCAGTTTGGCGGCTCCCAATTTTTTGGCAATATCAAATACGTCCACCACCTGCTGGACGGGTACATTTTTATCCGCTTCCACCAGGATGGTTTTTTTGTTTGCCTTGCCCAAGCGTAAAATCAGTTCGTGCTCCAAATTGGAGATTGTAACCTGTTTGTTTAGCACGGTAATGGTTCCGTTCTTTTGGATTTCAATGCGCACCACATCATCGTCTGCCTGTGTATTAATAGCATTAGACTTGGGCAGGTCCACGGTCAGCTGCATTTGCACGAGAAGCGGACTCATAACCATAAAAATAATCAATAGGATCAGCGTGATGTCTATAAAAGGCACCATGTTAATATCGGCCATTAAATGACGTTGTCTTCGATGTGACATACTTAAAACTCGTTAGCCGACGGGCGGGTGTAAATAAAATCCTGGGCCAGGTTTTCCAGTTCCTGCGCAAAATACGTGGTCTTGGAGAGGAAAAAGTTATAGGCAATGACCGCCGGTACGGCGACAAATAACCCGGCAGCCGTATTGACCAGCGCCTCGGCAATACCTGCGGCTACCACGGAAGCACCGCCGGCCGCTGCCGTGTTGGCAGCCAAATCTTTAAACGCGTGCATAACGCCGATGACGGTCCCGAACAACCCGATAAACGGGGTAATGCTTCCCAGGGTACCGAGTATGGACAGCCGGCGTTGGAGTTTGGCTACTTCAAAATCAATGGTGCTAGCGGCGATCTTTTCCAAATCCTCGCGCGATCGGTTGCGCTCTTTGCACAGACGCAAGAGAAGCACGGAGGCCGGTGTATTTTTGACGACCTCTTTGCGACAGGCTTCTTCAATTTTGGTGTAGCTGCCCGAAGAAAGCGGATGGCGGCAATAGGCCATGAGTTTGTGAGAATAATTAATCGCACGGCGCAGGCGAAAGTAGCGCTCCAAAATGACCGAAATGGAGTAGACCGAGAGCAAAATCAAGATAATTAAAATCGGTCCCCCGGCGGCCAAGAGCTCGCGTATATTTGAGATATTTGAAAAGTCCATAGTTGTTCTCCTTAACCCTGTCTTAGAAAAATAATACAAATCTGTATTAAAATATTGGCCAGTAACCCGGCACTGACGTCGTCAAACACGATGCCAAATGCGTTTTCCAGTCGGTCAAACGTTTTAACAAAGGACGGCTTTAATGTGTCAAATGTCCGAAACAGCACAAACGCCGCCACTAAGTACGGCCACGTACGGGGCAAAAACGCCATGGCCGTAACGTAGCCGGCCATCTCGTCAATGACGATTTTCGGGTTATCGTGTCCCGTGTACCCTTTAAATTTTACTTTTTTGCATACCCATACGGCAAGTACCCAAAACAGCAGCATATAGAGCAAATACAATACCGGGTCCTGCGGGGCTATTAATACGAGCGGGATCCCCCACAGCGTACCCAAAAAACCGGCACCCGTATTTTTTTTAAATTTAATAACCTTGGTGGGCAGGTAACTGATAAACAGCCCCGTCGCCAGTGCGCGCCAGACTAGTTGCATGGCAAACTCCAGGATTTTTTAAGCAGTTCCCAGTTATTGCGCAAATACGAAATCGCACTGATCCAGGTAATCACGGCCGCTATGGCCGTCACGGTATAAGGGAACTTAATAAGCGTAATAAACAATATGCAGCATACTTTTTGAGCCGGTCCGTGCAGTAGCTGGCACAGGTGCATGAGCAGGATTACGAAAAAAATTACCCCGATAGCAGACATCTGCACCACGGTTTTGAACTTGCCCCAACGCTCGGCCGCCATCACTTTACCGTCCAAGGCCGCAATAGCACGCAGGTTTGATACCATGAGCTCCCGCAGTAAGATCAAAAACACCGCCCAAATCGGTACCTGCAGCGGCCGGATGGACACGAAGGCAAAGAACGCGGCAATGACCAGAATCTTATCCACAAACGGATCGACAATCGCTCCAAACGGCGTAATGGTATTGGTCTCTCGGGCGATTTTTCCGTCCACCCAATCGGTGCTGGCCGCCAGGATAAAAATGGCTGTGGCCGTGACCCGCGCCCACCAAAACGGCAGTAAAATAAACGCAAACATTACAAGGGCCAGGGCCGCCCGGATTAAGGTAATTTTATTGGCAAGCGTCATCATTGAAAAAATCCTCCGGCGCGAAAAGTATCAAAAGCAAGCGGCGTATTTTTTTGGATGTTTGTAAGCCGGGCCTCGGTCACCATCAGGTCTGAGACGATCTTAATAACGACCGGGAAATAATCCTCTTTGGACAGTGTCAGGGATAGGGTGTATTCCCCCCCGTCTTTAGGGGTGAGTTCCAATAAATATGGCTCTTTGAGTACAGCGTTGTGGCGCGCGAGCAGTGCTGTATAATTACCAAAATCAAACAAAGCCTGATTGGGCTGTCCCTGCTGCCATTCACTCCAGGGCAGCGTGGTAATTTCCCGGCCCTGAGCATCTAAAATAAGGATTTGCTGTTTATCGGTCAAGGCGGATTGTTCGAGTTTGCCGTCCGTGTCCGTGGTGTCTAAGCGAAGCATGTGTTTGTCACGGTCGTAAAAGAGTGTGCCCTGCGATTTGCTGACAAGCACCCCGTCGTATTCGGCGGTTTGTTCAAAATGGGTTTTTAAAAATTTAAGTTTTTTGTCCCAGGCTTTGACGTTAATAAGGGTTTCCTTGGGATAAGCAGATTTGACCGTAGCCGCCGGTTTAGCCGGCTTCGGTTCGCTCACGGCCGGTGCTGGTTCGGGCATTGCTGCCGGTTCCTCTACGGCAATCGTTTGGGTGACGTCCGGTTCTAAGGCAGCGGACTCTTCCTGTGACTTGGAAGAACAGGCGGCCAATAAAACGCTCAGGGCAAGCAACAAGACAAGTTTATTTGTAGACGGTTTCATATTCAGGTTCTTTGTAATCCTTCTGATAAGGCAGGCTGTTCATTTCTTCAATGGCGCTGTCAATCAGGTCGTAATGTATTTCCCAGCGGTTGGATCCTTCGGGTTTGGTAATAAAGCCGCGCATCTCAAGCACGCTGAGCATATTGGTAGCCCGGGCCGACGATCCGAAGTGCGCCTTGAGTAAATCCTGCGAGACGCGTCGGCGCTCTTTAATAAGCTGCAGCGCCTGTAAAATTTCTTCCGGCTTGGTACCCAGTCCGTCCTGCGGACGCATGCCGGGTTGTTGTTCCTGCACGATTTGAACGGGGTAGTCCGGTCCGCCCTGCTCGCGTAAGAAATCCGCGACCGCTTTAATCTCATCGGGCGATACATACGCGCCCTGGATACGAAGCGGGGTTTGCGTGGAGGAGTCTAAAAGCAACATGTCGCCGCGTCCGAGCAGGTTTTCCGCACCGACCGAATCCAAAATAACTTTGGAGTCAATTCCGGAGGCCACCTGCAGAGCGATGCGCGAAGGCATGTTGGCCTTGATGATACCCGTGACGACTTTAACAGACGGGCGCTGCGTACATAAAATCAGGTGAATCCCCATGGCGCGTCCCATTTGCGCAAGCCGCTGCACCGAGTCTTCGATCGATGCCTTGGTTTGCAGCATGAGATCCGCCATTTCATCGATAATCACGAACACATAAAACATTTTGTCTTCGTTATTTTCTTTGGCCCAGGCATTGTAACCTTCAATATTTTTGACCTTGGCCAACTGACACATATCCAGGCGTTTTTCCATGACCTTGACCAACATTTGCAGGGACTTGGCCGCATCGTTGGGTTTGGTAATGATGTCCGCATCATCGCAGGACGTCTTCGGGTCATAGAGGTATGGGATCCCCTCGTATAAGGTCAACTCGACGCGTTTGGGATCAATCATTAAAAACTTGACCTCATCGGGTTTGTGCTTAAAGAGCAGCGACATAATAATGGTATGCAGACAAATGGATTTACCGCTGTTGGTGGCTCCGGCAATTAAGATATGCGGCCATTTTTCAGCCACAGTAGCCGCCGGATCGCCGTTAGCATGGCGTCCTAGAGCAATGGGCAGTACGGCTTTTGAGCTGGCATAAACCGGGGACTGTAAAATCTCTTTCATGGTAACCATGACTGACTTGTCATTGGGGATTTCAAAACCCATGGTGCTTTTACCCGGGATGGGTGCTTGCACGCGAATGGAACGGGCCTGCATGCTGGCTTGGATATCCTGCGTAAGAGCGGTAATCGAAGACATCTTGACCCCGGCGTCGGGTTGGATTTCATAACGGGTAACGACTGGACCCGGAGACACGCCGGTTACGTGGGCCCCGATTTCAAAGCTTTTTAAGGTATCTTCCAGCCGTTTGGTGGCCTTGGCAATTTCACTGTCCGAAGGCCCCACGAGTCCGTCGCCCACGGGGTCATTGAGTAAACTTAAAGAGGGAAGTTTGAATGTAGCCGGATCAAATTTTTTGGCTTCATTGGAACCGGATTTTTCTTCTTTTTCGGGTTGCGGTTTCCCCTCTTTTTTAGGGGCCGGTTCTTCCTGACGGGGCAGTTCGGTAATCGGCTCGGCTACCGGTCGTCGGATTTCGGGAGCGGCAGGTCGGCGAATCTCGGGAAGTTCGTGTACTTCTTCGGCCACCGGTCGGTTTTGTTCCTGCTGCGCTTTTTCTTTGATTTCCTGTTTGCCCTGGGCTACTTTTTGTTTCAGTTCTGCCCGTGAATCCATCCAGCCGTTAAAATCGTTGCGGATAAACTCGGCCGTTTTGGCAATTACCGTGCGCCAGGGAATGGCAACCAACATATGAAGTCCCACCAGTACAAACGCCAGTGAAAACAACGCAGCTCCCAGCGAACCGGTAATGCCTTTGAGGGTAAAGAAAACTTTTTCCCCCACCACACCGCCGGAGATGAGTGAATCTGTAAAAATTTGCCTCAGACACGTGCATACACTGGAAAAACCCGCCAACGTCACAAACGTCCCCAGTAAGAAAAACAACACGGAAGAGCTTTTGTTTCGGATAGTCTGTACCAGCCAATAGCCTAAAAATAACGGCAGTAACCCTGAAGAAGCGCCCAGTAACTGGTGTAAAAATTTGGCCACTTCACTGCCTATCTTGCCGCTGGAAGTATGGAACCACAAAATGGCACATAACCATACACACAGCGTACCCATTAAAATATAGCAGGCCGTACGCATCCAAGCCGTGTTTTGCTTGGAAGAAGTCTTTTTACGTGATTTTTTATGGGTATAGTAATAACGCGGATGTGGCATATATGGTATTGTACCTTTTTTGAGGAATTTGCACAACACGCCAAAGATTCGCTTGACGCGTTTTTTTTTTTTGATATTCTATCTTTATAAAAAAACATGACAGGAGAGAATTATGATTCAACACAAGCAAGCGTTTACGCTCATTGAACTTTTGGTGGTGGTACTTATAATAGGGATATTGGCTGCGGTGGCTGTTCCGCAATATCAAGTAGCTGTAGCCAAAAGTCGGTATGTTAGTATGAAAATATATGCCGACACAATTACAAAGGCCGAGAAGGTTTATTTTTTGGCTAATGGTAAATATACTGCTAATTTTAATGATTTGGATATAGAAACAGGTGAGCAGGTAGATAATATAACCAATGAGCGTTATACCAATTGGGGATATTGTACGTTAAGTGGCGGAGCTCACAGTTATGTAATTTGCTATTTGTTTAAGAAAAATGAAAGAATTATGGGATATCAGCGCTATTTTGTACACAGTGAAATAGTAGCTGCTCGAACGCATTGTTTCGCCTTAATATCTCAAGATGAGGGGTCAACTTACAACAAAGTGTGCCGGTCAAGATACAGGAATAAATACAGGCAGTAATTATGAATCCGGAAAATACTACGTATATCCCTAACTAAAACGGCCCTTCATTTGAAGGGCCGTTTTAGAATATATTGAATGGCTAATTCGGTTGGAACGGATTGGCGTTTTCGGCTTCCTGTTTTTGCACGGCCTCTGCGCCCCAGGTAATATTATAGTTAATACCGTCCGCTTCTAGGGTAATCTTCTTTTGTGCTAACAACGTACCCAATGCCAGATACAACAGCGAGCTGGACAGTTGGAACTTTACTTTGAGCTGCCACGAAGTGGCTTTATGATTGGCAGTCAAATAATCCGTCATTTGTTTTACGGCTTCATTGATGTTATCTTGTAAAGGATTCATAATTATACCCGTTCAATGGCAAATAAGGCATCGCCCTGTTTAACCGGCTTACCGTTTTCCACGAGCACTTTTTTAATAATGCAAGGGAAATCGGCGCGAACTTCGTTAAATACTTTCATGGCTTCAATTAAACAAATGACGTCCCCTTTGGCTACCTGAGCCCCTTCTTTGACAAAGGGCGGCGCGCTGGGCGTAGATCCGCGAAAGAAAATCCCCGTTAACGCAGATTTCATGACTTCCTTATATTGTTCTTGGGCCGGGGCAAAATTGTGAGTGCCTGTCGCACTGACACTTCCCCCCACATTGACAGGAACAGGTACCATGGCGGGTTTGGCTTTTACCAGACGCAAATACAATCCTTTTTGATCATATTCAATGGTGTCTAAGTTATTGTCCTGCATGAAACTGTAAAGCTGTTTAACATCTTTTAAAATGGGTGATTCTTTAACGGCCGTTTTTTTGGTGGTTTTTACGGATTTAGCCGTTGTTTTTTTGGTAGTTGATTTTTTCATAAGTCCCTCATGTAAAAAACTATATTTTTATTTTACATTATTTTTTATTTACAGGGCAACCTAAGTCTGCCTATATGCTCAAACAGACGCACGAAAGTATGTACCGAAAATCGGTCAAACCGTTGAAAAATAATGCTTGCTGTTTACATGATAATAAAATAAGTTGCAGCCAACTCTGGTAAGCCAGAAAATTATTGGCAGGAGATATAAGTAACATAATTTCCGGTAGACCAAGCAGGGGCTGTATATCCAGCCCCTGTCATGATGTTGTACCCTGCATGCTTGTTTTATTTGTTGCGAAATTGTCGTACCATTTCTACCATTGCTCCGCGAGTGCCGACGCTCCCCTCTAACATTGAACCGCCGGAGGACACTGCAATAATATGATCGGGATCTTTTTTTAAGAAAATAGGTGAACCGCTCGATCCTTCCTCGGTAAATGCCGTATGTCGAAACGAAAATCCCATAACCATACAACTTTGAGGCATAAACGGCGTAAAAAAAGCAGCTAAAATTTGATGGGGTAAAGTGGGATAGTGTTCGCCCAGGATAACACCTTCACTATACCAGGGTTTATCACGGTTTTGATTGCCGGGGAACGCTTTAATAAAAACATGCCCGCCGACCCTTAGAACCGGGGAAGAAACCCCAAAATATCCCACCTCGTTGCCCAGTGGTTTATCAAGCTTAATAATGGCCCAGTCGTTGTTTGCCAAAATGGGTCCGATACGGGTCGTCTCTACCAAACTGGAATACCAGTAATTCACGGCCTTGGCTTGCAGACCGCCGGAAGCTCCGCCGGGTAAAGCAACAATATTTGAAGGTTCAATCGATTTTCCATCTGAAAATACACAGTGAGCGGCCGTTAGTACCGCAGATGGACCTACCAAAGCACCGGAGCATTGATGCCACTTATCACTTGCATCGCGCAGGTATAATAAAACAATTCGTCTGTCATCCACTTGAAAAATCGAGGTGTCCCGATTATGCGCAGTTTGGGCAGAGAAAGGCTGAAGGATTTCCTGATTATTTGATAACTCACTGTTAGTAACGTATATGTCTGTTGTCGCTTCGGCAGGTGCAGTGCCGTTTAAATCGCTCGTATCTTCATGAAGTTGGATGACCAGTTTTTCTCCCTGATAGGACTCCACCGTCATAGATGATGGCGGTTTTGGGCAGGAGGTTTCTTGGGCACAAAGCATGCCGGCAGCCCCGATCAACCACAGAAAAAATAATAACAGTTTCTTCCTATTCATCATCCTTATATTCCTTTAAAAACATCAAAACCAATCAGTGGAGACAACCGCTTGGCATTGAGTTCCAAGCTGCCGTTATCTCTACTATATAGGATAAAAGAAAATATAAAAAAAACAAGGGCCGAAAAGATCCTTGCAGCATAGAACCCCGGTTCTCAAAGACCGGGGTTCTTTTAGAAGAATACTTCAATCTTATTTGAGTAAGGCTTTTCTGGAGAGTCTTACTTTACCGCCGTTATCAATTTCGACGCATTTTACTTCGATGATTTCACCGACTTTCAATACGTCTTCCACTTTGTTAATGCGGTGTTTGGCAATTTCGGAAATATGCAACAGTCCGTCCTTGCCGGGCAGGATTTCCACAAACGCTCCAAAGGGTTGAATGGATACCACTTTACCTTTGTAAATTTTGTTTACTTCCGGTTCGGCAGTAATCATGTCAATTTCCGCTTTGGCCTGGTTGAACTTATTGGCATCGGAGGCGGCAATCATTACTTTGCCGGTCTCATCAATGTCAATCTTTGTACCGGTAGATTCGGTAATACGTTTGATGTTTTTACCGCCGGGGCCGATTAAAGCACCGATTTTATCCACGGGGATTTGCATTTTGTAGATGACGGGTGCATATTGAGAGATTTTTTCGCGGGGCTGCGCGATGGTTTTCTCCATATGATCCATAATAAACATACGGCCTTCCGTGGCCTGTTTAATGGCCTGGCGCAGTACATCGAGCGGCATACCCGTTTTGAGCTTGACGTCCATTTGGAACGCCGTAATCCCTTTGCGAGAACCGGTTAATTTAAAGTCCATGTCTCCCAAGTGATCTTCCAGACCCATGATATCGGAAAGTACAACAAATTTTCCTTCGCCGCTGATGGCACCCATAGCGATACCGGAACAAGGCGATTTCATCGGAACGCCGGCATCAAATAAGGCAAGTGAACCGCCGCATACGCTGGCCATGGAAGAAGAACCGTTAGATTCGGTAATATCCGAGACCACGCGAATGGTATACGGGAACTCCTCTTCAGAGGGAATAAGCGGCATCAAAGCGCGACGAGCCAATTCCCCGTGACCAATTTCACGGCGACCCGGAGAACGTTCCGGCTTGCATTCACCCGTGGCGTATCCCGGGAAGTTGTAATGTAACATGAAGCGTTCAAAAGAGATTTCTTCCAGCCCTTCGATCATTTGTTGATCGTCTTTGGTACCCAGGGTGGCTACGGCCAAAGACTGGGTTTGTCCGCGGGTAAACACGGCAGATCCGTGTGCGCGCGGCAGCAGCCCCACCAAAGAACTTAACGGGCGGATTTCAGTCGGTTTGCGGCCGTCCACACGAACACCTTCATGCAGTACCAGATTGCGGGATTCTTCATACATGATGTTTTCCAAGGCAATCCCGGCAAAGGTAGCCGCATCGTCGGCATATTTTTCGGTAAGTTGTTCGGTAAAGCTCTTTTTGAGCAAGGCTACCTGCGTATCGCGGGTTTGTTTATCGCTAAACGCATGCAAGATTTTTTTGGCTTCTTCGCGGAAAGAACCGTTGGCCAAGTCCACTACTTCCTGGGGCAGTTTTTCGACCACGTATTCAAATTTGGGTTTCCCGGCCAGTTCCCGCAGTTTGAGTTGCGCGGCGCACATTTTGTCGATTTCCGGTTTGGCTACTTCCATCGCGCGAATAATGGCGTCTTCTTCTACTTCTTTGGCCCCGCCTTCTACCATAAGAATACCTTGGGCAGAACCGGCAATGACCAGGTCCATATCGCATTCGGGCTGGGCCTGTTCGGCTTTGGTCGGGTTGACAATATATTCCCCGTTAATGCGACCGATGCGTACGGCTGCTACCGGTTCGTTAAACGGAATGGAAGAAATCACCACAGAGGCAGACGAAGCGAGTACGGATAAGATTTCCGCATCGTTGGTCGGATCGGCAGAAATAACCATGGCCGTTACGTTGGTTTCACAGGCAAAGCCTTCCGGGAAAATCGGGCGCATGGTTCGGTCAATAATACGAGAGGCTAAGGTTTCGCGTTTGCTGGCTTTGCCTTCACGTTTAAAAAAACCGCCGGGGATTTTTCCCGCAGCGTAGGTTCTTTCTTTGTAATTGACCGTTAAGGGCGTAAAATCCGAAATGCCGGGTTTTTGCTCTTTGGTGGAAACGGCTGTAGCCAAAATGCGGGTATCCCCCATGCTGGCTACCACGGCACCGTCAGATTGTTTAGCGATCAAACCGGTTTCCAACTTGATCGTATCGCGTCCAACGGTTACTTCCACGCTTTGAATATCAAAGTTATGGTTAAAATTGGGCATGTAAAGTTCCTATTATTTTCTGAGTTTAAGTTCTTTGGTTACAGCTTGATATTTTTCGAAATCAGTGCGTTTTAAATACGCCAGTAAGCGTTTGCGCTGACCTACGAGTTTATTTAAACCCGTTTCGCCCGCAAAGTCTTTAGGGTTGGCTTTGAGGTGGTTGGAAATATATTGAATGCGTTCCGTAATCAGAGCTACCTGTACAGCGGCAGAGCCGGTGTCGTTAGCACTGGTTTGGAATTTGCTGATGATGTCTTTTCTGTCTTGGTTTGAAAGTACCATTTTAGTTTACTCTTAGGACTGCAACCTGCCGACCAAGCCGCATTTATCCGAAAAACGACCGAGCCGGAGCGGAGTCCTTCTCCTATATTAATATTATACTTACACTAAGTACGTTATTATTATACTAAATTTACCGCATAAAAAACACGTCCGTTTCCAGAGTACAAAACGAGCGTGTGGCAGAGCGAAAAAAAACGGATATGGTACATGCCCATATACCCAGAATCATAAATAATTTTTCATAACAGGCTCCCAAACAATAAAAATGTAACTCTATACTTTAATAATATAAGGAAAATATTACAAAAAAACAAGGGTCCTTTCAGACCCTCGGAACGGGAAAATTAAATTCAATTATTTTTTAAGTTCTTCAAACTCGTCTACATCAATAAATAATTTTTTACGAACTGCTTCGCGCATATCTTCTTCGGAAATAAGCGGTACGGGGTTATCAGCTGGCGCTTCACCGTATTGGTTTTTTTCGCGGGAACCTTCTTCCGAGGCCAATACTTCCCAAAAACGTGGGCGTTTGATAAGTTCCTGAAACGAATCATCCTTGGGGATGCGGATATCCAAATCCTGCCATCGGCGCATAACCGCGCAGGCAAAGGCCAGCAGGAGCAATAATTCAAAAATAATACATAATACCCAGCAGCCAAATTCCGTAATGGCCAACCAGTCCCGCACAAACATGACAGCCAGGGTATTTCGCCATACACATAAAAAAATGCCGAACAAAGCCAGTAAGATAAACCCTTTGTAAATATCGCAAAATGTTTGACGACTGTCACGCCCGCCCGGCATGCAGAAATGAGAAAGTCCGTGTAAAACGTTCTTGGTAAATCGTGTCATATGAGAAAGTGTAACATTTACAGACGGTTTTGGCAAGTATGATGTGATACATAGTTTGGACTTTTTATGTAAACTACTACGGGCCTAGGGTTTCTTTTATCCGAACAATTCCATTGTGCGTCCCAAATTTTCTTTTTCCTGCATATCTATGTATTTTCGTATCTGTTCTTCGTTTATCCCTACCGTGGATACAAAGTATCCATTTGACCAAATACCGTCAGTGCCATAATAACACCTTTTGAGAAAAGCAAACTTATTCTTCATCTCGCGTGCCAAATTACTTTTAATTATGCGTACAGCTGTTCCTACTGCCATTATAGGCGGTATACTTACTAACAAATCTACGTGGCCTTTATCGTGATTTTCTTCTAAAATCACAATTAAAGGATAACGTTCCGTTATTTCTTTGGCGCGCTCCTTGAAATATGAAAAAATGTCATCATTAAATATTTTCTTCCGGTATTTGCTCACTAACACTATGTGATAATGGCAGTGATAAACGCAATGACTTAGCCTAATTACTTTCATACTTCTATGGTACTAAATTAGAGGATTTGGGGATCTCCGCTCCTTCTCTCGGGCTTACGCCCGTGGTTCTTGCGGGTTGAATAGATAGAACATCCCCACAAAACAAATTATGGGGATGCCAAGAATTTCCTGAAAATAATTTCTGCGAGCTAATAATAGACAGTAGTATTCCATCGTATACAACTTGTACCACTCCAGCTACTGCAAGAACGTTGACTCGTCATGTTGCCATTCTCATCGTAGGTATAGTCAGTACCAGAATAATAGCTCGTGCAAGAGCCATCGCTGTTAAAGCTTCTGCAATAGCGCGAAGTTGTCTGATTTCCATTGGCATCATACGTATAGTCATAACCAGAATTATAGCTCGGGCAAGTTCCATCACCGTTAATGCTGTCGCAAGATCGTTGACTCGTCTGATTTCCATTGGCATCATACGTATAGTCATAACCCCAATTATAGCTCGTGCAAGAGCCATCGCTGTTAAAGCTTCTGCAATAGCGCGAAGTTGTCTGATTTCCATTGGCATCATACGTATAGTCATAACCCCAATAATAGCTCTTGCAAGAGCCATCACTGTTAACGCTGGTGCAATAGCGTTGACTCGTCTGATTTCCATTGGCATCATACGTATAGTCATAACCAGAATTATAGCTCGTGCAAGTTCCATCACTGTTAACGCTGCTGCAAGCGCGCGAAGTTGTCTGATTTCCATTGGCATCATACGTATAGTCCTCAGCACCATAATTATAGCTCTTGCAAGAGCCATCACTGTTAACGCTTCTGCAATAGCGCAAAGTTGTCTGATTTCCATTGGCATCATACGTATATTCTGCTTTTGTATTACATACTCCCATACTACCATCTACCAGACATGTCGTCCTCTTTGTTCGATCCCCTTCTGCACTATAATCTGATACCGTACAGTGTGTACCACCATCCGGTAATGTTTGACATACCTTCTTTTGTTGCGTACCATCATCTTTTTTCGTGATCTCACAACTATATCCCAGAGATAGTGCTTTATCACAATTTGCCCCTTCACTGTTTACTCCAGGTGCTACTCCATTTCCTGTTCCTTCTAATACATATGTCTTATATCCACTGGTTTGGCTCCCCGCTATCTCTTCTCCTCCCAGTAACTTACACAGCTTATTGGCTTTCTCATCTTCTGTTAGTGCCTCACAGTGTATCTCCCCCGGATAGTTCATACTATGCTGCTGGTACATAATATAGTTATTAGCCAAATCACTTCGCGTAGATAATACATACGCATACTCTAAGTCATCACTGAGCTTTACCAGGGTCTTTTCATCTTCACTGTTAAAGTCTACATCCAACTCTTTGAGTCTGTCTGCGTAATACCCGTGGGCTAAGTAATATACTTCATTACCGGAG
>JAFVFN010000017.1 GCA_017475405.1 Elusimicrobiaceae bacterium
GAAAATTATTCTATTTTTATTATAATATATTATAAGATATATATTATCCAATTTAACACATACTATAAGATATTTTATAATTTTATGAAAAAGACTTCGATTATCCCTTTTCCCGTACAAAATGCTCTGCGAAAATTAGGCACTGACATACGGGAGGCGCGTATCAAACGACGCATTACCATGGCACTCTTGGCAGAGCGGGCCGGGATTACTCCTGTTACACTAGCACGAGTCGAACGCGGAGAGGCAACCGTTTCTATTGGAATTTATGCAAAAGTATTTTTTGGAATGGGACTGATTAGAAACCTTTCTAATTTAATTGACCCGGATAATGATCCGGTCGGTAAAATATATACGACGGAAAACCTGCCCAAACGGGTACGTCACAAAAAGGACTAAGACAAAATATGCCAGAAAAAAAAGTATTGGTTTACATTACGTTAAAAGAGACCACTCATTGGGTAGGTACTTTGTGGTCACATTTTACCCGAAACAAAGAAACTTCGGAATTTGAGTATTCCCCGCAATGGCTTCAAAACCCGTTAACATTTTCTTTAGAACCCAGTCTGCATCTTATGACAGGCAAACAAATTCCTACCTACCCCAAGGCCCTGTTTGGCTCCATTGGAGATTCGGCACCTGACTCTTGGGGACGCTTACTCATGCGACGATTTGAAGCACAGCAGGCCAAACAGGAAAAACGAAGTCCTCGGACATTAAATGAAATCGATTACCTCTTATATGTCAACGATTTTTCCCGGCAAGGTGCTTTGCGGTTTAAAACTGAAGAAGAGGGACCCTTTCTGTTTCCTAGCGAAATTAAATCTATCCCGCCGCTTGTTGAATTGCCAAAACTTTTGGCCGCAGCAGAAAATATTGTAAATTCCAGTGAAAATTTTGAAGAATTACAGCTTTTATTAACTCCGGGATCTTCTTTGGGAGGGGCTCGTCCCAAAGCGAGCGTTTTAGACAAACAAAAAAATTTATGTATTGCAAAATTTCCCAAAAGAGATGATTACACAAATACGGTACTATGGGAAGTCGTTGCCTTGCAACTGGCCCAAAATTGTGGACTCCACGTACAAACTTGGAACGTATATAATATCAATCGTAAACCTATTTTGTTACTCAAACGTTTTGACAGAATCGGTACGCAACGAATCCCTTTCCTTTCGGCTATGAGCATGTTAAATGCCATTGATAATGATCCTGAAGTACACAGCTATTTGGATATTGCTGATGCCATTAGAACCATCGGTTCTTCTCCGCAAACAGATCTTATTGAACTATGGAAACGAATTGTGTTTTCTGTGCTGATTTCCAATACCGATGACCATTTACGCAATCATGGCTTCTTATATGTAAACGGACAAGGTTGGCAGCTTTCTCCCCTCTATGATGTAAATCCCAGTAGTGATAATAAAAACATTTTAAGTACCTATATTACAAGACAGGATAACTCCCAATCCTTAGAGCTTACGCTAGAAGTCTGTGAGTACTTTGGACTTACGGTGCAGCTGGCCAAACAAACTATTTCACAAATGCGCCAAGTTGTACGACAATGGCCTACTATTGCCAAACAATTAAGGCTCCCTTCCGGAGAATTGGAAAAAATGGAAATGGCATTTAAATTGGCACGATAATTTCACTGAAAAATATAAGAGATCCTGAGAAATTATTAATTAGGGCAAAGTATAATATTTTCTACCCTTACTTTGATTAGCGAAAAATTGTCCACCCATACTCATACAAGTTTTTTGTCCTTGGATATAATTGGATACGCATAAACGTGAATTTGTGTTCAAACCATATTCTAAACCAAGTATATTTTGATCTAATTCTTTATCGGTTCCTACTATAAATGCATATATTGAGACAATACTAGTATTATCATACATCTTAATCGTTAAGCCATTGGCACAATTATAATACACTCGCTTTTCTGACGAAGATTCAGAGGCATCTGCGGAAGAACAATTCATTGGTTCAATTTCTAATTCAGCAAGCACCGGTGTATAATATCCGTTTGCTACAAAAAATACTTGCTCAGCATCATAAATAGCTTTAACAGCAACATATGCCTGACTCATACGACTTTTTAACACCGCGGTTTGATATTGTGGCACGGCCACTGCCGCCAAGATGCTTATAACCAGTACAACTACCAATAGCTCTATGAGCGTAAATGCCTGTTTATGTTGAACCATAATTCTCTCCTTATATATATTCTTCTTATAAAGAGAGAATATCAAAAAAAAAAAACAATGCAAGTGTTATTTTTGCGACTATAGTTCACTGACCACTATCTATCAATACAAAAAGATCTTTCTACACTCAAACAGAATCTATACCATCGTTAATTATTTTTGTTATAATAAATTATCTTAATAATTAGGAGGACACTGTCTGACCTAAATTACAATTTGATACTATTTTTGAACCGTACGAAGAATACGGGATAACCTGTAAAAGGTTTCGGAGAAGTCAAGAATAGCCGATCGAGGTACAAACAGGGACTATAGCCCCGTTTGTGCCAAGTGTTTCTTGTTTGAAAAAACAGGAAACCACGGCTGTTATACTTGGTTATCTTCTCCGAGGCCCGGTATAGCAGCCGTTTTATGTGGTATACGCCGGACCTCAATATTATCGGAGAAACACTATGAAAAACAAACTGGCATTCACATTGATAGAATTACTCGTTGTAGTACTTATTATAGGGATCTTAGCTGCTGTGGCTTTGCCACAGTATCAAGTAGCTGTAACCAAAAGCGAATATGTCAAACTAAAAACATTAGTCAGAGATATAGCCCAAGCCCAAGAAATATATTATTTGGCGAACGGGAAATATGCAAGAAACGCAGAGGAATTGGATATTAATTTGCCCGCAGGTTACCGACAAAATCCAACTGATCCTTTACAATATTTCTACGATTGGGGATATCTCTATTTAGGAGCTGGAGGAACTCAAGAATTTTGGGAAGCAAAAAACACTAAAATAGGCATGATGTATCATGCTAAAGCTAACCGTAATCTTAATGGGGCAACATTATGCGTAGCTTATACAACCAATCCAAACGCTACTCAAGTTAAAGTATGTAAACAGGATACTAAGCAAGATTCTCCGTCTGAGGAAACATCCTCTTACTACACATTTCAATATGATTAAAATTAATACATCCAAACTTATAAATATATTTTAACTTAATAAAGAATTAACACATTAATTGCCATATTTGAGCAATCAAGTCTGTACATATATCCACTGTGTAGAGCATATGCAAACATTTCATCTAACAGTTGACCTTGAATGTCTCAAATATGGCAACTTGTATTACCTATAATATTTAATATCTTATATCGTTATTTCCGGTGTAAGTTTACAAACGCCGCTGCTTCAATGCCCGCTTTGGCACCACTGCCTGCGGCAATAATCGCCTGCCGGTAATATTTATCAGCACAATCCCCCGCAGCAAAAATACCGTCAATCGTAGTATGAGTGCGCTCATCGGCTAACACAAGTCCGCGGTCCGATAAGGCTACCAGAGAATCTTTTAAAAAGGCTGTTTGCGGATCGGCTCCAATAGCCACAAATACACCCTGACATTCAATATCGGTGATTTGTCCTGTTTGTACGTTTTTGACACGCAGTCCTGTTACCGTACCGTCTCCCAAAATCGTTTCCGGGAGACTGTTTAGGACAAATTTAATATGCGGGTGTTTCTTCGCTTGTTCCACCGTTACCTGATCGGCCCGGAACCCTTCCCGGCGGTGGATCAAATTAACTTCCGGGCAAAACTGTGCCAAAAATAAAGCATCTTCAAAAGCGGTATTTCCCCCGCCCACTACGCATACTTTTTTGCCACGCATAAAAAACCCGTCACACGTGGCGCAGGCCGAGAGCCCGTGTCCTTTAAATTTTTCCTCACCGGGCAAGTTCAGCCAACGCGCTTTGGCACCTGTGGCAATAATCACGCTGAGGGCTTCATATTGTTTGCCGCCCGTGGTGGTCAATGTAAAGGGAGATTTTTCGCCTTCAATCTTGGCGATTTCATCCGTGGAAAACTCCACGCCCAGGCGTTTGCACTGTTTGTGCATATGGTCCATCAGCTCAAACCCGCCTACGGGGTTTTCAAAACCGGCATAGTTTTCCAGTTCATTGGTTTGAAGCAGTTGACCGCCCGGCACCGCTCCGCCGCAGATAAGCGGTTTTAGACCCGCACGCACGGCGTAAATAGCTGCACTGCAACCAGCAGGGCCGGCCCCAATAATAATTAAATCTCGCTCTGTCATTTGGTAAACTCCTTATATAACTGGTTAAAAAATTCAACAGGAAATCCCACTACGTTGCTGCGACTTCCCACAATACGCTCAATAAACGGATCCTCATTATCCTGTACGGCATACGCACCGGCTTTATCCATATGCTTGCCTGCATACTGCATCAGTTCTTTGTCAGATAATCGCCGTGCCTTGCAATGACTTACATCATACCCGTACAACATTTTCTGGGTGCCCTTGCAAACCAAACATACACCGGTATACACACTTTGCCAGGAACCGTTTAATTTTTTTAAAATTCGAAGGGCATCGGCCTTGTCTTTGGGTTTTCCGATAATCTCCCCTTTGCAAAATACTAACGTATCTGCCCCGATGACCACAGCTGCGGGATATTTATTGGCTACGTCAAAAGCTTTCTGGGTAGCCAGTTCCAGCACCCGCGCAGACGGACGTTTTTTCGTACTTTTCTCCGCACACTGAGAAGGGATAATTTCAAACTTTTTCCCCAGACTTTTCAAGATCTCAATGCGCCGCGGTGACTTTGAAGCTAAAATGAGCATATTATTTCTGTTCTTTTCCCAAGTAGTTTAATAAAAATACGGCACTTAACGCACCTATAAATCCGCTGATACCCGTTAATAAATCAGTATGGTTATAATAATGATATTTGGGCCTATATAATACAAATGCGGAAACCCAATCAGGCAACACCGGCAATATAATCAGCTTAGCCAACCAATAAAAAAATATTCCTAATAATAAAGATATCCCAACAAAAAGGAGCTCTCTCTTGGGAGATTTTCTCATACTTTTATTTCTTAACAAACTTCTCAATAATTAAATATCCAAAAACAAGTCCCAATACTCCGCATATCGTGACACCGGCACTAATGGGGTGGATGCCAAACGTGTACACGCGTGTTAATGCAAAATGGATTTGGTTTGGCAAAAAGTTAGCACAATATTCCAATCCAAGTCCGATTACTCCGCCTAAAATTAATGTCAGTATCGCAAATACAAGTCCGCGCATAAGATTACTCCCTCAAATTTAGTTTAAAGTTATTGTATCTTTTTTGATAGGGATTGGGGCATTTTGTTTGCCGTCCTCCGCGTCCGTTAAGCTGCGCCGCATCTGGAAAAACCCAAGTCCGGCCAGCACCGCCACCGCCCCCACGACTAACCACGGTAACGCAAGCCAAGCCGGCGCTAGGGTATCAGACAATATCCCGGCCATAAAAAACCCAACAGCCGACCCGAAATTATAAAATACCATAAGCATCCCCAAATACCGACCGCGCGTTTCCCTAGAGGCAATGTTGGATACTAAAGTTTGTTCTCCGGGAGATACAATCAGTTCCCCCACTCCGGCTAAAAACACACCCAGTCCGATTAAATAAAACGAACCAAAAAAACCAACCGATCCGAACCCGATGGCATAAAGCACACAACCGATAAGCATGGCCGTGGAAAGCCGCATATGCGTCATCCATTTCGTAGCCCAGTACTGCAGCAGTACAACGACTAATCCGTTAATGGTAAAAAACCAACCGATATAATATTCCGGCATATGCAGGTATTGCTTGCAATGCACAGAGAGTCCCACTACTAACTGCGAATTAACAGCCGTAATCATGACTACATACAAACAAATCTTGGCAAGGCGCGTATCTTTTAAGGACAACAGGGTAGATACAAAACTGGGTTTACGTTTATTGCGAAACACTCGCTTACGATCATGCACCAAACGAGATACATACAAAATGGTAATCCCGTATAAAATAGCCGTAAAAAAGAACGCCACGCTATACGAATAACGTACCAAAAAACCGCCTACCGCTGGCCCTAAGGCCCAACCAATATTAAGTCCGATACGAATAATTCCAAACGCTTCCACCCGGGTTTTACCCGTCGTGTTGTCGGTTACCCAGGCATTGGCCGCCGGGCGAAAAAAAGCCCCTAAAAATGTTGTTAAAAAATAGGTCAACAGTACCCACGCTGCATCCGCATGAAACTCAATACAGAGCCCTAAGGCAAACATCGCCACAATTTGAGAAAACAATCCCCACATCATGACGGCTTTACGCCCAAACACATCGGCCAGTTCCCCTGAAATCGCACTGGACACACAGCGTGACAGACCAGCAAGTGCAATAATTAGTCCCGCTGTAGCTGGGGATAACTGGCGTTGCGTAATTAAATAAATGGTAAAGAACGGCAAAGAAAGTCCATAACCAAAAAGCAAAATACCATTGGCTATGGAAACCACAATCATGCTGCGTTTTGTATAGGAATGCATATATATATATATTTTAATAAATTTATATATACCTACGCTGTGAATGAATGTTGTACATTAAGTACTGTTTTTGCCTGGACATAAATCATTAACGTTTTAGGGTAATCCTTAAGAGCAAATCCCCGACCTTTTAAGTCGGGGATTTGTCTCAAAAAGACAATTCCTATTATTCTCTAATACATTCTAAGGCTACACCGGTACCACCAGGAGCGTTATCACAATGCCACCCGTTGCTACAATGGTAGGTACCGCAGGAACTCGGAGGATTCCCTTTTGAAACAATACCCTTGGTATCACAAGATTCCTTAGAACCGCAGTTGTTATCGCACCAATCCTGATCGGAACCATAGACATTATTGCCTTGAATACGGGTACCACCATTCCACCAGGGATTATACGCATAGTGTCCATCACAATTACCCGACCCGCCACTGGCCCACGGAATACTTCCGCCTCTATAGTAAGAATACCCCATTACAGAACAGGTTCCAGGATTCTTACCCATCGGCCCACCATACTGTCCTTGAGTACCACTATAACTCTTGATAATAGCAGCTTTATAAGCTTCGTATGTGCCATACCGTGATTTATAACCCATATAGTCATTATTAAAATCTTCTTCACTAATAAACGGATTTTCTGGCATGACCAAATCATAAGAAGAACTGTGGCAAACAACCAATACATTAATATCAAAACGGTTCGGACGATACTTATATAAGCATTTTCCGTTCTTTACTTTTTGTCCGGGTAAACAACAGACACCATCTATTTCTACTTTCCCGTTTGGACAATTGGCAGCTTCATCCGTTTTTACCCATTGACAAGATTGACAGGTGTACGTAATCGTAACTTCTTTACCATCTTTCGTAACCGTTTCAGTTTTAGGTTCTTCCCACGGCATACATTTACTTGTTGCTTTTCCTTGACAAGCTGTAGTCCATTTTCCATTTACACACACATCATAAACTTCACCACACCCTTCCCAACAATCCGTGGACGGCGTATGTAATTTTTGTTGTCCATCCACACATTCTTCTTCATCTCCGCCGCAAGAGGTCTTATCAGACACAGAACACGCTCCCCAGCCTTGCCACTTCCCTCCTATACACTGGTTCTTCTGCGTCCCCGTCTCCCCACAGTTATTACTACAGCTCCTTTCTTCCGTCGTTCCACTCACACACTCTTCTTCTTCCGGCTCTGTAGCGGTTTCTTTTTCTTTCTCTATCTCTATCCCACAGTCTTCATTTCCCGCTACATAATCCGGAGTCTTACTTGTATCTACCAAATCACTACACAACGGATAATTCTTATTCAGATTATTACACGCCCCTGTCTCTATATCTCTGCAACAGATTCGCCCGTCTGCATATGACGGCATCTCTAACGTGTATTTCCCGCTCTTGGCACTC
>JAFVFN010000018.1 GCA_017475405.1 Elusimicrobiaceae bacterium
CAGCGTAAATCCTTTCTTCTTCATTACCTCGTTCCTCCTTTGCTTTATTCCTTTTTGTTTATCCGGGGGAAAGCAGGCTTTCGCCTGCTATCCCCTGTCTTTCTGTTGTGTTTGAGGAGGAACAGAAAGAAGAGCTCTTTTTAATCTCTCTAAATCTACTCTGGAGGCTCCCCCCTGTGGTGGATGTGTCCCCCCTCTATCACTCAACTATTACAAGCTATCAAAAAAAAAAAACAAGTCAAGCCAAAAATAGGGACCGGCGAACTAAAGTTTCAAGTGCAACACGAGAGACTCCACAAAGTAATTTCACAAATTAAGTATAATAGTAGAGAACTATTTAACCGCGGAGACAAACCATGAACATTACCCTGCTGGTACCCGTTTATAATGAAGAAAACGCCTTGCCTCTTTTTTGGCAGGCCACTCAACAAATAGCACAACAATGCCCCGATATAACATTCTCCTGGTTATTTGTAAATGACGGGAGTACCGACGCATCTTTGGGTTGGCTAAAACAGCGGGCGCAACAACATCCGCACGTGCAAATCGTATCACTTTCTCGTAATTTTGGCAAAGAAGCGGCCGTTACGGCCGGCCTGAATTTTACGTCTGTGCAAACCGATGCTTTGATTGTCATGGATGCCGATTTGCAGGACCCGCCCAATCTGATCCCCTTGTTTATTGAAAAACTGCGTGAAGGCTTTGATGTGGTATATGGGGTACGGGAAAACCGAAAAACCGATTCCTGGCTCAAACGCACTACCGCCGGTTTATTTTACAAAGCGTATAATTTACTTTCTGACAGACCCATGCCGCCTCATGCCGGGGACTGCCGTTTGCTTAGCCGCCGGGCCGTAGAGGCATTACGAATGATTCCCGAACGAGAGCGGTTTATGAAAGGGTTGTTTAACTGGATCGGATTTAAAAGTATATCTGTGCCGTTTACCCGTCAGGCGCGCGCGGCCGGTAAAACGAAATGGAACTACTGGCAGCTTTGGAACTTTGCCCTGCAAGGGATCACCGCCGGCAGTACGGTGTTACTTCGCTTATGGGCCTATATCGGCATTTGCATCTCTTTGGCGGCCCTATTGTATGCCGGATGGATCTCTTTGCAGAAGATTATTTACGGTAACCCCGTAAGCGGGTATGCGTCACTGATGGTAGCTATTTTATTTTGCAGCGGCATACAGCTGATCTCGCTAGGGATTATAGGAGAATATTTAAGCCGCATTTTTATGGAATCCAAGCAGCGTCCCTTATACATAGTAGACGAAAAGATCAATTGTTAGGGACACGGGTACGAAGCTGCATATATTTATTAAACCGGTACGCATAGTCTGCGAGCTGCACCCTGTCTATGGGTTGTTCCAAATCGTCAGCAACCAATAAGAAACATGTGTTTTTAAAGTTCCCGAAAATGTGAACGGAACGCTGCCAGCTTTGTGCTAAGCGGTCTATTTTAAGCGGGTAACAATTGGGCATCCATAACAGCGCCTGTGCCCGCTGCGCAAGCAGTTCTTCCCGCTCCTGTTGCGGTAAATGAAACAGTTCATATACAGATTGTTTCATTCCAAAATATGTTTGGGGATAAAACGCATACATGGGAGTCATCGACTGCGGCGGAAACGCTTCCAAAGCTACCACATATAAGTCTTTTTCGGGGAAAGCACCTTTATAAATTTCCATGGCCGCACGTGCCGGGAAAAAATGGTCCTGCCAAAAAAACGGGCGCGCTTTTAAAAAGAATTGATACGACAGCCCCACAAAACATAAAAATACCAAAAACATCTCTTTGTAGCGTTTACAGATCGGCGCAATAACCAGAGCCACCAGTAAATACAAACTCGGCACAAACGGCATAAAATACCGCCAAAGCAGCCAAAATATTTTAAAAGAAACAGCCAGTACAAAAATCCCGGCTGCAGCCATCGGGACAAATAAGAGTACAATCTCACGGCGATACGGCCACACCCCTGTTTTGCGCATACGCAGTATTGAATATATTATGCCGAGCACCCCGATCCCGATTAATACGTAAAATGCTTTTAAAGAGGTAAAGAAAAATTCCACCCACAGGCGAACCAAATGCCAGGACAGCGGAGTTTGATTGCCCCACCAGTTGCCGGTAAAACGATGCTCGGAAAGATTATACAACAAATTAGGTACCAGCCACGGTAAAAAACAAATCAATACCAACAGCGGCACCAGGGTAAACACACGCAACGGTCGTTTGTATTTCCAGGCAAGGACAAATAATACGACAGAAAATAACCCGTAGAGCAGTGCTCCGAAGTAATGGCTCCAGCACAGTAACACGGCAAACACCCCGTACCAAATCCACCATTCCCGGGGGACAGAGCGACCTTTGAAACTGCGACGGGCGATTTGCAAATACAAAAACGTAAACGGTACAGACAAACACACAAGCCAGGAATACACCCGGGCATGCTGGGCATAGAGGAGCATGTAAAAGTTACAGCTCAGCAGCAGTACAAACAGCCACTGGGCCGTTTTGCCCAAATACCGCGGGAAGAGTTTCCAGGCTAAAAACAAAGCTGTTACGCTGAAAATCCAACTGGGCCAACGCAACACCCATTCGGGGCCGTAAGGCACCACATGGTTATACACCCATAACAAAAAATTATACAACGGCGGATGTACATCCACCATTAAATAATGTGTCCAAATATAAGGGAACGAAACCGCCGGATTGGCGGAAATGGCCGTAAAGATCTCATCGTATTCAAAAGAAATCCCTAAAATCAAACAACGGCCTGCCAATCCTACCAGCACGCCGAGAACGGCCAGTACTGCAAGAAATTTATGGTAGTATACTTTTGCCATTAAATTTTATTGGTAAAATACACGGGAGTTTTGTTGTGATCTTTGGCCAGTGCCGAGATCTTATAGACGTTATCTTTAACACCGATGCGAATACTTCCTTTACCGGTGGAAAGCACTTTGTTCATATCCCGCTGGAACTGTACCGGATCACCGGATAAGAGCGCCAGGCGCAGCAAATCGTTGGTATAGTAACCGTAGCGCAGTTTATGTCCTTCTTCTAGCAGGGCAATATTTTGTAAAAAATTATCGGCTTGGCGCACTTTGTATTTATTTTGCCAATCACGTCCGCCAAACGACTGATACAAACCGCCGACAAATAACACAAGCAGCAGGGCTCCCAGTGCGCGCACGGCCCATACCTCCCAGGCCTCCCGCTCGCGCAGTTGTACCACCACACTGCCACCGAAAATGTCATGCAGCGCCCGTTTGCGGTCATCTACCAGGGCCAGTACAAACCCGCCAAAGAACAAGAAGGCACTGATATAATACCCCACGGCCCGTAAAAATGCGCGCGGCAGGGAGATCGGCCCCGTTTTGTCTTTATTGACCACGGCAATACCGACCAAATTTTTACCTAGCGTAACGCGCCCGTTGGAAGAAAACACCGTTTCATAGACAATAAAAATCACGTTCATCCCCACAGCCATGCCAATGAGCTGCCAGGGCTCCAAATAGGCCCCGATGCATTTGTAAATAATCCATACCAATAATTGCAGCGGCAAGAAAATAATCCCGTAATCAATGGCCAGTGCCACAAAGCGCTCGGTAACAGAAGCGTACGGCAAAGCAGTGTCTTGAGGGGCTCCCGCCGTGGTAACGGCCGGGATATCTTCCATAATATTAATGCGGTGTTCTTCGCTCATAAATACTCCGTAATTTTATTATAACAAGTTTTAATAACCTCTGTTCATTTCTTCCAAAGCGGCAATCCGTTTTTCAATGGGCGGATGCGTGGCCATCAGCCCGCTGAATGCGGAAAATAGGTTTTGTTTCTCAAGCGGGTTTTCAATACACATGGCAGCCATGCTGGCCCGTTTATCCAGGGCCTCCACGCGGCTGTCTGAAGAAATCTTACGAAGCGCGTTAGCCAGTGCCTGCGGGTTACGCGTCATCAGCGCTCCGGTTGCATCGGCTAAATATTCCCGTTGTCGGGAAACCGCCAGGCGAATAAGTGGCGCGAATACGAGGCCATAGAGCCAACAAATCACCCCTAACACTAAGAACAAACCCGCCCCGCTGGTTTTATTGCTGCGACTGTAGCGCGAAGCCATTCCCAGACGGAAACACAGCTCCCCGGCAAACGTAAAAAACGAAATCCCCGCCACCGTAATAAGCATGAGGCGTATATCGCGGTTTTCAATATGGGAGAGCTCATGGGCAATCACCCCTTCCAGTTCGGCGCGCTCGAGTTTTTTAACGATCCCTTTGGTCAGCGCTACAGACGCGTGTTGTGGATCGCGACCGGTGGCAAAGGCATTTAAAGACTCGTCATCCATAATATAGATGCGTGGCAGCGGCAGTCCCCGCGACATACACAGGTTTTCAACAAGGCGGTAAATCTCCGGCTGATCCTGCCGGGTTACCGGGATCGCATCGGCACTGTTTAAGAGTAGTTTATCACCCGTAAAATAAGATACCGCGATCCAGATCATGGCTACTATCCAACAAAGAACCGGCAGTGCGTATAACGTAGCAGATAAACCGGGATCCTGCAAACTGGCTCCGCCCAACAGCACAAAAAACACACCCCACGTGAGCATGGCAAACACCACAGGGAACAAAGCTACAAGCAGCCAGGTACGGTGTTTGTTTTGTTCAATATGCTGGTAGGTGGTTGCCATATTTAAAACTGTACTTTAACCGGTTGGCGGGCGGCCTGTTCATCAGCGGCCAGTTCAAACAAAGATTCGGCCGTAAAGCTAAATTTTTCGGCTACGATATTGGCCGGGAACTGCTGGATCTTGGTATTATAGGCCAGCACATTACCGTTATAAAAACGACGGGCTGCCTGGATTTTATCTTCCGTATCGCGCAGTTCACGCTGCAGTTCCAAAAAATTCGTATTGGCTTTTAAATCCGGGTAAGCTTCGCTTAAGGCAAACAGGGATTTTAAGGCCCCGCTCAATTCCCCTTCCGCTTTGGCCACTTGCTCGACCGTATGAGGTTGGTTAAAAGCACTGTTGCGCGCCGCGATCACTTTTTCCAGGGTACTGCTTTCATAATCGCGATATCCCTTGACGCTTTCCAGGATATTGGGAATCAAATCAAAGCGGCGTTTTAATTGTACTTCGATATCGCTCCACGCTTCTTTGACTGAGTTACGCATCCGAACCAGCGTATTATAGGTATTCATTAAATAAAAACCAATGCCGATTACTACAATTAAAACTACAATCAGTCCGCTCATTTTACTTCCTCCAGATTTTGTTTTTGGTTATGATAAAACTCATAACGCGACGTTTCATAGAGCCCGTGCGCAAGCGCCTTCATATGCTTAAAACGCTCCGGCTCTTTAGCGGATAAATCTTCTTTAAAGTTTTCCGCGCCGTACTTATACAGCCCTTCATTTTTTCCCTGACTGTGATAGAAATACTCCCCTTGCACAAACCCGATCGGAGACGGTGTATCAGCCCATCCGTAAATAAGCGCGCCCGGCTCCGCATCCGCGTTGGTGGTCAATACGTCACGCCCCACAGCACGCGTTTTGTAACCACGTCCCAAGAGCCCCATGGCAATAGGTAAAATATCTACCTGACTAGCCGTCTTGTTAATGATCTGCGGTTTTTTGATGGGACCGCCTGCAATAATCAAGGGGATCTGATGGTTAATCAAATTCAGCTCCACCGTGCCGCGCGGCATGTTTTCAGATTGAGGAGCCGCCAGGCCGTGGTCTCCGAAGATAAAGAAAATCGTGTTTTTGTAGTAGGGTTCTTTCTCAGCCAATTTAAAAAACTCTCGCAAGGCGTGGTCTGAAAATCGCAGTGAGTTATATTCCGCTACACTGGTAAAACTGCGTTTATGGGCTAGGTCTTCACCGATATCCACCGTTTTAAAACCAGCATTATCCTCGGGGATTGTATAGGGGCGGTGGTAACCGGCCGTTTGGATGAATGCAAAGAAAGGTTTATGGTCTTCCTGTTGTTCTTCGGCTAAGACACGGTTGGCTTCCCTAAACAAATCTAAGTCTGAAATTCCCCAAACATCGTTTCGGTGTTCGTTTTTAAAATGTCCCTCTTCATACATATGGATATCATCAATATTATGCTCAAGCACGCCGCGGATGTTCCCCCAGTTGGCACTGCCGCCGATGAAATAATACTTCTCGTAATCGTTGAGCGCATTGATAATCACGTGCTGATCGACAATGAGCGGATTACGCGAGCTGGTCTTAAACGAAGTTACGTCCGGGATATTAGTCACCGTGGCAAATACGGCACGGGCCGTAGCCGAAGTCGGGGAATAAAAATGCGTAAACAAAATAGACTTCTCGGCCAGTTCCCGCACAAACGGCGTCGGGTCCAGGTCCGGGTTGGTAAATGAGATCTTGTTCCAGGCCAAAGATTCCATAAAAATGACTACAATATTGTAATCATGCTGGTTTTCTTTCTGCTGGTCTTTGATCTCGCGGTCAAAAGACAGTTTTTCTTTGTTGGGTTGATCTACCTGCAAAAATTTGGCTACTTCATCGTAATAAGCCCGTGTGTTAGCCGTATCATAGCTGTCTGCTTTGACAAAACGGGCCGTATCAAAAATATTTAGTACCGGGTTTAAGGTTAAATTGCAAATAAAGTGATTGGTAGAATGATAAGCATTACTCCAGCGAAGCGGATACTGACTGATTTGCCCAAATCCCAGACCGCCCGCAATCAGCAAACTGACCACAAACCAGCCAAGTTTTCCTTTCCAACGATAGAAATCTTTCCGGGCAAAAGCCTTGTCTGTGATACGTTTGACAAAATAATATCCAAGGAGTCCATACAAAATAAGCGCCAGCACGGCCCATACCAACGGGTACGTCTGCCAGGCCATCTGCAGGGAAATAAGCGGGTTTTCCGAATAATGGAAAATCGAATAGTTAATGCGCATGGCAATGTAAGCATAGTGTGCAAAATCGGCAAAATAAGCCAGCAACACCGTAGCTTCCAACACGCCGCACAACGCAGCTATAAATTTGCGAATATAAAGAGCACCTTTCCAAAACGCACACACTGTCAAATATAGTCCCAGCGGGATGGACAGGAAAGCCGCCAGACGAAAATCGAATTTGGCACCGATATAAAAAGTGGTCCACAGTTCATGATAGTTATCGGGGTTTAACGCCGCGAAAAACACACCTAAAAAGATGACCCTGAAAATACCAAATACCAACCAGTTAGCCAGGAAAAACGTAAAATACGCTTTTACCCAACCGGGAACAAAGACTTTTTTCATATCAAAATGCCTCAAATATAAGATACAAGTATTTTACTAAATTTGAGGCATGACAAATAGAGTTTAACAGACGAAATTTATTCTACACCGACTCTCGCACAGTTTGTTTTTGCAATTTGACCGGACCCTAACACAGAAACAGCATCTTGTTTGATTCCCGGCCACCACAAACAGACAACCTTCCGATTCGTTTTATTCTCAGGAACACCCGTCATTACCCACTGATCCGAAGTACTTAATCGGGTGAAATTCACGTTCTCTCCCCCCAGCCACATATTTCCACCTGTTCCATCCTCATTATAATAGGTCCTTAACGTAATACCACAATAAGAGGACGTACATCCTATATCATATGCTCCAGACCGGATACAGTTATAATTCTCATAACATGGCGTTCCCGGTATATCCACATCTAAAAAACCATTGGGATTAATACCTGTAAACATGGTTATTTCCGTGGGAAACCCATTTGCCAATATATATCCATCTACAGCCTGTCGGATCGTACCAAAGACGGCTCCAAATTCTGCTAATCGTACTTTCTGAACCGCTTTTTGATACTGCGGCAATGCTACTGCAGCTAGTATCCCTATAATTAACACAACAACTAAAAGCTCTATGAGCGTAAATGCTTGTTTATTTTGATACATTTATTTCATTCTCCTTATATTATGATTTTTATCCCTATAAAGAGAAAATATCAAAAAAAAAAAATGCGTCAAGCGAAATTTAGGATTCCACAGTTCACATATCAATTTCAATATAAAACTCATCTCCATCCTTATCAACCATAATTGCTATAATAACACTATGAAAAAGAAAACATTTAACACCTCCTCTTGGAAATATGCCGTTTGGTTTGCCGTGGCGATTATACTGGGTATTCTAAACGGGTTATATCCTACTTCCCTGGGAATGACTACCGCCCAGTTTTTGAGTGATATTTTTGTTCGCTTGTTTAAATTTGTGAGCGTCCCAATTATTGCCGTTACCATTTGTTACACAATTGCCCGCTTGGGCAGTGCACGCACCCAAAAAGTCCTTTGGAAACGCACCCTGGGCTATACGTTAACCACTACGCTCATTGCAGCCGGTGTCGGAGCTGCCTTGTATTATTTTTTTACGCCAGCCAATGTAACCGCCGTTAGTAACGCCGATGCAGGACTTGCTGCTCAAAAAGGATATTTGGATTATTTTGTATCGGTAATCCCGGACAACCCGCTGGCCCCCTTGGTGCAGGGCAATGTACTTAGCGTGCTGCTCATTGCCATTGCGGTAGGGATTGCCATTCGTTATATCCAGGAAGATCAATCGCGCGCCACGATCTTAAATTTCTTGGGAGCCGTGCAGTCTGTGTTATTTTCCATTGTAAACGTCATTATCCGCGTGCTGCCCTTGGGAATTTTCGGGTTTACTTCTATTTGCACGCGCGATTTTGCAGGCGGCGTAGCCCTCAATGGACTGGGACACTATTTTATCTTAGTGGTTGCTTCCAACTTATTGCAGGGCATATTGGTACTTCCGTTATGTTTACTGCTGCGCCGTATTAATCCGTGGCGAACGGTTCAAAACATGTCTAAGGCATTGCTGGTAGCATTCTTTTCCAAATCCTCGGCAGGAACATTGCCCGTTACCATGGCCTGTGCCGAACAAAACAATAAAATACATCCAACGGTTTCCCGGTTCGTGCTGCCGATATGTACCACAATTAACATGAATGGATGTGCGTCGTTTATTTTAATTACAGTAATATACTTGATGCAAAATAACGGAGCCGTGATTACGATCCCCACCCTGCTTACCTGGATCGTCATCGCCACGGTAGCTGCTATCGGCAACGCGGGCGTACCCATGGGCTGTTACTTTTTATCGGCCAGTTTGCTCTCTTCCATGAATGTACCCATCCAACTTTTGGGGATTATCCTACCGTTCTATACGGTCTTGGATATGGTAGAAACTTCCCTGAATGTGTGGTCGGATTCTTGTGTAGCAACCTTGGTAAACAAAGATATCGCAAAAGATTTGCCCAAAGAAACTGCCACAATCCATTCATAAATATGCTATAATAAATATAGATTTAAGCCGGGGTGCTGGAATTGGTATACAGGATAGTCTCAAAAACTATTGCCCAACCGGGCTTAAGGGTTCAAGTCCCTTCCCCGGTATACCTTAACGAGAGCTACTTTTAGAAGTGGCTCTCTTATTTTTCTCATTTTCTCATCGTAAAAATATTGACGTATTTAGAACATTGGGGCTATTAGAACAGGTTATAGTGCCAGCAAAATGTCGACATAAAAGTCCCCACCAAAATAGCGAATCTTCGTTTTTAAAAAACTCTACTTGTGATTATAACGTCACATTGTTTTCCAAGAAAAGATTTGATGGTTTAATGTACGAAATTGTTGGAATAGTATTATAGAAATGTTTTTATTTTCTGTTTTGGGTTTTAATACTCTAATAAATGCCATAACTGGTTCTCCTTGTAAATTTAGGTTATAAATTTAAATGAAAGCCAGTTATGCTATGCGTTTAAACAATTTTAATTATTGTTTTAATTTTAATTATTTTATTATTTAGCCTATTAATATAATACCCCAAGTATTGAACTTGGGGTATTATAAGCACTTATTATGTTATTTCCCTTCTCTCCATCCGCGTTCTATCTCTTCCATTAGCGAATAATCGTTGGTTTGTTCTCTGTGATTATTTGTAGACTGTTGGACGATAGGTGTTTGTATAGGTATGGTATTTATCTTTTTGATTGAAGGTTTAGCTACATGTTTGACCTGTTTAGACTTACTTGCCTTTTTGCCGCCAAACGCATAGCGTATACCCGCATGCACACCCCAACCTTTTACTTTCTCACTGGCTTCATAACTACCTAAGCCGTACCAATACAGGTTATCGGTTAATTGCATATTAAGTCCGGCGTTGATTTCAGCAGTGCCGCCTTTGAGGTCACTCTGTGCACTGGCTCCGCCATAGGACACTTTACCTTTCCCGTCAAATTCATAGCGGTACGCCAGTTCCAACAACGGTTCAATTAACAGCCCATTACTGCGAACCGCATTATAAGCTAACAATACTCCCGCCTTGGCATTTATGTAATTAGCCGCATCATACTTGAGCTTATTGTCTGTATTGGATACATCTGCACTGGCCGAGGCCGCGTTCATATACCCTACTTCTACTTTGGGTTCTATGCGGATAAACTTATTACGGGATAACTCTTTGTTAAAGCTCTTCCCCGCTTCCACACTGGCCGCTAATACATTGCGGCTTGGCTTATAGGCCAACTCTGTACCATCACTGGCCTGGTTCTTCATATCCAGCTTGCTCCAGAAGTTACGTGCCGCTATATCTACAAACCAGCCGTTTTCATTAACTAAGGTAGCATATACACCTACTCCCGGGGCTTCTCCGTCCCCTTTATCGTATGCCCCCTTATCATTTTCGGTCTTAATGCTATTGGCCGCTACAAAGCCCACTAATACACCCGCATACAGTTTTGTGGGTTCATCCGCCCTAAACAACCAGTCATACCCGGCCTCCGCTCCAAACAGGTTCATATCTGTCTTGGTTAAGTCCTTTACGGTCATATCTTTGTAATAACTGCGCACCCATACACCTTGCTTGGCATCCGGGTTATTCATGGCCCGTAAATCCCCTAAACGCCGCTGTAATGAGTTCATGCCCGTTTGTGCTATCATCGCATTCATAACAGGGATATTAAGCATCGTCTTGAAGGTGTCGGTTAGTTCATGGGTACTGCGTAAGTAATAATCGCCACCTTCCCCTGCTTGTGTACCTTGCTCCAGCTTATACACATAACCGCCTTCATCCCATTGTCCCCCTACTAAGCCAAATGTACCGTTTACCGTAGCATTACTGCCAAATTCTACCAGCTTAATACCATCGTTGGTTGTTTCTTTGGCACTGGATGCTATATTGGTTAATTTTAAGTTGGCATTACCTGTATAGCTGTCCGTAATACTCAACTTATCGGCTGTTTGTTCTTCCAGGTCCACATTCATATTAAATGTGGCATTATTAGCAGATAAATTAGCCATGGCAAGTGTAATCATATCACCTATATGTCGGATATTTACATGCACATCGGCTAACGTAATGTTACCCTGTAACGTATTATCCCCATATACATTAAGTGCTCCGCCTGTAGCTGTAAAACCACTGACAGTACCTCCTGTATACAGATTAACTGTCCCATTGGCAAGTGTCGTATCAACGGCTGTACCACCGGATGATATATTTTGTGTCCCACCATCTATTTGAGTATTGCCTGCAATGCCTCCGGATAATATGTTTTGGGTGCCTCCTTTGTAGATATTAGTGTAGTTGGCACTTCCTTGTACATTTTGCAGACCACCACTATTAATGGAAGTCAAACTCGCAATACCGCTTATAACATTTTGCACACCACTTGCGTTAATCTCCGTGAAGTCTGCACTGCCCCCTAAAATATCTTGTATGCCTCCCCCATACAGATGCGTATTTTGTGCAAGGCCATTAGACAATGTTTGTGTTCCATTACTTATATAAGTCTGATTAACAGTACCATTGATAATATTTTGCGATCCTCCTGCTTGAAAATAAGTACCATCAACAATTCCTGCATATATATTTTGAGTTCCACCAGAAATAATGGTTTCTCCTACTGCCCATATACCTGTCGAAAAAACATTTTGTATCCCCCCTGAATTTATCGTTGTATTGTGAGCAGAACCACCCGAAGATACATTTTGCACACCTCCAGAGTTTATGGTAGTAACTCCACTCGCTATACCTCCAGAAAATACATTTTGAACCCCACCATTATTGATGATGATATCTTTAGTCACTCCACTATTCGTAACAACAACAGTACCGCCAGAATTAATAATAGAACTACTCAATACCCCACTAGAAGATACTATTTGAGTACCACTATTGTAAACGATTGCGCCATCAACAATACCACCATTAGCAATGATTTGACTACCACCAGCTTCAATAGTAGTATTATTCGCTCTTCCATAATAATGAATATATTGTTCTCCTCCCGATTGTATAGTAGTATTGTTAGCAATTGCACCCTGCTCAACAAATTGCGACCCAGCAGATCTAATAATAGTATCATTGGCCACACCACTAAAAGCGATAACCTGACTACCGTAGGGATTTATTATTGTATTACTTGCAACTCCTCCTCGACTTATTGTTTGTAAACCACCCGAGTTAACTATCGTACCACTTGCCTTAGCACTAGAGGATACAATCTGATTTCCTCCGAAATTTATAGTAGTGTCTATTGCACTTCCACTATGAAGATTTTGATATCCATTAGAATTAAGAATAAAATTGCTAGCAATTCCATTAGATAATAAAAAGCTTTCACCTTGTTCATTTGTACCCGATATATATGTACTTCCTCCTGCAATATCCCACATATCCAACCCAATTGCACCACCAGAATTCTGAACAACATTATACGCTTTTCCACCCAAAGAAACTTCCTGATATCCACCAGAATTAATTGTTATATTGCTAGCTACTCCACCAGAACTAATGATTTGATGCCCCCCGAAATTTACCACTGTATCACTTGCTAAGGCACGATGAGAAACATATTGCTCACCACCAGAGTTTATGTTCGTTCCTGTTGCTATACCACTAGATAAAATATATTGACGACCTCCATCATTAATATTTGTATCACTCGCGCTAGCACTAGAACTCACATATTGATAACTATCAGAATTTAGTGTAGTACTATTAGTAACCCCTCCCCGCGAAATAAACTGACTACCGCCATTAACAATTGTATTACTAGCAACACCGCCAATAACAATATACTGATAACCCCCATTAATTACAGTATCTCGAGCAATACCTTCTACTCCAACATATTGAGTGGCAGAATTAATCGTTGTACTACTGGCTATACCACTATTGCTAATGTATTGATAACCATCTGAGTTTAAAGTTGTACCACTTGCCATTCCTCCCGATCCAATAGTTTGGTATCCTCCCGAATTTAGAATAGTGTCTATTGCCACTCCGTTATTATGAATATACTGTGATCCATACAAAATAAAATTACTAGCAACCCCACTAGATAACGAAAAATCTTCTCCTTGCTCATTGATTCCCGATATATATGCAGGTCCAGTTTCTACTTGCACATAAACCCGTCCACCCGAATTTTGAATCACATTATAAGCTTTTCCTCCATTAGATACAATTAGCGCGCCCCCAGAGTTAAGCGTTGTACCACTTCCTATCCCAAAATTAGTAAGGTATTGAATCCCTCCTGAATTAATTGTAGTATCATACGTTACTCCATTTTGAATAACATATTGCGAACCTCCAGAATTGATTATTGTATTGATTCCTATCCCTGTGTATTCAATACGTTGATTGCCTCCAGAGCTGATTGTTGTATTGCTTACAATACCTCCAGAACTAACATATTGCCATCCACTTCTAATGATCGTATCATTGGCCAAGCCATTAGACAATACTCTCTGTTCGCCATTTACAAAAATGTATGTACCATTTGCTGTGCCGCCATTATATATAATCTCTTTGCCTCCCCATGCACTAGTATTTGAAGTAATACCATATACTTGAACAGTTGTTCCACTTCCTGCCGACAAATTACTACTTGTCATATTAGAATTTACTACGATTGTCGCACCATAAACAGGCAGAACCATATTGTTGGCAAGTATTGCCCCAACGGTTGCCGTATAAATAGCTTGTCTACCGCCGTTATATATACGAGATATCATTCGTTCTCCAAACCCACGACTGGACACCAAGCACGGACTAATTACAGCTGCGCTACAGCTGGAACAATACTGATCTTCTAGTGCTTGCACGCAAGCACTAGAGTAAATATTTTCGGTTTTTAAGTGGTATTTAGACATTATTTTCTCCTATTTATTATCTTCTTTCGGGGCGGTTAATTTACAATCTTTCATCAGCTGTTCAATCTGTCTGATCACTTGCTTTCCCGTTATAAGGCGGGTACACTCATACTGGCGGTCCGTATTTTTAAACTTCGGACACCAAAAATAATCATAATGATCAAAGTTGACATTCACATCATCCCAACATCCGTTACATCCGTGGCTGTTAAATACCCGGTACGGGGTATAGAACTCACAGATAGGAAGCGTAAACCCGCTGATAAGTACTACCGGTATATGCGTACACCACGCCAGCCACGTCAGTCCGGAACTAAGTCCGATAAAAAAGTCTGCGTGTTCCAACAGCTCTATACGCTCCTGCAAAGGTCTGTCTCCTGTAAAGTCTTCCGCGTCATGCGGCATCCGGTTCCAGGTATACTTAAACCCTGTTACAGGCTCTTTATCCATACACATCACTCTGTATCCCAGGCCTTTCAGATAAGATACCACCTGCTCCCAGCCGTATCCGTTGTTCCAGAACTTGGCCTGTGAACTGGACTTAGTCGCTATACATACATACCTCTCCTGGATAGTGCGTTTACTGCCCAGTTTTACTTTGGGAGCTTCTTCTCGGGGGTCTACCCCTAAGATATACCCTGCTGTGCGGTGTAAACCCACCTTCCTAAAGTCTATGGGTTGATGCGTATCATTGCCCTTAAAAAATAGTCCCAGCATATAGCTGGCATAGGGTTTTTCAAAACGAATTTTGCCGGGTAAATGGGTAAAAAATAAATTGGGATATTGCCCTTCAAATACGGTGGCTAAGTTACCCGCCATGGTAACTTCGGCGGCACATTGGTGCTTTTGCTGGAAACGGTCTGCATACGTCATCCAGCCGATAATATCGCCCAAAGTCCCTACCGGAAATTTAATCTGTACTTCTTTACCTTTAAGGTCTAATGTATGGTTTAAAATGGGTTCTTTTTCTCCGCGTACCCAGACTCGGATCCGAAACGGGATATAATACTTCTTAGTACTCAGTACCCACCCTTCATCCGCGTCACAGGCAAAGATAATATTATCGGTTTCGTCATCTTCTATTTGTACGTGCCATTTACCTTTGGGCAGTAACACCCGTGCTCCGTCATTAAAGTCATAGCGAATACCCATCGGGCCTTCCTGTGTAGGAATGGCAGGAGCATTGACTATAAACGGGTTCTGGGCCTGTTGCGGATGGGTAGTTACGGACGCTGTTACATCTTGCGGAGCCTGTGTCGCGGAATTTGCCGCGGCTACACCCTGCTGTGTTTGAGTAGAATTAGCCGATGTAGAAATAGTTTCTAAATTGGTATTTTTATCCATATTTTCTTTTTACCTCATTAGTTATATACTAAAAACATTTTGGCAATAATATTCCTAGAGCACATCCTGCTCTGTAATTTGTTGTTGCGTAAACTCAGATGCCTGATCCTGCACTTTGACATTTATTTTCTTATTGCGTCGCTGTTTTTTCTGTTTGTTAGGATCATAGGGATTATTCCGCCCCTCTGGTAAAGGTAATATCTGAGTAAAACACGCGTAGATACGAGGAGTAAGTTTGTTTACCTCTGGCAAACTTTTATTTAGTTTCTTTTGAATCACTTTACATAAAGTTTTAAATACTTCTTTCTGTCTTAAACATACAATTATGTTCTCCGTAGAAATAGTATTTTGTATATCAGCATAATTTCGACGGAACTTAGCTGCAATTTTTGCATGGAAAATATGAAATTTTTCACAATATTGTTGGGTAATACGATCTGGTAAATCCATAAAATCAACTTCAGCAAATTTTTGTCTGTCCTTTTTTGTTTTCCCAAATGGATACCAATAAAATTCCCAACGAATCCCATCTGTTAATATCCCCCACTCACAAACATTTGCACGGCAATACAAATCTAATTGCTTTTGTGCATCTTCATTTAATTGACTTTTTGAAGCATTATACTTCTTTCCTTCACACATGATCGTAGCACCAGGGTGTTGGATTGCCAAATCTACGTGTTTATTACTAATATTTTCTTGTGGTAACAACCAATCGCGCTGATATCCAAACGCATCTATCAATAGATCCTGTATTAAATTAATACTTACGGCCTCTAAGGGCTTATTTGCTTTTAAAATTTCCCTAATATGTTGTGAATGTTTACGGATTCCAGCATGCAATTTATCTTTACTCCATTTATCTAGTTTTATCATTTGGTCTCCTTATTTGAGTTTTAATACAATGTTTCATATAAAACAAAAGACGACTGCTATTTGAGTGATTCTGAACTCTCAAATAACAGCCGCCTACCCATACTGATATCAAATCAAACATGGGGTTACTCGCTAACAGAATCGGGTAATTAGTCCGTTCCAGTTAGCAATAGCGACGTTTTTGGTTCAGAATCACTTTTACTTCCGTAAAAGAGTGGGCTTAATTGCCCTCCAAAAACAGTATCAATTGTAATCAAGCCACATTTAAGGCTTATTTAAAACGTTAAAGTCTCCTTATAAACTATTTTTTAACTACATATATAATAAGCTAAAACATTATAACAGTTTGTTTTAGCTGTTTAATCGTTAGTTGTGTAAAATAACCAATTAATTTATTATAACTTATTTCAGTATCACAAAGGGCATAAATAAGCTAATTTTTAAAATTTTTTTAAATTAATTACGTAGTAATACTATGGAAAGCCAAAATCGTTCTTATAAATTAGTACATTTATACTGCGCTAAATGACTTTTTAGCTGTCTTACTTCTCTGGCTCGTTCCATTGTAGCTGTTATATAGGAGTTCCAAAATACATCCTGTTTTGGGTATACCTTAACGAGAGCTACTTTTAGAAGTGGCTCTCTTATTTTTCTCATTTTCTCGTCGTAAAAATATTGACGCATTTAGAACATTGGGGCTATTAGAACAGGTTATAGTGCCAGCAAAATGTCAACATAAAAGTCCCCACCAAAATAGCGAATCTTTTTGTAATTTTTATTAATTAACAAAAATAATATATTGCAAATGAATTTAATGAGAAAATTATCAGCACGGATTTAGTAGAAAAAGAGTCGGTAAGCGAAAAATAGATTGCTTTTGTTAAAACCTAATCAATTCAACAAGCCTTACTCTTCAAGTTTTTTAATTGTTGTATAAATTGCCATAATTTTTTCGGAAGAGCAAAGATGCTATTCCAAAACACAAAATTAAACTATAGCGTAGCCAAATATGTCGAGCGGCATTTTAGAACAGATCGGTGCGGGCAGAACTACTCATTATAAATTCAAAGCGGTATAAAAAATCCAAAACCAAACGCTAAATTCCTGCGTTTTTGGTAGAATTATTTCTATTCTTTGACTAAGGAACAATATAAAAACGTGCTAATACTGTATGTCTTTTAATATAAGGATGTTTCGGCAAACCGTAACTTGAGGAATGTCTTATAACTGGTTGGTCAGCGCCGTTACAAGTCCAGCCGTCCAGGATAACTCCAACGGTTCGGTCATTTCCTCAGACATCGTAAAATCTTTTTCAAATAGTCTGGTTACCAAATCCGCTACAAATACTGGATCACTGACTCCCAGGCTCATTTCTTTATTTACATACAAACTCATCTTGTCAAAATTAGCCGATCCGACCACAGCCCATCCATCATACACAGCCGCTTTGACGTGACTCATTCCGTTATAAAAATAAACACGTACTCCGTTGGCCAGTAATCGGTTAGCCATATAGCGATTATTGGTATCCATAATGGCAAAATCGTTTTCTCCGGGTAAAATAACACGCACATCCACCCCGCGTCCGCGTGCATCAATAAGATCGCGCACAATACGGTCATCGGAAAAATATGCATTTTCAATATAGATGCGTTTTTTGGCACGACGAATAGCTTCCCGCTGCGCGGCAAAGATTTCACTTTCATGGGGCTTGGTGTACATCAGGCGCACATCTATCATGTCGGGCTCTTCCTGATTCACTTCACGTTTTTTCTTACTAAACAGTTGTCGGTAAGCAGCGCCGTAGTCTCCGCCCAGGCCCGTAAACGACCAGTTTTGATAAAAGTTTTTAACCAGTCTTCCCACCACCGGCCCCTCCAAGCGCACCATCATATCATGCCAGATATAGCGGTACGCTTCACCAATATTCATGCCTCCCGTAAAAGCAACTTTTCGGTCTACAATATATACTTTACTATGATCAAAGGTGCTCCACGGGTTTAAATGGGTACGCGCTTTAGCCGGTGATTTTTTACGCAAATACGAAGTAATATATTTGGGCATAATAAAGTCTGCTAGCGGCATAAGTTCCGGGTTTTTACTGGAGTTGAGTACTGTATTTAGTTCATCTACAATGACACGTACATCAATCCCCTCTGCAGCCCGCTTTTTCATAATATCGGCCATAGCTAATCCATACGGATCTGCCATAAAAATATATACGGTCGTGAAAATACTTTCCCGGGCATGTTGCATGGCCAGCATCCATTGTGCAAAGAACTCTTCCCCGTCAATTAACAATTGGATGCGGGCCTTGTAATTTTGTTTGCTGATGTGTTTATCAAGCCAACTATTAAACGCTGCTAAGTCCATCTCTTCACCGCTGACATTTAAAGGCGGCACTTCCTTGAGGTCTCGCAGGGCCGGTCCAAAGGAGCTGTACAAACTCGAAGTAGTTACCGCTACCAACCGATGTGTGGTGGTAAACGGAGCCTTGAGTGTACTCCACAGGTGACTCTTAATCAAAAACGAATAAATAAACGACGCCGAAAACCTCAAGGCACTCATCTCTTTTTTAACTTGGTAATATTCGGGCAACTGCAAACGAATTGTTTGTTTCTTGATCGTATCAATATACAAAAACGGGGAAAGCGCAATTTTTTCAAGCGGGAGTAAAAACCGTGTATAGGTTTGATCCTGGTTAGCAACACTCTCTTCCAAACTTTGACGCACCAGTTCACTAAATACGGCTGCCTCAATTTTCCCAATGATTTTAACTTCAGGCGGCACTTGGTTTAACGGTACTAAATCCGGTGTCCCGTCCGAACGGCGATACAACAACGTTTGCACATTGTAAATGACCAATACGCATCCTGTATTGGGTTGGTCCGGTACCAGTGCTTCAATGGATTTATGTAAGATAGCTTGCCACTGTGTGTCACTTAATAATACGGGCAATCGGTTTTCGACAGAGGGTTCCTGGGCTTGTACACTAAGCCGTGCCACCCGTTCAGCTCCTACTTTTTTAGTTTTATCCAGTGCAGCAACAAACCATAAAGGAGTCCCTTCCAATTGATAGTGGATGAACAGGTTTTTACCCTGAACAAAAATTTCTTGGGGACGTAACTCATGGGCGGCCACACGAGAAAATGTTTCCCGTTGATACGGTACATGCGAACAGGCCGCCAAAACCAGAGAAATAACAATATACAAGAATACTTTTTTCACGGAAAATCCCAGAAGAACTGATGCTTTATTATAACAAATTGTGTTTTTGTAACAAAGTTGAAAAAATAATGTAGAATAGAGAGGTAGTAATACTTAAAATTTAATCTGTTTTTGGAACCGTATAAGGAATACGGAGTACTTTTGGGAGACCAAGAGTCTGAGAGAACGTCAAAAGCAGCCAATTAGAAACACGAAATAGTAGGCACTGCAAACCGACTATTTTGTGTTGAATGTTTATTGCTTTATGCAATAAACTACGGCTGTGCACATGGGACTGTTCTCTCAGCTCAAGTGCAACAGCCGTTTGTTATACGTTTACCCGAACAGATACCACCTAGGAGAAATGTATGATAAAAAACCAAACAGCATTCACACTCATTGAGCTATTAGTAGTGATATTGATTATAGGTATTCTAGCAGCGATAGCGCTACCACAGTATAAGTTAGCCGTGACAAAAAGCAGATTGGCAACGATTCGTCCGTTACTAGCCTCTGTCAAATCAGCTGAGGAAGCTTATTATTTGGCCAATGGGGAATATACTGGGCGTATAAACAACCTAGATATAGACTCATCAGGATGTTTAGAAATAGGAGGATATGGGGTCATTGCATGCGATTCATATTTCTTACTTGATCCATTAGATGATCACACACCAAATATTCGAGCAGCATACTGTCCAAATCATCATTTAAATTGGAGTGCCGATTGTCTCGGGAACAGAGATTTTATTTATACAGTGTGGTTCTCCAATTCTGATAAACCAAACCAAATAGAATGTATAGGAAAAACTGACCTTGGTAAAAAAGTGTGTAATTCCCTAAATTGAAAAAATAAAAGGCCCTCTTTTCTAGGCTCCCTTGATCATACGGAACTATAGAAAAGAGGGTTAAATTACTAATACAAGCGTAGGTGTGATTATTTTACTAACTTATCAATTTCCACCGTTACTTGTTCTTCCATATCTGGCCTAAACCCTTCCCAGACTTTTACCACGCGGTGTTTTTTATCAAACAACATCGTATGCGGTAAACCGCTTACGCCCATTCCCTCAGCCAATTCTCCAGCATTATACAAGGCTTTTACTGTAAATCCGTGTTCTTTGGCGGCATCACGCACCGGTCCGGGCGCAGCATCCATAAAAGCACCGACGATTTCTACCTGATCACCATATTTTTCTTTTAAGGCATTGACCGCAGGCATCGTTTTTTTGCACCACGGACACCAAGAACCCATAAATACCACAAGCACAGGCTTACCGTTGTAATCATCAGACTGCCAAACAACCTCTTCTTCCACAGCCGGAAGCTCGGCAGATTTCAAAGTAACCACTTCCGGCAAGTCCGGCAGTTTGGGCATACAAGCAGCTGCCAATACGGCTAAAGCTAGTAAAGATACTAATTTTTTCATATTTTCTCCTATTTTCAAGTTTCCCCACAGGGGTCATATATGATAGAATACAAAAGATGGGTAAATTTATCAATGCCTTAGCCGGCTTTTTGGGCGAGCGGGTAGATATTTTAATCATGCCGCGCAAAGGAGCTAGCACTAAGTTTAAACTGCGTCGCCTGACGATCTGGGTAGCCGTTATTGTATGGCTGCTCGTGACAGCTGGCGGGCTCTTGTTTTTTGTTCGCGGGTATGACTATAATATGGTCAAGGCGGATAATAATCTCATGCGCATTAAGATGAAACTTATTGCCGACGAGTTGGAACGCGGACGTAAATACATAGAACTTACCCACACCACGGATATCCAAATGCGCCAAATGCTCGGCATGCCCGGCGGTAAATTTATCAATCTGCCCAAAAACTGGGAAGAAGCCAAAGCCAAGCAAGATGACCGCGCCAAACAACTTTTCTCGGGAGAGCTTAAAGATTTGGATACTGATGAATTTGAACAATATATTGATGAAATAGAAGACAGTTCCAAAACCCGGTTGGCCAGTTTCCAGGAGATCGCCTGGTACTTTGCCAATAAAAAAGAGGGATTGAACTCTACCCCCTCTATACGGCCGTCCAATGCGCCGATCAGCTCCGGTTACGGTTACCGCTTAGATCCGCTTGGACATCGTACCTCCAAAAAACATAACGGGGTCGATTTTGCCGGTAAACCGGACAGCCCGATTTTCGTGACAGCAGACGGAGTAGTCCGTCACGCAGGCTGGGTACCGAGTTTTGGGCAGGCTATTTTGGTGGACCACGGGTTTGGCTACTCTACCCTGTATGCTCACACCGCGGGAGCGCAGGTAAAAACAGGAGACGTAGTCAAAAGAGGCGACAAAATTGCTACAATGGGTTCTAGTGGTCGTTCCACAGGAACGCATTTACATTATGAAGTGTGGAAAGACGGGCAAGCCGTTAATCCGCGTAACTATTTTAAATAATCTTAGGAGAACAGTATGGGATTTTTGAAAAAAGATTCTGATTTTTCCTCCGGTGAACATTTTTCCGTCGTCAGTGCGGAATGTTACTTTCAGGGCACCTTAAATGTACAGGGTTCCCTGCGGGTAGACGGAACCTTGGAAGGATCTGTAGATAATGCCCGTCACGTCATTGTTGGTGATGGCGGCAAAATTGTAGGAGACGTTACCGCTGAGATTGTCGTGTGTGGAGGTACTATCGAAGGCAATGTCTGTGCCGATATGTTGGAAGTACTTGGCAAGGCCTCTATTGTGGGCGACATTCGCGCCAAAAAAATGATTGTGGAAGAAGGCGGACGCATTGACGGACGCTGCACGATTGGTGAAGAACAAGTCACCGAAGAAGAAAACAACTAAGGAGCAAGTATGATTTCGTTTTTGATTAGACACAAAAAATCTATTTTAATTATTACGCTAGCCTTCTTTTTAGGCAGTATCGTATATATCGGGTTGGATGCGTATTCCCGCAGCAACTACAGCTTAACAGCTGCGACCGTAGGCGGTCAGAAGATTTCTTACAGAGACTTGTATCGCCTAAGCGACCAACAGGCCAACCGCTTACGCAGCCAGGGCGTGGACGTCAATGAAGACATGCTTAAATTTTTACAGCAACAAGTTTTATCTTCCATGGTCAGCGAAGAGGTATTAAACCAAGCCGCCCAAAAAGCTGGTTTGTGGGTGGCTGATTATGAAGTAGCTTATGATATTAAAACATCTCCCTGGTTTTCCCAAGACGGCAAATTTGATAAAGCCGCTTATGAATACGCATTAAAATCTTCCGTAGGCGTGACTCCCGCACAATTTGAAGAACAACTGCGCCGCGACAAACTGGCCAACCGTTTCCGTCAAACGTTGTATTCTTTCTATAAACTCACGCCGGAAGAAGTCAAATATTCTTACCAGGTACAACACGGTAACCTGAAAGATTTTGAAGCCAATAAACAAGATTTTAAATTGGCGTTGATGGATACTAAAATGGAAACGGCCCAAAAAGCATTTTTGGACGATTTCAACAACCGCGTAGAAATCAAAACTTTCCTGGAGTAAGCCGTGAAAAATAACGAAATGTTAGTAGTCGGCTCGGTAGCTTTTGACACGATTGAAAATGCCAACGGACGTGCCGAGCATGTATTGGGCGGTGCAGCCAGTTACGCTTCCATTTGTGCCAGTTATTTTACCAACCCGGCAGTAGTCGCCGTGGTAGGTACCGATTTTACCCAAGAATACCGCGCTCCGTTTATTAAACGCGGCGTAGACATTACGGGCGTGGAAGTCAAAGACGGACTTACGTTCCATTGGGGCGGCAGTTACGATGCCGATTTTAATACGGCATTTACCAAGTTTACGGACTTAAACGTATTTAAAGACTTTAAACCAGTACTTTCCAAAGAACAACAAAACGCTAAAGCGGTATTTTTGGCCAACATCGACCCGGAATTACAGCTCTCCGTACTCAAACAGGTCAAGCATCCCCGTTTGGTTGCATGTGATACCATGAACTATTGGATTTCTTCCAAAAAAGATACCCTGCTCAAGGTCATTAAACAAATCGATATCCTGTTCTTAAATGAAAACGAAGCACGTCTGCTTACTGGTATTTACAATTTAATACAAGCAGGGAAATGGCTGCTTAATAAAGGCGTTAAATACGTAATTATTAAGCTCGGATCTAATGGATCTATGCTAGTCAGCAACAAGGGCATTGCCCAGTTGCCTCCGTATATTTTAGAGCATGTACATGATACCACCGGTGCCGGAGATACCTTTGGCGGCGGTTTTACCGGGTATTTGGCCAGTCTTAAAAATTGGAATAGTCTAAGTGCCATTAAACGCGCTATGATGATCGGTAATGTAATGGCCTCATTTACCATTGAATCGTTTAGTGTGGTACGTTTGGCAGGCTTAACTCAACAGACCATTAACAAACGCTTAAAAGAATATACCGATATGTTACGGTTTGACTAACAGGTATATTCACGGATATGATCACTCCTCGCAATTGGCGAGGAGTTATTTATTTAATTAAGTGTATTACATACTTTTTGCCCCAGATCAGTTTTTGCATTGCATTCTGTTTGATTGGGCTTAACTGATTTCGAGAACCATACCACATAAGAAAATTCGTATCCAAAATTACATGTATTCATTTCTTCTGCATAACCCGGACAATAAACAGCTCTAACATTACCATCGTTGACGTTTGTTATAGGGTCAATTCCCCAATCCGGGCCACATGTTACCCAATCTATACTACTTTTTTTACAAGTTGATAAGTCTATATCTAGAACAGTCCAGTTATCTGTATATCCACCATTGGCTAAATAGTATACCTCCTCTGCTGATTTAATAGAGGCTAATACCGGACGAATGGTAGCAAATCGACTTTTAGCCACAGCCAACTTATACTGTGGCAATGCCAATGCCGCTAAAATGCCTATAATTAATACTACAACTAAAAGCTCTATGAGCGTAAATGCTTGTCTATGTTTGATACACATAATATCTCCTTATAGGAAATTCCCTATAAGGAGAAGATATCAAAAAAAAAAAACAATGCAAGCGTTATTTAGTTTCGTGATTTTTTTGTATCGTTATTTACGTTTCACCCCGTCCCCGTAAATAGTTTTCCAATCATCACGCATAGAAACCGGGATCCAGCCGTTTTCTTTGCAAGACTCTTGCATCTTTTGCGCTTTAGCAGGGTTCCCATACTCACGCTCGGTATCATCACACAATAACATAAAGGCTAGTGCCTTATACTTATTGCCTGTAATGACATAGTTTGCCATACTGGCATCTCCCGAACTGTTTCCAAAAGAAAGTACCGGCTGCACGCCGATTTCCCGGGCAATGACAGAAGGTTTATTCATTTTTACATTTTTGACAATCAGTTCACCGCCCTGTACTAACTCATCATCATGTTTGTAGATATAATCCAAACCATCGGTATCATGCTGCCCTTTGGCCACAATGGTGTTATCCGAACCAATGATTTGGCGGGCCGGGATCGGTACAACATTTTCTAGGAGAGTTCGGATAATAAAACGGTCCGTTCCGCTACATACATAGACAATAAATTTATGCGCAAGCAAGTAATCAATGACCTGTAACATCGGCTTGTAATAGGCTTCACCTTTTTTCATACCTGTATAACCCGGTTCTTCCTGGTTGGCGTAATTTCGGATATACTCCTTAAACTCTTCTAGCGGCATATCCTTAAATACCTGGATATTTTTAAGGGCATGCTCTTTCTCCATTTCATCGGTCAAGACGCGGGTTTTCATGGCCTGCCGAATTTCTTTAGCTAGGACAATTTGCGCTGGCGTGGCTTTATCTTTGTAAGCAGGGTCATCTAACACACGATCGGTATATAGGATCCATTCTATATAGATAGGATCAGTTTCATTAAAAAGAGTCCCGTCAAAATCAAACACGGCAATGCGGTTTTCCGGCGGTATATAATCCGGTGATCCTTTTTTAGTGACGGCCTTTACATAAGCTGTGAGTTCCTGTTTGGCAGGAGCCGTATCATTCCATAAAGACAAAGTGTTTTTATGATTACAAGCACTGAGGCCAAACACAAAAACAGTAATACTGATTAATAATTTAACTGATTTACTCATTTTTCCCTTTTATTTTTTCGACATACAATAAATATTGTAACACATTCGTTGGAAATTATGTTATAATAAAAAAGACGTAAGAAAATTTAATCTGTTTTTGGAACCGTAATAGATACGGTGCACTTTTGGAAACTCCAAGAGTTCAGTTTCAGTCCAAAAACAGCCGATTTAGGCAAAAACAAGTATGGGTAGCACCCAGATGTGTTTTTGCTGAATGTTTGTCATCCTTTAGGAATGACAGACTACGGCTGTTATGGCTGGGGCACTGAAACTGACTCTTCCATGGCAGTCGTTTTATTTGGATTCATAAACAGAAATCATAAGGAGAAGATTATGGATTCAAACAAACGAGCATTTACGCTCATCGAGCTTTTAGTTGTAGTGCTGATCATAGGTATTTTGGCAGCAGTGGCATTACCGCAATATCAATTAGCCGTTATGAAAAGTCGTTTAGCACCGATTATGTCCAATGTTAAATCCATTGTGAACGCGAGTGAGGTATATTATTTGGCACATGGAGAATATCCCGATGATAATGATATTACCGGTATTGACTTGGGAATGGAGAATTGTGCTTTTAATGACAATACAACGAAAAGGGGAACCTTTTTTTGTCAAAATGCTGAATATGATTTTGGGTATACTAACAACGATCAACTGGTAATCGGGTTTCTAAAGTCAAAACCAATTACACTAGTATCCGGAAACAAAGCAGATTATTTGGGAATTGCTTATGCTCAATATCCGCAAAATGCTTTGCCGGTTAATAAGCGTGGTACGCGTGAATGTTTTGCCGATGAAACCAACTCTATCGCGAACAAAGCATGCTTATCCCTAAATGGTTCTAAATATGATTCACTAACTTGGCGAAATATTACTTGGAATAAATATCGTTTACCTTAAAACAGTTTAGTTACAGCCGGATCTTCCATACACAAATAGACCACCGCCTTGGGGAATGTTTTACGCAATAGCGGCACTAAAAATCGGTAAGCCTCCAACCGCTGTGTGTCACTGTAACGCATTTTGCCGTCAAAATCAAGCAAAAACTCGCCGTTCAAAATGGTGTTCTTTGGGAAACGTGTTTCTATTTGTTTTTTAAGTTCCCGGCTAAAACGTAGCGTTCCCACGCTAATCCACGCGATTTTATCGTGTGGCAGCATATCGGACATTTCCTGAACGGTACGCGCATAGTCCTGCTGATACCCCTCATAAATTACTACCGGGTCAAAGTGAAAACCTAACCGATACCCAGCGCGGGCTACTTCACAGGCGGCCTGCAGACGCTGCGCTAATTTAGGGGTAGAATGCTCTGCTAAATTCGTAATGGGTGCCGCATTAACCGACCAGGAAACCACTATGTTTTCATAGCCTCCAACCCGTAAAAGACCGTCAATATTTACGCTTTTGGTTTTAAACTCAAATTGCAGGTTAGGACGTTCTCTAAAAAACGGCACAATGCTGGCCGAATATTGTGTCAGATCGTCAAACACCAGGGAATCTGTAAACTCACCGCTTCCGATGCGCGGTCGGTCAAACGGCCCCATGCGAAACGCTCCCTCGTCAATTTTAGCTAAGAACTCATCCACGTTGGCAGGCAGCAACACGGCATGCAGATTTTGATACTGTTGTAAAAAACAATACTCACATTCAAAACGGCATCCAAACCCCAGATTCACTAAATTATACCCGCAACCTGTCGATCCGCAGCTGCAGGGACACGGTTTTAAAAAATCATATTTTTCGCGGTGGATAAGCAGCGTATCCAACCGTCGGGAAAAATTCGGGCTTCCCACCTGTGTTTTCCCGTCAGTTTCGTGGAAAACAGCCTTCGGGAACGCGCTATGTATCCGATCGGCAAGCGGGCTATCTTTCACAGAAGTTTCTATATAAATATCCTTGGGGGAAAAGGGACGCTCGGTTAGGTCTGCTTCCAACTCGGGATTTAGTTCCAATTTGGGCAAATAAAACTGGTCTTTGCGGGCCGTCTTAAAATTAACAGGATAGCGTTTTTGCAGTAAAATCTTTTTGGCCTGCTCAAAATTTAAATTCTGCTGCGGCGGTAATATTTCAACGGGAGTCTTGTGATCTCGTTTGGAGATCTCATACATCAAACGCACGAGCTCACGCTGTTTGTTGATCCCCAACCTGGGAAGCAGCGCAAGCAGATAATTTTCCAACTCAATGATCACTTGCATATAAAAACTCCTGTTCGGTTTTACTTAATAGTACGTTCGCAGCGGACATATTTTCCAATACCTGTTGACGGGTTCGGGCCCCTGCTAACGCACAACTTACGCCCGATTGCAACAGTACCCACGCTAGAGCCACCGATGAACTTGGTACTTGCTTTTCCAAAGCCAGTTCTTTGACTTTCTGAACAGCAGGCTGCACTGCCGCAAATGCGCCTCCGTAGTAACATTTATAAAAATAACGCCTGGCATCGGCGCGCCGCAAATTAGGCTCACGCTTGTATTTACCGCTTAAAATCCCGCCGCATAAACTGCCGTATGCCATAAATCCCAGTCCGTGCTCTAAGCACAGTTCCCGCACACGGCGACTTTTGTCCGCATGCAAAAGCGAACACTCATCCTGCACGCAGGATACAAGCCCGGTGCCAATCATGACCTCTAAAATATCCGCCGGTACATTACATACACCAATGTGACGTATTTTGCCTTGTTTTTGAAGAAGAGCTAAGGTATCAAGAGCATCCTGCCAGGGTACTTTAGGATCTAAATAATGGATAAAATAAAGATCTATATAATCGGTTTGTAATTTTTGAAGGGATTGTTCCAATTGGCTGATAATAGTAGCGGGCCTTAAATCATGATCAGTCCAAGAATCGTTTTTGGTAAGCCCGCATTTGGTTGTCAAAACAACTTGTGAACGATGGCCTTTTAGGGTGTGCCCTAGTAATTCTTCACTGTTCCCGTAAATAGGAGCCGTATCAATAAGGTTAATCCCCGCGTCCAGTGCTGCCAAAACTGTGTCTTGTACGTCACGCTCGTTCGTCGTCCCCCAATCGGGTCCACCACCTAACGCCCAACCGCCCAGGCCAATTGTCGAAACTTTTAGATCCGTGTTCCCCAGGCAGCGTTGTTGCATATTACCACAGTCCGTTTTCAGCCATAAAACAGGCGTTAACGGCCTTGATACCACTCGCAGTCGCCAGTACAAAAGCGTTGTCTTCCTGCGCACCGGGTTGGAACCAAATTTCTTTTACGCCTTTGGCTTTGCAGGCTTCTACGGCAGCCAGCAGGGCTGCCGGCGGGATCACCATAATTGCTACGTCCACCGAACCCGGGATGTCTGTTAAAGACTTATAAAACTCATGTCCGTCAACACTACCACCTCTGGGGTTAATACCGTAAACGCTAAATCCTTGCTCAGCTAACGTATTGAATATTTTATAGCCGTATTTCGTGCTGTCTTTCGAGGCACCAAATACGGCAATAGTTTTATTGTAATACATATTAGGCATTGGGGATACCCAAATTGCTGCCCATGGCTTGGGCGGCCATCATTTGCGTATCGCGGATCGCTTTATTAAAAGCGGCTTTGATTTCTTCACCCAGTTCCGCTTCCGAGAAGTTTTTGGCCAGTGCGTCTACACGCACTTCTTTGACTTCCATAGAACCATTCATGGTTACTTCTACCAAATGTTTGGGACTTTCAGCCTTAATGACCATGGCGTCCATGCGCTTTTTGAGCTCTTCCATTTGGCCTTTTAATTTCCATAAATCTTTGAGTTGTCCTAATTTATCAAACATATTTTCTCCTAAAATGATTTTTTATATTGTAACTTTTATCCCTCTACTACCGCAAACGTCCGTATAAATACGGCACTGACCCGCACAGGCTCTCCCGGGAAAATCTGCTCCACGGCCCGGCGATATTCGGCCAGTTGCGCCCGGTATTTTTGGGCAAATAAGACTTCTTCTGTCCCGGGTGTTACCTGATCGGTCTTGTAATCAATGACCCAAATCTCGGTCGGTGTCTGCAGTACTGCGTCCATGACCCCGTTTTGTGTTGTTCCGTCAGCAAGTACCACTGAAAACGGCATCTCACAGGCAAGCAGTTTATGGGAGGTTATTTCTTTAAAAAGATCGGACTTGGTAAACGGACGTAATAGTACCACTGCTTCTGCCACTCGGTCTGCAGCTCCCGCGGACTGCGCGGACTGCTTACAGGCCTCCGTTACTTCGGATACTGTCCCGCTTACTATAAGTTCCAACGCCCGGTGACACACGGTTCCCAACTCGGCTCCGCGTTGCTGCTCGGGACTAAGCAGCTTGGATCCGGACAGTTCACTGGGAGTCTGTTTTTGAGCCGAAGTCAGCAGCGCTGTATACGACTGACGACGAGCTTCGTAAGCTCTATGCCAAGAGGAAAGCCCAACAAGCGGCTCCTGTAATGGTGTTTGACGTTGTACTTGTTGGTACAAAAACTCACGCGGAGGTACATAGCCATAATATTGCACGGGTAAAGCGGGATTTAATACATCTAGTTGTTTGGTCTGTCCGTCCGGCCACATATTCGCGGCTACAAAAGGAGCGGCCCCTTTTTCGGCACCAGACCGGCTGTCAGCTACCAGTATGAGTTTTTCTTTGGCGCGCGTCAGCGCCACGTACAATACTCGAACTTCTTCGCACCGACTGTGTTTCTTCTGCTCTTCTTCCAAGAAAGCTAAATTCACGTCACATATTTTACCCACGCGCAAACCATACATATTATATTGCCAGGAAAACAGATACTCAACCGGATGAGCTGCGGCCACGGTTTCTTTGCGTGACAAGTCTGCCAGAATGACAACCGGGAACTCCAATCCTTTGGACTTATGTACCGTAAGTAGAGAAACCGCATCTTCGGTTTCATCGGCCGGCGGCAAGTTCAAAGCATCCGGGCTCTCTGTAACCTGTGTCTCTAAATAACTCAAAAATCCGGTCAAACTGCCTCCATTTTCTGCTTCATAGTTTTGAACCAGTGCCGTTAATTGGTGCAAATAGGCCAGGCTTCGTTCCTGATCGTAAGCGGCCGCGCAGGACTCCGGTAAAAAGGTCTCTGTCAACACTTTTTCCAACCATTCCTGCAGCGAAACACGTCCGACTAATTGGTTAAAATGTTTGATCTGCAACGCACAGGAAGCCGTCTTCGGATGGTTTAACAAATGCGTCAATGACAGGTTCCCCTCGCAAGTTACCTGATACAGCTCTTCATCACTAAGTCCGCCAAATGGACTTCTCAACACGCCGGCCAGTGCGATTTTATCCTCCGGATCCGCAGCCGCACGCAAAAACAGGATAAGATCATTGATTTCTTGTTTATGGAAAAAATCTTTGTCTGTTTCCGTATTAAAGGGTATCCCGTACCGGCGCAGGGCATCGGTATAAATACGTGACGTGGTCCCCACCCGGGTAAGCAGTGCAATATCTCCATACGCCAGTTTGCGTCCATCTTTTAGGGTCATACTCCCTACCTGCTCGTCAATCCATCGGGCGATTTGTTCGGCCTGGTTATGGCGGTAATCATCCGCGGCGGGTTTTTCTTTCTCGGGCGCCGTTACAAACAGCCATTCCACCACCGGACCCCGTACGGGCTTATCAGTAAAAATAGGAACATATGCCGGTTGGAACGCACTTTGTTGTACCATGGCGCGCGAACAAACCTCATTGGCCGCCTCAATAATACCGGGCTCACTGCGAAAATTGTTCTGCAAGAAACACTTCTCACCGCCCTGTTTCAAAATCAAATCGGTAAACAGTTCATAGGCCGTAATATCGGCACCTCGAAAGCGGTAAATTGACTGCTTCGGGTCTCCCACAACAAACAGTTTTCCGGGTAGTAGCCGCACGTCCTGCCATCGGGATGCCGCGTCAGATTTTTCTTCGGCTAGGAACAAAAGCATCTCTCCCTGTACGGGATCCGTGTCCTGGAACTCGTCTATAAAGAGTGCATCAAATTTTTCTTTGAGTACGCGGCGTACATATAAGTTGTGTTGTAATAAATTGCGGGTCTTGATGATCAGGTCATCAAAACTAAGTACTCCTTGTTCCTCATAGACCCGCTGTACCTGCCGCGCAAGCGGACTTACTAACTCATAGGCTTGTAAAAAGAGTTGCTGGTTTTCCGGAGATACTTTTTGGGCAAACGTAATCAGGTTATTTGCCTCTTCATAGTCCGGCTTGCTCCAATCTTTACAGGCAGATGGAACGGGACACTCTTCTTCCGCAGGAGCGGGAACCTCTTCGCGCCGTAAAAACGACACGGTTCTTTGAAGCGAGTTTGACGCCCAACGCAATGCTTTTTCAATATTGCGCGGTTTTTTGGGTACATGCGCCTCATACAGCTCTTCCAAACGCTCCGCTTTTTGGATACATTGATTCATCAGCAGTTGTCCGTGTGAATAATAATCATACTCCACAGGTTTAACGGCACCCAAACGTTGAGCAAACGTTTTTAAATCGTCCAGTGAGATTTCTCGCAGTACCTGTTTCCAAGCCTCTGCCTGCACAGCGTTTACTCCCAATTCCTGATCCAAAAAACTGTTCCAATAATCCTCAAAAATCTGAACGGCCCTATACCCCGTATCAATCTGCGCATTTGGAGAGAGCCCTGCTTCCAAGGGGAACATTTTGAGGATCTGCGCACAAAATCCGTGAATGGTACCGATAGACGCACGGTCCAGCCGCAACAGTGCCGTCTCGGCACGTGCGACTAAATCCGCATCAGGTACATTAAAATGGGTACGCAACAGCTCCAGGGTACGGTCCTGTCCTTTCGTACGAACCGCTTCAATTAATTGTTGGAGTTTAAAAATAAAACGAGTTTTGATTTCGGCAGCCGCTTTTTCGGTAAACGTCAGTGCCACCAACTTCTCAACCGGGGTCCCCTGCGCCAGTACGCATAAACACAACCGGTCAATAAGCAGGGTCGTTTTGCCTGTTCCAGCCCCGGCTTCCACCACCATATTTACCCCCAACAGGGTTTGTACGCGGCTGCGGTCTTCACGCATCATTGGCGAGCCTCCTCTAACGCACGCAACTGCGCGCTCTTACGGGAACGTAATAACGGCCTAAATGCATCTTTACGGCATAATAATGTGTACGGGCAGTACTTGCATAAATCAGAAGGACACATAAAAAAACTGCCCGTTTGAATGAGTTGTGTCAGTTGGATTAAAAAATTACGAGCCTTGTCATATATAGCGGCAAATTCTTCGCTGGAGAGTTCCGCTTTTTGGTACTTACCAATGGCAAGTAAACACGAGCCGGCCGATTGATATCCTCGTAATTGAGGTAACGTTTTGGCAAGCAGTACATAGATAAACGGCTGTAACAGAAGCTGTTTAAAAAGATCACGTACCAGTCCGCCTGAACTCTTACGACTGGATTTATAATCCACCACATAGAACTCTTGGGTCGCTTCTCGAACATCAATACGGTCAATGATCCCGCGCAGTTTCACAGGAAACTCAGCTGTGGGTTCTATACTTACTTCCTGCTCGAATACGGTCGGTGTAAAATCGTTTGTATTTTTGATATCTTCCTTGGCAAAATCTGTTAACTTTTCACAAATGTTTTCCAAAATCAGCTCCCACACTACCGGATAGATCCCGAATAACTTATATGAAGACGGCGTGTAAAATTTGGAGATACTCTGCTCCATATATGCCGTTACCCCCGTATCAAACAATGTATGCGTTAGTTTTTTTTCATACAGAGTTTGATAAAAATCCTGTAAGATCTCATGATACACGCTGCCGCGTTTATCCGCAGCCAATTCATGCCGGCTGGCCGGCTCATCCGGCTCCCCCAGGTGCAGTCCTTTGTCAAAAAAATATTTGAGCGGGCAGGCACCGATCTCCTGCAGAGCCGAGGGTGAAAACCCGCGTGCGTTTTCACGCGCAAAAATTTGCGCTCCGCTTTGGATCATCCCATCATAATCCCCCAAAGGACCCGTTTGAGAAATCTTCTGAGCGGCAGTCAGGGTACGCGTTTTTTGCTCACTCAGTAGTCCCGCCAATTGGTAATTCTCCTGCGGACGGGAACGTAAAATAATCTGACAGGAAACCTCTTTGGGCGTTAAAAATGCTGTTGGATAGCTGCCCAACCGCTCGCTTATGCGTCCACTCACGCGCGGTGCATTCTGAGCCTGTAAATTAATCTCACATACGCGCGCCAACTCGGCCGCATAAACCGAAGGCACAGCGGGTTTACCGTCCTGCCCATAACGTACGTAGCACACATATAATTTTTCTCGGGCGGCCGTCACCGCATTGTAAAAGAGCAATTTTTCTTCATCCCCGCGGTCTAGGCTGGGATTAATCCAGTAACCCAGTGTATCTCGCAGTTGGATCCGGTAATAGTCACGTAAAATAGGGTCTTCCGCCGTCACTACCGGGAACTCTTTATCATTCAGACCCAGTACAAATACATATTTAAAATTCAGTCCGCGCGCACGCACGGCATCGGTAAGTGTAATCCCGCCGCGAATACTTTCTGCTTCATTAAAGGTCAAGTCACTAAGTGCCTCCGTTGCCTCACGCAGCAGCTCTTCCTCCCGGCAGTTTTCCCGTATGACCTGATAGGTTTCCAATTGTTGCAGGGTTTCTTGAATCGTTTGAAAAATCTCATAGTCTTTCCCCTGGAAAGCGGACACATCTATTTGGGACTGTAAAAAATTCCACAGAGACGCAGCTCCTCTCTTCCAAGGTTGGGATTGATTTAAGGCATGGAGTTGCTTGGCCGTTTGCTCAATCCAAGCTTGCACAGCCGGTGTTTGTTCATGATCTTGCGGCAATAAATCCTGCCATTGAGACAAATCACGTTTAACTGAGCTTTGCTGTACCAGGCGTCGCCAAGCCGGTTTAGCGGATTGCTTAAAATAGGGCGAACTAAACAAAAATAACACTTTTTCCCGGGAAAACCCGCTTGCAGCCAGCCCTAGTAAATTTTGGCAAAATACTCCCAACGCATAGTGCGTAAAAGGATATGTAAAAGAAGAATCCAACGGCAAACAATTATCTTTGAATACGCGTCGGATTTCATCTTGGTAAGGCGGCAAAGCTCGCACGATAACAGCCATGTCCCCGTAAGAGACACCCGCCTCATGCAGCGATAGTATTTCTTTGGCCGTATAGAACACGCCGCCCCGAGCGTCCGGTACACTGGTAATCGTTACCCGCTCATTGGGGGCACTCCCCCCGCCGGCAAATAAGCAGGACTCACTTTGTTCCAAGGCACCTGAATGAGGGGCATTTACATCCTCGGCCCCCGGTACACTTAGCCAATTACTTTCAAAAAACTTTTTGGCAAAACTATAAGCCGGATGTTTTTCATACGGTGCAAACACGGTTACGGGATAACAGGAGCATACCCGGTTTAACAGCTCAAGCTGCCGTCCGGTCATGTCATAAAACCCATAAATAATAATACATGAAAACCCCTGCAAATAACGAGACTGCTCTACATGTCCTAGCGCACGCTCAAATGCCTGCTGATACGAGCGGTAACCGGGAACGGTATTTTCTTTTTCCCGGTAACGTGCATACAATTTGATGAGCCACTCAAACCGTCCACCGTCTTGCTCCAGTACAGTATCCGGCAAACTGCCCCAATGCTCTTCCAACACCTCCGGGGTAACCAGTGAATCTTCCAAATCCCGAAGTGCACTTTTAACCGCCTGAATAAATCCACGTGACACGGGATAACGGTCCAGTCCCGGTTCAGACAAAATCCCCTTAATTAAATAATCCCGCACATGGTTTTGCGGCAGCAGCGGCAAAGTGCTGCCGGGACATTCGCTGTCTAACCGGCCTACAAGCGCCGATCCCGTCAAAAAATGGATGTTAGCCAAAGCGCCTAATTCACGAGCCAAACGGTTTTGTAGTCGTCCGGACACTAATGAAGAAGACGCGATAACTAGCCATTTATCAACCGGGCTTTGGCGGTTTTTTTGTACAAAACGCACCAAATGGTCTTCTAACGAGGGATAATGGGCATAATATAATTTCATCTCAATGCCTAAAAATAGTAAAATAAATAGGTACTTGTATTATTGCATTTTTAGGTATACATAATCAAACGATTCAGGAGCATACCATGAGCATTTTAGATGCCATTCTGTTAGGTCTTGTACAAGCATTAGGAGAATTTTTACCGATTTCCAGCTCGGCTCATTTAGTATTACTTCCCTATTTTCGCGGACAGGTGTACCAGGGACTAGCGTTTGATGTCATGCTACATGCGGCTACCCTGTTAGCGGTACTCATCTATTTTGCCAACGATTGGGTAGTGCTTATTAAAAACGGACTGACTCGCCCCAAATCTGCGGATGGACGCATGCTGTGGTATTTGGCCGCGGCCACCATCCCGGCCGGGCTGGCAGGCGTGTTGTTTAACGACTGGGCAGAAAATACCTTTCGTAATCCGCTCATGATTGCAGTCTGTTTGGTAGTATTTGCATGTTTATTATGGATTGCCGATAAACAAACCGGAGCCAAAAAGGGAGATCCCGATATTTTCACTGTACCGTTTATTACCGTATTTTTAGTAGGATGCGCACAGGCGCTGGCCATTATGCCGGGCGTATCACGCAGCGGAATTACCATTACGACAGCTTTATTTTTAGGGATGTCACGACAGGCTTCGGCACGATTGTCGTTCTTACTTTCTACCCCGATTATTGCCGGAGCAGCTTTATTGGAAGTAACCAAATTATCTGCTTCTGATTTTAATGCACCGCTATTTTGGGGATTTGTCAGTGCCTTTATTGGCGGTTTACTTGTCATCGGCGGCCTGATGCGTTATATCAAAACGCACAGCTTTGACGTATTTGTGTATTACCGCTGGTTACTGGGTGCGGCCATTGTAGTATTTTATTGGTTACATGGTTAGGATATATTACTAATCAAATCGGTATTCCCAATAACTGCCTCCATTATCACCTTTCTGTTTCCCTGTAAGCGATTTACAGATTTGATGTATATAGGGCTCATCCTTATACACCCGGCATTCTCGGCCAGGTCTGGTAACTCCATGTTGTAAGTAAATGTTGTAGCCCATCCCCAAATCGGAACGGTCTTGTGCAACCACAATACCAACTCCTTCGTTAGAACTGGTATCTACGTATATTTCATAGCCATCATCAGGTACGCTAATATCTAATTGATAAAGATTGGAAGTATACGCCCCATTAGCTAAATACAATACTTCTTCTGCTTTTGCAATTGCATCCGCAGATATCATCAGTTGTACATAGCGAGATTTAATAACTGCCTTACGATACTGCGGCACTGCCACCGCTGCCAAGATGCCTATAATGAGCACAACTACTAAAAGCTCTATAAGTGTAAATGCTTGTTTTTGTTGAACCATAATTCTCTCCTTATATATTCTTCTTATATAGAGAGAATATCAAAAAAAAAAAACGCGTCAAGCGAATTTTCTTGCTATAATAGTTATGTAGTAGAAATTAAAATTTATTCTGTTTTTGGAACCGTTTAAGAAACGGAGAGCTTTGGATTTTCAAAGTACTATTGTGCTCCAAAAACAGCCGATTTAAGGCATAAGATAGTGGAACTTATAATCCCGTTATTTTGTGCCAAGTGTTTCCCGTATTCTGCTGTTGCAGAACCGGGGAGCCACGGCTGTTCAAGTTGGGTTCGCACAATAGGCCTGACGGGTAACAGCCGTTTTATTGGTTTCATAAACAGAGATTAACTATCCCAGGAGAAAAACTTATGAAACCAATTACAAACAAAGTAGACTATCTCATCATTCAAAGAGGATTTACGCTAATCGAATTACTCGTTGTCGTGCTTATAATAGGGATTCTGACATCTGTGGCCGTACCTCAATATCAGAAAGCAGTGGAACGTTCCAAAGCTGCGGAGGCTATCACACTGCTCGCATCTATCGCACAAGCATATCAAGTATACTATCTGGCCAATGGAACTTTTGCTACTAAGTTTGCAGAATTGGACGTGGATATTCCGTTTAAAGGTAATACAAAAGCTGTTAATGTGCATAACAATACCGGTGACACCAAATCAAACGATGATTGGTCCTTTCAAATTGAAAAAAGTGATGAATATGTAACTCTTTTTGCTACCCGTATTGATGGGAAATATAAGGGGGCCGGGGTTATGGTCAGTTTTGAAAATCCAAATTTTGACGCCAACAAACAAGTAAAATGTTTTGAACGTAAATCAGCCTCTTATATCATTTTTGATACTGGCTTACCCAAGGGGGCCTATTGCGAACGAGTTATGCAAGCTCGACAAGATAGTGAGAATCAGTATTCTCGTAAGTACATATTGCCCTAAGTAAAAGCCAGCTTAATGGACAGTCATAATACAAGCAATTCTTGAGGATGGTTAATTAAATATGTCGGTTTATAAGCAGCCAATACTTCCCAGGAACGGAACCCCCACGTCACCCCGCAGGCTTTGACACCTGCGTTGCGGGCTGTTTGCATATCCACATCGCTGTCTCCCACATACAGACAATATGATTTGGGTTCTTGGGAAGCTTGTAAAATATCCTCGACAATTTGCGGATCCGGTTTTACGGGGATATTTTCCCGCTGTCCCAATACCGCTGCAAATTGAATGTTCGAGAAAAAATGTTCCACTAAACGCTCCGTGGCACTTTGATATTTATTTGAAGCAACCGCTAGTTTAATCTTACGCGTTTGAAGTTCCGTGAGTACATCCGCTATTCCCGAGTACGGACGTGTTTGGTCCCATAAATGCGCGTCATAATAACTAAAAAATACTTCGCGCATACGGGTTAAATTTTCGGCTGTGCAATCTGCCAGGGGTAATGCTCTTTCCAAGAGCTTGGTTACACCGTTTCCCACAAACTGACGACATTCCTCCACACTGCGAGCCGGGAACCCGCATGCCACCAAAGCGTGATTGGCTGCGGCAGCCAAGTCGTCAATCGTATTTAACAGGGTTCCGTCTAAATCAAAAATAACCAACATAAAATATCTAATTATTACAGATAATTTCGGAAAAAATCTGCCAATTTCTGCTTATAGGCAAACCCGCCTTCTTCACCGCACTTATCGTGTTTGGCATTGGGAACTAGCCACAAGCTTTTCGGCTCACCAGCCCGGCGGTATAATCGTCGTGCGTGCGCGGCCGGCACTAAATTGTCATACCTGCCGTGGATGATAAACAACGGTCTTGGTGCAATTTTAGATACCATATACTTGGGGCTGTAGCGCTCTGGGTTGGCACCCAACTGCTCACGGATATAGTGCAAAATAATCGGCAACAACGGAAAATACGGGATATGGTAATGGATCCACGCCCACCGGGATACCACGCGTCTAAACGAATAATACGGTGCCTCAGCAGCCACGCAGGCAATCTCCGGGTTGCGGGCGGCTTCACCAATGGCTACCATCCCGCCGAGCGATAATCCGTATAATCCTATTCGTCGGCATTGACCCGGATAATTATTTTTTAAAAACTCAATAGCACCGCGCACATCTTTGAGCTCCAAATACCCGATGGAACTTGTGTCTCCACCGCTCTCACCTAGCGCCCGAAAATCAAAATAAAACAGGTTATATCCCATGTCCCGTAAAAAACAGGTATGCGCCAAAATGGAAGATCGGTTCATCCCCCACCCGTGCATACAAATAATCGTTTTATCCGAATTTTCCGCAGGAACCCACCAACCTTTCAAGGTTACGTGATCGGCCGTTTGGAACGTTACGTTATCATACGATAATCCAAACTGGTCCGGCCAAGCAAACAAAGCTTTGCGTTTGGCTTTGGGGTGTAATACTTTCTTAGCGGCCCGTTTGCAAAACAATACCACTACCAATGCCGCTAATGCAACCCCCAAAATGATTCCGATTAAAATATGTAAAATGGCAATCATGCGCTCTCCTGTATTTTAATAAATGACTGAGCAATGGCGGCCAAGGTATCACCGGCCAGTACACTGTAATTGCTTTTGGTCTGAGCGGCCAACTCTCCTGCCAGCCCGTGCAGGTATACCCCGCATACAGCAGCCTTTAAGGCCGTACTCAGGGAAAACCCTTCCGCTGTCCCCAACTGTGCCCACAAGCCGGCAATCAGTCCCGCCAATACGTCTCCCGATCCGCCTTTAGCTAGAGCACAACCGCCTGTCGTGTTCTCAAAGAGTTGCGAGCCCCCGCGCACCAACGTAGCTGCCCCTTTTAGCAGACATACACCGCCGGTTAACTGGGCCAGTTTTTCTACTTGATTGTGGCGTTCTGCCGCACTAGCAGCAACGGAAGAATTTAACAGGCGTGCCATTTCGCCAGCATGCGGTGTAAAAATCGCCGGTCGTTCCGACGGCCAACTGCGATGCCAGGCCGTTTGGCGTGCCAAAGTGTTTAACGCATCTGCGTCTACCAGTAACGGGAGTGCATTGTTTTGCAACAATAAGGGCAGTAGCGGACTTTGCCCCATTCCGGGCCCGACTACCAATAAAGAGGGTTTATAATTCGCACAAATCTCCGGGAACAGTTCCCAGGCACTTGCGTCAATTTCGCCCTGTTCGTTTTCGGGCATCGGTAACGTAATCGCTTCGGGAAGAACTGCGGCAAATGCAGGCTGCATGCTTTTAGGCAGTGCCCAATATACCAGTCCCGCTCCGGCTGTTAACGCACTTTTTGCACACAAAAAACCGGCACCGCACATTGTGCGAGAACCGGCCACCACAAGCACGCGCCCGAAATCTCCCTTATGCGCAGTTTGCGCACGCCGGGGGATCCATCGTCGGACCTGCGTCGTCGTAATGAGTGTACTCATACGTCCCTCTATAAAATTATTCTACCGTCACACTCTTTGCCAAATTGCGCGGTTGGTCAATATCACAACCTAACCGTTTGGCAATCCAATACGCTAAAAATTGCAAAGGTACTACATTTAAAATCGGCTGTAACAATGGGACAGTCTGCGGAACCGTAAACACTTTATCGGATACGTCTTTGGCCTGTTTTTCTCCGCCTTTGGTCGTAATGGCTACTACATACGCTCCGCGTGCCCGACATTCCTGACAAGCTGAGAGCATCTTTTCAAACAGCTCATCATGCGGCATCAGCATAAACACCGGAGTTCCCTTGTCAATAATGGAAATCGGTCCGTGTTTGATTTCGCCGGCGGCAAACCCTTCGGCACTTCGGTAAGACACTTCTTTTAATTTGAGTGCCCCCTCCAGTGCAATCGGGAAATTCACATTACGTCCCAGGAAAATAAACCGGTCCGCTTTATAAATTTTACGTGTCAAATGGCGCACATCATATTCCATTTTAACTGCCTGCGCCATATCCTTGGGAAGCCGGGAAAGTTCTTTGGCATATTTGTTAAAATCCGCTTCACCGGTATGTCCGTTGGCTTTACCCAAACAGACAGCCAGAGCAAAAAGCGATGTAATTTGACTGGTAAACGCTTTGGTGGAGGCTACGCTGATTTCCGGTCCGCAATGTGTAAAGAAAGTACCGTCACATACGCGGGTCAACGTAGATCCCAAAACATTGCAAATAGCCAACGTACCGAATCCTAACTTTTTAGCCTTTTTAATGGCACCAATGGTATCGGCCGTTTCACCGGACTGGCTGATGGCAATAGCCAGGGTATTTTCAAAAGGCGGGATGGTGCGGTATTTGTATTCGCTAGCCAAATCCACACTGGTCGGGATCCCTGCAAGCTGCTCCAAATAGTATTTACCTACCAGTCCGGCATGGTATGCCGTTCCGCAAGCAATGATATGGATATTGCGCAGTTTACGAAGCGCTTTATCATCTGCTCCTAAGAGTTTGGCAAAATCGGTACGCGCGGTACGCAAGGTATCTTCCAGTGCTTGCGGCTGGTCGTAGATTTCTTTAATCATGAAGTGGGCGTATCCGCCTTTTTCAGCAGTCTTTTGATCCCACGAAATTTTCGTAGCTTTGACTTTCTTTTCCTGTCCACTGGCATCCAATAAAGTGACACCTTCCCGGCGAAGTATGACCATTTCACCGTCTTCCAAAAATAAAGCTTTGTTGGTATGCTGTAAAAAAGCGGGCACATCAGATGCCAAAAAGTTTTCGTGTTTTCCCAGTCCCACCACAAGCGGGCTTTGGGTTTTCACTCCGATTAACATGCCCGGTGTATGCGCCCACATGACCCCAATGGCAAACGCACCAGCAATCTCTGCATTGGTTTTTTGTACGGCTTTGATGAGTTTTTCTTCCTCATTAGCAGCGCGGGTATGTTTGAGATTCTCTTCAATTAAATGCGCAATGACCTCAGTATCAGTTTCACTTTTAAAAACGTGTCCTAATTTTTTGAGTTTATCACGCAGTGTTAAATAGTTTTCAATAATGCCGTTGTGGACCACTACGACTTCACCGGAACAATCCGTATGCGGGTGCGAATTTTCCTCACTGGGACGTCCGTGCGTCGCCCAACGCGTATGTCCGATACCCGTTGTCCCCTGAGGGTTGGCCAACAGTGCTGCTTTTTCCAGTTCGGCTACTTTACCTACCGCACGTACAGTTACGATTTTCGTATCCTGTAAAATGGAAATCCCCGCAGAATCATATCCGCGGTATTCCAATTTTTTAAGTCCGTCTATGATATAAGGAACACTGTTATTTTTACCTACATAACCGATGATACCGCACATATCTGACTCCTAGAGTAAATTCTTCATCTCTTCCACGGCAGATGGTAACCCTGTAAATAAGGCCCGTGTAATAATGGCAAATCCGATATTCATACAACTAATACCGCCGATATCCGCGACAGCCAGCACATTATGATAATCCAACCCGTGTCCGGCGTGTACTTCCAGTCCCAACTCTTGCGCAAGTAGCGCCGAAAGTGCCAACTCCTGTACCAGTTTTTGGGATTGTTTTTGGGTTTTGGCTTCACTGTAAGCAGCCGTACATAATTCCACGATATCGGCACCCAGTTTAGCGGCCATACGCAAATCGGTGGCAACCGGGTTTACAAACAGGCTGACTAAAATATGTTTTTTGTGCAATTTCTCAATCATTGCAGATAATCGTTTTTGCACGGCCAGTGTAAAATTCAGTCCGCCCGTTGTGGTCACTTCCCCGGGCAGTTCCGGCACAATGCACACCGAATACGGTTTGCATTTCAAGGCAGCTGCCTGCCCGAAATCACTGCAGGAACATTCCAAATGGATTTGTTTGGGGAACAACTTACATAAATTCGCTACATCTGTTTGGTTGATATGGCGCTGATCCTTACGTAAATGCACCACCACATAATCCGCCCCGGCCGCCAGTGCAATGGCGCCGGCATCCAACGGATCCGGATACGCTGCCCGGCGCGCCTGGCGCAGGGTAGCCACATGATCAATATTTACACCTAATTTTAAAGTCATTTAAGTACCTCCGTTTTTTGTTGGTACAATTCTTCTACTTCTTTCAGTACACGGTTTACCATCGCCTCTTCCTGCCCTTCTACCAAAATACGCAGTTTCGGCTCCGTACCGCTGTAACGTACCACCACCCGGCCTTTGCCGTGCATGGTTTCTTCAATCTTAGCTACACCGGGCAAAAACCCTTCCAAACTCTCTAACGGCGGCTTGGAAGAGACTGCCACAGCTTTTAATTGACTCGGGTATTTTTGCCACTGGTCTAAAAACCAACTGACCGGTTTACCCGATTTTTTGACAAATTGTAAAAATTGTAGTGCCGATAAGATCCCGTCTCCGGTATTGGCAAATTGCCTGAAAATAATATGCCCAGACGTTTCTCCACCGATAGACAGATTTTCTTTTTCCAGGGCTTCGGACACATATTTATCGCCTACCGTGGTTAATTCCACCGATACCCCGTGTTCTTTTAAGTAGTTAATACATCCCAAATTAGCCATCACAGTCAATACCGCTTTATTTTGGTGTAAGGTACCGGCCTGTTTCATACACAAAGCACTGGCCGCAATAATGTTATCACCGTCCAATTGACGTCCTTTTTCGTCTGATGCGATTACACGATCCGCATCGCCGTCAAAACTAAATCCGATAAACGCCTGTTCCTGTACGGTTAAGCGCTGCATAAAACCGGTATGCAGGGCTCCGATATCTTTATTGATATTTGTACCGTCTGGTTTGGCACCCGTCACGGTTACGTTCATACCCAGTCCTGTAAATACATTGACAGCCACTTTATAACTGGCCCCGTTAGCACAGTCCAGTACTACTTTGGTGCCTTTTAATAAATCGGCATCTACCGTAGATATTAAAAATTGTTCGTATTCTGTGACCAGTGCCGTATCTTCCGTATAAGTACCTGTTGGAGCGGGAACGGAAGTAAGAGAGTCAATTTTGGTTTCAATGGTATTTTCCAATGCTTCGGGCAATTTGGTACCCTGATTGGTAAAAAATTTAATGCCGTTAAATTCAGCCGGATTATGGCTGGCAGAAATCACTACTCCGCATAAACTGCCGGTCTTTTTGACCAGGTATGCCACAGACGGCGTTGGTGAAATACCGATACTGATTACATTGACACCGCTGGCCCGGATGCCTTTTTCCAAAGCCGCTAAAATAGTCGGTCCGGAGACTCGGGAGTCCTGCGCAATAATAACCTGCGGTTTAAGATGTTCGCCACGAGCATATTCTTTAAGTTCACATAATGCCACGTAACCCAGTTTAGTAATAAAATCATCTACGAGCGGGAATTGTCCTGCCACAGCCCGAATCCCGTCAGTTCCAAAATATTTTCCCATAGTTACTTCCTTCTATGTATACGCGTAAGACTATTTATCCAGGTCAAACAAGTTGCCTTGAGTAGCCTGCGCGGATGCCGCTTTTTCTTCTTTCGCTTCGGCCGCTTCCCGTGAGAGCTCACTGGCAGACTGCTCGGCCGAGGTCTCTTCTTTTACTTCAGGGGCTTTAAGGCCCAAAATTTCATCAATCTCTTTGGCCTCAACCACTTCTTTTTCAAGCAGTACCGATACCAACTTATCAAAAGCAACCCTGTGCGTGGAAATAATTTCCTTGGCACGTGCGTAAGAAGAACGAATCAAATCCAAAATTTCTTCATCAATGACTTTGGCCAATTCGGGCGAGTAAGTCGTATGACGGGAAATATCACGTCCCAAGAACACTTCACTCTCTTCCCCGCTGGGAAGGGCGATGGGTCCTAACTTCTCACTCATCCCCAGTTCCATGACCATTTTGCGAGCATACGCCATCGCTTTATTTAAGTCATCACTGGCACCGGAGGTGATTTCACCAAAAACGATTTCTTCAGCTCCGCGTCCGGCGAGTAAGATGCACAAACGATCTTTAAATTCCGATTTGCTGACTAAAAATTTGTCTTCTACCGGTAGTTGCAACGTATACCCCAACGCTTGACCGCGCGGGATGATAGACACTTTATGTACCGGGTCTGAATGATCCGTCAAACGGGCCACAATAGTGTGCCCCACTTCATGCGCTGCAATAACTTTAAGTTCGTGCTTGGAAATAATACGGCTTTTTTTCTGCGGGCCAGCAATCACACGCTCAATGGCTTCATCCATATCCGAGGGCTCTACGGCGTCTTTGTCAGCACGTGCCGCCAAAATAGCGGCTTCGTTAACGACATTAGCCAAATCGGCTCCCACAAAGCCTGGAGTTCCTTTGGCAACGGTTTTCAAGTCAACATTTTCGCCCAATTTTACTTTCTTGGCGTGTACTTTTAAGATTTCCTCGCGTCCTTTCAAATCCGGAGCTGGTACGGAAATATGTCGGTCAAAACGGCCGGGGCGGATCAACGCTGGATCTAATACGTCCGGACGGTTGGTAGACGCCATTAAAATAATCCCCTGCTTGCTCTCAAACCCATCCAATTCAATTAAGAGTTGGTTTAGGGTCTGTTCGCGCTCATCGTGCCCACCGCCAATACCGGCAAAACGACGACGACCGACGGCGTCTAATTCATCAATAAAAATAATCGCCGGTGAGTTCTTTTTGGCCTGGTCAAACAAGTCACGCACGCGCGCGGCACCCACACCGACAAACATTTCCACAAACTCGGAAGCTGAGGCCGAGAAGAAAGCTACTCCGGCTTCTCCCGCAACTGCTTTAGCTAAGAGGGTTTTGCCGGTACCCGGGGCACCGTATAATAAAACACCCTTAGGCAGTTTACCGCCCAGTTTTTGGAATTTTTTCGGGTTTTTCAAAAATTTAATAATATCCTGCAGCTCTTCTTTTGCTTCATCACATCCGGCTACATCTTTAAACGTAACTGTTTGTTCGGCCGGATTTTGCATTTTAGCTTTGCTGCGCGCAAAGCTCATGGCAGATTTTCCGTCGCTTCGCTGCGGACGCAAGAAAATAAACCACCACAATCCGATTAACAGCACAATCCACAATACATTAAAAAGTACATTGCCGATCCAGCTGTTATCTTTTTCGGCTTTGAATTTAATTTTAGCGGCTGAGAGTTCTTTGACCAAATCAGGGTCCGCCATACGAATGGTTTTAAACGGAACAAATTGCCCGTTTTCATCCTTATATAAGCCCGAAATGACTTCCGGCGCAACCGTTAAATCTGATACTTCCGCCGAAGCAACTTTTTGTTTGAAATCCGAATAATCCAAGGTACTTTGTTTGGCACCGGGACGGTTAAACAGTACGACTGCCAATACAAATACGGCAATCCAACCAGCAATCTGTCCTATAGAAATAATTTTACGGTTGTTGGGATGTTTGTTGTTTTTCATTGTTTTCTAAAAACCCCGATATAAGGTAAATTGCGGTACAGTTCGTTATAATCCAAACCGTACCCGATTACAAATTCATCTCCGACTTCAAAGCCCACATATTTAGGGTGAATGTCCGCCTTGCGGTTGCAGGGCTTGTTTAAGAGACAGCAGACTTCCAAGCTGGCAGCCCCGCGTGATCTGAGGTTGGATAATAAATAGTCCAACGTAAGTCCTGTATCTACAATATCTTCCACAACCACTACGTGGCGGCCTTTAATGCTCTCGCGCAAGTCCAGCATCGTACGTACCTGCCCGGTACTCGACGTACCGGAATACGAAGACAGGCACATGAAGTCCATATTGCAGTCTACGCTGATTTGTTTCATTAAATCCGAATAAAACAGAATACAACCGCGCAAAATACCTACAAATAAAGGCATTTTTCCGCGATAGTCCGCGGAAATCTGGCGACCCAGTTCGGCTACGCGGTCTGCCAACTGTTCCTGTGAAAATAAAATACGTTCTAAAACGGGTGTTTCGGGCATAAGTTCTCCAATAAACAATATATATAAAGGATACCTTTTTTAGGGGACAAACACAATAACCGCGCTCTCACATTCCCAGTTATGCTATAATGTAAATACAATTTAACTGTTTTTGGAACCGTTTAAGAAACGGGTAGCTTTTGGGAAATACCAAGAGTTTGCTTCTAGGCCAAAAACAGCCGATTTAGGTACAGCGGAACCGTACATTCTGTTGTGCCAAGTGTTTCCCGCTTATATAAGTGGGAAGCCGCGGCTGTTAGCCTGGGTTACCTAGAAGCAACTCACGGCTGACAGCCGTTTTACGCGGTTTCATAACAGTAAATCAAATAAAGGAGAAGAGTTATGAAACTAAACAAACAAGCATTTACATTAATCGAGTTACTAGTTGTGATACTGATTATAGGAATTTTAGCAGCTGTGGCATTGCCACAGTACCGTTTAGCAGTAGAAAAATCCCGTGCATCGGAAGCACTTACCCAAGTCAGAGCTGTGGCCGAAGCAGAAAAAATATATTATTTAGCCAATGGAGAATATACCAATAAGCTCGCCGATTTAGATATAGAAATCACAGGACGTCCCGATGACGCTACATATATTGCGCATCAGCCTTTTTGGTATATTTCATTATTTTCGGCCAAGAATGCCCCCTATCTAGTATACGCGGCACGTTACGGCGAAGGTGTATCAAATGCAAATGGGAGATGGTATATTGAGTATAATTTACTAACAAATAATTTAACTTGTGGTGCTTATAAAGAAGATACTAGGGCAAACCGTGTTTGTAAAGCATATGGCGATTTACAAGGGGACTGTCCTTGGAGCAATGGCAAAGAAAACTGCTATTCTATGTACTAGTTTTATCTTCCAAACAGCTTGCCAATCTCCTCAATACCCAGTTGAGCCAGTACAGGGCGGCCATGCGGACAATGCATGCCGTCCTTACATTTTTTCATATTCTCTAACAAGGCTTCGGCTTCTTGGGCAGTCAAGGCGTCATGCGCTTTGATAGCACGCTTACAGGCAAGCATGGCAATCATCTTGCGTTTTAAGGTATCAGTTGATTTAGAAGGATCCCCCACAACAGCAGCCAACGAAACGATAAACGCTTTCATATCGTCTTCTTTAAAACGTACTACATTAGGCATGGTTTTAACGAGTATCGTTCGGGCCGAAAAAGGTTCTATTTCAAAACCGGATTGCTTGAGCCAGTCTTTCCAGGACAAGAGGCTTTCTATGTTGGAGGGAGCCAAATCCACATGCACGGGAAACAACAGTTTTTGTACTTGTACCTGTTGTTTTTCAAAGAGATCCAAATAGTGTTCAAACAGCACACGTTCCTGCGCGGCATGTTGGTCAATCAATACCAGTCCTTGCGGGTTTTCAAAAAGCAGGTAACTGCGCTGCAATTGTCCCAAATAATGATACGGTCCATGGTACCAATGCGGTTCTTGCTTTACAGGCACTGCAGCTTGATTAAATACTTCAACGCCTCCGTTATCCTCGGGAGTATTGGGAGTCTGTTGCTCAAAAAGTTCCTGCTGTAGCGTAATCGGTGTTTTTTTAAGTGCAAAAGTATTAGGCGTTGCCTTTGGTGTAAAGGCGACTGACTCCGAAATTGTTCGCTCGGACGTACGTTGCGCCGGTATGGGAGTAAATAGTTTTTCAGCAGCAGGCTTCGCTGGTTGGGGCAAATCAATTGTTACTTGGGGAGCGGTCACTTCAACCGGACGGCCGTTACTAAAAATGGTCTCCCCGGCATCTTTCATAAGGGTATAAAAAACCGCATGTTCATCCTCAAAGCGCACATCGCGCTTTTGCGGATGGATATTGACATCAAACGCTGCCGGCGGCAAAGTCATGTAAATTAAGAAAGCCGGGTGTGAGTTCTGTCCGCGTGCATTTTGATAAGCCTTATAAATAGCCTGTTTGATCGTCTTAGAATCAATCGGCCGACGGTTTACAAACGTATATTGCAGGTCCCGCACATGTACCAATTTATCGGCCGGGGTCAAAAAGAGCTGCAGCCCCAGTTCGTCAAATTCCTTAAACACTAAACTGTCGGCCACTTCCGGACCCATAATATACCGTGCGCGGTTAATAACAGCCTCATTAAAAGCTCCGGTTTCAACAGGCAAATGGTATACCTCACGACCGTTTACCGTAACGTGATAGCCTACGTTTAAATTAGCCAGTGCACTTTCTTCAATAACTTTAAGTAAACAGGCACGTTCATAAGAATCACTCTTTAAAAATTTAAGACGGGCCGGCACGTTATAAAACAGTTCACGAATTTCTACCGTAGTACCTTGAATGGACGGGGCCGGACGCAGAGCGATTTCTTTGCCGCCGTGGATTTCCAAACAATGGCCCGCACCGTTTTGCATGCAGCTGGTAATACGCATTTGGGAAACAGCCGCCACAGAATAAAGTGCCTCCCCACGAAACCCAAAGGTATGCAGAGACGCCAAATCAGCAAACCGGGTAATCTTACTGGTAGCATGGCGAAGTACACTGAGTTTTAAATCCTGCTCATCCATGCCGCGTCCGTTGTCATTAACGCGAATCAGTTCCCGGCCGGCACCCTCAATATCAATATGCACGGCCGTAGCACCCGCGTCTACGGCATTTTCCAATAATTCTTTAAGTACCCCCGCCGGGCGTTCAATAACCTCGCCCGCCGCGATCTGTCCGGCTGTACTTTCATCTAACACGTGAATACTACTCATTGATTCGTTTCTTCCATTCGCAAATTAATTGCAACGCTTCCATCGGGGTCAGCTTATTGGGATCGGCCATTTTGATTTCTTCCACAATCGGAGAAGAAAACAAATCCTTGACCATATCCTGTTCTTTGACCGAAATCTTGGCCCCTTTTTTAGCTTCTAAATCTTTTAGCACTTTTTTGGCACGCAGCGTACAAGCTGCCGGCAGTCCCGCCAGCTCCGCTACGTGGATCCCATACGAGCGATCCGCCGCACCAGGTTTAATCTGGTACAAAAACGCCAGTTTACTTTCCCCGGCCGCGTTCTTATATTCCTGTGCTTCTACGTGGAAATTCTTCACACGTTCATATTTATTTTCCAAATCCACGAGTTCAAAGTAATGCGTGGCAAAGATCACTTTGGCTCCGCCTTTTTGTTTGTAAAGGTACTCCACAATAGACCACGCAATGGAGATCCCGTCAAAGGTAGAAGTACCGCGCCCCACTTCATCAAGCAAAATTAAGCTACGAGGAGTCATGGAAGCCAAAATATGAGCGGTTTCACTCATCTCTACCATAAATGTAGAGTTCCCGCGACTCAGTGCATCGTGAGCACCGATGCGCGTCATAATCCGGTCCACTAACCCAACATGCGCCCGCACGGCCGGCACAAAACTGCCCATTTGCGCTAAAATTACAATAATCGCGCTTTGCTTAAGATATACGCTTTTACCCCCCATATTGGGTCCGGTAATCAACATAATCTGCGTGTCGGCTTCACCGATACGCAAATCATTCGGTACAAAGCTGCCGGGCGGCAGAGTCTGTTCCACAAGCGGATGTCTACCCTGCTCAATGATCAGCTCCGTCCCGTTATCTACAAGGGGCTTGGAGTAATTGCCTTTTAAGGCACACAACGCCAGTGACTCATATACGTCCAACTCGGAAACCAATTGCGCAAATGTTTTAAATGCCTCAATATGTTGAGACAGCTCTGTGCGGATTTGCCCGAATAAATGCGATTCCAAACGCTGGATTTTTTGTTCCGCATGGGTAATTTTGTCTTCCAGTTGCTTGAGCTCTTCGGTAATAAAACGTTCTGCATTCACCAGCGTCTGTTTGCGGATATACCCGTAAGGCACTTTGGACAAATGAGACTTAGTCACTTCAAAGTAGTACCCGTAGACCGAGTTCACACCTACTTTTAAAGTGGTAATGCCAGTTTTGGCGCGTTCGCGCTCACAGATTTCTTCTAAAGTTTTATTGGTGTTGGTTTTTAACGAGCGAAGTTCATCCAACTCAGCATTAAACCCGGCCCGGATTACATTGCCGTCTGAAACATGCAGCGGCGGAGTCTCGTTAATAGCCTCGTAGAGCAAACGAGCTTTTTCTTTAAGAGTCGGTAAAATTTGCTCAAATTGTTCTTTTAGGTGCGGAGCTACCGTGGGGTAATTTTCAAACCACTGCGCCAGAGCATCAACATTTAGTAGTGAACGTCTTAGTCCCGATACATCACGCGGACTGGCTGTACCGTTAGCGGTACGGGTCATGATACGCTGCACATCGGCGATAGTCTCCAATAACGCACTCAAATCGGCAATAGCCGCCTGATTTTTAACAAACGCTTCTACACAATTTTGACGTTGGGTAATTTCACCGACGTCTAGCAAAGGATGCAAAATCCATTCTTTGAGCTTACGGCTTCCGATCGCAGTTTTGGTTTTATCTAAAAGTTCCCATAAACTGCCGACGCGTCCTCCTTCCTGTCCTTTAATCAGTTCCAAAGAAGCTACGGCATTTTCATCAATTTGCAAACACTCTTTAAGTTCCCGGTAAGAAGGAACCAACGTAGCCTGTACACTGGGATCGGTCGCATTAATGTATTTCATGACCTGCAATGCACAGGCCAGTGCCCGTTTGTTATTTCCCCAGGCACCTACCGAGGGCCAACTAATCGGCAGTGTATAGTCGCCATTAAATGCAGCCACCGAGGTCAACGTCAAATTAGACGGGATCACTACTTTTTGACGCAGGGTTTCTAAGGTCTCACGGGTACCAATAATTTCGGACGGATTGACTACAGCCAAGGCTGCTGCCAGTCCAGCTAAAGAAGCATCTTTATCATTTTGGTTGACCCAAAATTCCCCCGTTGAAACTTCCACACAAGCCAGTGCCCACCCAGCCGGGGTAATATCCAAAGCCAGTAAGTAATTGGCCTGGTTAGCATCTAATAAACTGTCTTCTACCAGTGTACCGGGCGTAATGACACGCACTACTTTGCGCTCACAGATCTTGGTATCTTTATCAACAGCAGTACTGGTTTGTTCGCAAATACCGATTTTTTTACCGGCTGCTAACAGACGCGTAATATAGGTATTACCCGCATGATACGGGATACCGCACATCGGAACTCCGTTGCGCGAAGTTAACGTTAAACCTAGCAGACCACTGACTTCACGAGCCTGCTCATCAAACATTTCATAAAAATCACCCAAACGAAAAAATAATACAATACCGGGATGTTGGTCCCGAATGGTATAGTATTGTTTCATTAAAGGAGTCAAAGTGGGTTGTTGCATAGTATTATTGTAACATTTTGCGTTCCATTATGACGAAAAATCTGACCGATTCTCTGATAAAAAAATGACAGACAAACTTTTTTTTGTTATAATATATGTACCTAGTTGTTTAAGTAAAGACGTTTTTCGGTAGGATGGCTGAGCGGTCAAAAGCAACGGTCTGTAAAACCGTCGGGCTACGCCCTACATAGGTTCGAATCCTATTCCTACCAAATTTTAAACCCCGCCTTAAGCGGGGTTTAATTCTTTGCAAAAATAACTCAAGCCCCTATTCTTCTTCATATTGGCTGAGATTAACCCCATATGTTGTACAAGCCGTTTGCGATGACGAATTCGCGGGATACCCATGATCTTTCAGCCATTGACAAAACACTGTGGGTTCCCGAAGATCTACAATATTATTCTCATAAATATACCATGGCTTTTCTGGATACTTACGAAGTACAACCGTTCCCTTTCCTAATTTACTTTCTTTACCAAGGTTTCGACCACTAGAATCATAACCCATGTACATATAAATGCCACAATAATCAGGACCACACCATACCTCTGTTGCCCCAGCGTCACTAAAACAACTATGTGTGTTCAAATTGCAATTCCCCGGCAAGTCAATATCGACGCCCGCACCTAATGTCCCGTATAAAGGGCCCCATGAACTTGGATGACCATTAGCCAAGATATAAGAATCAACAACCTTTTTCGCCGTACTCACACTAATATTCAATTGTGCCAAACGACTTTTATAGACTGCTTTTTGATATTGCAGCAAAGCCACGGCCGCTAAAATTCCTATGATGAGCACAACGACTAAAAGTTCTATGAGCGTAAACGCTTCTTTACTTTGATACATATTTATTCTCCTTATATTGTTTTACTCTATAAAGAGAAAATATCAAAAAAAAAAAACAATGCAAGCATATTTTAGGTTTCTGACGGGACAAAAGTAAAAAGACCGACTTTCGCCGGTCTTTTTATATATCACAATCTTTTAAGATTACCAGTTTTTATGGCGCCAGTATAACATTACTAACCACACCAGCATCAGACACACGCCCATGAGCATCCAAAATGCCTGCGGGTGTTGCGCCATGGGCAGTGCCACGTTCATACCGTATGCACTCACCACTAACGTAGGCACCATCATCCAAATGGTAACTACGTTTAATTTTTTCATGAGCTGGTTTAAGTTGTTATTGACAATGGAAGCACGCGCATCTAAAAGTTGAGCCAAAATGTTTGAGTAAATGTCCGCCTGTGTTTTGCACTGCATATTTTCCACAATAATATCATCAAGCATTTCCACATCTTTTTCGGTCAGCCCGATACGTCCGGCCAATGTGCGTGTTTTTTCAAATACAAATCCGTTGGAAGTAATGGCCTCAGCGTAATAAACCAAGCTTTTTACCAAGCTAAATAAATTAAGTAAATAGCGGTTATCCATAGAATCAGTAATTTTATCTTCAATCTCTTCCGAAATCATATGGATAATACGCAGGTGTTCTACGTAATGAGAAATCGAATTATACACAAGTTTTAAAAATACATCTTTTATAGAATCTACCCGTTGGAAACGTTTTCCGACAAATAACGGGATATCTTCTGCCAGTACGATTACCAATTTATCTTTAAATAAGAACATCCCTACGGAGGCTACTTTAAATTCCAGTTGGTCTTTACCGGAGTAATTCTTGGGACGTTTGTAAATCATGACAGTATGTTCGGGTTCAAACTCCAAGCGCGGTAACTCATCCGGATCCAGAGCACTGGCCAGGGTATGCTCGTCAATTTGATATTTATCAATCAAAAAGCGTTGCTCTTCCTGGGTCGGATTGGTATAAACGTATACTTCCGCTTGTTTGCCGTCGGTTTCTACGAGTTTATTATGTTGGATGTGATATTCTTTGAGCATACTGTTTCCTCTTTTTACATAATAGCACTATTTGCGTGCAAAGCGCAACTCGGACGCCAAGTGTGCCTTTGTCTCACTAAACACAACGTCGCGAAGCAACCACAAAGATAAAATATTGGGGATACACATCACGGCAATCGCCGTATCGGCCAGTTCCCACACCAGTTTGGGTTGTAAAAATCCCCCGATACACATCACACACAGCCACACCACATAAACCCATTTCTCTACATTGTTCCCGATGCAAAACTCTACCGATTTGGCCGTGTAATAACTCCATCCTACCAGCGTACTAAAGGCAAATAAAGAAAGAGACAATAAAAGCAGATATGAACCAGCCGGCAGTGTGGCAAACGCGTTTTGAGCTAGTTCCGCTCCAAACAACGTGCCGCTTTGCCAATCCCCTGCAATCACTACCGTGACTCCAGAGAGCAAACAAAGCACTAACGTATCCCAAAATACGGTAGTCGCTGACACCAATCCCTGACGCACTGAGTTGGGCGTTTGAGCAGCTGCTGCTGCAATGGCTCCGGACCCGCTGCCTGCTTCATTGGAAAGTACACCGCGCGCTACCCCATAACGTACTGCTTCTCGTACTGTGACCCCGATCGCACCGCCGACAACAGCTGTCCCGCTAAAAGCACTTTTAAAAATGCACAGTATCGCCCACGGGATTTTATCAAAATGCAGGGCTATAATTACTAAACACAATACAATATAAAGGATAGCCATCAGGGGAACTAAGTATTTACACACCTGAGCGATTTTTTTAACGCCGCCTAAAATAACAGCAGCAGTGAGCACAATCAAAAGCGCCGTTGTTAAAGCGGCCGGTGCGTTAAAAACTGAACGATAAATAGCGGCTAATGAATTTGTCTGAATGAGCGCATCGGCAAATCCCATTAAAGCGGTAGCCACGGCAAACACGATCGCCCATTTTTTAAAATGAAGCCCGTTTTTTAGTACATACATCGGCCCGCCGACATATTCACCGTTAGGATTTCGTTCGCGGTATTTCACGGCAAGTACAGACTCGGCATACTTGGTGGCCATGGCAAAAAATGCACACAGCATCATCCAAAATAACGCTCCCGGCCCTCCCGTAGAAACTGCCGCGGCAACCCCTACAATATTACCGGTTCCCACCATGGCAGCCAATGCTACCACTAACGCTCCAAAGCTACTGATAACTCCGGCAGAACGCGATTCTTTTAAGGACAATGAAACAGCGCGGTGTAAATGGCGTTGGAAAAATTTTAGCTTTACCGTAAAATAGATGCTGATGCCTACAATTAAGAGCATCATGGGGATCCCCCATACAAATGCGTTCAACGCAACGATTACGCCTGTAAACCACTCCATATTCATTTTCCTTTTTGCTACAATATATATATCTTACGTATACTCTAAAATTTTACAAAAATATGAAGATATTATTCCCAAAAAATAAGAAACCAACCCTAAAGGGGATCTCCTCGGCCGCCAATTATGTAGGTCACGTGGCCTCCGGGCTTAAACTGCCCGCCAAAGCAGTTATCTGCCCGATTTCGTCTTTAACCAAATATGTAATTTCGCACAGCAAGTGGAAAAAATATACCTGTGAAATGGATATCTATGTATTGGAAGGGCAAGATATTTGCTATGTGACTAACTTTGGATACGGTGCCCCGGCCATGGCCATGAAACTGGAAGTACTCATTGCCTTAGGCGTTAAAGAAGTCGTATTTATCGGACTGGCCGGCAGCTTACAGGAAGAGCTGCAACCCGGTGATATTTGCGTGTGCAGTGAAGCACTTTGTGATGACGGAACTTCTCCCTGCTACGTAGCCACGGAAACGGCCAAACCCAACAAGACCTTGTTTAGCAAACTGACTAAGGCCCTAAAAGCGGACAAACAGGATTTTCACATCGGACGCAACTGGTCTACGGATGCTATTTTCCGGGAAACCAAAGAAGAAATCAAACACTACCAAAAACACGACGTCTTAACTGTTGAAATGGAAACGGCTGCTTTTTATGCTGTATGCCAAAAACGCAAAATAAAAGGCGTCTCAGCTTTTGGAATTAGCGATAAACTTTATGAGTATAAGTGGGAAACCCATTTTGGAGAACGTCCCATTTACCGCGCGATGGAACTCATATTTGAGGCCGCGAAAAAAGCTCTTAAATAAAAATATTCCAGTCTAATAAGTTATCCAAAACACACGCATTGAAAAATGTGTGTGTTTTTATTATACTGTAAGTACAATTTAACTGTTTTTGGAACCGTATATGGCATACGGGGGTTTGCTTTAGCAAATACTCAATCACTCCAAAAACAGCCGATTTAGGTGCAAGATAATAGGCTTTATAACCCCATTATTTTGTGCCAAGTGTTTACCGCTATGGTAAACCACGGCTGTTATGGTGTGGTTCGTGATTGAGTCTACTCTGTAACAGCCGTTCTTATGGGTTTCATAACAGGAAATTAACAGGAGAATAATTATGAAATCACATAAACAAGCATTTACATTAATCGAACTACTTGTTGTAGTTTTGATTATAGGTATATTGGCGGCAGTAGCCTTGCCGCAATATCAAATGGCCGTGTCAAAATCGCGCACCAGCGAAGCAGTCTCTATGCTAAAAGCTATTACCGATGCACAGGAAGTATATTTCCTTGCTAATGGAGAATACACCAATAATATCAATGATTTGGACGTTGTCGTACCTGCTGAACGAATGATAACTTACAACAATCTCCCCGTAGATACAGATCAGCCGAATACTTATTTTTATACTTGTTGGGAAAGCCGTACTTGTGGAGCTTTCGCTTACAACCCAAATCTGCCTAATTTAGAGTTTCACATGCAACAGACAACTTGGGGAAATTACTCCTTTCAAGGTAAGCATTGGTGTCAAGTTAATCATTTAAGCAAATCCGAAAAAGCAAAAAAGCTATGCCAATCCATGGGAACAAAAGATCCTGAATTGGGCAGTAACTACTATTTGATTAACTGATCTTTTATAATTTGCAAATTAAGTTAGCTCAGTCCCATTTGTTTTAAACCAAAATCCCCGCTTACTGCGGGGATTATAGTTTAATAATGCGTTTTTTCGGGATTGTCATCCGGGTCAGGCTCAATGGCATTTAAGCGGTCCCAAAATTCCTGCACCGACTGGATACGTTCTTTGGGGTCCTCTTTAAGAGCATCCACCAACACTGCATCCACCGCAGCCGGGATATGTGGAGCCAGTTTAGAGGCGGGTACGATTTTTTTATTGGCAATATCAAAACCCTTAACAGTCCACGGTACTTGTCCCACCAACGCTTCATAGACGCACAACGCCAGAGAATACACATCGGACTGTTTGCGCATAAATCCGCGCTGCTGTTCGGGGGCCATATACGCAGGCGTACCTGCTACGGTGCGTGCGCCGGTCTGGTTATCTATTTTTTTGGCCACGCCAAAATCCATAACCTTGGCCTTATCATCTTCTAAAATCATAATATTACCGGGTTTCAAATCACAGTGCACAATGTCCTGTGAGTGTGCATACTGCAGCGCTTCACATACATTTTTAAACAGTGCCTTTACCTGTGAGAACGGCAATCTTCCGTCAATATCTAGTCGGGTTTCCAAGGTTTGTCCGTCTACATATTCAAATACCAGATACAGAGAGTTTTCTGTTTCAATGACGGTATAAATTTCAACGATATACGGATGGCGCAATAAAGCCACCATACGAGCTTCCGATAAAAATTGTTCGCGCACATAGGCACTACGTACCAGTTCGGGCCGTACGCGCTTAATGGCTACTTTGCGTTTAAGGGCCTTATCGTACGCTTCATAGACTTTACCCATCCCGCCCTCACCGATTTGACGAATAAAATCATACTGGTCTTTGATTTCTGCTTCTTTGCGTGCGTATGTTTTTCTACGGCGCCTAAACAAATCCTCATACCGAAAATACACAAACACACAAACCGCCAGTAAAATAATCCCCACATACATAATGACCCACCGCGGAATTCCCTTGGAAGTGCTTTGCGGTTTTTCACCGCGTTCTTTGGCACTTTGTGCGTCCAACTCTTTTTTAAGGTTTCGGGCCAATCGGGAATCGGGGTTTAATTTTAAGGCCGTATCCACATCAATGCGGGCGCGTTCATAATTATTTTGGGTCACATAAGCCTGTGCACGCAAAATATACGCCCGTGAGTCCTGTGGTGCCACGGCAATCGCCTGCCCTGCCGAATAAATGACGTCATCGTATTTTTTCAGGCCGTCAAACGCGATGGCCAGTAACAAATAAAACCGATTATCTACAAAGTTATTGGCGGTAAGCGTATTAATGCGTTTAATCACCTCATTATATTGACCATTACGCAGTTGTTCACGTAGTCTTGCCACTTCCCCGTCACGCGCATCCTGCGTAAAAGCACGGGTCTGGGTAGGATTATTAGACTGTGTTGAAAAGTTTCCCCCTACCAGCAACGGAGCAGCCGTTTGAGCGGTTGTTTTGGTGTTTGCGGCAAAACCAACCGGGGTAATCACTAAAATAAATAAAAACAGGATGATAAACTTTCTCATATACCTATTGTAGCACAAAAAAAGCCGTTTGTTCCCGCTTTTGCAAATTACTATAATAATATATATGAAAAACACACCCATCGGCGTATTTGATTCCGGGATTGGCGGACTGACCATTTTACGTGCGTTGCGCCGCACACTACCGCATGAACATTTAATTTACTTTGGAGATACTGCCAACGTACCTTACGGTGGGAAATCCAAAACCGCCGTTACGCGTTTAGCATTGGACGTAGCCCGTTTTTTAGAGTCGCGCAACGTTAAACTGGTGGTAGTTGCCTGTAATACCGCTTCTGCCCAAGCACTTAGTGCGCTGCGCAAACAATTAACCGTCCCGGTGATGGGGGTCATTGAACCGGGTGCTGACGCAGCAATGCGCGCTACACGCAACCGCAAAATTGCCGTATTGGGTACCCAGGGGACCGTGGAAAGTCAGGCCTACGTCAAAGCCATCTACAAACGAAACAAAGATATACAGGTATTCCAAAAAGCATGCCCGTTATTTGTGCCACTTGCTGAAGAAGGGTTTGAGAACAAACCGGCCGCCGAACTTATTGCCCGAGAATACCTGCAACCCGTTCAAGACAGCCGGGCAGACACGGTAATTTTAGGATGTACGCATTATCCGATTTTAAAAAACCTCATAGCCAAGGTCATGGGTCCCCAAGTTACACTGGTAGATTCGGCCGATACGTTGGCTACATCCGCTCAACAGTTTTTGCAGGAGCACCAACTAGCGGCCACATCGGGGAAAGGATCTGTCAAATTATATGCCAGTGACGCGCCGGACAAATTTACCCGATCGGCACGCATGCTGTTACATGACCCAACAGTCAAGGCTACTCTTAAAAAACTAAACGTATGAAAATCTATGCCGATAAACGAATGCTAGCCGTAGGACTTGTGGGAGGGACGCTTTCTCGTCACAATGGGAACATGCGGGAACTCAATAACCAAACTGCTGTTTATCAGGAACTGGGCATAAACCCGCGTAAAATCCTACATTTTCACCAAACCCATAGTGATACCATAATCTGCGTAGCCACTGAACAAGATGCCCTTCAAATTAGCGCGCGTCCGTTACAGGATGCAGACGCCTGGGTATTTGACTCGTTCCCCGCTCAGTGGGGAGCAGCTATTGTAACAGCTGATTGTGTACCGTTATTTTTATGGGATGATACGGGTTCCTGTGGGGCACTGGCACACTGTGGTTGGCGCGGTGTGGTTCAAAGCCTTGCGGGAAAAACAGCCCGCGGGTTACTTCTTAACCATCCAAACCTCCGACTAAATGCCTGGTTGGGGCCCCATATCCAAGCCTGTTGTTTTGAAGTACAAAGTGATGTAGCGAACCAGTTCCCGCAATCATGTATAGAACACAAAAACGGAAAACTGTTCGTAAACCTAAATACAGAAATCAAACGTCAACTGGTACAAGCCGGTCTAAAAGAAGAAGATATTAAAACTCCTTATTATTGTACTTGCGGGGACCGGGAAAACTTTTTTTCGTGGAGACGCGATCATCAAAAAAATTTACTGCTCTCTTTTATCTATAAACCCTAGGTCTTGCACGCATTCACACATTTGCCTATAATATAATTATGGAACACAGCGCGAAAATTTTACTGGCCGATGATTCACATGCCATTCGGTTTTTGGTAACCGAAATCCTGACCAACGCGGGATTTACAGTGATACAAGCCGAAGACGGACAAGAAGCCATCGAAAAAACCTATAAAGAAAACCCAGACCTGCTTATCTTAGACTACGAAATGCCGAAAAAAACCGGTTTTGACGTTGTCAAAGAAGTACGCAGTCGCACGGGATACTTACATACCCCTATTATTATTTTTACCGCTGTAACCGATAAATCTACCAAACTTGAGGGACTGGGACTGGATATTGATGACTACCTGACCAAACCGGCCGATGAAGATGAAATCGTGGCACGCGTCAAATTGCTTCTTAAGCGCAGTCAACAGAGAATGGATTCCAACCCGCTCACACATCTGCCCGGTAATCCCTCCATCCAAGCACGCGTAGAACGCGAGATTGCCAGCGAAAAACCGTTTGCCGTCTTGTATTGTGACCTGAATAATTTTAAATCTTTTAACGATAAATACGGCTTTGAAGCCGGAGATCGCGTACTCAAAACAACCTCTGAGATTATTGTAAACGCGGCCCATCAAGATCCGACCGCATTTGTAGGACATATTGGTGGGGATGATTTTATTGTGGTTAGCTCCTTTGACAAAGCGGAACCAATCGCCCAAGAAATTACCGCGCAGGTAGACAAAATAGCTCCTACGTTTTATTCCCAGCAAGATCAGGCGCAAGGATATATGATTTCCACAAACCGCAAGGGCGAAGAAGAAAAATTTCCGTTTTTGGCCATGGGCATCGGCATTGTACATAATACTCGCCGTCCACTTACTTCGTTTGCCATGGTCAGCAATATCGGAAGTGAACTCAAATGCCTTGCCAAACAACATGAAAAGGGCAGTTATTATATCATGGACAGAAGGAGCTAACGCCGCTATGGCCCGCCCTGTTCACAGTCAAGCCACCCCCCCCCGCACGTGCTTCCAACTTTGAATTATTACGCATACTAGCCATGTCCCTGATTGTAGCGCATCACTTTGCGGTACATGGAGGTTTTCAATTTGGCACAGATGTTTTTTCAGTGAACCACTTATGGGTACAGTTCCTGTCCAGCGGCGGAAAAATAGGCGTCAATGTATTTGTACTGATCTCCGGTTATTTTTTATGTCAGTCAAAAGGCATTTCTCTTGTTAAACTCATACGGTTATGGCTTTCCATCTTCTTTTATTCGGTATTATTTGTCGGACTTTTTGTAGGATTGGGTCCTGAATCGTTACAGCTTAAGCCGCTCATTCGAAGCCTGTTTCCGGTAACTTATTCGGCCTATTGGTTTATCAGTACTTACTTTGTACTCTATTTACTCTCCCCATTTATTAACTGGTTCATCCAAACTTTGTCACAAACGAAATACCAACGGTTACTTATTTTATTAACGGTCATGTGGTGCCTCATCCCCACATTTATGATTTCTACATTCCAAAGTAATTCGCTGTGGTGGTTTGTGTATTTATATTTGTTGGCCGGTTATATTCGAAGTTACGTAAAAGACGGCCGGGCCTATCCGTTCCTTTGGGCAGCTGGTTCTTTGTATCTACTGGCATTACTGGCAACCGCAGGTTGTGATGTAGTGGGACTTAAATTTCCACTTGTGGCCAAACACGCTACGTTTTTCTTTGCCATGCAACGACTGCCCACGCTGCTTATTTCCTTACTGCTGTTCTTGGGGTTTAAAAACATGCGTCTGGGTTTTAGCTCTTTGATTAATTTATTTGCTGCCACAACTTTGGGGATTTACCTTATCCATGAAAATATGTTTGTGCGTCCCTTTTTATGGAAAACAGTGTTTCGCAACGCCTCCTATGCCGGTTCAAATTGGTTAATTCCCTATTCTATCGGAGTCATAGTATTAGTATTCACAGGCTGCGCGTGTTTGGAACTCATCCGATTGCATCTTCTAGAAAAATATTACAAAAAATATCTTTATCCCGTAGCCGATTACATGACACAATTAAGTCAACGATTTTTTGATTCTAAAATTTTTAGAAATTATCTTTAAATAAAACATATAAGGTTTTTAGAAAGCGTGCATATACATATCTTTCTGAACCCAAACATGTGCATTGTAAAAAGCCCACTTATTTGTTATACTGATTATACAATTTATCTGTTTTTGGAACCGTATAAGGATACGGACCTCTCTTAAGAAAAGAGATATATTTGATCCAAAAACAGCCTATTTAGGTACACAAGGACGGCCATCCGCGTGTACCAAGTGTTTCCCGTTTATACGGGAAACCACGGCTGTTTTGTGAGAGGGTTCAAATATACTCAAACTTAATAGCCGTTTTTTTGTACTTTCCATAACAGAAGAGGAGAGTACATATGGAACAAATACATCCCCGGCGGGGTTTCACGCTAATTGAGCTATTAGTTGTGATACTAATAATAGGAATCTTAGCAGCAGTGGCCTTACCACAATACCAAAAGGCCGTTGATAAAAGCTTCTACTCGCAACAAATGGTATTAGCCAAAAACATAAGAAATCAACAAGAAGTATTTTATCTACAAAATGGACGATACGCCTTAGATTGTACGGAATTAGCCCCTGATTTACCTTCTGGAGGAAGTTTAGAGGAGGATGGCACTATTTATATTACAAATAAAAACCTCCGCATTTACTGCTATAACGGTAGTTCTCGCGTCTATATTACGGGACCTATCGCAGCTTACGGAGCATTTTTTTATCATCTTCCAGAAGGATATGGACATCCAGAATGGGCAGGCCAACAATTTTGTGGCTTAGACAACACATCTGGATTTTCTGGCAATCCAGCGAAACATACTCGAGGAAATCATTTGTGTAAACGCTTTGGAGATTTTGCCAATTATGAAGGACAAAAATCCAACATGGGAAATGCTTATATTTTTTAAATAGAGCCCCGCCACACAGCGGGGCATTTGTTTAATTTCCTGATAGCATTGACATCTATTTCAGCAACTTCTGTGCCTCTTCAATCAGCATATGCAAATGCTCTTCGCTGACAAATGTTTCGGCATAGATTTTTAAAATATTCTCCGTGCCGGAGGGTCGTACCAGTAACCATGATGCTTGCAGATAGATTTTAATGCCGTCCGTATCACGCACGCGAAGTACTTTCTCACCGGCCACTTGTGTAACACCAGCAAAATCCACTGCCTTCATGGATTTTACACGTGCTTTAGTGGCGTCATCGGTAGGAACATCTACACGTGTATAGAAAGGCGTTCCGTGTACGGCTGTTAACTTGTTATACAGCTCGCCAATATCTCCCTCCATAGCTGCGATTTCCATGAGAAGCAGTACGGCAAACATACCATCTTTTTCTGTGGTCCAACCGCTTACCGACATACCGGCACTTTCTTCGCCGGCCAATACATACTTGCGTTGGCTCAGTCCCGGCACAAAATATTTAAAGCCTACATTTACTTCGTCCAGTCCCAGTTGATATCCGGACGCAATACGATCAAGCAGTGCAGTAGTACCTAACGTGCGTCCTACAGCCGTCGCCCCAGAAATCTTATGATGCCGCACCAAATAGTCTGCCATCACGCACAAAGCATGGTTGGGCGAAATAAGTCCGCCTTTAGGTGTAGCACAGCCAAACCGATCTGAATCCGGATCACTGGCTCCGGCAAAATCATAATCACCGCTTTCTACATACTTAATTAAAGGAGACATCGGATACTTAGAGGAGGGATCCATACGAATTTTACCATCGTGATCGATCGGGATAAAATAAAACGTAGGATCCTGCTCGGTACTGACGATGTCTAAGTTTGTTAAATTGTATTTTTCTTTAATGGCTTTATAAAATGCCAGACTGGCTCCTCCCAACGGATGTACGGCAAATTTTAACGGAGCCTGTGCAATCTTCTGAAAATCAATCAGTTTGGCTAATGCCGTAACATACGGCGTAATAATATCGGCGTTTTGTACCAAATTTTTAGCGCGGGCTTCATCCAGCGACATGGATTTAATTTGTTCGGGGTGCGCCATATATTCATTGGCATACTTTTCAATTAAACCCGTCAGTGCGCTGTCCGCCGGGCCGCCCGTAGAAGGATTATATTTAAGTCCCATATCCTGCGGCGGGTTATGACTGGCCGTACCGTTTAAACATGCACAAACGCGCCCGCTTAAAATTTCAAAAGAAAACACCGGAGTCGGAACCGGGATATCTGGCAGTACCACCGTGATCCCGTTGGCCGCTAATACTTCGGCACAAATATTTGCCGTATCACGAGACACAAGCCGCGTATCACCGCCTACTAACATGGCACCCATAATATGTTGTTCCTGATGAATGCGGGCTACAGCCTGGGCAATGGCCTTAGCATGCAATGCACAAAACCCGGCACCCAGTTCACCACGATGTCCCGAGGTACCAAATTTAACGGGCACAGGGGTCTTGGAAGGAGTAAAAAATTCGTTCCTGAGTTTTTCAACATCAATTCTTTGTTTCGTCAAAGTTCCAGCTAATTCACTTACCATAAGACAACTTCTCCTATAACAATCTGTAAATTTTGCGGCGGGGTTGCATCAAGTGCCGTCATTTTCTATCATATTATATATCAAAACCTTTTGCAAACGGAGAATTTATGAAAAAACTTCTGTTCCTGTTGACGCTTTTACTTGCCGCTCCTGTAGCACTACTGGCCAACAATATGGGTGACGACTTCCACAAACATTACGTGCCGGGAAAATCTAACCTCAAAGCCTATAACCGCGATTTAAACGGGCTCATTGGTACCGTAGATTTCCACACAGGTCATGCCAAAATGTTCCCGGCTGTTAATCTGGGAGCCAGTGTCAGCGTATTTAAACCCTCTTCTTCCAATAACATTTCCAGTGACAGCTACACAGTGTTGCCCTTCTTGGTCGCCGAAACTAAAATCCCTTACGTGGGTGTCGGTGTAGTGGCCCGCGGAACCGATGTAAACGGTTATCGCTCTTTAGGTGGCGGTTTAACCTATCAAATGACTCTGATTGAATTTTTAAATTTATCTTTCGGTGCATTTTATGACAACGGTCGTACAGATTGGTACCACAATGACCACTACTCTGCCTCTGCCATTGCGTCTACCAGTATCTTGATTTTTACTCCTTACGTAGGTGTAGGTTATGACTACGGCAAACTAAAAACCCGCGGTTATACCCATAATGAATCCGTCTCCAACGGAACCCCGCGCGGCATGGTCGGTTTGAATGTCCATCCGTTTCCGCTCTTGACAGGATTTGTAGCCTATACCGTTACCAAAGACAGCCACGGGTTTACCGGCGGCGTAGGACTTAGTTTTTAATGAGCAATTATAAAGACGAATTACAAGCTTTTTTCGGCGAGAACTGTTTACTCAATGAGCCGATGCATACCCATACCACCTATCGAACCGGTGGTAATGCGGAAGTATACGTCTATCCTCAAACACCCGAGCAATGGGAATTTGTACTCAAAGTAGCACGCAGCGAAAACATCCCGCTGCGTGTGATTGGATTTGGTTCGAACATTTTAGTCAGTAACACCGGCATCGGCGGCATTACCTGCTCTACCAAAAAGATGAACCGCATTGTAGTAGAAAGTGAGAGTATTACCGCGCAGGCGGGTGCACCTTTGGATAAAGTTTGTGAACTGGCCTGCAAGGCTGGCTTGGTCGGTATGGAAAAGTTATCCGGTATCCCGGGCAGTGTAGGCGGCGCTGTGTATATGAATGCCGGTGCCTACGGCCAGGAAACCGCCGATTGTCTGGAATATTTTGACATTATGGACTTAGAAGGGCGTCCTGCCACATTACTAAAAAGTGATTTAAAGTTTTCTTACCGTAAAGTAGAGGGATTACCTCCCTGTATTATCCTCTCGGCCGGATTTAAGTTGCGAAAGGGGAATTTTACCCAATTATTAGCAGCGCGCAACAGTGTACAACACAGCCGTGTGGAAAAACAGCCGTTGGAGTTCCCCTCTGCGGGCAGTGTGTTCAAACGGCCCGTAGGTGATTATGCCTCGCGTCTGATTGATGCGGCCGGCTTACGGGGATTATCCGTAGGCGGTGCCAAGGTATCCGAAAAACACGCCGGGTTTATTATTAATTTTAACCACGCTACTGCGCAAGATATTAAAACCTTAATGGATCAGGTACGCCAAAAAGTCAAAGAACAATTCGGCGTGGAATTAGAATTAGAACAGATCTTGTGGGGCGAGTTTGAGGATTAGTCCATAAAAAATTTGACGCGCACAAAAAAATAAGATATACTATATAGGTAGTTTAGGAGCCGTGGTGTAGCCTGGTTAACACGCTGCCCTGTCAAGGCAGAGACCGCGAGTTCGAATCTCGTCGGCTCCGTAAGATTTGAATAGTATATATCCCGTTAGAGTTTACTTCTGACGGGATTTTTTGTGCGCTACTCTTAGCATAAAAATTGGCTAGACAGCGCACTCTATGGGGTAGCGCGTTGCTGTATGGTTTGAAAGACCGGCTTTTGACTCATATGCTTTACCTCTTTACTGTGTCTTTGCTATTTGAAAATTGCTGTGCTATAGATAGGAGGGGTTATGCCAAGATTGCCCAAGTGGGTTGTGCTTTCAGTTACTCCCCGCCATGACTATACCCTGCTGCTGACTTTTGCAGGCTATGTCAAAAAGGTGTACGATGCTAAGCCGTTACTTGAGGATTCGTATTATGCTCCGCTCAAAAACCTAAACTTTTTTATGCAGGCTCATACGGACACGCAGCGTGCCTGGGCGGGGGACTTGGATATCGCTCCGGAACATCTTTATGAGACGAGTACTCCTTTGCATGAATAAACTTACAAAATACCAACAGGAACGTTTGGCTTCCATGCCGACCTTAGAAGATGTAGAATGCGAATTTTTCACAAAACATCCAGAAGAATTTCACTCCTACAGAAAAGTCATCTTGGATGAATACAAACATGATCCTTCTATGAATATCCAAGAACCTCTATGTATCTTGAGTCATATAGATAAGCTAGAAAGATCTGTTAAACCGAATCTTTCCCGGCCGCACGTATATCGCTTTCGCTCCAACAGCAATCCCACGTTGTCTACTCTGAGTAAATTGGCAGACAGTTGGGGAATGCGAGTAGGTTTATTCTTTAAATAAGTTTCATTCCCATACCCCGTTACGGCATATCATATTTTTCTAAACCTAAATATTACTGCGCCGCAGCATGTTTATTTATGCTATGATTAAGTGGTATGATGACTTATTTAATAATAACAGTACTTCTTTTATGTGTATTAGCCGCGGCAGTAAATAACTTTCGCACGGTACAACTAAAACGCATGGCTCATACTCTTAATTTGCGTTATGATAAGCAGGTAGACAGCGTACTTTTACCTGATTCCTCTTCCAAAGCACAATTTTTCAACCGCGGACTGCACCAATTTTACCATGTACTGACGTTTCGGGACCCTGGAGCCTTTGTGCGCGTTTGTGAAGACCGTATTTTTTCTTCCCCATTAGATAAGACTCCTCTTTATACATACACGTTGGTTACTGCTGAACTTACCAAAGGGAATTTTACCCCGTTTGTGCTCATGCCGCGCACGCTAAACCAAATACCCGGCTCTAATTTACCGCCGGAACTGGCAAATCGTTATCAGTTAACAGCTCCTGAAAATTTTATACTGCCTCCTACAGTTGCAGGATTTTTAAAAGCACATGCGTCTTGTTACGTAGAATGCACGCCGAGCGCTCTGATTTATTGTGAATTCAACACGGTCCCTGTAGCCCAACTACAACCGTTGCGTTTTCGAGCCTTACAACTTTTAAAAGAACTGGTTAAAAAACCACAGCCCGCCACGCAAACCGTGCAAGCAGCAGTTACCCCGATAAAACCACTTACCGATGCCGAATTGCAAGCCCAAATTTTACTGAAACTTCAATCAGCTTCCCCGACTATCTCTTCGCCAGCAAACTCTGCTGGCGGCAGATATATGTACGGGGTTATTTTGCTGATCCTGTTAAGCGGCATGTTGTTTCTGGCCTGGTATGCCTTGCAGCATTGGGTCGCTCGCTAGGCCTAAATAAGTTATACTTCTAGGTCCAAAGGTCCTGTTTCTTTATGTTGTTTTGCCGCATAATATAAGTATGAAAACACTAATGGTATGCGTGGGAATTTTCTTACTAGTCTCAGGACAAGTAACGGCACAGTCTAAGCCGAAATTCAATGATGCCCAAATTGATCGTATAGTTGCAAAACTGGTCCCGGAAAGAACTTCCAATCCCAATTTAAAATCTTATTACGATGACCAACAGACCGCTGATTTATGCGAAGCGTGGTATTCCTGTGCCAAATGGGCGTTTGAACAATATGTGGAGGACCAATCTTTTAGGGTAACCAAGGCGTTGGTAAAAACCGAACACCGGGTATACGGACGTCAAGCGAGCCAAGAAAAACACTTATACGTGCAGGCTACCCGACAGAATCAAGCCTTAAATGTTCTCTTCTTTACCCCTGCCACTAATTCCAAAACTTTGTCTTACCGGTATATTCGCAGAGTTCCGGTTCAGTAATATTCTTGTTTTGCCCTAAAACACAATATGCTACAATAAAGCTATGATAGCGTATTTAACAGGTACTGTTTTGGAAACCCGTGAAGACGGCGTAATTTTAGTTTGCGGAGGCGTGGGATACGAAATCAATATCCCCTCTTCGGCAGCGACCGAGCTTGTACAAGGAGCCGACGCTTCGTTTTATATTGCCGAATCTATTTCCCCGTATGACGGGACCGTGCTTTACGGATTTGCCCATAAAGAAGACAAAGAACTGTGGTACCTTTTTAAGAGCGCTATTCCCAATACCGGCCCCAAAAAAGCGCTTGAATACCTTAACAAAGCGTTGCGCTCGGTCGCGGATTTTCATCACGCCATTATAGCGCGTGATCCTAAAATTTTAACCAGTATTTTTGGGTTTACCGCCAAAACAGCTGAAAAGTTGATTAACTCTCTTAAAGACAAAATGGACGGTGTATCCATTCAAGGTGAAACCAAAATCAAGATCGCTTCCGAAGCGCCGTATATGTCCGGTGTATTAGAAGCCTTAACGGCGCTGGGGTATTCTCCGGCTGAATCACGCCGGGCCATGGAAAAGCTCCAGACGTCCGGTGTAAAACCTACCGATAAACTGGAAAATATTGTAAAAGAGGCCCTGCGGGTGTTAACTAAATGAGCAACCAAAACGAAATTCTGGATGTAACCCAACTGCCCGATGAATCCTCCGGATTAGAGGCCGCTTTGCGCCCCACTATCTTAGACGAATTTGTCGGTCAGGAAAAGCTTAAAGAAAATTTACGTATTTTTATCGCAGCAGCCAAGTCCCGTAAAGAAGCATTGGATCACTGCCTGTTTTACGCGCCGCCCGGCTTGGGTAAAACCACCCTGGCCAATATCCTGGCTAAAGAACTAGGCGTAAACATTAAAGTAACTTCCGGTCCTGTACTGGCACGCCCGGGAGATTTGGCAGCCATGCTGACGACAGAGCTTAACGAAGGCGATATTTTATTTATCGATGAAATCCACCGCTTAAACCCGGCCGTGGAAGAAGCCCTCTATCCGGCCATGGAAGATTTTACGTTCTTTATTAATACAGGCAAAGGAGCCGGTTCCACTACCTTAAAACTGGCTGTACCACACTTTACATTGGTTGGAGCTACCACCCGTTCCGGATTGCTTACGGGACCGCTGCGCGACCGCTTTGGAATTGTGTTTAACTTAGGGTTTTACGAGACTTCCGAAATTACCGATATTTTGGCGCGTTCGGCGCGGCTGCTTAATATTGAAGCAGACCGAGAGGGTCTAACGGAACTGGCCAAACGTTCCCGCGGAACACCGCGTATCGCCAACCGGTTGCTACGTCGTGCACGTGATTTTGCTCAGGTAAAAGGAAAAGGCGTGATTACCTATGATATCGCCACCACGGCCATGGATTCACTGGACATCGACAGTGAAGGGCTAGACAGTGTGGACAAACGCATTTTAGAAGCGCTCATTGACCGCTTTAACGGTGGACCGGTAGGCGTTGAAAACCTCGCGATTGCCGTATCTGAATCTGTTGACACGCTAACCGATGTTATTGAACCGTTCTTAATTAAAGCTGGTTTTATAGCCCGCACACCGCGCGGACGGGTAGCCACGCGAAAAGCCTACGAACACCTTGGCCGAAATCTCGCTCAGGAATTACTTTTTTAGCTATGAGATTTCCTTCACGCCTACTAGCTTTAATCGGTATCACCTACTTAGCAGGGGCGTGTATGGTACCTTCTGCCCGGCAAAATACTTCTCAGACCAACACGCTTCCTACCGTAACGGCTAAAATCCAGGCAACCTCCCGGGAACAACTGGGAACCCCTTCGGTGCTTACCGAAGATCCCGCACCGAAACAAACAACGTCGGCAACGTCTGCACCGCAACCCAAGGCAACGACCACAAAAACACCGGATAGAATCGTACGGGTACTGATTATTGAAAACAGCAAGTCCGCCTATGTCAAACATTCCGGACGTATTAATGTGTACACAAAAGACCTGTCTAAAAAATATAAGATTTCAAACGGCGGCACGATTGCCGTTAAAACCCATAAAACCGGGCAGGCGCAGGCAGGCACACTCGTCGCTGTTCAACCGATTATCATTGAACCTGTAGGCGATACGAAACTGGAAATCAACAAGACTACCTATACTGGAAAACTCGTAGTGTTTCCCGGTAAAACCACATTTAATATCGTTGAATATACCCCGCTCGAACAATATCTCTATGGTGTACTTCCCTATGAAATGCATCATACCTGGGCCTTGGAAGCACTCAAGGCACAAGCTGTAGCCGCACGCACGTATACGCTTAAATCCATTGAAAAAAAAGTGGACGAACCCTTTGATTTGTATGCAGATGTACGCAGTCAAATGTACAAGGGAAGTGCCAATGTATATGACTCGGTGCGTAAGGCCGTGGATCAAACACGCGGGCAGGTGCTGGCGTATAAGGGAGAGCTGTTCTATACGTATTACCACGGTAACTGCGGCGGCGGTACGGACCATGTAGAAATCTGGAACCAACAGGCACCCCATATTAAGCCGCTTGCCGGTACGTCCTGCAAATTCGACTCCCACTCTAAAAGTTATACTTTTAAACAAGATATCGCAAAATCCGCTGTAGAAAAATTCGCCCGCAGTCAGAGACTTAAAGGAAGTTTAAAAAGTGTACGGGTCGCAAAAAAAACTGGTACGGGCCGTGCCAGTTATATTACCGTTAAAACTTCCGGCGGCAGTAAAACTGTACTGTGTTCGACCTTTCGCGCATCTACCGGCATACGCAGTTGTAAACTGACTAAAATTACCACAGGGGCCACCAAAGTTCATTTTGAAGGACACGGGTACGGACACGGTATCGGCATGTGTCAGGACGGTGCACACGGTATGGCCAAACAAAATTATACATACAAACAGATTTTAAAACATTATTATCCGGGAAGCACACTTTCCCAAATCAGGTAACCTTATGGCTTTTGAACGCTTTAAAAAATTAGATCTAGACCCCTTGATTGCCAAACAACCCGCTACGCCGCGTGATAGCTCACGCCAAATGGTATTACACCGGGATACCCATACCATTGAACATCGTATTTTCCGAGATATCCACGAGTATTTTAATCCCGGCGATGCCCTGGTTATTAATAATACCAAGGTCTTCCCGGCCAAACTTTTTGCCCATAAACCTACTGGCGGCAAAGTAGAAATTTTACTAGTGCGTCCTATGCAAAAACCGAATATTTGGGCCGTACTAACCCGGGAATACAAAGAGGGTCTGACTCTGGATTTTGGAGACGGACTTCAGGCCAGGATGATTGGTACCACGACCGATAAAGAGTTTTTATTGGAGTTTAACCAAGAGGATATTTTACCCTTTTGTCATAACCACGGCCTCATGCCTTTGCCGCAGTATATTGAAAAGGCCCGCAAACACAGCGGACTTTCTGCCAGTATTGACTCCGATAAAGAGCGTTACCAGACCGTATATGCCAAATATGAGGGCTCCATTGCCGCTCCGACAGCAGGATTCCACTTTACACCGGAGCTGCTACAAAAGTTAAAAGATAAAGGAGTCAAGGTTTGTTATATTACCCTGCATGTCGGTTGGGGTACATTTAAACCGCTTCGTGGGGAACCGACTGAACATAAAATGCTCGCTGAGTTAGGAGAAATCTCCCAAGAAACCGCCGATACGTTAAATGCCGTACGAGCCAACGGGGGCAGAGTGTTTTCTTGCGGGACAACGTCTACCCGCACACTGGAAAGTTTTACTGATGAAAATCATATTACCCAGGCAGGTAAAAAATGGACAGATCTGTTTATTTACCCGGGATATCAGTTTCAGGCGATTGATTGCCTGATTACAAACTTTCACTTCCCCGACTCTACGCCGTTATGTATGACCAGTGCTTTTGCCGGGGAAGATTTCATTTATGAAGCTTACCTGCAAGCTGTCGAGAAAAAGTATCGGTTTTATTCGTTTGGCGACAGCATGATGATTTTGTAAACTATTACAATTTCCAGTATCCACATGGGCCACCACCACAAGTTACATTCTCAGTTCCAGCTTGAGATGTTAAAGAACGACATAACCGATAGGGTCGTTGTGTAGTCCCATATGCATAACAATAAAATGCTCCCTGTTTAGACGTATGGTCATAATAGATAACAAATGCATTGGATAACCCCATATTAGCAGTTATATACTCATCCCCAATATTAACAGCATATCCCCCTGGTTTATTGGAAGCTCTATCTGTTACCGTCCAATCTTCCGGAAATGACAGATCTAAATCATTAAGTTTGGTAGCATATACCCCATTAGCTAAATAGTACAATTCTTGAGCATCTTTTGTTCTCTTTGCTAAAGGGTAAATAGTGTGAAATTTGGCTTTATCTACGGCTAATTGATACTGAGGCAGGGCCACGGCCGCCAAGATACCTAAGATCAACACAACAACGAGTAATTCAATGAGCGTAAACCCTTGCCGGGTGTTTTGACATTTCATAAACATTCTCCTTTCTCCTTATTATTCTCTGTTTATGAAACCCAATAAAACGGCTGCCCTTTCTGAGTGTATGCGAACTCCCAGATTAAACAGCCGTAGTTTACCGCAATGCGGTAAACGTTCGGCACAAAATAGCGAGATTATAAGTTTCTCTACTTTGCACCTCAAAGCGGCTATTTTTGGTTCGCATACAGCTCCTATATTTACAGGAGAGTCCGTTTCTTAAACGGTTCCAAAAACAGTGAAATTGTACCTATAGTATACCAAATTTTCTATAATATGAATATGACTACAAGAAAATACGCTGACATTATTGTCGCCCAATCGGCCGGGTTCTGTCCCGGTGTAAAACATGCTATTGACCAGGTAATGGCCTTAGAGGCTGCCGGACAAAAGCCCGTTTATACCTTAGGTCCGCTTATCCACAATAAGCAGGCTACCACCATGTTGGAAATGAAAGATATCCGTGCCATTGATAAACCAACGGAAGATTTAGATAAAAGCGGGGTACTCGTTATTCGTGCACACGGTATTACACCGGACTTTCAAAAAGAAATTGAAGCTTTTGGGATGCCTGTATTTGATGCCACCTGTCCGCTTGTTAAACATGCCCAAAATATCATCGCCAAATTTGCCGTACAGGATTACCATACGGTAATTGTCGGTGATACTGAACACGCCGAAGTAATTGGCCTGATGGGCTATGCCAAAAATCATTACAATATTGTATCCTCTTTAGAAGAGGCCAAAGCTCTGCCGCATTTTGAAAAAGTACATGTAGTCAGCCAAACCACACAACAAGAAAGCGTATTTTACGAAATTGCCGAAGAAGTTAAAAAACACGCGGATAAATGCCAGATTTCCAATACGATTTGTCAGCCCACTAAAGACCGCCAAAAAGAAACCATTGAACAGGCTAAAAATGCGGATTTTGTGATTGTAGTCGGCGGCAAGCATAGCGCAAATACGGCTCGTTTGGCACAACTGTGTCAGGGGCTTACCAAGCATGTACAACATATTGAAACCGACGAAGAGTTGGATGAAAAGTTAGCTACCTCAGCTAAAAAAGTATTTATTACGGCCGGTGCTTCCACACCCAGTTGGGTTATTGACAGTGTGGTATATCGTGTCACACAACTGCGTCATCCTCCGGTGCGCAGAGTAGTTAAACGTTAGGAGATTTTTATGACCATTAAACGTATTGGTATTTTAACGGCCGGCGGGGATTGTCCCGGACTTAATGCCGTAGTACGCGCTGTCAGTAAAAACGCACTCGGACACGGGATTGAAGTGTATGGCGTACGTAACGGATTTGACGGTCTGGTACGTAATGATATTTTCAAAATCACCAATGAAACAGTTTCCGGTATTCTGACATTAGGGGGTACGATTTTAGGTACTAGCAATATTGCCAATCCGTTTAAATATACCTTGGCTCCGTTTGGTACCCCAGAAAACCCGCAGGATGTTTCCAGCGTAGCCATGCACAATTTTAAAGCTTGCGAATTAGACGCGCTCATTACTATTGGCGGAGACGGCACCTTACATATGTCCCAACAGTTTGTAGAAATGGGTATGCCCATTGTGGCCGTGCCTAAGACCATTGATAATGACTTGGACGCCACTGATCAAACCTTTGGATTTGACTCGGCCCTGCATATTGCCACAGAGGCCATCGACCGTTTACATACGACTGCCCAATCGCACCACCGTGTAATGATCGTGGAAACCATGGGTCGTTATGCGGGTTGGATCGCGCTACGCTCGGCTTTAGCCGGGGGCGGTGATATTGTACTCATACCGGAAATCCCTTACAACGATGACGTGATTGTGGATTATATTTTAAACCGCAAACGTCGCGGCAAAAATTTTAGTATTGTAGTAGCGGCCGAAGGCGCCAAAAATGAAAAAGGCGAACAGGCCATTGCACGCACCGTAGCAGGGAGTACAGATGCCATCCGATTGGGAGGCATTGCCTATAAATTAAGTGCTATGATTGAACAGCGTACCGGTATTGAATCGCGTGCCTGTGTACTGGGACACACCCAGCGCGGCGGCGGCCCCACAGCCTTTGATCGTTGGCTTTCTACCTTATACGGTGCTAAGGCATTGGATATGGTCTTGGAACAAAAATTCGGTTACATGGCTTCGTTTAAGAGCTTTGGTATTACCGAAGTTAAAATTGCAGACGCTATTGCCAAACTTAAACTTGTAGATCCCAACGGAGCCGAAGTAAAAGCCGCTTTGGAAGTCGGCATGAGTTTCGGGTCTGCTCAAATCGGTTAATTTTTTATCTGGAGGACACTATGCAAGATAACCAAGATATTATTTACGGTATTCACCCGGTTATGGAGGCGCTTAAAAGTAAAAAGCGCAACGTAACCCAGCTTTATGTGTCCGACAGCAAAGCAGGACACCGCACTGTAGAAGATATTATCCGCCTCGCCAAACGCACCAATGTACGCATTGATCGCATTGAAAACAAGGTATTGGATCGTTTAACGGGTAACGCCAACCACCAGGGTATCATGGCTAAAGTGCAACCGGTTAAACTCATGAAATTATCCACGGCTATTTATGAAGCCGATGGCAAAAAAGACGAGTTGTGGCTGGCCGTAGATGAAATGACCGATCCGCAAAACCTGGGAGCTATCATCCGAAGCGCAGCATGTTTGGGGTTTTCCACGATTATCCTGCCAAACCGCCGTACCGTGGGTATTACGCCTGCTGTATATAAAGTAGCCTGCGGCGCTATTGAAAATGTCAACTTAGTAGAAGTAGCCAACTTATCAGCTGCAATTACTGATCTTAAGGAAGAAGGGTTCTGGATTTACGGGGCCGATATGGCCGGTAAACCGATCCATAAAGTGCAATACAACTCACCGGCCGTTCTGGTTATCGGTTCGGAAGGCTTTGGTATTCGTGAAAAAACCGCCGAGAACTGCGATGACATCGTATCTATTGAACAAAAACAATTAGGCGGCGTAGACAGCTTAAATGCGTCGGCTGCCGCCAGCATCATTATGTATGATATGATGAGTAAGATCAAATTAAAATAGCATAACACTTATATTACGCTTTAGCCCGCCCTTACTGGAGCGGGCATTTTCATATCAACGGATTTTCTAAACCTAGACTGGCACAAACTGCAGTCCCCAATGCCGTATATGGCCGACAATACCGTTTTCCTCGTTCCGCTAAAACACTATACTGGTTCAATCGAAAAGTAATATGTACATCTACCACCTTATTACACGACGCATCCGAAGAATTTGAATTCGGACAATAATTAAAACGTACATGTCCAGAATTCAGATTCAAGCCCAAAACAAAATTATTTCCACATTTAAACAATTGGCTCTTTTCACCGTCCTCCAAGAAAGAACACTCCCCAGGAATATCTATATCCAAATTTGCGACTTTTGTATATTCTCCATTTGCCCAATAATATACTTCCTCCGCTTGAGCAATATTTTTTAATAAAGGTAACATAGTAGATATACGGGATTTAGCAACTGCTACTTTGTATTTTGGCAATGCTACCGCTGCCAAGATGCCTATAATTAGGACAACTACTAAAAGCTCTATAAGCGTAAATGCTTGTTTTTGTTGAACCATCATTCTCTCCTTATATATTTTTTTACTTATAAAGAGAGAATATCAAAAAAAAAAAACGCGTCAAGCGTTATTTCCAGGGCGCCCACAGTTCAACTTGCTAGTATAACCGCATCATAAGCAATAAAAAAGACCGGCACGGGTCGGTCTTTTTTATATAATAAAACTTTTTATCACAAATACATTTCTAATTTGTCTAACTGCTTTCCAGTATCACTATACACGGTTAAAGTAAGTTTTCTGTCTACAATCTTACCTACGGCATAATGCCTTGTGGATACAAACCGTGCCGTATATTTCTCATTAGAAGCACGTTTACCAGGTGTTTCGGCAGAAGTACCTACTGTTACGTATGTGACCCCGCGCGGATGGGTTTCTTCGGCGCGTAAGGGGAATGTACGCTCATAATTAGCATCCCCGCCCTGCAACACTAAATTCACACGATAATCTTCAAAAATTTTGACCCAGTTGTCGTATACTTCCTGACTAGATCCCCCTAAACCCGTAGAGTACGCCGGCGCATTCATAAGGACTATCTTCCATTTATCACCGGCCTGTGCCAAGGTTGTTTTTAGCCATTGAGTTTGTGCCGAATCAGCTCCCATTTCAGGCGCCCATACAGCCCCTTCTACGATATTGGTATCCAGCACAATAAACCGTGCGTTAGCCGTATCAAAATAATAGTATTTGGGAGTGGCATTACTCCAGGGCATATCATGGTAGCGAGTATAGTTGGTACGCACAAAGTCCTTACTTTCCCGGTCCTTTTTATCCGGTCCGTACTCATTAGGTCCTAGAGCCACCAAAAGCGGTAAATTTTTAAATACTTCTTCAAACGGTTTAAACAACTCGGCATCCGCATCGGCATTAAGACCGCTGTGGGTTAAGTTGCCGGTATGCAGCACAAAATCGGCTTTTTCCTGGGCCATTAAAGTGGCAATTTGAGCGCGTGCTTGAGCCTGGGAATCATCTTCTTCAACTGGGTCTTCGGCCGTACTACCCATAACCAAAAAAGTAACTACTTTACGTTCCGGCGAAAACAGTGTACGAAACGTACCACTGATCGGCTCCTGCACTCCGTTATGCGCCGCATTTTCTACATAGAGGTGGTAACAATAATCCTGATTGGGAACCAATCCGTAAAGTACCACTTTATGATTATACGCCTGCGGAGTGAGCGTCATAATTTGATTACAACGCGGAGCTGGTCCGTATTCTAGCCAGGAAGGTGTAGCTGCACTGGTCTGCCAGCGCAGCGTCATGGCCGTTGGAGTAGGGTTTTCCAAATATGGCCCGCGGATGATCTGCGCGGCGTAGGCATTTAAAGTCAAACCAAAAAAGATTAAAAGTAATAATTTCTTCACGCTTTTATTGTACCAAAATAAAACAATGAAGAAAATCTACCATAATTACTTCAAATTTTGTTAAATACTTATATGAAAAAAATTTTATTTTTAGCAATCTTATTGGGGATTGCCCCCTTGTCTTTATTCGCCGGTGAAATGACCGGTATAGCCGAATACACCGGTTCTTCTGATTTTAACCGCGTTAAAGCCGGAGCGCAATGGCAGTTTGGTTTGAATTGGTCCGTCGGGGCAGAAGGGAAATTCGCCGATGAACAGATCTTTAAAGACCCTATTTACGCCGTAAAATTACCGATTGCTTTTCGCACCGATGCGGTTTCTTTTAACATGGCGCCTTTTTACTATTTTAAGAACAAAAGCGATAAAAATGAATACAACGCTTTTGGTATTTCCGGTAAGTTGGTCATGACCTTGGAAGATGATGCCATTAATGAATTATATTCTCACGCATATATCGGAGCCGCCTTTGCCCGACAGCAGGGCTTGCGTACCATGGACAGCGGATCGGTCAGTGACCAATATTACTCGCAAGCCGCTTATACTCTGGGACTGCATAAAAACTTTTACCGCGCTTTTAGCTTTGAAGCCATCGGTACAGCTTTTCAGTATCCTGATGGGATTACCGGGGTAACTGCATTTCGCGGGATTTTAGATCAACAAGATTTAGTTGCCTTACAAAGCTATGACATTGTACATGAACTGCCCAAATACACGGCAGCTGCCCGTATGACCCGTTTGTGGGCAGATCGTCGGGCTACGTTGTATTTAAGTTATCGTTTTGGTGAGTTCTATACGGCTGATCCGGAACATGCCTTTGTACTAGGCAATACATTTACACTGACCGAATGGGCGGTCTGTGACTTGGCTTACAACCATTTGCGAACCGTACATAATGAGAACAAACGCGATATTTTCCATGCTCAGTTACGCGTTGTATTTTAGGTAAATCCTATGACGGAAAAAGATACCCTGTCTGCCAAAGCTTTAACACTTATTTCGCATAAACTGCGTACGCCGCTCTCTATTATTAACGGCTACTCGGAAGCGGTTTTGTCGCAAGCAACTAAAGAGAAATTTTCCCCCTTTACTACCAAGGCACTCGGCGAAATCCATAAACAGGGCAACCGCATGTCTCTGTTGGTAGATAAGCTCATGGCGTTTAATCAGGTGATCACGGCAGATGAACAAACGTTAGAAAAACAACCCGTTAATTTAAAAAGCGTCATTAAAGAATGCGCCGAAAAAGCGATTGCCCAAGAGGGCGTAGCCGAAAAAGGACTTCCCGCCGAACAGACCGGCGGTGTTAAACGCGGTACATTTATTGAAATAGACTGCTCCAGCCAACTTACACTCAATGCCAATGAACATATGCTCAAGTTGTGCATTTCGGAGTTGCTGGCCAATGCCATTAAATTTAATAATAAATTAGAAAAAACCATTAAGGTACAAGGAACCAATCATGGCGACAGTATTTCTATTTCCGTACGAGACTACGGAGTGGGGATTCGTCCGCAGGATGTTTCCAAAATTTTTGAACCTTTTTATCAGGTAGACGATTATTTTACCGGTCAAATCAGCGGTTGGGGATTAGGACTGCCCATGGTACAACGCATTTTGGATTTACACCGCGGATCTATCAGCGTGGTATCTGACCGGGGATTAGGATCTATTTTTACACTTTCATTCCCGTTATGAACACTGAACAATTACTAGAACAACTTTCTATCCAGTGCGATCATCTGCGAAGCCTGCTGCAACAGCAGGTGCCTGTATTGCGGGATTTTAGTCGTCGACTTTTACAAATCACGCAACAACTTCGTAAAAATATAGACGTGCGTGATAATACATTTGCCGAAGAGTTCAACCAATACGTTAAGAACTTACGTGATACATTAGATCAAGTAGAACCCGGTTGGACCGAACTGCGTACTCAAATCCGTCACACCCCGGAGAAATCCTGGAACGGAGATTTGGCCTTAGCCGCCAAAGGGCTAAACATCCGGGCCAAGGCCCTGTCCGTAGCCTGCGATGAGTTTACCACGCAGTATGATATTTTTGGTAAACAGTATAAGAATTTCACGGCCGCCAAATTAAACGTTTGGCTACTTACTTCCTGTCAAACCGATATTAATAGCCTGACGGGCAAAGTACTCTTTTTAGCACGCGAAATTGCCCGTAAAACCGAGCAGAACCGGGAGCCCCTCCATGAGAGATAAACCGCTGTATTATTATTCCAAATCCAGCAACATCTGCTTAACCATTATTGCAGCCGGGGTCGTAACGGCTTTTTTGGTATACACCAAGGCTCTGTTAATCCCACTGGTAATTTCGGTGTTTCTCTATACGATTTTGGCCCAAATGACCCTGTGGCTACGCCATAAGTTGGCGTGTCCTAAATGGCTAGCTCTTACCATTGCCATTTTATTATTTGTGGCGTTTTTCGTGGGGATTGTATCGTTTACGGTCAACTCCATCGGAGATTTTTTAAAGGGAGCTGATCTATACCGCCAAAACCTAATTGCCACGGTATCGGACCTGTTGGGCCGTTTACAGGCACACGGCATTGTCATTGACAAAAACCTCATTGAGGGATATTTGCACGATTTACCGATTTTTAACTGGGTGCGTAACTTAGGTGGACGGTTGTTTGGAATCTTATCCAACTTCACGATTATTTTACTGTTCATGATTTTTTTCCTATTCGGCAGCCGTAAAACGCCTCCGATTACCAATCCTGCCATTAAAGAAATGCTGGCCACCGTATCTGTGTATCTGTCCGTGAAACTCATGGCCTCCCTAGTTACTGGGGTGCTAGTAGCTGGAGTGTTATTTGGCTTTCAGGTAAAACTGGCCCTGGTGTTTGCCTTGTTCGCGTTTTTACTTAATTTCATTCCCAGTGTGGGATCTATTACAGCAGTACTACTGCCTGTACCGATTTTATTTTTACAGTTTGGCTTGGGGCCCAAGTTTTTTGTAGTGTTGGGTCTGCTTAGCGCCATTGAATTTATCATTGGTAACTTAGTAGAACCGCGCTTTTTGGGTGAAGATATGGATTTACATCCGGCCGCTGTTATCGGATCATTGGTACTTTGGACATTGGTTTGGGGTGCACCAGGCGCATTTTTATCCGTGCCGCTTACCGGATCTATCAAGATCGTACTAAGCAAGATCAAACATACGCGCGTAGTAGCGGAGTTTTTGGCAGGACGACTGCCGCATTAGATTTTTGTTATAATGAACCTACACTGTAGTTAGGAGGAATTACACATAAAGTAAGATTACAATTTAAACTATTTTTGGACCATGTTAACCATGGGCTTATCCCGATAAGGGATGCGCAAGAAAGCCAAAAATAGTCGTTTTAGGCACAGGTAAACGGCTTCGAAACCCGGGTATTTGTGCCGAGTGTTTGCCGCCTGTGCGGCAAGCCACGGCTATTATATATGGGCAGCCTTTCTTGCGACCCGGTATGATAGCCGTTTTTGATACCGAGGTCTAGACAATATAAGGAACTTAATATGAAAAGAAACACGCGGGCATTTACATTAATTGAGCTTTTAGTTGTTGTGTTGATTGTAGGAATTTTGGCAGCAGTGGCATTACCACAATATCAAAAAGCGGTCCTGAAATCTCGTTATATACAAGCTATGACCATGGCAGAAGCTATTTACCGAGCAGAACAGGTGTATTTTTTAGCCAATGGAAAATATACTCAAGATTTGAGCGCTTTGGATATTGAAATCCCTGGAATTTATGATACAAAATGGGCGAAAGGATCCAGTTATAACTGTGATGTGAATGTAGGAGGCAATCTAGATGAAGTTTATTGCCGCTTGATACCAGAATCCCATGTAGGTATTCACTATTTTTTTTCTTCGGGAATACGATATTGTTGGATGGATGAAGGAGAAGATAAATCAAATTTATGGTATCAATTATGCAAAAGTCTCACAGGCAATGAAGGGACTACATGGTTTGGTAATAAAAAATATTTTACGTTTGATAATTAGAGTATTCACGTGAAGGTTTTAATTATAAAATGGCCGGCCCATCCTTGTGGGATGGGCCGACAAAATACAATGCTATCGCCTTATTTTTTTGCTTGTTCTTGGCGTACTCTCTCAAACAAGTTACTGGCTGTGGCGCGCTGTAAGAAAGCTTCCCATTCAGCCGGAGTTAATTCAAAATCGTCCATCACAATATAAGAAATCTCCTTAGCCGCGTTCTTGGTATCTTTCTTTTGGGAGATATATTCGTTCTCCAGTTCCACATAACGCGATGCAATGGCGTAATCCGTATCAGCTTGGGTATATGTTTTCCCCTGTTCAGCCACAACCGTTTGCGGTTGCGTAGAATTTGTATCTGTTACCACAGCTACGGTACTTTCCTGCGTTTGGACAGATTGCGCAGAATGGGTTTTGGCAGGTTTTTCATCTGCTTTTAAAGAGGTTTGATCACCGGCAGGCGTTAATAACTCGCTATGATCCTGATCTTTGGGCACAAAGGTAGGCAGCTCCTCCATGGAATTTACCACTCTGCCGCTCATCAGATTAGAGCATGCAGACGGATTGACAATAAAATAGATACTTAAAATAATACAGATCAGTATAAAAGCCTTAATTAAAATTTTGATCATATAATTTCTCCTTGCTGCTTATAGCTTACAAAATTTTGTCCTTTTTGACAGGGGTCCTTTGACCTATTTTGTTCTAGGTCCTGTCAAGGCCGACGCTGTGCGGGAACCGTGCTACCGGTAGAAGGACCTTGTAATTGTCGCACACTTTGCTGGAATTGCGGGTTGGAAAATATCTCGTTAATCTTAGCGGCAAAATCTTTATTATTCATATGTTTTTGCACGACCCTCATAATTTCCGGATTCTGTTTAATAAACTGGGCCATATTTTGAGAACTTAAATCTGCCAAATTTTGCATATTTCCCTGGGTGGCATCCTGTAAATCCTGATTAAAATGGGCTACTGCCGGATCCGTTTTAAAATCGTCTACAATAGAGGCCAGGGTTTCTTGGGCCTGTTGGTCTTTTTGCTGTTCAGAGAGCGGGGTATCTTCAAAATAAATTTCCGGCAGAGGACGCTGGTATTTAATAGGTGTTTGCATAGCCTCCGCCTGCGGAGCTGCTAGAGACAGCGGCACATGTTGGAACGAAAAGGGTTCTCCGTCTACTAGAGAGGCCGCCTGCCGGGCTTCTAGCTGACGTTCCCATTTTTCATAGAGGCGGGCCGCCCCCATGTAGATGAGGGCGGCCACCATAATCCCAATCAAAGCATAACTGGTTTTAGACATATCTATTTTACTTCGGTTACTTCTATATCAAAGACCAAAACCGAATTGGGCGGAATCGGTCCCACAGGGCGGTTTCCGTAGGCCGTATCGGCAGGACAGACTACTTTGGCGCGGGCACCGGGTTTCATTTGCTGCAGTGCCTTGGTCCAGCAGGGGACGACATCTGTTAAGCGGGTGGTAAATGTTTGTCCGCGGTCCCGAGAACTGTCAAATTTGGTACCGTCAATTAAAGTGCCCGTATAGTGTACGGTTACCGAACCGTCTGCTTTGGGAGATTTGCCATGCCCGGGCTTGGAGAGCTTCATCATGGCCCCGTTATCTAATACTTTAACACCTTTTTCTTTTTGAAAGTTAGTCAAATATTCCTTTTGCTCTGATTCGCGCCGTTCGGAAATCAACTGAGCATCATCCTGATATTTTTGGATGATTTGCGGTTTGTAGGCTTCCACATCGGTCTGCGAGGCCTTATTTAGTAAACTGTCGCGCATCCCCTGAGAAACTGCCTTATAGTCGTCTTCGTTATCCAGTACCAGTTGTTTTTTAAGATTATCACCTAGTAAAAATCCCAATGAGTATAACATCTTGTTTCGTTCGGCCGGGTCATTGACTGCAGGTTTTGCGTCCTGTGCGCAAATAAACACCGGGGTTAGTAAAAGTAATAAAACAGCCAGTTTTTTCATAAATGTCTCCTATTTTGTTTTTAAATAATTTTCCAATCGAGTGGCGATTTGCTGAGCGGTCTGTTCGCCCACGGCCTGCATGCTGCGGCGCAGGGAGTCTTCTATACGGCTGGTACCAGCCCGTTCATGTACGTTAAACCGTGAAAACGTCATGGCGCGTTCCGCATCCATGAGGCTAACCGTGGCCCCGCTGGAGCACCAGATCAGACCGTTGACTTTTTTGGAGCTGTAGTTATCCACTTCCGTTTCAATCTTGACGGACAATACTTGATCAGGATCAGAAGCGTCTACAACTCCCAACCCCATTTTGTTAAGTGCGTCCACTACATAGGTAACCAAAATGCGGCTTTCCACGCCGGCCACATCTACGCCTACCAACACGGCAGCCATTTTTTCTTTAAAGATATTTTTAAAGGGAGCAAAAGTTTCCGGCATATAGCTGGAACGATCCGCCTGTAAGAACTGATACATATCATTAAGTGCCAAACGACGCTCAATCACGGGTTGCATTTTGTAAGCCACTTTTAAATCCCCCAGCGGATCGGCCGGTGTGGCAAATTGTTGGGAAAGACCCGTTAATTGGGCATCGGACTGGTTTAAAAGCGGTACTAAAACAGCGTTTGCTTTTTCACGCGGCAAAACGGATAACGCAAAGTAATGTTTGCCTGCAGCCTCTTTATCACGCCATACTTTGGTCACATCGGCATTGGCCATCACGTCCGCAATTGCATCTTCTCCTGCCTGCGGCGTGTATTGCAAAATCTCACGCTGCATATTAGCCGTAGCCGCTGCCACAGCTTCTTTTTTGGTAGGTCCGTCACCGGACACTACATAATACAACGTATTATCGTATTTACTCATTTGATAGCTAACTGTATTTTTATTCAGTCCGCCACAAGCCGTTAAGGCCGCAGCCAAAAGCACAAAGATTGCTTTTTTCATTCTCACCTCTCTAGTAGGCCGTACGATGGTGCAGGAAAACCCGCCCGCCTTTAGGTACCGCCACATTTTCAAAAGTATATGTTCCTATTATATTACCATTTCTATCAGTAAATAACAGTCTTATATCCTGCGTGCCAGGACTTACAAACGCACGCGTCATAAAAATCTCCGCCGGTAACGTAAACCATTGGCGAGTATCGGCTTTTTCAGCCAAAGCACCTACCATCCCTACAGCCATTTCGGCAAGCCATCCGGCAGATCCCCATTTTTTGCCGTCTTGTGAACCGTCGATAGCGTGACGTGCCTGAACGGCGGCTACCTGACGCAATACCGCCCGGGTGGCCAAGCGAAACCAAATTGCGGGAAGTTTTTCTTGCAAATCTTGCTTGATAAGTTCGGATACATCCGACATTTTCTGCAGAGGAACTCGTTGCGTACCCGTTTGCAGCATAGAACCTGCTACGTAATAATTTTGTTCTTCTAAGACAGGGTAGGAAATTGTTATCGAAGATCCCGTCAGTCCGGCCCGAATCGCATTTTCTACTTCCGGAGAAATAGATCCGCCATCATCCACAGGGCTACGGGCTAAGGCAAGTGCTTTGTGCCAGGCGATTTGCATAGTCTGGCTTTTTTTAAGAGGGATTTGACCGACATAATGTATAATTATCACTTCTCCGTAATCCTGCCAGTTTTGCGGAACACTAAACTCAGGAACCACCCAGCCGCGTTTTTGATAGGCCTTAACTGCATTGGTACGGGAAATACGGGCATCGGACAGTTCTCCGGTTAATTCAAAAATCAAACTCGACATATATTGCACAAACGGATCATCGTTATAGCCAGACTTTTTGTCTGCCCGCAAATGGTCTAAGAAAAACACCGCTTTGCGCGCTTCTACAGCCGCAGAAGCAATATCGTTTTGTTGCAAAAAGTTCATCGCCCGGTAAAAGAAAGTAAGGGCCGTTTCATAATTAGCTGCATAATACGGAGTGGTTAAATCGTTTACAAAAAGACGCCTCACCGAGGCACTCACACTCTTGGTGTACGAGTTTGTAATATCCTGTTGAGCACGCGTAAAATGTTCGTCGCTTTGAGTAGGGTTTTGTGCGTCGTGCAGCAAGGTTCCTCGGTCCAGTTCATATAATAATATGTCTTTACCCGAGTAAGCACTTTTGGCCTTGGTATTCACATAGGCTGCCGCCTGATCAAATTTACCCTGCGCGGCTAACTTGTTGACTTCGTATTTATAGCGCAAAGAAGGCGCTCCGCAAGCGGAGCATACCAGGACCCCACATACTGCAACGAGCGCCTTCTTTATCATGATTAGAATGAAACTTTACTGCGTTTGACGTATTTTTTGATTTGTTTTTGGCCGTTCCAAACGATTTGATTGGTTTCAATGTTAATCAGTTTTAAGTTGGTCTGATAAAACACCACGGCTTTGCTTCCGGCCTGATCTACGACACTGTTAAGTACGCCGCTGAGCATAAAGTCAGCTCCTACTTCTTTACCAAACGCCTTGCGGGTTTCTTCGCTGGCAAACTCATCTTGTTCCAAGCGTTCGTTGCGTACTTCACCGCGCTCATCTTTAGAAGCCACAAAGTCTACTTTGCCCGAATTAATTAGGGCACGCTGCATTTCTTCGACAAATACCTGCGTGTTGATGTGTTCCATCGTTTTATTGGTTACCGTACCTACAATCACAGTTGGTTCTTTACCGTTGCGGGCTAAAAATTTAGTATACCAACCGCTGCCAAGGCAGTCCGTAATCATTTCCTGAGCTACCATTTGAGCGTCTGTATCGTTCCAACCGCCGCTGACATCTTTTACCAAATTAGTTTCTACGCGTTTGACTTTCGGCGCACACGCAAATACCAACGGTAAAGCTAACAAAGCAATGAGTAGTTTCTTCATAAGTTCTCCTTTTTAAACTTTCTGCTTTTATTGTAACAAATTAATGGTCCCTATTATTGCATTCGGGCGCATAAATCTTCTCCGGCCCAATCATCCTGCGCGTGATGACAGGCTACAGCGCCCTGCGCGATATCCACTTCAATCCATACAGGTAATCGTTTGTGCGCGACCCGTATCACTGAATCATCCTGCAACTCATAGGTATATTCCCGGCAATCCAAATGCGGCCCCTGTCCGCTGGTTACCATCGGGCAACGTAATGATATATCCAACTTTTGAAAATATGGAGTATAGGAACCGTGCTGTTGTTTATAAGAACCCTGAGCAAAAGCCAAGGCACGTCCGAACTCGGCTGCCTGGTTTAAATGTTTGCCGTTTCGAAACTTAGCATATTGAGGCCAACCCAAGGCGAAACAAAACGCAAAACCGATAAATATAGCCAGCACTGTTCGGTAAATAGATCCGCGAGTAGTATGCAACATAGTTTTCCCCTCCTATAAAAATATAGACAACATGATAAAATAGGTACCCATCAGTACCAGACCCGTGGGTACGGCCACTCGGGCCCATTCACGGCTCTTAATACCCAGTTTTTCGGCAGCCACGATGTTGGGCAGATTTCCCTGTACAAGCATACTGCCAAAAGCAGCCAGGCCGATTACCATATAAATAAGATCCGCCTTTGAAATAGTCGGTACGATCTCAATGGCAGCCAATGTGGCGTTGTCAATAATGACAGACACGGCATTGGCTAAAAATAATACTTTGCCTCCCAAATGGACAATCGTACTTTGCGCCAAGGGACGAAGCCCCGCACTAATAAGCGTGAGTGCAGCCACGAACATATAGATGTGTAGCGTACGACGTAAAATAGAAGAATAGTTCTCTTTATCCTCCCGGATATGCATTTGCATAGTGGTACCCGCATGACGGGCCGCATAACCGGCGGCTACGGATATCCCGCACACAGCTGGGGCAATCCACCAAAAGAAATGACGCAGCAAAAAGAAAAAATCTGCATTATGAGGCGGTACCGATAAAGTGTTGTTAATTACCAGTCCCATCGGTTCGGCCAGCGGCGTAAGTACAGCCCCTAAGCCAATAGCATAACAGGCAAAAACCGTGATTTTTACCGTGGTATCGTGTTCCAAGTTAACCACTTGCAATACCTCGGCTAGCACCAGTGCCGATACGGTTACGCTGACTAAAGAAGAAGTCATTCCCAGTAAAAAAACTAATAATGCAAAACTATAGCGCGGCTCCAAGGCCCGGAAAAACGCAAACAGTACCCGAAAAATATATCGTGAATAGTTATTAAATATAACACTGACCACAACCACAATAAAAGAAACATACACCGGCGAAGAAAGCGTTTGACGTATTAAAGAACCGCTCCAACCGCCGCTGACGGTTACCGCCGCTGCCCCAATGGCAAGCAAAAAAAGCTCCAGATGGCTTTCCACCCAGCGCGAAGTAAGCGGCATTATCAATAAATGCAGCGCAATAATGCCCAGTAAAATGTTCATCCAAAGCGGGACTTGCGTAACTACTGTTTCCATGATTATATTTTAGCAAAATAAGTCCATTGAGCCCAAGCACGGTTTTTTAGTACAATACAAATGTAAGTTGTTTTACTTTATAAGGAGAAAATAAACAATGAAAAAAACATTATTTGCCGTCTTTGCCCTTGCAATGACGTTATCTTGGCCGACCAGCGCCAACGCTGCCGATAGCTGCGGATGCGCTGCTACGGATGTAACCTGCATTAACAACTGCACCCTGTCTAAAGTAACCACCTTAAAACAGAACATCCAAGCCAAACGGGCTGAAATTGCTGCTCAGACCAAAGCTGCTAAGGCCAATAATCAAACCGCTGCCGCTAAAGCCGATGCCAAAGCTCAGGCTAAAGCTGCTAAAGAACAGGCCAAAGCGCAAGCAAAAGCACAAAAAGAAGCTTTGAAAGAACAAGCTGCTGCCAAAAAAGCAGAAGCTAAACAAGCCAAAGAAGACGCTAAGGCCCAAGCCGCTGCTGAAAAAGAAGCTGCCAAAGCCAAAGCCGCCGAAGCTAAAGCCTCTGCCAAACAAGCCAAGGCCGATGCCAAAGCTCAAGCAAAAGCTGCCAAAGATGAAGTAAAAGCTCAAAAAGCGGAAGCCAAACAAGCCGCCAAAGATGCTAAAGCTGCTTTGAAAGCTGAAAAAGAAGCTTGGAAAAACTTGTCTAAATAAGAGTAAAAGTTTTTAAATAAATGGGCGTTCTCTATATTAGGAGGATGCCCATTTATTGTTTATAAAGAATAATAGTTGTGTCCAGCAGACTTCATAATAAAGCCTGTTCCTAAAGCATTGCATACTTTATTCCCGAATGCTCCCGGGTCTGCCACACACATACGGGTATATCCAGGAAAAGTCGGAGTGGCATGATCTAGTACTATCTCTATCTGAGCAGCTTTTGAATTTGAGCCTATTACTTTTCCTTGAGTATTTACTCTATATACATTCCCATTTGAATATGAATAGGTCTCGTCTCCATGAATGTTCCTCGCTATTGTGCCTCCAGCTGGCCATTCAACATCTAACTGGGTAATTTCTATAGCGTACTCTCCGTTAGCTAGATAATAAAGCTCTTGCGCATTTTTAATAGCGGAAACCACGGCCAATATTTCACTGGCACGTGTTTTACCAATGGTTAATTGGTATTGCGGTAACGCCACAGCTGCCAAGATCCCTATAATTAGTACAACAACTAGTAATTCTATAAACGTAAAACCCTGTTGGGTATTTTCAATTTGCATATTATATTCTCCTTGTTTGATCTGTTTGGAAATATATAAAGACGGCTGCTTTATTTGAGGCTTTTCAGCGCTCTCAAACAAAACAGCCGTGGTTTGCTGTTTAACAGCAAACACTTAGCACAATACAAAGGGATTATAAGTTCCTTTATATTGCACCTAAAACAGCTGTTTCTGGAGCTGAAAAGCCCTGCTTACGCAGTAGCCCGTATCTGCTACGGTTCCAAAAACAGATTAAATTTTAGTTACTACACTAACATTGTAACATAATATGCTACACTTTAAGAAAATTAATTTTTACAGGGTATATTATGTTTAAAAGATTATTATTATCGTTACTGTGTGTAACAATTTTTAGTGCTGCTTACGCCCGAGAATATATTCCCCAGTTTGATGTCATTATGCGAGTCAATACGGATGGCTCGGCGCAAGTGACCGAAGAAATTTCCATTATTGCCGAGCACAATCAAATTCGCCGCGGGATCTATCGGGATCTGCCCAATAAAATGGGTGAAAAAGTACACGATTTTGATTTATCCATGGATGGACGGATTCATCCGCTTTTTACTGAAAACAAAGGAACCATGAAGCGGATCAATTTCGGTAATAATGATTATATCGAACGCGGAGCGCATACCTACCGGTTTACATATACCATTGACAATGTGGTACGGTTATTTCGCGGCCACGATGAAGTATACTGGAACGTAACTGGCAGTGAATGGTCGTTTCCCATAGAAAGCGCCTCTTTTCAATTACTTTTGCCAGGTGAAACTGAAGTAGATTTCAATAACATCTCTAGCTATGTAGGGCGCTCTGGGACCAAAGGAGTTTCTGCCCAAGCAAACGGATTATTTTTTCAAGCACAACATATTTCGCCCGGATCGGACTTTACGGTAGCCGTACCTTTCAAAAAGGGAATAATTACTCCGACAAACAGTTATTACCTGCGTTATTTGACTCTGGCACTGCTTATAGGCGGACTTATTTTATTATGGTTGTACTATTATTGGTCATGGAACAGAGTAGGTCGTGATCCTAAGGCGCGTGTACTGGTGCAATATGAACCGCCAGAGGGGTTTTCGGCAGTCAAAATGCTATACGTCTATACCATGGGAACGGCCGACTCTTATTGGTTGCCGACTACGGTGGTTAGTTTGGCGATGAAGGACGCGCTGTCTATTGAGCATGAAACTGGATTCTTAGGAAGTAAAACGTTCTTAAAACGGAAAAACGGACTTACGTCTGCGCTGCTGGCAATGGAAGAAGCTTTTGTGTACCCGGCACTATTTAGAGGAGAGCAAAAAATTAAACTTAGTGAACGTAAAAATGCAGAAGTTTTCCAAAAAATCCGTCAGGAATTGCAGGCCGTACTGCAAAAAGAAACCGACTCGTATTTTACGAATAACACATGGTATAACCTGCCCACTTTTATCTATTTGGCCCTGGGCTGTGGGCTAGTGAGTCAATGGCAATCGGAAGTATTTGTATTTAGCATGTTTTTCTTAGTTTTTTTGGTGCTGCTTACCCACAGTTTACTGCAAAAAAGAATTACTCTTTCCCAAAAACTGCTTCCCATGTTATGGATATCTGCGATTGCTATTAGTGTTATTATCCCCTTGCTATCAAACCATTGGATGGGATTTGCGTATGCTCTGCTCTGTGTAGCGGCTATCGCGGGTGGGTTCTTCATGCAATGGATCAAGGCCTATACCGTATTCGGGCGGGAGGTCATGGATCATATTGAAGGATTTAAAAAGTATATGGAAGTGGGAGAAGGAGGGCGGGTGGCCGCTTCCAATCCGACCGATGCTTTGCGTATCTTCTGTGATTATCTGCCTTATGCTTACGCACTGGGCATAGAAAGTAAATGGATGAAACTCTTTGAGAAACAATTCCCCACCCAAGAAATCACTCGTACCCTTTCTGCGCGCGGGTTTCGCGGGATAAGCCCTTCTAACTTTACCCACACCATGAACACTGCGTTCTCCTCTCTGTCTTCCGGGGCGCGCGGCGGGGGGCACGCAGGCGGCGGATCCGGCGGCGGCGGTGGCGGCGGAAGATAAAATTTTAACGGGCACAAATTATGTTTGTGCCCATTTTGTTACGTAAACTTCAAAGCAACTCTAAATGACAATCAGGCGAATCCCCATAATAATCAGGATAATCCCTGCCACCAACTCAATTTTTTTACTGATTAAGTTCTTGGTGTGCAAACCGCCTAAATGGCTACCTAAGAGCGTCAGTACAAAAGTCAGTACCAGTAAAAGCACCACTTCCGGGAAAAAAGCACGGTCCATGGTTTCCAAGGCATAGCCGACCAAAAAGCTGTTTAAACCGATCAGTGCAGACACTTTTACCAATTTACGTGTACTGGAAGCATCTTCATCTTTGAAACTGGGTGATTTTTCAATAGACTCCAACATAAGTTTAATCCCTAATAACAGTAGGAAGGCAAAGGCTACCCAGTTGTGGGCAAAGTATACCCAATGCCGGAAAAAAATCATGCTTACCAAATAACCGATTCCAAAAAACAATACATTAAACCCGGTAAAAAATAATGCCATCTTTACCGAAAATACACTTTTATTTTCCTTGGTCATATTCACAGCAGACATATTGGCGCTGACCATATTGTCTACGCAGATACACACAAATATAATAATTACGGCAATTATGCCCATACTAACACCTCGCTTTAAGATACCGTCATTCTACCAAATGCCTGTCCCTTCTAGCAATACCTTTACACCCAAAAATACTAATACGCAACCACCTACTATTTCTACGTTGCGACCAAATTTTGTGCCCAAATAGCTGCCTAAATAAAAACCGCATAAGCTGGTTGCAAACACGCACAATACAAGCGCAGCCTGCGTTTGCCAAAACGGAGCCGCAGCCAACGCCATGCCGGCTCCTACAAGCAGTGCATCAATACTCGTAGCTACAGACAGCGCCAATTGTGTTTTAAAAGAGGTAAAGATCGTACTTTGTAATTTTTCTTCCGGGCCGAACGCATTTCGGATCATGCGCACTCCGATACATATCAAAATGATGCAAGCCACCCACGGTCCAACGGAACGACTCATATGCATTAACACGCCACCTTCAAAACCAATCGTGAACATCACAAAATGCGCCAGTGCAAACAGCAGGCTGATCCGTCCGATCATCGGAAAAGTTCCGCGACATCCATGCGTGCATCCGGCCGACACGGTTACTGCCAAATTATCCATAGACAACCCTGCCGCTACTAAAAAAGACGATACGATACTCATAAAATTATGATACCATTTTTATATATGGAATCTATCAAGCAACTCTATAAAATAGGAATGGGTCCTTCCAGCAGTCATACCATGGGGCCGCGCAAAGCGGCCGAACAATTTGCTGCCGCTCACCCTCAGGCTGCCAGTTTTAAAGCCACGCTTTACGGTTCTTTGGCGGCCACTGGTAAAGGGCACTTAACAGATTTTGCCATTAAAGAGGGATTTGAGCCGCGTCCTGTTTCTATTTTATGGGAACCTGCTGTATTTTTGCCCAAGCATCCCAATGCTATTTTACTGCAGGCTTTAGATAAGGCCGGTCACATAACCGATGAAAAAACGGTATACAGCGTGGGCGGCGGTAAAATAGAAGACGAAACCTCTGTCATCAAACAATCTTCTGTGTATCCCCACAAAAACATGGCTGAAATTTTATCTTACACGGCTAAAAACCGTATGTTACTTTGGGAATACGTTGAAGAATGCGAGGGCGCTCAAATTTGGGATTACCTTTCGCTCGTGTGGCAGACCATGTTAAATACCATAAACCGCGGACTGGAAAAACGCGGTGTGTTGCCGGGCTCTTTGGGACTGGAGCGTAAAGCGCGTCGTTATTTGCACAGTGCCGAGCAGGCCCCTGCCTATTTACGACGAAAAAATAACCTGTACGCTTATGCATTGGCCTGCGCCGAAGAAAACGCTTCCGGCGGACAGGTAGTTACGGCTCCGACTTGCGGTTCGTGCGGAGTAGTACCCGCCGTGTGCCGGTTAATTAAAGAAATCTATGACTTTGAAGACAGTACCATTATCCATGCACTGGCAACGGCCGGGTTATTTGGCAATCTGGCAAAATCCAACGCGTCAATTTCCGGAGCGGAAGTAGGGTGTCAGGGTGAAATTGGAGTGGCGTGTGCCATGGCCTCGGCAGCGGCTTGCCAATTGGAGGGCAGCGATAACCGACGGATTGCGTATGCGGCCGAGATGGGACTGGAACATCACTTGGGACTGACCTGTGATCCGGTGGACGGACTGGTACAAATCCCCTGTATTGAACGCAATGCATTGGCCGCGGCCCGTGCATTGGACTGTGCCACGTATGCACTTATTTCGGACGGAGAACACCGGATTTCATACGATGATGTACTGGCTGCCATGATGCAAACTGGTCTAGATATGAAAACTGATTACCGGGAAACTGCTAAGGGAGGACTGGCCCGGTTTTTCAAAAAGAATTTACTGCGTTTTAAAAGAAAAACTTCACTGCCGCGCATACGCGCCGTGAAGAAAAAATAAGGAAAACATTATGAATAAAAAATTTTCATTTGCCCAATGTGCCGTTGTATTACTGGCCTGTACGGCCATTGTATCAGTCGGTATTTTACTCTACATGCATCGTCTGACCAATACCCTAGAAAAAGAAACCCTGCTTGCTCTGCAGGAGTTTGCACAGCAGGACGCACAACATATTGAGATGCAGGTATCGGAAGATCTGGATCTGTTAGCCTCTGTAGCTACAGCAATTTCCGTATTACCGGATCATACCGAAGCTGGGATGACACCATTTCTAAAAGCAGAAAAAAATCAAAACCATTTCAAGAATATGGAATTTGCCACTATTCGCGGTACCTCCCAGTTAGATAATGGCGAGTTTTTAGATCTGTCACAAGAAGAACATTTTCAAAAAGCCGTTAACGGGACCCCCAATATCTCCGAACGGGTAACAGACCTTACAGACGGAGCCAATATTTTAGTCGCAGCCGTACCTGTTTTTCAGGACAACCAGATTATCGGCGTGTTGATGGGAACGCGCAATACCACAGATTTGGGCAAAACACTGGATATGCAGTCTTTTGGCGGTGCGGGATACTCCTTATTGGTAGATGCAGACGGGGATAAAGTGGTTGAATCTTTCCATAAAAATGCAGTCAGCGGACTGTATAATATTTTTGATATGCCTGATGACCCGGACCATCAGCTGCGCCATCAGGTACTTAAAGATTTTAAGGACCGCAAAAGCGGCACCGTCAAATATGTTTCCCAAAAACGCGGCGTTCTTTATATCAGCTATCAACCACTGCATATCAATGACTGGTATCTGCTCTCCGTAGTTCCGGAAAAGCATATTATCAAAGTGACTCAGTCGTTCTTGACCATGCTGCCCGTATTGTGTTTACTGATCGCGATAGCCGCCTTTATTTTGGGCAGTTATATGTGCTATGCCTGGCCGATCCTGCGCCAGGAGCTTTCTAATCCGCACAAAGACTAACTATGAAACAGATTCCATCGGTACAATCGTTACGTAACATTTTAATCCTGCGGGGAGAAGGTTCGCTGGGAGACGCAATTATCTCTTCATGTTGCTACCGCGGTATTAAAGAAGCTAATCCCGACATTAAAATTACTGTAGCCTGTTTTGGATCCGGTTATGAGTTTTTATCTCATAATCCTTATATTGATGAGATTATTAGACTGCCGATACGCACATTAATCCGCCCTCATCAACGTTGGCCTTCTTTGATTGGGGCCGGCCTCAAATTGCGTCAACGTCATTTTGATCTGGTGTTAGACAGTTCGGCCAAACATTTTTACAATTGGCGTTTATTTAAATGGTTAGTAGGCGGCAGTCGGGTACTTGATGATCTGACTAGCCCCGTGCGCCCATTCGGAGCGCGCGATAAACACGGTGCCGAACATGAATGCGCCATTTTACAACTTTTGGGAGTACCGCATCCGACCAGTGATTATGATTTGCCGGTTCCGGCCGCTGTACAGCAAAGTATAAAGCAACGACTTGAACAAAACAATATCACACATTATATTTTACTTAATCCGACCGGTTCCACGGAAAAACGTCGTTTCCATGCAGATACGTTATGGCAATTATGCAACCGACTTCGCTCCCTCGGGCTCCCCATCCTGGTACCCAGTGCTCCGGCCTACTATGCACATTGGTCGAATGTATTTAAAGAGGAACCTGCCGTATGGGTCATGCAGACATCCAGCGTATTTGACTTGTTTGAATTAGTACGAAAAGCAGATTGGATTATCACACCGGACACTTCCGTAGTACATATCGCCTCCGGATTTAAAAAACCGACATTGGTATTTTACAATACGCTCTCTGTCTATAATGCACCCAACAACACCAAAGCCCTTATTATAGAAACCGATCCGCAAGATGTAAACCTGTTCAATTGGGAAGAACTTTCTTCTAAAATACAACAAATGAAAGATACTTTGGATAGTAAACTTCTTGCATAATTAAGTGTAATTTGCGTAAAAACACATAATTTGCTAGAATAAAAATAGATAAGGCTTATTCACTGAGTCTCACCCATTTATATGGTGGATGTAGCTCAGCTGGTTAGAGCGCCGGTCTGTGGAACCGGAGGTCGCGGGTTCAAATCTCGTCATCCACCCCAATCGTTTTTGCTACAACTCGCTAAGACGTGAGGGGATTTAACAGAAGAGTATTTTGAGCCGTTTTTGACAGATTTTATGTCAAAAAATCATAACCAGCAAGTAAAATACATTCATCTGCGTTTTTAGACAGCCCCTGTTGGGGCTGTCTTTGTATTGTAGCCATCTAGCCCAACAAATGCTCATAGAAGATTACATGGGCCTTTTGGACACCTATGAGCTGAGCACTAAGGCCCTTGTGAAGTATTTTTCAATACTGCTACACTATAAATATATGAAAAAGAAGTTACTTGGTTTGTGTTTATTATATATTCCGTTGGTTCTTTCTGCTCAAGTGGAACGAGGGATCAAAGCAGTCACTACGCTTTCAAAACCATTAGAAACATCTCTTACTCGTTCCGTAACAACGAGTTTAAATAGTGCCAAATACACACCGGCACTTTCTAAATTGATTTTAAAACCGACCCCTTTTGCTGCATATCCATTGTTAAAACCCAGTATTGTACTCACTCAACCACAACGGAAACAATGGATTGAAGATTATAAACAACTTATTGCCAATTTTGAAATATTTAAACAAGAATCTTTTGCTTTTTTGTATTACCAGTCACTTCCCTTAGAATCCCGTCAAGTCACCGCAGAAGAAAAACGTCAATGGTTGGGCAAGATATTACCTTTGCATGATAAAATTTTATCGTTTTATCTGACCACCCAACAGGACAATGCATTAAAATATGCTCTAGATTATCTGCGTTACAGTATCTTTGTAGTAGATCCTTCGTTAATACCTGCCTTGCGAGCCATCGCTAAACCGTATCTGCCCGATTTTGACCCGCAAGCTTTCTTCTTGTACCCCGTGGGGCCAGATCCTTTGCCAGATCCTTCTATTGCATTAGATGGCAAACATATTGTCATTATCAATGATGATCGCTCCTTACTAGATCATTTTGAACATCTATATCATATAGGAGTATTGTTCCCAGGAGCTACCTTACATGTGCATGGGGATGCCCTACAATTTTTGTTTTGGATGGGATATTCCAATATTCATCCGGATATTGTATTTACGGATATTCAACTGGGGGAGTCCAATGGTTTTTATGTCGCTAGCGAATTAAGAAAATCCGGATATACCGGTGGACTTATTGCACTCACTTCTTACGTTGAAACAGAACAAAATGCCCGTCAATTTAAATCTGCCGGATTTGATGGTCTTGTTTCGTTAGATGATCGGTACTACGGGGAAATTCCGTTCTTTCAACGGGTTACACAGGCCGCACAATTATATATGCAAAACCAAGAAAAATAATTTAGAAAACATTCCCCAAAAAGGACTGGTAAACCCAGTCCTTTAAAAATACTTCTGCTATTTCTTATTGTTGACCCGTACGGTCTTTGCGGTCCGTATAGTGTGTATGCAAGAGTTGGTGCGCTTTCTTACCTCCAATCTTGTCAAAAATACGTCCGTACAGCGCCATTACACCGCTGTTATCTTGTGACTTATAGGCCAGTTCCGTATCCTCTTGGTATAGTCCTTCGGCACGACGCTTACGCGGAGCCCATCCGTCAAACTGCGGCTGACCGGCACCTGCCACACAACCGCCCTGACAGGACATGACCTCAATAAAGTCATATTTGTTCTTACCAGCTTTAATGTCATCTAGAAGTTTGCGAGCATTTTTAAGTCCGCTGACAACCGCCACGCGGATTTGTTTATCTCCCACGTACACAGTTTTTTCTTTAAAGACATTACTCTCGCGCAGACTGGTAAATTTTACACTGCGGGCATTTTCCGGATCCAGCTCGGCCAGAGCAAAACGCAGTGCCGCTTCCATCACGCCGCCGGATACTCCGAAGATTACACCGGCTCCTGTTTTGGTACCAAACGGCATATCAAACCATTCGTTTTCCAGATTGACAAAATCAATGCCGGCCTCTTTAATCATACGAGCCAGGCCCACGGTGGTAACTACGTAATCTGTGTCGGGATTCCCGTTTACGGCAAACTCTTTGCGGGTAGCTTCGTATTTTTTAGCAGAGCACGGCATTACGGCTACCACGACTAAATCTTCACGTTTGCCGCCGCGCTGTTCAAAATCCGCCTTAATTACGGGTCCCATCATTTGCATGGGAGAACGTGCCGTAGACAGGTTGGGTAAAAACTCGGGTGCATATTTTTCAACATAATTGACCCAGGCCGGACAACAGCTCGTTAACTGCGGAAGGTTCTTCCCTTGGGTAAAGCGCTCAATGAACTCGCTGGCCTCTTCCACAATGGTTAAATCCGCTGAAAATGCCGTATCATACACATAGTCAAAACCCAGCATGCGAAGCGCCGCCGCAATCTTACCATCTACATTTTGTCCCTGCAGCAGTCCGAATATTTCTCCCAGCCCCACGCGCACGGCCGGAGCAATGTGTACGGCTACTTTTTTTTGGGGGTTATTAATAGCTTCAAATACTTTTTCAATTTCCTGGGAATTGGGCATTAACGCACCTGTTGGACACACACGCGCGCACTGTCCACAGGATACACATTCATGACTTTGTCCCAGTTCTTTATTAAAAGCCGTGGCGATTTTGGAGCGGAATCCGCGAAACGCAAAATCAATCGCTCCGATGCCTTGCACTTCGTTGCAAATACGCACACAGTTACCGCATAAAATACATTTGCTGTGATCGCGCACCAACGCCGGAGAAGTCGCATCTTTATGACTGTCTATTTTTTTAGATTTAAAACGGATCTCTGTTACGTCCATGTCTTTGGCCAACTTCTGCAATTTGCAGTTACCGGACTTGGAACATAATGTACAGTTATGGTTACCCGAAGAGAGTAATAGCTCCAAATTAATCCGGCGCAGGCGACGGATTTCATCGCTGTTGACGCGGATTTTCATGCCGTCTTTGGGAGCTACCGTGCACGATGCCACAATCCCCATCCCCTCTACTTCCACCAGACACAACCGGCACGCACCGTAAGCAGCCAGCTCCGGATGGTAGCAGAACGTAACGATATTAAAGTTTGCCTTGCGAACAAGCTCTAAGAGGTTCTTCTCACCTTCGATTTGTACTCTTTTCCCTTCAATAGTTACAAATTGTTCTTTTTCCATAGTTCGCTCCTATGCACTCACACTGACCGCCCCAAATTTACAGGTGGCTTTGCACCCACCGCATTTAATACATTTCTTGGGGTCAATTTGGTGGGGGTTACCCACGGTTCCGCTGATGGCTTGTACGGGGCAGGCCCGTTTACACATTCCGCATCCCTTACATTTATCCGCCATAATCTCATAACGAGCCAGCGCCTTACATACACCCGCAGGGCAGCGTTTATCTACTACGTGAGCAAGGTATTCGTCCTTAAAATGTTTTAAAGTGGACAATACCGGGTTCGGAGCCGTTTTGCCCAACGCACACAGCGAAGCGGTCTGTACGGCCTTAGCCAAATCTTCCAAATTTTCCAGGGTTTGCAAAGTGGCACGACCTTCTACGATGTCGTTAAGCATGGTCAGCATTTGCTCCGTCCCTTCCCGGCAGGGTACACACTTTCCGCATGATTCGCGTTGGGTAAACTCCAAGAAGAAACGTGCTACATTGACCATACAGGTTTTTTGGTTCATGACCACCAGCCCGCCGGATCCCACCATGGCGCCTGCGGCCCTAAGTGAATCATAATCTAGCGGTAAATCCAAATGCTCCCGGGTCAAACAACCGCCCGAAGGGCCTCCGATTTGAGCCGCTTTAAAAGCATCCCTATTAACAGTACCATCATCTTCCGTGGTACCACCGGCCACATCATCAATCACTTGGCGAAGCGTGGTTCCCATCGGTACTTCCACGAGTCCAGTGTTGGCAATATGCCCCGTCACGGCAAAAGTTTTGGTACCAGCACTGGTCGGTGTACCGATTTTCTTAAATTCCGCGGCACCCATTTCAAATACCTTAGCTACTGTGGCCAGGGTTTCTACGTTATTAATAACGGTCGGTTTGCCAAAAAGTCCGCGGTGGCTAGGGAACGGAGGTTTGATGCGCGGCATGCCGCGTTTACCCTCTACGGATGCGATCAGAGCGGTCTCTTCACCGCAGACAAAGGCACCGGCCCCTTCCATCACATTAATTTTAAAGTTCAGTCCGCTTCCAAAAATGTTTTCGCCCAACAGACCCTTTTCCTCGGCCTGTGTAATGGCCTTGCGGATACGTTGAATGGCAAGCGGATATTCCATACGCACATACACATACCCTTCATCAGCCCCAATCGCACGCGCGGCAATCATCATGCCTTCCAACACGGCATTGGGATTCCCTTCCATAACGGAGCGGTCCATAAAAGCCCCCGGATCACCCTCGTCGGCATTACAAATCACATACTTTTTGTCTCCGGGTTCAATGCGCGTAAACTCCCATTTTTTTCCTGTTGGGAATCCCGCTCCGCCTCGGCCGCGCAGTCCCGACTCAGTCATTTCTTTGCAAACCTCTTCGGGAGTCATTTGCGTGTAGACACGTTTTGCCTGCACGTAACCGCCATGGGCGATATACTCATTGATATCTTCGGGATTAATGCGGCCGCAGTCGTGCAGTAAAATACGTTTTTGTTTGGCGTAAAACGGAATGTCGTCAATTGTTTTGGAAGTGTTTCCGGTGGCAGGATTATGATAGAGTAACCGGTCTATGACCTCGCCTTTTAAAACTGTTTTTTCGACAATCTCGGCCACATCGTCCGGTTGAACTTTGGTATAAAAAATATCCCCCACACTTACCAGCGGTCCCATGGCACAAAACCCGCGGCAACCGCTTAAACTGATATAGTTCTCATGGCAATCTTTGGTAATCTGCAGACAAAACCCAATCTTGCGTTTTTCCATTTCCTGTTGGAATGCTTCGTATACTTTTAAAGAGCCGCCTGCAATACAACCCGTACCGCCGCAAATGACCACGCGATCGGTAATTTTCTTATATGCTTCGTTATAGTCTTTAGCTATTTTTTCAATGTCGTTAGTAGACATGGGCGGCCTCCTGTTTAATCACTTCGTCAATAATCTCTACAGCCCGAGCAGGGGTAATCTGTCCGTGTACGGTTTCATCCATAACCATTACGGGAGCTAGTCCGCATGCTCCCAAACAGGAAACACACTCCAACGTAAACAAACCGTCATCTGTAGTATCCTGGCCGGGTTTTAATTTAAGTTTATCCTTCACGGTATTAATGACAAAGGAAGAGCCTTTAACGTGACAGGCCGTACCATTGCACACACGCACGATATGTTTACCCTTCGGTGTAATAGCGAAATGGGCAAAAAAAGTCGCCACACCAAACACACGGGCGGGCGAGATTTCTAACTCGTTGGCAATAAAGCGCATAATATCTTCCGGTAAGAATCCGTAAGCATCTTGCACTTTTTGCAAAATGGGAATCAATTTAGCACTGTCTTTACCAAAATTCTGCAGAATTTTGGCGGCAGGCGCGAAGCGGTCTGTCATAGTGTCTCCTATAATATTACGTAAAGTATATATAATAAAAGTACTAAGCCGTGTACTTCACTTCCCATTATAACAAAAACATATACAAAAAATGCAAGAGGCGTTGTAAAATTGCTACTATATAGAAAATATGACTATTTTGATTATTGTTTTTATGTTGGTAATTAATGCGGTTTTGGCCGCCTATGAAATGGCGTTGGCCTCTATTTCTCGCACTAAAATATCCGTGCTTTTCCAGGAAAAGCACGCCGGTGCTGAAGCGGCGCTGTTTATGAAAGATCACTTGGAAGGCAGCCTGGCTGTTACACAAATCGGGATGACCCTGGTAGGAGCCATTGCAGCAGCTTTAGGCGGTGCCTGGGCCGAAGAATCATTTACACCATTTTTACAAAACTCCTGGGGTGTACAACATCATGCGGCCCATATTTTGTCCATTGCCTGTGTAGTATTACCGCTTAGTTTTGTGACGATTTTGTTTGCCGAACTACTGCCTAAAACTTTTGCCCTTAAGAAAAAAGAATGGGTTATTTTGACGTGTTCTCCGTACATGCATATTATTTATAAGGTGCTTTTCCCCTTGGTAACCGTGATGGAAAAACTGGTACGGTTGTTTATGCGTAAAGCAGAAAAAACGACCCAAACGGCCGATTCTAAAACAGCTAAAAAGATTGCGTTTGCTGATTTGCGCACGGCTGCGGCTATTGCGTCTTCTTCTCGGTTATTTAGTCAGGCCGAAGAAAAAATTGTACTGGCCAGCGCACAATTTTGCGTACGTACCATTCAAGAAATCCAGGTTCCTTTAGAGCAGGTATATTTTTTATCGGCCAACGATTCAATTGCCGAAACATTTTTAAAAGCCCATTTAGATATGCATACCCGCTTCCCCGTCCTAGAAAATACGCAGAACCCGCAGAGTATTATCGGGTACTTAAATTTTAAGGATATTTTTTCTTCTACCAAAACATCCGGCAGCGCACATACGTCAACGCGCTCTATTGTCCGTCCGATTGCCAAACTGGAAGACGACACCCTTATTTCTACCGCGCTGCAGCAGCTCATGAAAACCAAACAGCATATTTGTTTGGTTACTGATGAAGGGAAAATTACCGGTATTTTAACCTTAGAAGACATCTTTGAAGAACTCGTCGGAGAAATCGAAGACGAGTATGATTTTTCCCCGGCGTATATTCGTCCGTTTGGCGAGTCTGTGCTGGTTAGCGCAACGGCCAAAATGACAGACGTGTGTGCCGCCGTACAAGTTACCGCTCCTGCCAATTTAAATCCCATTCAAACTGTAGAACAATGGGTCAGTGAAAAATTAGGACGCACACCCACCAAAAATGAAAAACTAATCGCCGATGGACTGATTTTGGAAACCCGTAAATTTCGCCGACATAAACTCGTGGAAGCATTGGTTACAAAAGCTGCAAAATAAGTGTAACCGTGTGTTTAATCCTCTGTTGTAAAATCCCTAAACGCTAAATTATTTTTAGTCTCTAAATACGAATTTAATATTTTGGTATATAAGAACTTACGACAATACGTTGTCCGGCAAGACTGGTATACTATATGTATCAAATATGTACTAGGAGAATAATATGGAATATATACTTGCGTTATTGACAGCTGTTTTGGCAGGACTAATTCTCGACAGACAATTACCCGTACGGTATAAGGCTTGGAGTAACTACTGTTGGGGAATTTTAGGACTTGGCATTATGCAAGCCCTTGTGTTTGCCCCTTATCGGGTATTTAGAGTCTTACAAGATTTAGGTCATCTATTAGGGTAAGTATCCTTTATGTTGCACGGATTAGTTCTCTTGAAGATACGCAGCTAATTGATTTGTAAGCTGCTGAGCTAAATCTGTAGGACTAATAATGCGAATATGCGGTAACCAACGCTGTATTTGCGGTAAAACCTGCATAAAATTTGCTGTTCGACATGAAACGAGCAGAGAGCCGTCTTTGTTTTCTTTTTCTATTTTTTGGTAAGGGAAAAATTCTACTTCTTTAAAGTAACCGATAATCGGCTTGGCAATTTTAAGTTTGATTTTCAGGTTTTGCTCCGTATCAAACCAAATATTGGGGGATTGTGTTAATTTTTCATCAACATCGACAGGCGTGAAATTTTCGGAATGAGTATGTATCTTTTCAATACGCTCCAGTGAAAATTTCATAAATGTATTCCAGTTGTTTAACGCAATCAAATACCAAAAACCGTCAAAAAGAGCGATTTTAAGCGGACGTAATTGGCGACTCCAGGCGCGTTTGGTTTGGGATGTGTAAAATACGTCAATATATTGATGCTTTAAAATAGCTTGTTCCAGTTTTTCTAAAATATTAGGTGAAATACTGTGCCACATTTTCGGCATCTTAATAAAATATACATCGTGTGAGTCGGGACGTAATGATTGTTGGGTAAGTCGTTTAAAACTGGCTTGCCAGTTAGGACCCAATGATTCGGCCAGTTGCCCTGTTAGGCTAAGTAGCGCCTTATCTTGAGCCGATAGCGGCATTTTGTGCAACGAAAATCCCTCGGCAAATCCATATCTCCCGGCAGAGATTTCTGCCAAAGGAAATCCTGCTTGTTCTATCTCGTGCAGGTCTCGCTGTAAGGTGCGTGGCGAAAAACCGAGTTCCTTGGCCTCTTGGGTAAGCGTAATACGGCCTTTGTCTAGCTTGTTAAGCAGATATAAGATACGAGTAAATTTATGTAATGTGGCTGATTTAATCATATTCTTATTATAGTATGTTTGCGCTTTCGTGCCAACAATGTTATAATTTTTTCATGGGAAGAACCTTCCCTACAATTTGTGATTTATTTTAGGAAGCTTGGCTAAGGGCTAAGCAGAGCTGACGAATATATTCGGCGGCACTTTGGAATCCTTAAAATAATCGTTCTTGTTTGTCCCTCTGGGACAGACAGGCGGCGGTTATATGGGTTATTCCAAAGGCTCAAGTAACGCGCCGCCTTTTTATTTTGTCTGTTCAATTATAAGATAGCAAAGTAATGCGACAAGTGAGTTGTCGCGTGTTTTTGGTAAAATACTTATAACTTGAGAATAAAAAGAGAAAATGTCATGTTTGCTGATCAAAAAATTATCAAAGAAATATTAAAATATAAGAATAAACAAAGGATTTTGCGACAATTACGTAAGGTTTTACCCGTTATTCTTATCATTTTGACGACTTTTGTAGGTATTGCAAAATGTGAAAACACAGATGAAGCAATTCCTTTGCAGGATATTTCTTCTAAAATCATTTCTGATACACAAAATGCAGAAATTGTTCCTGTTGTTGCTAGTCAAATGGAGCACAATTTAGAACAAAATTTACAGGGAAAGGAAAAACAAATAAAATTTGATGCCATACAGGGAAAGACATCTTTGTTTGCAAGAGGATTATCTTACATAAAAAATGTCATATATAAATTTGTGCCACATAACAGGGAAACAATGCCACTTGGCTTTTGGAAAGGTCTTTTTATGATGAGTTGTGTGGCTTTGGTACTATCTTTTAAAAATTTTGTTACTTTGTTTTTAATAGCGGTTTTATATTGGATGGGTTTGCTTTACTTACCCGAATCCTGTATTTGGTTAAAATCCTATACTAGTTTGTTAGTGTTATTCATAATTGCTGTCGTGGAAATTTTTTATTCAATTGTTGGCTCTTCCATCAAAATTTTTATGAATAGTTTTTCTAGTTTAGATAAAGATTTCAGGGATAGTCAACTGTTTATGAGTTTGTTATTTGTTGTTCCTATAATGTTCTTTTTAGGTAACAAAATTATGAGTGATACTTTTTCCTTGGTTCGTTGGGGGATATGTGCTTTTCTTGTATATTGTGTAATAAAAATTAGAGAAATTTTAAATTATTGGGCTATTTTAAAAATGTGTATGGAGATAGCTATTTCATGGTGGCTTGAACCTATCCTCTTATTTGTGTTTTTGGTAGCTAGTTGCCTTTGGCTGCCTATAGTTGGATTCCTTGGATTTCTTGTGCTTTTGGGATTTTTATTCATAATTGAAGCATTTAAAGAAATTTTGAATAATTGACGGATAGGGAATAGCTTGTCTTGAGGAAATTGTAAAATTTGAAGCGTAATAGTATTTTAATCCAGAAGGAGAAATTATGAGTCAAGTAATTATAGTAGGTAAAGAAATGTTGCGTATTAGCCCTAAAAATGCGTGTCATATAGAATATTCCTATAATGGTGGACGTAGCTGGCTAGTGCGTTATTTAGGTGCGACAGTGGGGCAATTTAAAGATTTACAAATAGTGGAAAGTGAAATAATTGCTTTAACTAGCAAAGGTACATTCTATTCCAAGACACAGGGCAGAACTTGGTTGTTTAGGAGTAGATAAAATAGTAAAGGAGAATTATATGTCGATTCTACTCATAGTTAGTGCTGTAATAGCAGGGATTGTAGCCATACCTGTTGCAATTAAAAAAGGTTTTTTTAATAAGAAAGTGTTTATTTATGGGATGAAAGCTGCTGGAAAAACAACATTTCATACTTATTGTGCAACGGGAGATATAATAAAAGAATATTGTCCAACAGGAACAGGGGATTTTCAAAAAGCGGAAATTCAGGAAAAAACGAAATCTGAATGGAAAAAATGGATTACAAGAGGTTGGAGTACCATTGATTCGGCCGGTCAGGATTATACAAATAGAGAATTAAAAGAAATCAAAGACCATATAGAGGAAGCAGATAGCGTGTTATACTTTTTCCGTGCGGATGAAATTGCCAATACGGAAAATAGATCTAAAGTTTTACGAACGATTAAGGCCAATATTTTGCAATATAAAGAAGAATTGGAAGATAAACTGATTTTGGTGGCCACACACACAGATTTGCTTCCAAATTTTAATAAGAAAATTTCTGCTCGAGATTGGGAAAAAGATCCTGTTTTGCAAAATATTATTCGTTTATCACACAAACACCGCATTGAATATGTTTCATTGTCACCTAGTCATATTGCAAAGAGCACAAAACAAATCTTGGATTTGGTAAGGGAGGAAAAAAGATGACAGGTATTATTATTTATTCGCAATCACTTCAAAATGATGAAAAAGATGATTTGTGGTATAACGGAAGTTATCACCAAGGTCCATTTTTAGATATTAGCTGGTCTAAAATCTCGGAGCCTATACGAAAAGCAAAATCTTTTAAAAGAATACTTAAGGAAGATAAAAACGCACAATGCCGTTATTTTGCTTCCGTTCGTTATGGATTTTACTTTAATGTGCCCTGTGTAGAAAAAGATAAGGATGGACGGAGGTCTTCGTTGGATATTATCTGCCCCGAAAAAGACAAGTATCAGTTGGAAGGAGTGCTTTGTGAATTTTTACAAGCAAGCAACAGGAGTCTGTCCTCTGATGTATGGAATGTCATTAAGGAAGGCCTACACACATCCTTATTTAAAAAATTAACGATGGGCCCTATTGGATAGATTGAAATCTAAATTTTTAATGGAGCATTTATGATACAAGAAAAACAAGAATTACCGGCGAATCCGACAGCACGCCAGATAATTGTAGTAGGAGATGATGTCTTTTTAAACCAGGCGCGTGAGGAAGAACAAATATGGATTCAAAAACGTCCCGAAATTTGCGTAGTTAACCTAGATGATGCCTGGGGCGGAGAATTGTTTGATAAAATTTCACGCCAAGCATTGTGGGTACCCGGAACGACATTGGTGCAAGATCCCTACGAACCAGAGCTCTATATGCCGTTAAAAGAAGATGAAGTTTCAAACTCACTTTTGGAAAGTGCTAAAAAACGGTACCGAGCATTAGAAGAAGTGGTGAGAAAATTAGGAGCTATTTCTTTGAGAATAGAAGAAACACAGAAACGAAACAAGGAAGGACATGTGATAGGGAGCGGAAACTATAAAATTGTTGATGGAAACGCTAAATTTGATATTGCTAATCAGTTACAAGAAAGTATTCAAACATCTTCCACCTTTCCAGGTGGGAAGCCGGATGTGCAAGCGGCCCAAGAAGTATTATTGCGTTATAATTTAGCGGGGGACAATGAGCTAAGATCTCTTATTGAACTTCGGCGTGGAGATAATCCTATTTTGATGAAGGAAGTTAAATGGACAACCTGTCATGAATTATCAGCTTCTTTGGAATTGGGGGTTCAATTGGTTTTGCCTGGTATTTCTAAAGGTGGAAATTTGTCAGCCAATTTAAAAATTGCAAGTAATTCTATGCTAAGCTGGCGTGTAGAGTTTCCTGCTAATTGAAAATTTATTTATGATTATATTCACCGAAATTCAACAATATCAATCATCCGCCTTTGATACCCAATTTGGATCTGCCCAAAAGATGGGAAAAATGACATGGTATCCGTGGGTGGGTAAACAATATGTCGATGCCGTCTGTAAGGTTCTTGTGATATTAGAGTCCCATTACATTAACCGGGAACGTAATAACATAGAAGCATTATCCTTACCGAACTTTACGCGTCGTGTAGTTGCGGAACAAGTTTTTCCGCAGTACCATTGGAATAGTAATACCTTTAATAATTTGGCTACCTGTTTAAGTGGACAGAAGTTATCTCCGGAAACAGCCCATTTGTTATGGCAAAAAGTAGCATTGTATAACTTTGTTCAACGTCCGATGGATAATCCGGATGAACGCCCCAATGCGCAGGATTTTGCCAATGGGTGGAAATCTTTTCCGACAGTAGTGGATATTCTAAAACCGAATGTGTGCATCTTTGCCGGGTTTGCGGCTATTTCAAACATATCTGAATTGCCGGTGGAACTTCAAATTACGGAAACAACTCCTTTGGAAAAAGAAGAAATCAACGGGACATATCCGCGACCGTGTTTTACTATGCAAACGGCCCAACATACCTTAAAAGGGGTGGCTGTTAAGCATCCGGGTAGTTTCTTTAGCATAGATAAGTGGCGCGGTATTTTACAACGACAAGCGCCCAATGCTATTAAGATGTTATCTCTATAAGTTCTTGAACCTGTATACAAAACGGGCGACATATAGTTGTCGCCCGTTTGTGTTATTCTATAGGTAAGAGGAAATTTATGATGAACTTATCAGAAGCCATTTGGCAGCGAAATTTTAAACGTGTCAAAGAATTAGTAGAAAGCGGGGTTGATGTAAATATTCCGGCATTTGACTGGATGTCCCCTCCCCTTTTGGAAGCTATTCGCAATGATGATATGCGTATGGTTGCGTATTTGCTGGCGCACGGAGCTAAGCCAACAGCAACTATTTTAGAAATGTGTATTCGAGAGGAATGTAAACCGAATATTTTCAAACGACTGCTAAAAACAGGGATAAATCCAAACCTGTGGGAAGAAAAAGAACGTATCCCGTTGTTAGTCAATGCAGCTCGTTTTGGGAAATACCGATTAGCATCGCGTTTGTTGGAGGCCGGAGCAGATCCCAATATACCGGAGTTTTATTTTTGCGGGGACAAACATAAAAGTCCCGGTGCTACTCCTTTGATGATGGCGGCCTATTATAACCATATCCGATTATTGGATAAATTACTTACTTACGGGGCAAATATCAATTCATTGGATGCTGATGGGAAAAATGCCCTATTTTATGCCTGTATCGGTTTTGGTGAGCTTAAGATTTATCGTTGGTTGGTAACACACGGCATTAATATACATGTTCGTACCACATACGGGTATTCTATTTTAGATTGTATCAACGATGTGTATCCCTTTGTAGCGGTCGGTGCCGAAAAATATTTGATAGCCTGCGGGGCACCGCCTGCTACCAAAGTTTTCAAGAAACCTCAAACGGATTAATTTTATTAGGAGACAAGAATATGGCAATGGACCTATATGATGCCTTGTGGCAAAGTAATTTTAAACGCGTAAAAGAGCTCGTAGAGGGCGGTATAGTGTTAAATACCGATGAGTATTGGTCCCCGCTATTTATTGCGGCATTTGTAGGGGAAATTAAGATAGTTAAATATTTACTCGCCCATGGAGCTAGACCAACGCTGCAGACTATAAATCAATGTGTACGTTACGAATGCGCACCGCATATTTTTAAACGTTTACTGAAAACAGGGATAGACGTTAATCAAAATCCGGAGATATTGATAAATGCGGCTCGGGATGGGCGGTATCGGTTGACATCTCGCCTGTTGGAATCGGGTGCAAATCCCAATATCCCTGATGCGGGAGGAACCACGGCGTTGATGATGGCGGCTTATTATGCGCATATCGGCATCATGGAGCGGTTGTTTGCGTATGGGGCGGATGTAAACAGACGGGATGATAATGGGGAAAATGCCCTGTTTTATGCGGTCGCTTGGGCTGCTCCGTTGTCGGTGTTTAAGTGGCTAGTAGAACACGGCATAGATCTTAATGTGCGTACCAAAAAAGAAAAAATGACCATCTTACAATGGATGCGCCATCCAGAAGGATTTGGTTACAATCCCAACAATGAAATAGACCGGTATTTGGTTGCTTGCGGAGCACATTTATAATTGCTTGATCCCCGGATTATTGAGTCCGGGGATCATGAGGTTATTTCTTTTTGTCTGCAAAGAAGATGGGGACCGGATATATTTTTAGCAGATTATCTAATTCTTCAATCAGTTTCCCGTACATGTCATCATATCGGTCAAATACTTCAGTAACTTGTTTTCTCCAGGCACGTAACTGAGAGACTGTTGTATTCATCCCACATGTTGTATGCTTCTCTAAAGCCAAACATGCCGGTAGGAAGTGCGTTTGGGAATAATTTCGTAGATTTTTATGAGCTGTCTCAAGTGCTTTGGGTAAGGTGGGATCTTTTAATTTGGAAAACGCTTCTTTCAAGAACCCGATACCGTTCTCAATGCTCTGTGCCATTAACTCCTCAAAACGTTTTCCCGTCCACGTTTTTAAACATTCTTCTAAATCGTCTGCGATATTGATCAGATCTTCCGCAGCATCAAAAAGTAGTGTCGCAGCGCCTTGGAAAAATCCGCATCAATAATTACCGGACTGTTTGGCAATAATTGACGTAGTTCACGCAATGTTTGTTTCATGCGTTTGGTAATTTGTGGATCTTTGCTCTTTAAACAGTGTTCAATATCTTGGAAGATATGGGTACAATGTCCTGCATAATAGCCCGACAGTGCCCGTAAATAATAAACTGCATCATCATTTGTCGGTGTATAAGCATGTAAGGCACTTTGGGCATCCTGATAAGCAGCCTCATACGCCTCGTTTTCCAAACGGATTAATCCTCGCAAGACATGGGTCATACTTAGTTCGCTAGGCATCAGCAGATAGTCATATCGCAAGGCCTGTGTAAAGGGAAAAGTTTGGGGATGATCGGTTGTAAAAGAGAGGAACCCTTGAGCAAAATGAAAATAGCAGCGGTGCTGGGTATCCAGTTCTTTTTGGTTCGAAGAGACCTTGTTTAGGTATAGCTTAGCACTTTTGAATTTTTCCAATACAATATAATACACTGTTTTTTGTAAATTTAAAAAGGTTTCACTGGCGCCTAATTGTTTCATATCTTTTAAGAGTTTTTTTGCGTTTTCGGTTTGTTTGAGAGACAGATAACTGTCAAAAGCCTGCTCCAACGCATTTAAAGAAGGAGTTCTTTTATAGTCAGCCAGGGCTAACTCCAGAGCTTCTTGTTCTTGATCCTGATTACTAAAAATACGCGCTTGTTGAAGTAATGGGGAATAATGTTGCAACCAAGACGGCGTTGGCGTAAGGATGGGTACCTGCGGTAAGGGTTTTGAAGTATGGTTACGGGTTTTCATAAGAACCTCCTGGGGTAAGCAGATACTTATAGGATATCCCAGTGCCACGACAAATGTAGTGTCGTGAAATTTTAATATTATTTCTTTCTCATCCCGTGTTGAGGGGTTGATCGTAAGGAGTAGTGCGCTCCCAATGAGAAGCAAAATCTTGTCTTGGAGTTGTTTAATGGGATAATAAAACAAGCATCTGAGAAAAGTATCTCTAGCGAGCGTCTTGCAGTTGACCGTGAGCCGGGAATAATACAATTTCCCCGTTTTCCAAAACAGCCTTATACCAATCCGCTTGTTTGTTTACCTCTAACAGTATCCATACATCCGAAATAGCTTGCGCGGGGATACTTTTGTGGAACGCTTTTGCGGTTTCAAATGGTTCCGGCACATATTGTTCCAAAGTTGATGTAACCGGGATTTTTATAAGCACCGGCAAATTAGCCTTGACATTAAAACGATGCGTGGGTTGTGCGTATAAGACAGCCGTAAGCGGGTCATAGGCGGTAAAAATTCTTTGCTCGTGATTACTTTTGTTTATTTCTAGTCCGTTTACAAGTGTGTTTTTTAGCTCATCTAGATCTGTAATAGCCATACCGCGATACAGCGCCTCTGTTTGGTTGACCAAATCACGCGGAACAAACATTTTGTGCTCCCCCAGTTTGTAAAGCAAGGGATATACTTGTCGGGGCGGGACCAACCGAAGGCTGTTCTTTGCATGAGGCACCGCAGGAGCACCCAAGAAGATCTGTACACTGGGCCGTGTGGGTAAATTGATAACTTTTAGTGTCTTAATGGTAAGCGCAATGGACTTTTGCGAAGCCGCTCCCCACAGGTATTGGTCCTGTCTTGCTAGGGCATGCTGCAAAGACCTGATGTTTTTTTGCGCAGCGACAGGCAGCGCCAAACAGAAACAGGTGACGAAAGTGATACTGATACGTTGTATGAGAGTCATTTTATCCTTGCTTGCAAAAGTATTGCTATGGGTATTATAAGAAAAATTGATACAACTGTATATAGGGAAAAAGTCTTACTTTTTTACTGGGCCCTTTAAGCACAGGGCACCTAAGTCTTATGCTACTAATAAACTGGCAGAAGAACGTTTAAATAAGGATGAGGTATTTTTAGGGGTATAAAAAAAGTCCCGCTTGGAAGCGGGACTTAATCCAACAATACTTTATTATTTCGTTACATCCTGCGCCGGTTTTTTACTGGTCAAAATAGCCCAGCTTAACACGGCCAAAAGCACAATGACTACCACCCAACCGATCTTACCTAACGGCGTAAAATCGTTATGGTAATTAACAATAATCGGGGCCACAATGACAGCCACCATATTTACCACTTTAATAAGTGGGTTTACAGCAGGACCGGCTGTATCTTTTAACGGATCACCCACTGTGTCACCAACCACACTGGCTTTATGGCGCTCAGAACCTTTTCCAGTATTGGCGGCAATATCAGAGGGTTCGTCTTCTACCACTTTTTTGGCATTATCCCAGGCTCCGCCAGCGTTAGACATAAACACAGCCAAGAGCTGCCCGGAAACAATAATCCCAGCTAAAAATCCGCCCAGGGCCTCCACACCAAATGTCAGTCCTACAATTACCGGGGACACAATGCCTAACAGGGCCAAAATTACCAGTTCCTTTTGAGCGGCAATCGTGGAAATCCCCACGGCACGCGTGTAGTCAGGTTTGGATGTACCTTCCAGTACTCCGCCTTTGAACTGACGGCGTACTTCCTGTACAATAAGCGCCGCCGCGCGACTGACTGCATTAATGGCAAAAGACGAGAACAACCACGGCAGCGCCCCGCCAATGAGCATCCCGACAAATACCACGGGGTTAGATACCACAATACCTACTTCGGACAGCAATGTTAACGCCTGCTCTTTGCCGGTTGCAGCCCAGGCATCGTTGAGCAAACGTTGTACGTTACTAACATCTACCATGTAAGAAGCGAACAACGAAACAGCCGCAATCACGGCAGATCCGATGGCAACCCCTTTGGTAATCGCTTTGGTAGTATTACCCACACCGTCCAAATCCGCCATAATTTGACGGGCTTTTTTAGTTTCCGAGTCATCCTGTCCGTGCCAGGCCATTTCGCCAATCCCGTTGGCATTATCGGCAATCGGACCGAACGAGTCCATAGCCACATTGTTGCCGGTTAAGGTCAGCATACCAATACCGGTCATGGCTACCCCATAGAGGATGAAATTAAATTTTTCTACAGGGCTTAGACCGTCAATGGTTCCAAAGATAACCACGGAACAGAAGATAGCAGCCGCAATAACTAACGTCGTCCAAACAGCGGATTCAAATCCCACGGCAATACCCGATAAAATGGTCGTGGCCGATCCGGTAGCCGTTGATTTTTTGACTTCTTGTACGGGTTTGTTTTCGGTTCCCGTGAAATATTCGGTTAAACGGTCAATACAGATTGCCAAAATAATACCGATGGTGGTAGCAGCAAATGGACGCCACCAACCGCCGGGGACGCCACACATATAGAAGTAAGCCAGTACACCAAAGATGACCACGGAAATCGCCGCAGAAATAGAATAGCCTTTAAAGATAGCTTTCATGGCGTTACCAGCCGAACGTTTGGAGTCTTTTACGGCGTAGGTACCGATAATCGAGCACAATACACCGATCCCGCGTACTAAGAGCGGATAGACAATCCATCCATGGTGTCCCGTCAAGCGCCACAGTCCGATCCCTAAAATAAGACCCGATACGATGGTTACCTCATAGGACTCAAAAATATCGGCTGCCATACCAGCGCAGTCGCCCACGTTATCACCCACTAAATCGGCTACCACGGCTGGATTGCGTGGATCATCTTCAGGGATCCCGGCTTCTACTTTACCTACAAGGTCCGCTCCCACGTCAGCAGCTTTGGTATAAATCCCGCCACCCACACGCATAAACAAGGCCAGCAAAGTACCCCCAAAACCAAATCCCAATAAGGCATCCGGTGCGGCAATACCAAAGATAATAAAAATAATCGTACCGCCAAATAGTCCCAGACCGTCGGTCAGCATACCGGTAACCGTACCAGCGCGGTAGGCAATGCGCAAAGCATCTCCAAAGCTGCGTTTGGAAGCAGCGGCTACACGCACATTTGCATCTACGGCAATACGCATCCCGAGTTGTCCTACTAAGAGGGAAAACACAGCCCCCAAAATAAATGCGCCCGCACGTCCGAATGCAGCAATTAGTTTCACGGAGCCCGCACTCAGTCCCGCAAAGCGTTCCATAGAGTCTTGTGAAACGGGAACGATATATACGGATAAAAATAAACAAACAGTTAAAAGAGCAATTAACGGTAAAATGGTTTTTAACTGTCTTTTGAGATAAGCATTGGCGCCTTCCCGAATAGCACCCCAAACTTCCTGCATTTTGGCAGTGCCAGCATCTTCACGCATTACCTGTCTGCGTAAGAATAACGCATACAAAAGCCCTGCTACCGCAATAGCCAATACGCCAAACAGCGCATATTGCTCAAACGAACGCAGGGAAGAAATACCATACCACATGGACTCAGTCCTCCTTGTACTTAAGGTAATTACTCCCCTATTATAATAAATAAAAGGTTACCGTGCGCAAGTCCTATTTTTAGAAGACCAAAAGGCCCTTGTGGATTGTACAAATCTTTCTTATACTATATTATATGTTCAGACGGTGGATATTACTAGTTTATGTATGTCTTGTAAGCAGCGTTGTTTGGGGAAACGCACTGCTGGAGAGGACGCTTACACAAAAAATGCAACCTGCTACTACTGCAGGCCTGAAACGATTTGGGTATATGCGTTTCTACGTGCCGTCTGATCAATTGCCGGACATCCCCGGATTTTGGGACCAATGGTTCTCTTCTCAAACAGAAAAAGCGCAGGTGCGGGCCTTGGCCTTTTACCTGTTTAATATGTATGTAACAACAAACAGTTATGCGCAACTACGCCCCTCCGAGCTGACGTTAAATGATACGGGCGTATTGGACGCGTTGATGTTGTGCGAAAAACCGATCGATTATAAACAATCCGTTCGGTTTTATCAGGCCCATTTTAAGGAAGTACACGATTGGCTGCAGGTATTTTTTGCCGGACACAACTTCCCATGGCCTAAACCGGCCGAGTCTGATTACGCCTATTGGGTCAAATTATTAGAAAAGCAGCCTTCCTACCAAAAACAAATAGTATACCGACAACCGACTAACCTCTTATTACAGGCACCTATTCCAGCAGAAGTAACTGCGCGATTAACTCCTTTTTTGACCAAAGCGCAGATGCGAGGAAAACAACAAGTAGTACTTTATGATGAACCCAATTTACAGCTAGAAGATTTTGACAATAAAATCCGGAGTCCTCACCTGCGTCGTAAACGTACCTATCGGTGGGTAAACGAAGAATGCAATTTCAGCAGCTATCTGACGGCTCGGTTGCTTACTGCGGACATTGTACAACATCGAAATCAATGGGGATTTATTCGAGTCTACCAAATAACCGTCTATCCATCTCAAGAAGAGTTTTTGAGACCGGCTCAGGGAAAACGTTTTGTATTGGCAGACGGGAAATTGGGACTTTCCTGGCGCTATCATACTGCAACACTTGTGGTTGTACCTCATAATAAGACCTATATACCGGTAGTATTAGATAGTTTTTTAGGCGGCACACAACCGCTGTCCATGAATCAATGGCTCAAACAGTTCGGCTCAAAAACCGTATTTAAGGTTGTCCCGTTTCGTCGCAGTGAAGTAACAGAACACGCCCTGCGTGTACCGCAAAAACTCGAAGGGACCTCTGTTTGGGTAGATGGCAATAAATATACACCGGCAGAAGTAATTGAATAGTATCAGGGTATTATAAATTAGGTTAATACCCTTTAACACCATCTAAAGATTCATCGTGGTCAATCCAATCCTGCACATCAACTTCCCGAAACTCGGTAGCACTGTCTCGCACGATTACTTTTTTAATACCCGCATTAATAATTAACCGTTTGCACATACTGCAGGAATTGGAATTTTTGATATATTCATTGGTGGCGGCTTCACGACCGGAAAGATACAATGTAGAGTCAATCATTTTATCACGAGACGCACTGATAATGGCATTTGCTTCGGCGTGCACGCTGCGGCATAATTCATAACGCTCTCCACGCGGGATGTTGAGTTCCTGACGGATACATTTACCCAAGTCGCAGCAGTTTTTGCGACCGCGCGGAGCTCCCGCATATCCGGTGGAAATAACTTCGTCATTTTTGACAATCACCGCTCCGTAGCGGCGGCGCAGACAGGTACCTCGCTGAGACACAATGTCCGCCAAATCCAAGTAATAGTTAATTTTATCGCGTCTTGCCATAATTGACTCCCTGTTGTTCTATTATAGCATATAAAATAGTTTTTAACGAAAACGCCTTGAAAGCGCTATAATATAGATATGAAAAAATTTCTAATTTGTCTATTATTATGTGTTTCGCTGGGGATCCATGCACAGCAGGTTCGTCATATCACCGCGCAAACCACGCGCATGTCCGAGAGTACGCTGTTAAAACGTTTTAAACTCAAAGAAGGGGAAGCGTTTACCGAGAAAGAATACCAAAAAGCACAGGAAGATTTACATAAACTGCGCGTATTTAAAACGTTGGAGTTTTTAGAAGAAAAACGCAAAGACGGAGTGGATATCCATATCAAGGCAGATGACCGCAGTTATGTGTTCCCGATGGCGTTTGCCATGAGCGGCAAAAAACGCTCTGCCGGATTATCACTGGCCAGCGGGAACCTGTTTAAACAGGGGGAAAGCGCGTTTTTATTTGTCGGTGGCGGACGAGACGGTTTTGCTACGCACGGCGGGCTTTCTTTGGGAGACGACGCGTTTTATATCGGTTACTCACATGTGAATTTCGAGCAAAGCTTTTACCGAAACGGATGGATGAGCTCACCGGGCGTATTTTCCTCAGCTGATGATAAGGGTAATTATGACCACTTGTTATTAACAACTGTGCATGGGAAACAAGATGATTTGATGTTTACATACAGCCGCCGGTTGTCGCGCGTTTGGAGCGTTTCGATTACCCCGCAGTATGAATATTATTCTTATAAAAGTCCGCTCTTAGACAGCGGAAACCACTCTCACGTATCTTTCGGAGTAAGTTATTCCGATGATATTCGCTCCGGTATGAATATGGGTGCACTGTCCGGAATCGGTTGGTCCGATAAGCAGCATGCCTTGCGTGACCTTCCGCGTGTACGTGTTGGTAAACTGGCTCAGGCCACCTATACAGCAGGCGGCGATTGGAGCGGCAGTGATTACACTATCCAAAAACTCTCTTTGGGCGGCGGATACATGTGGGAATTTAAAACAAGACATATGTTGGCCGTGTTTGCCAAAATGCAACGCGCGTTTGAGGCTCCGTTTAGCAACCGTATTCGTTCGGGCGACTTATTATTTGGCATGGGAATTTATGACCGCGAACAACGCGGTAAAACCGGTATGTCTGCGGGTATCAGTTTTACTTACTTTATTTTACGCAATCAAACGGGTCTGCTTAGTTTAATGCCGTTTTATGAACAGGCCTATATCAGTTCCGGCGGACATTCTTATGAACTGCACAGCGGCGCGGGGGCAACACTGGCCTACCGGTTTTGGAGATTCCCGCTGCCGTTTGGGTTGAACTTCACCAAGAACTTAAACGACGGAAGCCACCATATCGGTTTTAAAGTTGGCGGCCACTTTTAAGACATTGCTGTTTAAAAACTAATTAATTTTGCAACTTGCGAAATGGCATCTAAACCGCTAGAGTAGTAGTCCACCCCAAAAGGGAAACTACAAACTAGGAGGTTGCCTATGGGATTAAAAGCAAAAGAATTAGTAACCCGCGCGGGACTGGATGTAAACGCGCTTATCAAAGAACTTAACAGTGCTTATTGCGATGAATGGCTGGCCTACTATCAATATTGGATCGGCGCACAGATTGCCGAGGGCAAAATGTCTCACCTGCTGGCCGAAGAACTGACCGAACATGCCGGTGAAGAGTTGGAACACGCCGAAAAACTGGCTAAACGCATTATAGAACTGGGCGGTACACCTTCTATCTCACCGGATTTATGGCTTAAAGAAAGCACCTGCGGTTTCTTGGCCCCTAAAGATCCGCAGGCAATGACCCTTTTGAAACAAAATATTCAGGGAGAACGCTGTGCTATAGAGGTATATCAAAAAATCCTGGAAAAAGTAGCCGGCAAAGATTATATTACCGAACACATTATTCGTGAAATCTTAGAAGATGAAATCGAACACGAACAAGATTTAGAGGATCTGAGCTGTTCCTGTTCTCAAGAAGAACCTAAAAAATCCTGTGTGAAGTAAAATAGTAGGGGGAGAAAATCCGGGGCGACCAGAAGGTCGCCCTGTACTTGTATAATTTATTCTAACTCTTGGATCCACTGCGCACTTGAAGCATCACTGGGCATGCGCCAGTCTCCGCGCGGGGAAAGCGCTACGCTTCCCACTTTAGGTCCGTCCGGCAAACAGGAGCGTTTAAATTGTTGGGCAAAGAAACGTCTGATAAATACCCCCAGCCACTTTTTGATTTCTGTTTGCTTAAACTGACCGGCAAACGCATGCTTGGCCAAAAACAATATTTTTTGGGGCCCGAAACCGCAGCGCACCAAATAGTATAAGAAAAAATCATGCAGCGCATACGGCCCGATCAGGTCTTCGGTCTTTTGAGCAATGCGACCTTTTTTATCGGCCGGTAACAGTTCCGGGCTAATCGGTGTATCCACGATATCGGACAGTACAGCCTGTGTCTTTTTATCCGTTGTTTCATGGACAGACACCCACTGAACTAATGACTTTACCAGCGTCTTAGGTACCCCTACATTTACTCCGTACATAGACATATGGTCTCCGTTATAGGTGGCCCACCCCAGGGCCAGTTCCGATAAGTCACCGGTCCCGATGACAATCCCCCCCGTTTGGTTCGCTACATCCATCAAAATTTGGGTACGTTCGCGCGCCTGAACATTTTCATAAGTCACATCATGCGTTTTACCATCGTGTCCGATATCTTTAAAATGTTGTTCGCAGGCTTTTTTAATAGAGATCTCTTTAATACTGACACCCAATTTTTTCATCAGCTGCAGAGCATTTTTATAGGTACGATCCGTAGTTCCAAACCCGGGCATGGTAATACCTATAATTTGTTTACGCGGCCACCCTAATTTATCAAATGTGCGCGCTGCTACCAACAATGCTAGCGTAGAATCCAAACCGCCCGAAATACCCACAACAGCCGTTTTAGCATGTGCAGACTGTAAACGAGTGGACAGTCCCGTTACCTGAATATTAAAAATCTCTTCGCAGTTGTCACCCAGTTGAGTCCCCTGTGGCACAAACGGGAACGGATCCACTGACCGCGTTAATTTGCTAACGGGGGCGATCGGTTGACCAATCTCTACCCGGCCATACGCACCGGACGTTTCCAAGGCACTGTCCGTACGAAACGACGTATTAACCATACGTTCATTACGCAATCTCTCCACATCAATTTCCGCGCAAATCAGTTGCGGTTTGGTATCAAAACGGTTGGACCGAGCCAACTCTTTACCGTTTTCAAAAATCAAAGCATTGCCGCCGTATACGACATCCGTAGTCGATTCGCCAAATCCGCAAGACGCATACACATACCCGCATATCCCGCGTGACGATTGTTGGGCAACCAATTCATGTACATAAGCATGTTTGCCGACCAGCGCATTACTGGCCGATAAATTAAAAATTACATCCGCCCCGTTTAACACCGCTTCACTAGACGGCGGTACCACGGCCCATAAGTCTTCGCAAATCTCTACCGCAAAATTGAGCCCGCCTGCTTCAAAAATGATATCCATGCCGGTAGGCACTAATTGCCCACATAAAGCCACGTCCCGTGCCGAAAATGCCAACCCGCGTACAAACCAACGTCCCTCATAAAATTCATGGTAATTAGGCAAATAGGTTTTAGGGACAATACCGCAAATCCCCCCGCGGTAACATACGACCGCTGCATTTAATAACACCGTCTCTGCACGCACCGGCATCCCCACAATAAACACAATATCCAAATTCATGGTTTGTATGAGTAAATCTGCCAAGGCGTCTTCTGCGGCGTCCAGTAAGGTGGGCTTTAAAAACAAATCCCCGCATGTATACCCGGTCAGTCCCAGTTCTGGGAACACCACTATACGTACGCCTTGCTTGGCAGCTTGCTTGATTTGGGACAGGGTTTCTTTTGCATTAAAAGCCACATCGGCGACTTTGACCGCGGGGACAGCGGCCGCTACTTTTACAAATCCAAAGTTTTTCATAAAGGACTCCTTTGCGGGGGATACTCTTATTTTATAATTTTTAACGTATGCCCGTTACTTCATATCCAGCATTTTGCACGGCCTCTATGAGTACCTGATCTACCACCGGAGAGGCACTTTCCACTACAGCAGTCTTGCTAGGAAAATCAACCGAAGCCTTGACCCCTGCAATTGCGTTTAAAGCACGCTCGACATGCGCGGCGCAATGCCCGCACATCATACCTTTGATTTCTAACGTTTTATGCATAGTTATTTCCTGTTTTTCATCTTTAAAAGACGGTTTAAAACGATTTAACCGAAGAGCATTGGTTACCACACATACCGAACTGATACTCATAGCCGCAGCAGCCATCATCGGATGGAGTTTCCACCCCCATACCGGGTAAAACACGCCGGCCGCCAACGGGATACACAGTACATTGTAAAAAAATGCCCAAAATAAATTCTCTTTAATGTTACGTAACGTAGCCCGGCTTAGCTGTAAAGCTGTAGCCACCTCCCGCAAATCAGCACGCATGAGTACCATATCCGCAGAGGCAGCTGCTACGTCCGTTCCGCTCCCTAGCGCGATCCCTACCTCCGCACACGCCAAAGACGGAGCATCATTAATACCGTCCCCCACCATCGCTACGATCTGCCCATCTGCCTGCAGTTGGTCTAAGAACTGCTGTTTTTGCGCAGGTAATACCCCGGCACGTATTGTTTCAATGCCTGTTTGTACTGCCACAGCACGAGCCGCCTCCTCATTATCTCCGGTCAGTAAAGCTACTTTCAGACCCATACATCGAAGTAAAGATATAGCCTCTTTAGAAGTTGCTTTGACAGTATCACTAAAACTTACGGCACCTACATATTGTGCTCCGTATGCAAAAAACAGTACAGTCTGCCCTTGACGAGCAGTAGTATGCAAGGTTGTTTCGGCCTCAGGAACTTGGATTTTCCATGTTTGCATCGCTTTTAAGTTGCCGCCGGATACCAGCTTCCCCTCATACAGAGCGCGTACTCCCAAACCGGGATACTCCTTAAAATCAGTCACTGTTTGTTCAACTGTTATTCTCTGCGAAAGCGCATATTTTACCAACGCAACGGCCAACGGATGCCCGGAGGGTTTTTCGAGGGAAGCGGCATATCGTAATAACGTTTCCGGTGTTACACCAGCTGCCGGTATTACCCGGACTGCCTGCATTTGTCCGGTCGTAACCGTCCCCGTTTTGTCCAAGACCACGGTGGTCACAAGGCGCGCTCGTTCCAACACTTCTGCCGATTTAATTAAAATGCCGCGTTTGGCCCCTACTCCCATCCCCACCATCATGGCCGTAGGCGTGGCCAGCCCCAGAGCACACGGGCAAGATATTACTAACACACAAACAGCACACGACAGGGCAAACGAAACCCCTGCCCCATACAACCACCAACCTATAAAAGTAATGAGTGCAATCCCGATTACCACCGGCACAAACACCCGACTGACCTGATCGGCTAAGCGCGTCACGGGGGCGTTGCTGTTTGCCGCCTGTTCCACCAGCGCAATCATATGTGCCAGTACTGTATCGGCACCGACTTTCCATACGCTTAGTTCAACATATCCGCTGGTTAATATGGTCCCGGCCGTTAACGGGTCTCCCGTATGTTTATCCTGTGGCAAACTCTCCCCGGTAAGCATGGACTCATCCACCGTACCGGCCCCCTGACTGATTACTCCGTCCGCTCCAATACGCTCTCCCGCACGAACGAGTAAAGTATCTCCTGCCAAAACTTCTTCCACGGGGATAGTCAGTTCCTGCTGCTCCCGGCGTACATGCACCCGGGGCGGCAATAATTGCACCAAGGCCGCAATCGCACCGGTGGTTTTGGATTTGGCACGTGCTTCCAGCCATTTACCCAGGGTAACCAATGTTACAATCATGGCAGCGGATTCAAAATACAAACCTTGTTGCCCGGTTGCAAAGGCCCACAGACTTTGAATAACTGCAGCTGAAGCACCTAAAGCTACCAAGCTGTCCATCGTGGGAGTTCTCTTAAAAAGTTGCAAAAATCCGTTTGTAAAAAACCGTCGGTTGAACCACAAAATCGGTACAGTCAATATAAGTTGCCAGACGACTGGGACATGCCACGCATGTATCATGGCAACCAGCATCAGCGGAATCAGAAACAACACGGACAGCCAAAAACGCTTCTTCAAGGCCACATCTTCCGCCGACATATTGGGTGAGTTTTCGGTTTCTTCTTGCACTCCGTAGCCGGCTTGTTCAACAGCCCGTATGATTTGAGCGTCCGGTACCTGATTGGTATCATACACAACTGTCAGACGGTTTTGCAGTAAGTTAACTCCCGCCTGCTTTACGCCCGGCAACGCACGCACGGCGTTTTCCACATGCATTTTGCACATGGCACAACTCATGCCCGTAACGGTAAATGTTTGTTTCATATATAATAGAATAGCGTTATTAAAGGTATGTGTCAAACGGCTGTTTCTATTTTATGCGTGCACAGCCGCGCTAAATTTGGTTTAATGAAGTATCTTAACACCAAAGGAGAATGGGATGAAAAAATTACTGAGTCTTACCTTGGCAACGTTGCTCGTATCCGCGGTAAGTTTCCCCGCAGATGCCTGCACGGGTATTGCCATTGATGCTGCCGACGGCACCAAACTCTTGGCCCGTACTATCGAATGGAAAGGCGGCAACTTAAACAGCAAGCTGATTATTATGCCGCGCGGCATGAAAAACACCGCCCTTACACCGGCTGGACAAAACGGACATGTATGGTATAATAAATACGGCGCAGTAGGAGCCAGCACCGTAGAGGCACCGTTTGTAACTGAAGGCGTCAATGAAAAGGGATTAAACGCAGGGATTTTTTATTTTGCCAATTACGGCAGTTTAACGCCTTTTAACAACAAGCGTGCCAAACGCTCCGTCAGTGACGGTGAACTAGTGCGTTATATGCTTACCAATTTTGCGACTGTAGACGAAGCATTAAAAGGGATTGAAAAAATTGAAATTATCCCCATCGGTCAGCCCGATAAAAACGGTCACTATGCCACCGGACATTGGCGTATCAGTGACGCGTCTGGACGCAGCGTGGTATTGGAAATCACTAACAACGGAGAACGCCACGTATATGAAAACAACCTGCGCGTAATTACCAACTCCCCGTCTTTCCCGTGGCACCAGGCTAACCTGAATAACTACATTCACCTCTCTGGTGGAGAAACACCTGACAAAACGGTAGGGGAAGTAAACTTGTTCTCGTTTGGCGGCGGCACCAATTTAATGGGACTGCCCGGTGATTTGACCCCGCCGGCCCGCTTGGTACGTGCGTTTTTCTACGTACAAAGTGCTCCGGTACCTCAAAATACTTACGCGGCAGTTACCCAGGCATTTCATATCTTAAATAACTTTGACTTACCGATCGGTGCCGAATATGCGCCCGGGGAACAAATCCCGGATATGCCCAGTGCCACCCAATGGACCGCGGTCAGCGATGTCACGCATCCGACATTTTACTACCGAACCATGTACAACTCGGCCATCCGCAAAATTGATTTAACAAAAATTGACTTTGACAAAGTACCCTATACGGTAACGGCTATGGACGAAGTACCGCAGGAAGTATTTCACGAACGTCGCTTCTAAGAAACAATTTAATAAAATACCCCGTCCTTACAAAACAGGGTGGGGTATTTTATATGTTAATCTTGATAATTCCATGCCACATAAGGAGAATTATTGTTTTGAGCGGAAAGGCCGCTCCTTCTCTCCAAACCGGTTTCTTCTTGACATATTTTATTTTGAATAGGGTAATCAGCTATTATTCGAGAGCCTCTTACATAACACCTTCTTAAGCTCGAATTTACCAAAGTGTGCGAGGGCCATACGGCATAACTCATTGAGATCAACGCATTCCTACATTCTATTCGTTCATCCTTATCCCCTCCGGTCAACATAGTACAACTTCCCCAATCATACCTATATGTCGGATATTCTGATTCTGAATCCATAGTATAACCTTCAGGCATACTTACATCCAATTTGGCAAAATCATCGGCATATTGTCCATTGGCCAAATAATAAACTTCTTGTGCCTCTGCAATAGTATGCACTAAATTTTTAAGTGTTGCATAGCGACTTTTCGTTACGGCTTTTTGGTACTGTGGTACTGCCACAGCGGCCAAAATCCCTATAATGAGCACCACTACTAAAAGCTCGATAAGCGTAAATGCTTGCTTCTGTTGAACCATAATTCTCTCCTTATATATTTCTTCTTATAAAGAGAGAATATCAAAAAAAAAAAACGCGTCAAGCATTATTTAAGGTTGCGAAAATACGAGACAAAGAATTATAATAATGTTTTCTTTTGAAGCAGCTGTTCAAATGTAGTAACAGTTACCGGCCGGCTAAAGAAATACCCTTGTGCCAAGTCTGCCCCGCATTTGCGTAAAAACTCCGCTTGTTCGCGCGTTTCCACACCCTCGGTTACAACCTTAACGCCCAAGGTCTTAATCATATTAATAGCCCCCTCAATGACTTTTTGAGCACGCGGGTTTTCTTCAAAACCCGATAAAAATTCTTTATCTAATTTGATACTGTCAAATTTTAATTCTTTAAGTACATTGAGTGAAGAGTATCCCGATCCGAAGTCGTCCATAGCTACCGGGAACCCATACAAATGCAATCCGCCAATAACTTCCTGGGCACGTTCTAAGTTATTAAAGATGACGCTTTCGGTAATTTCCGCTTCAATAAGTTTATTGGGCACATTATACTGTGCCATAATACGTCGCATTTGCGGGATAAACCGGGCATCGTTTAAGTGTAATCGTGAAAAGTTGACCGCTAACGGGACTACCGGCATGCTGTTGGCCTGCCACATAGACAACAAACGGGCACACTCTTCTAAAATAAACATATCCAGCTTTAAAATAAAACCGTTACGTTCAAACAACGGAATAAATTCATCGGGGCGGACCACACGATCTTCGTGGATCCATCGTACCAACGCTTCGGCACCTAAAATTTCGCCGGTCACAAAATCGCATTTGGGCTGTAAATAAACCTCAAATTCACCGTTAGCCAGCGCAGACTCCATAGTATTTTCAATTTGCTGTTCTGCCACAATACGGTTACGGTCCGCCGCATCGTAGAACTCACATTTATCAAATGTACGCGTCTTGGCATGTTCCAAAGCCAAGTGTGCTCGGTCTAGCATGATATAGAAAGGCAAATCCTCGGTAATCTCGTAAATACCAAAAGCGATATCCAGCATCAAGCATGAATCTTCCACCGTACAGTTACGTTTGAGCTGGGTGGACATCGCTTTTAAACGTTTTAAAAACGCACGTTTTTCATCGTATTTTAAGAGGAGTACAAAATTATCAGCCGATAAGCGGCAAAAGCTTTCCTCGGGAGCCAGTTCTGTCTGTAAAACCTGCGCGACCCGTTTTAATACTTCATTCCCGCGTTCATAGCCGTGTAAATCGTTAATTACTTTAAACTTATTGATATCAAAAATTACCAAGGCTGCCTGGCGATTTAGGCCGGCCAGTTTGTTGTCAAACTGCTCGCACATACGGTTAAAATTATCCGCTCCAGTTAACGGGTCAACAAATGCAGTAGTAAACAACTGCCGATTACTGTCATCACGCACGCGCATGATAAAAAACAACAAGAAATAAAATACAAAAAATACCAGTCCAAATAAGACCAACGACAATTTAGCCACCTGGGTAGCTTGTTCTTCTACATATTTAGCCGGCACGGCAGCTACCAAGTACCAATCATTGATAGCAAGCGGTACAAACTGCAAGAAGTTATGTAAATCCTCAGTTGTATGATACCCTACTAATACGGATTTACCCTGCGCAATATCCTGCCGCACACTTTCAAGCGTAGTAGGAGCATCCAACGTGTAGCGCTCTAAGATAGAAAATATGTTTTTGGCAGGTAAATTTTCATAGGTAAGTACCACATCTCCGTTGCGACGCACGACCATGGCATGTCCATTCGTCCCCATAGAGGATAAGGCCAACACGTCACGGTAATATCCTTCTTTTTGTACAGAGAATAATGCGCCTACCGGGGTACCGTCATTAGGATCTAACGGAACAGCCTGGATTAAAATGGAAGAAGTGTATTTCCCTTCACGTGGACGTACGGCAATGTAAAATTCGTTATGGGCCGTGTTCCTTAAAACATCGCGCACTACCAGTTGACTCAACGGTCGGTCTGACGGAGTAGAATAAATTATTTGTCCATCAGCAAGCGCTACACCTATCAGATTAAAATGATCCCGTTGGTCTAACCGGGCCAGCATCTCCGGTAAAAAACTTTCATCTTTCCAGGGATAAGAATCTTCCAGGGGAAGCGCACTGGCCGTTAAAATCTCTTTATCGGTTTGTACCAAGCGATCAAAATCGCCGGCTGAATCCCGCGCCGCATCGGCAATATGAATTTTAACATCTTTTTCAAGCAGGATGGTAACTTGCCGCCAGTAAAGCACTACGCCCGCCGTTACAATAACGGCGGCAATCAAAGCGAAAATGATAAACGGACGGAAAGAAACACGCTGCATAAAGATTTCCCGTAAGGGATTTTATATATTATACCATTTGCACGCTCGGCTCGTCCGCGCGCTTATTTATGCATTGGCCGAAAAAGTTTGTTGCTGTTGTGCCTGAAATAATCCCACTACTTGTTGCGAATACGCAAATACCGGATAAAATGGGTTTTCTTGTTTGCGGGCTTCTGCTTCCGGCATCTCTTTATAAAAAACGCTCTCCTTAGAAACCGCAATTAAATTAACATATCCGGCCTGAGAAGGGGCGGGCACCTGCGCACCTGTGGGAAGCTTGGTCATTTGGTCCGTTAGTTTACTGACATGTGCTAGCATACGCGCGGCCGCTTCCTGTAAGGGCTCATTGCCATGTCCGCCGATCAGACCGCCCAGTCCGCTGGGACTATTGTTTTCATAATAAAAACTGCTGTCTCCCAAAGAGTTCGTTGCAATAAGTACATGTTTGATCTGTTTGCTGTCATCCAATGCCATTTCTACACCGGCGGCTACGATCTTATCCGGCCCGATTTCAATAATCCCTTTTCGGTTCTCCATATTTTTGGCATCCAGCCAAAATGTACGCATGTTGGTATAAGCTTTGTTCATATAAAAATCCTCCCTTTTGCTTACTATAGCATTTTCCTTTAGACGCGCGCGCGTTTTTTGGCTATAATAGAAGAAAGGAGTTTTGAACTATGTGTGCTAAACGTGTGATTATTTTAATGTTGGATTCAGTAGGCATCGGCGGAGCAGAAGACGCTGCCAAGTTTGGAGATCAGGATGCCGATACCCTGGGCCATATTGCTGCCGTGAACAACGGTCTTCATATTCCGAATTTGGTTGCCTTAGGACTGGATAAAGCCGCACAGGCCTCTACCGGTCGTGAACTTCTACTGGGAGTACAAGATTCTCCCCGTCTCTCACTTCCGTCCAAATACGGGTTCATGCGTGAAATCAGTCATGGTAAGGATACTTCTTCCGGACATTGGGAAATGGCCGGTGCGCCCGTACAATTTGAATGGGGATATTTCCCCCCACAGGCTCCGTCATTCCCGGCTGGTCTTATCGAAAAAATTTGCGCGGAAGCAGACTTACCCGGCATCTTGGGCAATAAAGCGGCCAGCGGTACGGTAATTATTGAGGAGCTTGGCGAAGAACACATCCAAACCGGTAAACCGATTTGTTATACCTCTGCAGACAGTGTCTTCCAAATTGCTGCCCATGAAGAACACTTTGGGCTGGACCGCTTATACAAGCTCTGCGAAATTGCGTTTAAACACCTCAAACCCTATAATATTGCACGTGTGATCGCACGTCCGTTTGTCGGTGAAAAGAAGGGAGAATTTACCCGTACCAAAAACCGACATGATTATTCCGTAAAACCGCCGCAACCCACCGTGCTGGACCGTATTAAAAACGCGGGCGGGCAGGTAATCTCTGTCGGAAAAATCAGTGATATTTTTGCCGGTCAGGGTATTACCAAAGCCGTTAAGGCCTCCGGTCTGAAAGAGCTGTGGGATGTTACCTTACAAGAGGCAAAGGCGGCCCCTGATTTTGGTTTGGTGTTCACGAACTTTGTGGATTTCGACATGGTTTACGGACACCGCCGGGACGTAAAAGGATACGCCCAAGGGCTGGAATATTTCGACTCGCGTTTGCCGGAACTGGCCGACCAGTTACAAGATGATGATCTGGTATTTATTACAGCTGATCACGGCTGTGATCCTACCTATAAAGGAACCGATCATACCCGTGAGCATGTACCGATAATTATGTTTGGCAAGCAGGTAAAACCGGAATTTATCAGCGGAAGAAATACCTACGCAGATTTGGGTCAAACGATAGCGGATTATTTTAACTTACCACCGCTTAGCGTTGGCACAAGTTTTTTAGATAAATAATCTAACTGTTCAATGGGTAACCCTCTTTAAGACTCGTACTCCTAGTTCACGAGACACTAAAGAGGGTTATTTTATAAAATGTTACGCAGATGAAGTTCTAATTGCAACTGCTTGGGCGTGGTAAACAATATTGTATCAAACCCCAACCGGCAGGCCACCTCTATATTGTTTGGATTATCGTCAGTAAAGATACAATCTTGCGCTCGTAAATGATAACGTTCCAATAGAATTTGATAAATCCGGGGATCGGGTTTGGTGCATTTTTCTTCTCCGGAAACTACCATTCCGTCAAACTCATTTAAAAAAGAAAACTTGGCCTGAGCCAGCGGGAAAGTTTCCGCGGACCAGTTGGTAAGTGCATAACAGGGATACTCCTTTTGTTTGAGTTCACGTAAAATCTGTACCGTTCCCTCAATGGCATCCCCCATCATTTCAGCCCAACGACTATGGTACGCCACAATGGCATCCGCATATGGCGGAAACAGTTTAATCCGCTCGGCACAACCCTGCGCAAACGGTTTGCCTCCGTCCATTTCTACGTTCCAACTCATGGGACAAATTTCCGTTAGAAAATGTTCCATTTCAGCTTCGCTGTGAAAGATTTTTCGGTAAAGATGACGGGGATTCCAGTCTATAAGTACCGCCCCCAAATCAAATACGATATTTTTCATAATTATATTGTATAATAAATTATCTTAATTACAAGGAGTAAGAAATCAAAACGCGTTAGCGTAATATACACAACTTATAACTGTTTTTGAAACCGCATAGCAAGTATGCGGGTTGGTTGCAAACGCAACTTCCCAAGAAGTCAAAAATAGTCGTTTTAGGCATAAAATAATTGGAATTGCAAACCCATTATTTTGTGCCAAGTGTTTGTCATTTATCAAAATGACAGACCACGGCTGTTATATCGGGTGACTTCTTGGGAGCCTGGTATAATAGCCGTTCTTTTATACACGGGCTTAGAAAAAGAGGAAAAATATATGAAACGAAATAAACAAGCATTTACACTCATAGAGATTTTAGTCGTAGTGTTAATAATAGGCATTTTAGCGGCTGTAGCATTGCCACAGTACCAAATAGCTGTGGCTAAAAGTAGATATTCTACATTAAAGAATCTCACAAAAAGTATCCTTCAGGCCCAAGAAGTTTATTATTTAGCTAATGGTCATTATCCTAATTCATTTACAGAACTTGATATAGAAGCTCCAACTCCAACTGAAACGAATGAGGATAATACTCGTTACTATTATGACTGGGGAAATTGCCAAGTATATAACAACGAAGGAATAGAAGCGTTTGTAAAATGCAGCAACTCGCAAATAAAACTAGGTTTTCAAATTTATGCTGCACATAATACTACAGTTTCAAATGAAGCAAGATGTGTAGCAGGTTCTGGAGACTTATTATCTGTACCAAACCGCTTATGTAAGCAGGAAACGAATGACCCATCTCCTTACAAGGGGCAAGACGGAGGGTCATGGTATGCATGGAGATATCAATAAGAAAATAGGGGCTCAATTGCTAAATTGAGCCCCCTATCTAAATACACAATCTTACTAATCAAATACAACTGTATCTTCCATATCCGGACCCGTGGATATTAAGGCAATCTTCGGGTGAGGATAGGTTTTGTCACTAAGTGCCTGCAAATCTGCCAAGAACGCTTTGGCTTCTGCCGTAAAATCATGCGGGCTCTTAACCAAATCATTACCTTCAAACATATCAATATGCGTAATGGCAATCTTAGTGCAGTTGTTAATCATAATGGCCCGCGCGGCAGATTTCCATTCGAACTCGCCTACACGGCGTAAGCGTTTGCTAACACTGCCGATTTCATGTCCTTTGGTATGGTAAATTTCCAGTTCTTTTTCATCGAACATTTCTTTTTCCAAAGGACCGGGACCTACCCGGGTAATGTACGGTTTAAACACCACATATACATCACGCACTGACTTAGGACCTAACCCGGCTTCACCCAAAAAAGTACTGGCCGTGGTATCACGAGATGTCACAAACGGATATTCCCCGTGCAACAAAGATAACTTAATGCCCTGTGTACCTTCCAGTAAAATATGTCCACCTTTATCCAAACAGCCGTTTAATAATTCGGGTACATCCTGAATATAGTCTTTTAAAAGCGGTTCGTCTTTGGCAAACTTAATATCACGCCGTTCAATACGTTCTTTAACGGCCTGTCCGAGTCCGGTTCCCACGCTACCGATTTTATTCATAAAGTGCGCAGCTCCGCGTTCGGCATTGGTTTGCTCATCGGTAATCAACACGGCATACGGATCAATAATCAATCGGTCTTGCGTATTTGTTTTTTTAACTTCGTCTAGCAACCATTCGGTTTTAGTATAAGCACCGGCACCTAATACGAGTTTGGTTTTGGGATTTAAAAACCCGGACGGGATATTTTTAAGCGTATAGGATACCCCATCTTGCACCACGGTATGTCCCGCATTAGGACCGCCCACACGCACACAATAATCGTAATTACCCTTATAAGAAAGATAAGCGGCAATTTTACCTTTGCCTTCGTCACCGGCTTGTCCGCCGCATACTAAATCAATCATATTTTCCCTCCGCAAGTGTGGGTGCAAGACCCAAATATTTTTCGGCTTCCAATATATGAAGCTGCATTTTAACGGACGCAGGTACATTGAGTCCGTCTATAAAATCGGTTAGTACCGCAGCCGTAATATGACGACCGCGTGTAAAATCGCGTAAAAGTTCATACGCATTGGTACATCCATGTGCACGTAAAATGGTTTGGATGGCTTCCGCGAGTACTTCCGGATGCCGTTGAAGTTCTTCACGAGCTACTTGCCTATCAAAGGCAATTTTAGAAAACCCCTTAAGTAAAGACTGATAGGCCGCGAGTGCATGCCCAAATGCTACAGGGATATTGCGCAGCACCGTTGAATCCGATAAATCCCGCTGCAAACGAGACACCGGCAATTTATTAGACAGGAAATCTAATAACGCACTAGACAACTGCAGATTTCCCTCGGCATTTTCAAAATCAATCGGATTTACTTTTTGCGGCATAGTAGAAGACCCTACTTCGCCTTTAACAGTTTGTTGTTTCACCAGTCCCGCCGAAATATACTGCCACAGATCCCGGCTCATATCCATTAAAATGACATTGATGCGACGCAGGTTATCAAACAGTTCAGCATAGCTGTCCCGGTTATCTACCTGCGTGGTAACAGGACTAAAACGAATTTTTAATTTGCGGTTTTTATTGAGGGTACTGATTACCTGTTTAGCAGTTCGAATCCAGTTGATATTCGGATACGCCGCCGCGTGCGCATTAAAATTGCCCACCGCTCCTGAAAATTTACAGGAAACCTGCTGTTTTTTAAGTAGCTCAATTTGCCGGGCAAGGCGGGTTTCAAAAACACGGATTTCTTTACCAAAAGTAGTGGGTACGGCAGGTTGCCCGTGCGTGCGGGCCAAGAGCACCGAGCGAGCCTCTTTTTTGGCAAGTCTTAAAAGTTCTTTTTGAAGTTGTTCCAAAGTAGGAAGCAGTGCTTTTTCTATCCCATCAGTCAACAAGAGCGCATAAGACACACTGTTAATATCTTCACTGGTCAGCGCAAAATGCAGTAAAGGAAAACGATCTTTTAAAGAAGTTTTTTCTAGTTTAAGACGCAGAAAATACTCCACAGCCTTCACATCATGTCGGGTAGCCGGGATATTTTTATACCCGGTTGTTTCTAATTGTCGAATCAAATCAAAATCTTTCTCAACAAGGTCACATACTTGTGTCAATATTTTTTGTTCGGCAGTAGTTAATTTTTTTATGCCGGGCAATTTTAGACCGCATAAAACAGCTAACCAAGTAACTTCTGCCCGCACCCGGGCAGATAACAGCGCATTTTCACCCATTACTTCAGATAAAGCGGTTAGTTTTGCAGCATAGCGCCCATCTAACGGGCTTAACGGTGAGTGTAGCATATCACTAAATTCTATCCATAGTAGGGGGGTTTTGTTCTGTTTGGGGTTGAGCAATAACTGGAGTTGCTTTTTCTTGAAAATCCAATTCCATGGGAGGGGTCCAATTGTCCATTTCCTGAGGAGTCAATTGAGGATTTTCCACTGCATCCCGGTTTACAAATGTAACAACGATAAAAGCTAATAGTTGTCCTATAGCCAATATTGCAATAAGTCCCAAAACATAAAAACTGGTTGTACGAGAAAAACTTTTTACAGTTAATACTGCCGTTATCAGTATAACTCCCATATACACTACATAAGAAATAGCTATTATCAACCATAATAACAGGGTATCTATATAATTTTTACGAATGAGATACCAACTTTCACGCATGGCATCTATTGCTCCGTATTCTTGCAAAACAATGTATCCTTGAGCATACGTCCAACGGATAAAAAATAATAAAAATAACAGCCCATTTAGAACAAGCCCTAAAATTAAAAACTTACGTGCCAGTAAAGTTCCCGGTAAAGCTATTAAAAAAATGATAAAACTGACAATAAATAACGACCAGGCGGGTCTAAATGAAGACGAAAAAGCCTCCATTAATGAAGGTGTTTGTTGCTTAATGGCTTTATCAAACAGATGAATACAAGTAGCCCAAAAATAGCATGTAAAAGTTTGTATGACTACAAAAGCCAGCAAGGTTAAACCTATTAAAACGAACCAAACGCCCGAAGAACGTCCTCCTCCCAAAATGGCTCCTAGACCCAAAAAACTGACTATTTCCCGTAATACCAAAGTCAAAATTTGACCAACAATAAAATATACAATAGCAGTTATTAATAAGCGCCACCATATCCGTGCAATTATTTTAAAACTATATCCCCATAAACTAAACAAGTTTTGGGATTCCGACAAATTCATACATACTCCTTAATTTAGGATACTTTTATTGTAGCAATTTGTTATAATAAAGTATATTTTTTAGCAGGAGGATTTGTCGGCGCCACAGGCGCAAATATACAATTTTCACTGTTTTTGAAGCTACATGATAGATGTGGCGTGTATAGAGATTATACGCAAAAGGGTCAAAAACAGCCGATTTGAGGCGCAATATAAGAGGACTTCGAACCCTGTTATGTTGTGCCGAGTGTTTACTGCATAGCAGTAAGCCACGGCTGTTGTTCTAATCTACCCCTTTTGCAGATTAGTATGGCAGCCGTTCTTGTTGTACTAATTTGGCTTAGAATAAAAGGAAAAATATGAAAAAAGGTTTTACGTTAATTGAACTTTTAGTGGTTGTGCTTATTATAGGGATTTTGGCTGCAGTAGCATTGCCGCAGTACCAAAAAGCAGTTATACGAAGTCGTTTTGCTACTTTAAAGACATTAGCAACTGCTATCGTGAAAGCCCAAAAGGTTTACTATTTGGCAAATGGCACTTATGCTACTACATTAAGTGAATTAGATATTGAATTTCCTGCCGGTACAGATGTTAACGAATCGGATACTAAAATTACTTATAATTGGGGCGACTGCAGAATTACGTACAACAATGCACAATGCCGTCTGATTAAAAACACAGAACAATTACTATATATATATCGTTTTAATTCTTCTAAAACTTGTACTGTGATAAGTTCAGATGAACATTCCATCTTTCACCAAGTATGCTCTACTGACACGGGTGTAACATCACCCCGACAAGATTCTTCGGTAAGTACGGCTTGGCACTATGATTATCCTTGATAATAGGAAATTCAAAATTAATTTGGCATAGTTCTAAGTAGCCTTCTCATCTATGTATTTTAAATACAAAAGATGATAAGAACAAAGAACCGTGCCAAATTAAAAAACTATTTGTGTACTTGTTTAATATCCTGTGCAGTCCAACCGCCCCCTAAGGCCTTGGCCAAATCAACCACAGCATCCAACTCGTTCTTGCGTGCCGTGGACAGGTTCATTTCGGAAGAAAGCAGTGTTTCTTCTACACTGAGCAGATCAGTGACCCCGATAAGTCCTGCGTCTTCCTGTTTTTTGGTCAACTCATAACTGCGGCGCATATCGTTGGTTTGGGACAAATACGATTCATAAATCTGCCGGTACATTTGGTTAGAATTAATGGCATCCAAAGCTTCTTTAAATGCCAATTGTACCGTTTTTTGGTATTCGGCAAGTACTTCTTGATATTTGGCCTCGGCCTGTTTATTTTGGGCTTTGATTTTTCCGCCCTCAAAAATGGGTGCTTCCATACTACTAGCCAAATTCCATACCCCGGAGTTCCCGCTAAACAGTCCGGTTAAGGCATTACTGGCATATCCGGCCGCTGCTGTGAGTGAAATACTCGGAAAATATGCCGTGCGCGCTACCCCGATATCGGCATTGGCCGCAACAAGGTTTTCTTCGGCAGTCATCACATCCGGACGACGCTCCAATAAATCAGACGGCAAATTAGCAGGTACGTCCGGAACCAGAATAATTTCATTTAGACTTTTGCCGCGCTGGATTGTTTCTTCTAGCATAGCACGCGGCGACTTACCTAACAGCACAGAAAGTGCCGTTTCGGTTTTGGACAATTGCAAACGCAGGTTTTCTTCTTCGGCCTTTACACTGGACATATTAGCCTGCACCCGGCGCACATCCACTTCGGTAGCGTAACCGGCTTCGTAACGACTTTGGTAAATACGTACATTCTCCTGACGGGCTTCCAGCGTTTGCCGGGCAATCTTAATCTGGTTATCCAGCATGAGCATGGTAAAATACTGCTTGGCCACATCCGCCGTCAACGTCAAACGCACCGTATCACGCGCGGCTTCAGTCGCTAACAACTTGGCACGGGCCGACTCTTTTAAACGACGATATTTACCCCATAAATCAAGCTCAAAAGACACATTCAGTCCGGCCCGGCTTGTGCTTTCTCCCGATCCCAAGGCGTTACCTTCACGACCGCTGCTGCCGCTAGCTGACACACTGGGTAACTGGTCTGCCCCGGCAATTGTAACCGCCGCACGCGCCTGGTCTACCCGGGCTACGGTTGCTTTTAAGTCCCAGTTATATTTTAAGGCCGTATCTTCCATTTGGTTAAGTACTTCGTCGCTAAACATGCTCCACCAGTTTTGTTGGGTAAATACAGTATAGTTTGTAGCATCAGCGCCTGCGGGTAAATCCGTATCCGGACGCTTATAACCAGGTCCTAATGTGCATCCGGCCGTTAGCACGGCACAAGCTGTAAGTAAACGCAGTAATCTCATTTTGTCTCCTTATCTTTCCCGGCAAATATCGTAAAAAACCACGGCACAAACATCGGAGCTACCCCGGTCGCGATTAACATTCCGCATACCACAGCCGTACCAATAGAATGGCGACTGGCTGCGCCGGCCCCGAAACTGATAGCCAAGGGCACACAACCTAAAATAAACGCCAGTGAGGTCATGACAATCGGCCGAAAGCGCAGCAGGGAGGCCTGCAACGCGGCCTGTGCTTTGGCCATGCCCTGTTCTTGTAAGAGCACGGCAAACTCCACAATCAAAATAGCATTCTTGGCGGCCAGCCCCACCAATGCCACCAAGGCAATTTGGAAGTAAATATCGTTGGATAACCCGCGAAGCCATGTACCCAAGAGTGCCCCGAAGAGGGCAAACGGAACGGCCAGTAACACGGCAACCGGCAAACTCCATTTTTCATATTGGGCAGCCAAAATCAAAAACACGACAAGCATTCCCAATAAGAGTGCCGAAGCCGAAGAACTGCCGGCCATTTTTTCCTGATACGTAGTACCAGTCCACGCCAGTGTAAAACCTGTATCCAATGTTTGGGCAGCGGTCTCTTCTACAGCACGGATCGCATCTCCGGAACTGTAACCTGCGGCCGGACTGGCCATGATTTTGGCTGACGGGAACACGTTAAACCGTTCCACCACATCCGGTCCAAGTGACGGAGTTAACGTAACTAGTGAAGAAAGCGGTACCATGGCACCCGTATTGGATTTAACATAAATCCCTCCAATCTGATCCGGCCGAGCACGGTATTCGCCCTCTGCCTGCATCATAACTTTAAAGCTACGTCCCATATATGTAAAATCGTTGATGTACATATTCCCAAAGGTACCCTGCAACGTGGAATACAACGCATCCAACGACACTCCCATGGACTGTGCTTTGACTTCGTCTACGGAAAGCGCATACTGCGGCACTGCCGCCGAGAACGAAGAGGACACACTGGTCAGTTCCGGTCGTTTGCGCGCGGCTTCCACAAATTTGCTGACCTGCTGCGAGAGTTCCATGGAACCGCCTGCAGAACGGTTTTGGATATACCCTTCCAGTCCACCCGTGGTACTCATCCCCATAATGGGCGGTGGGTTAAACGGCATAACCAGTGCACCGGGCACTTCTTGTTGTGCTTTTTGGTAGACCTGCATGACCGTTGCTTCAGAAGATTCATCGGCTTTCTTACGCTCATCCCACGGTTTTAACATCACAAACGACGCCACGGAATTGTTTTTCTGCGCACTGGTTAACATATCAAACCCGGCAAACGTCAGCTCCTTTTGCACCGACGGTAAGGATAAAAGAACATCTTCCATTTCAGAGGCTACTTTGCCGCCGGCAGACAACGACGAGGACGGATCTAATTGAGAGGCCACCATAATAACCCCTTGGTCTTCCATGGGCAGTAAACTACCGGGAACGATCTTAAAGAGTCCGAACGTAACCAAGAAAAGAGCTGCTAAGATAATCGCGGATACTGTTCCTTTGCGTAAAATCCAACTGACCAGTTTGCCGTAATGCTGGGTAATCACATCAAACCATTGGTCAAACTTATAGAAAAACCCGCTCGTCGGACGCTCTTGTTTTTTAAGAAGCAGTACACATAATGCTGGAGTTAACGTCAAGGCCACGAGTCCGGAAATCACTACAGACACGGCAATGGTAATGGCAAACTGCTTATACATAACTCCGGTTAAACCGCCCATAAACGCAACCGGCACAAATACTGAACACAATACCAGCACAATCGCCACCACCGGACCGGCCACCTCTTCCATGGCCTTAATCGTGGCTTCACGCACGGGGAGATTTTCTTCGTGCATAATGCGTTCCACGTTTTCAATAACGACAATCGCGTCGTCTACTACTATCCCGATGGCCAGCACCAACCCAAACAAAGTAAGCGTATTAATGGAAAATCCCATAACTGCCATTCCCGCAAATGCTCCGATAATTGAAACCGGTACGGCCAAACACGGGATTAATGTAGCTCGCCAGTCCTTTAAGAACAAATACACTACCAAAAATACGAGCACCATAGCTTCCACAAGGGTTTTGATTACCTCGTGAATAGATTCGTTTACAAACAGGGTGGTATCATAGGCCGTATCATACGTTAAGTCCATTTCGGCCGGGAAATTTTTAGCAACCTCTTTTAAGTGTTCCTGTACAGCCTTGGCGGTAGCTACGGCATTTGCACCCGGTGATAAATAGATCCCCACAGGCACGGCTGGATGGCGATTAAAACTGCCGTTAAACTCATAGGTTTGACTGCCCAACTCCACCCGGGCCACGTCTTTTAACTTAAGCGTGGTTCCATCGGCATTGGCACGCAGGATCATATTTTCAAACTCTTCTACCGTGGAAAACCGTCCCGGAGCAATAATCGAATAACTTCTGTCTACGTTCACAGGCATCGGTGCCTGTCCGATTTTACCAGCCGCACGCTGGGCATTTTGGGCCTGCACGGCAGCCGCTACTTCGGCAATGGATAAATTGCGCTGAGAAAGCACATCGGGTTTAACCCAAATACGGATCGCATAATCGTTGGCAGACATCACCTGCGCATCCCCTACGCCGTCAATACGTTTGAGGTCATCTACCACATTAACCAATACATAGTTCCCGATCGTAGTGGTATCCGAACGGCCCGAAGGAGAATAAAAAGCAACCATCTGCAAAATTGCAGACGATTTTTTATCCACACGCACCCCGTAACGACGCACATCTTCCGGCAGCGTAGCCGTGGCACCCTGTACGCGGTTATTAACGTTAATCATGGCCTGGTCCGGATCAGTACCCACCTTAAAAGATACCGTCAGACTCATATCCCCGCTCGCTGAAGAGGTAGAACTCATATACAACATATCTTCAACGCCGTTGATTTGTTGCTCAAGCGGAGCAGCTACCGTATTGGCAATGACTTCCGGACTGGCTCCAGGGTAACTGGCCGAAACCGCAATCGTGGGAGGCGTTAAATTGGGATACTGCTCTACTGGCAAGGACCGCATAGATACAATTCCCGCCAGCGTAATTAAGAGCGAGATGACCATGGAAAATATAGGACGGTCAATAAAAAATTTAGAGAACATGAAATCCCCCCTCTAGTAAGTTGCAGATGCTTCAGTGACTTGTCCGTTTGCAGACGCTGAAACGGTTTCCTGAATCGGAGGTACCGCAAAGTCCTGCAGCTGTACCTGCACGGCTTGACCGGGACGCACCCGTGAAAGGCCTTCGCTGATCACCACTTCGCCAGCTTTTAAACCCTTGGTAACCACATACATATCATCCTGCAAATCGGCCTCAATCGGGCGTGCTTCTACGGCCTGATTGGCATCTACCACATAGACAAGTAGTTCCTTAGCCGTATGAAGTACGGCCGAAGAAGGGATTAAAATTGCATCTTTAAAAGCGGCACCGATTAAACGTAAACGCACAAATTGGCCCGGCATGAGAAGGCGCGAATGATTCGGGTTGGCAAACTGCGCTTTCATGGCAATACTGGAGGTTTGGGCGTTTTCGGAACTGTCAAAGAAAATAATTTTACCGCGTTGCGGATAAACCTCGCCATTGGGTAATATAGCCTGAACATAAATAGAGACATCATTGACATCGCTGTCGCGGTACTCTTGAGCGGACTGTGCTTGTCCCGGTTTCATATCACCAAATGCAATTTGGCCCGATTGGAATCCCTCAGAGAGTTGGTTAAACTGGCTGCTGGGCATGGAAAATTTGGCGTACAACGGATTAATTTGAACCATATTGGTTAAGTAACCGGATTCTCCGGTCGGAGAGATTAGACTGCCTACCGAGGGGATCGCCTGCCCGACAATCCCGGAAATCGGAGCCGTTACTTTGGTATAACCCAAGTTAATTTGAGCCCCTTCCACTGCGGCCTTGGCTACCTGAACATTGGCTTGTGCGGTTTCATACGCAGATAAAGCATTATCATAATCCTGTTGGCTCACAGCATTAGACGCGCGCAGAGTTTTCATACGAACAAAAGTACGATAAGTGCGCTTTTCTTCGGCCTGTGTTTGGGCCAAAGAACCTTTGGCTTTCTCCAAAGCTACCTTATATTCGGAATCATCAATTTGAAAAAGCTGGGTTCCCTCGGTTACAAATTCCCCTTCGTTATACAAACGGCTTTGCAAAATACCCCCTACCTGCGCGCGGATCTGCACTTCCAACGACCCGGCCACCTGGGCAGGGTATTCAATATTCCAAGGCAAATCTTGTTGGATCACCTTGACGGCAGATACCGTTACTGCAGCCGGCACAGCAGCCTCTTTATTTTTACAGGCAGAAAAAATTAAAACAAAACAGCATAACACCCAAACTGCTTTTCTCATGCAATTCCTCCTAAGTATATATGAGAAAATTCTATGAAATTGCTCTTGCTTTGGCAACAATTTTTAGTGGAAAATTTAACAAAAAACCGTATAATAATAGTATGAAGAACTTTTATACCCTTTTTATTTTACTGGCCGCGTCCGTTTGCGCTCTTAGCGCCAATGATTTAGACAACTGGCAATTACCACCGGAACCCAAACCTGAACCGACTCCGGTACAAGTCAGTGCGCCTAAAAAACAACCCACCAAGATTAAACATGCCGACGATGAAATTGTCATTGAAATGACCGGAACATCAACGGTTGCCACTGCTGCCACCCGTACCGACGCAGATGAAATTCCCGTATTCAAACGCACGGCCGCGCAACTCATTTCGCGTTTGGCCGGGAAAAGCCGTTTTTATGTCCTGTTTAACGCAAACGCCGTTTCCACATTTGATGACACCATCTATGCTGATAACGGAGCGCGTTATGTACTGGTACGTTACGGACAGGAAGGAGATAATTACCGTAAGTTTTTATTTGACGAGGGCGGCGACCAAAAACTTCTAGCCGTGGCCGACAGTCCGGCAACGGTACTGGCCGTTAATAAAAAATATAATGTTAATATCGGACTTACCGAAAAAGAGTTCCAACAAGACTATCCCAAAGCGGTAGCTACTACCGTAACCGATGCGCAAAATAACAAAGAGTATCATTCATACCAAATCAGCGGTCCGTTATTTTTACTCTTTGATAACGGCAAACTTGCTTACCAGTTTGACAGCGCACAGGCGTTCTCTGCCTACATGAATACGCTGTCTGCTGCTAATATGGGTTATGCCGCACAACAGGCTCAACAGCAAACCGCTCTGGAAAAAGCACGCCTGAGTCAAACGACCTCCACCCGCGTGGAGCAACCTACATATACCACATTGGTAGTAGGCGGAACAGTACGCGCCCCTATTTATCTGCCGGTTGTATTAAGTACGGGTACTGCTCGCAAACTTCCGCCTCTTAAGCCCAGTGGACCGCCGGCCGGAACGGTACTAATGCGCGATGTAGACGGCAAGTATATGAATTACAAATAATTATATTAACTTGAATCATTCGGGGCTCATATTTCCAGTGGGCCCTGTTTATTTATATGCGCGGTCTCTAACAAACCAAGAACAAATCAATTGGGAAAAAGCTCCAATAATGATATAATATAAATAATATGAACTCCGATAATAAAGCTATATATTTTCGTCGTACCGCGCTTCGTAAAATCATAGAAGCTTTTGATAAAAACGCTTTGGAAACCGAAGCCTATCGTATTCCTTTTGAAGTGATCCCGCAGGACTCTAAATCATCCGTGCGGTGCTGTATTTATAAAGAACGCGCCGTATTTCGTGCCCGTACGTTAGCTGCGTTAGGCTGCAGCGTAGAAGAAGATGATGAAGCTACGTCGCTCAACGATTACGCAAAAAAAGCACTAACCCGAGACACAATCCCGCAACGCCCCTTAACGGTTATGGATATTGCCTGCCACGGATGCCGCAAAGCTCGTCATTTTGTTACCGAGGCCTGCCAAGGGTGTCTAGCACGTCCGTGCCAACAGTCCTGCAGATTTGGTGCCATCAAATTTATTGATGGACGTTCGTTTATTGACGCAGATAAATGTAAAAACTGCGGAGCCTGCAAAATGGCTTGTCCGTATAATGCTATTACGTTTATCCCCGTTCCCTGCGAACAAGCTTGTCCCGTAGACGCCATTCACAAAGGTGAAAACGGCGTAGCCGAAATCGCTTTTGACAAATGTATTTCCTGCGGACACTGCATGGAAGCCTGTCCGTTCGGTGCCATTATGGAACGTAGCCAGCTCATTGATATTTTGGGACAACTCAAAAAAGGAGCTCCCATAGTTGCCATGATTGCCCCATCTATTGTAGGACAATTCGACTGTACACTGCCGCAACTGATTACCGCTATTAAAAAGGCGGGATTCCCGTTAGTAACAGAAGTGGCATTGGGAGCAGACGTAACAACAGCCAATGAAGCTCGTGAATTGGTAGAGCGCCTGGAAAACGGTGCACGGTTTATGACTACGTCCTGCTGCGCGGCCTGGGTACAGGCTGTCAAAAAACACTTGCCTGCTTTAAAAGAATATGTTTCTCATACCAAAACTCCGGCTGCCTATACGGCCGATATTGAGAAGAAAAAAGGCCATATTACTGTATTTGTCGGACCCTGCGTGTCCAAACGCGCGGAGGGTATGGAAGACCCCAACATTGACTACGTGATGACCTATGAAGAATTGGGGGCTATGTTTGATGCCAAAGGTATTAACCCGGCCCAGTGCGAAGAAACCCCGTTAGATCCAAATATTTCCGGGGAAGCCCGTTACTACGGTGTCACGGGCGGCGTAGCCCAGGCTGTGGAAAATGCCATTGCCGGCAAAAAGCCCTTTAAGAAAATGGCCATCAACGGTTTAGACAAAAAAGCCATGGCCTTGCTGACAGCATTTGCCAAGGGAGCCGGTGACTTCCAACTGTTGGAAGTTATGAACTGTAAAGGCGGCTGCATTGGCGGGCCGTGTACGCTTAAAGCCCAAGCCCAGGTGATTAAGCCGATTAAGGACTTAGTCGCCCAAAGTCCTAAAGTACCTTGTGCTTTGGATGACAAGAAATAACCTATCACTTCAATTAAGTTAAGCAAAAGCGCGCATTGTAAAATGCGCGCTTATTTGTTAGACTATAAGTACAATTTATCTGTTTTTGGAACTGTATTAAAAGAATACAGGTCACTTTTGGAAATACCAAGAGTTTCTTCCTACTCCAAAAATAGCCGATTTAGGTGCAATGGACCTGTACAGTCTGTTGTGCCAAGTGTTTCCCATTACTGCTTTGCAGCATAGGGAAACTACGGCTGTTATGAGTGGGGACTGTAGGAAGAACTCATTTGTAGTGGCCGTATGTTTTATACATTTCCAACAGAAAAGTTGTAAGGAGAAATGTATGAAATACAAACAAGCGTTTACGTTAATTGAGTTACTTGTCGTCGTATTAATAATAGGAATCTTAGCGGCTGTAGCCGTGCCGCAATATCAAAAAGCAGTCGTGAAAAGTAGATTAGCCTCCCTTAAACAATTAGTACAAACTGTTTCCTCTGCTCAAGAAATATATTACTTAGCTCAGGGGGACTATGCCGATCGTTTATCTGATCTTGATATCAATATCCCAGCTCCAATCAGCATGGAATACATTGGAGATCACAACACAGAACGTGCTATATATCCTTGGGGGATTTGTTATTTACAAAGCCACGCTTCCAATTGCCTTTTTCAATGTAATAATATGCAAGTAAATATCGGATATATACAACGCTTTCTACACTGTAAGCGCCCCGGTACAAGAGCATGCACCGCTTTATATAATGACGAAACATCTATTGCTGTATGCAAACAAGAAACAAATAATACAACTCCTTACTATCAAGGGGATAACGGATACGGCAATACTGTGGAATCTTATTTATACCAATAAATAGGCCCGTCCCATTAGGGACGGGCAAAAACTACTAATCTTTCAAATATTATGCCGCTAAAGTACCCAGTAACTTTTCCATGGGTTCTTTAGCCTCGCCGCCGCCTTGGGCAAAGTCCGGGCGGCCGCCTGCACGGCCGTTCAATTGGGCCGCCAGTTCTTTGGCTACTGTTACGGCATCCGTGTTAGGCAGTTTACCTGCCATCTTTACCACAAAGGAACGTTTGCCGTCCCGGTCACAGGTGACAATGACGAGTGCCTGTTTTTGTTTTTGGGCTACCGTATCGGCAATGTTGCGCAGTTCCTTAGGTTGTGCCTCATCGGCCTTGCGCAAAATAACTGTCGTACCATTTTTAAGAGTAAAGCTCATTTCATTGACGCCACCGGCCGCCAACGTTTTTTGTCGAAAATCCTCATAATGTTTTTTGACTTCTTTGAGCTCATCGACAATGGCGTTCACACGTGTAAATACATCTTTGGAAGGAACCACTAAACGCGCTGCCAAAGCATCAGCCTGACGATTGACTTCCTGTAAGTAATCCAAAGCCGCATAACCGGCTACGCCCTCAATACGGCGCACCCCGGCAGACACGGACCCCTCTTTGAGTACTAGAACGGTAATAACATCAGCCGTATTTTTTACGTGCGTACCCGCACAGAGTTCCAAACTATACTTGTCTTCGGGTTTTTCAAAACTGCCGCCCATCAGGACAAAACGAGCCGGATCGGCATATTTTTCACCAAGCAGCGTAACAGCACCTAATTTTTCAGCATCTGCCAGCGGACGGGTTTGGCAGGTCACCGGCAACGCATCCTGCGCGGCCTTATTGGCAATTTGCCAAGCTTTGTTTAGTTCTTCAGCTTTCGGAGCTCTGGATAACGTATAGTCAAAACGGAACCGTTCCGGCGATACATAAGAACCGCTTTGATGCACCGTAGGGCCAAATACTTGCCGCAGAGCCGCATTAATCAAGTGGATCGCGCTGTGGTTGGCCATGCAGCGTTTGCGTAAGTCCGCATTGACCTGCAACGTAACCGTATCACCTGTACGTAGAACACCGTTTACCTGGTGTAAGAAAATCTTTCCAAGCGGTTTTTGTACGTCAATTACTTGCGCGGTTTCTTTCCCGTCTCGCAGGATAATACCTTTATCACCGATTTGACCACCGGACTCGGCATACAACGGAGTAGTGTCAAATACCGCGTACCCGTTACCGTTTAATGCGTCTACCGTTTCAAATTGTTCATTTAGGACAGCCAAAATCTTGGCTTGCGCATTTAATGTTTCATATCCGACAAATTGTGTAGCAGGCAACGCGTTTTCCAATTTCTGCATGACAATGACTTTGCCTTTACTAAACTCATCGGCATAGGAACGACTTTTTTCCTGAGCCGCTTCTTTGGCCTTGACGTATCCCTGTTCATCTACACTTACGCCTTTAGCCTGGGCAATCTCTTTAGTCAGTTCCAACGGGAACCCATAGGTTTCATGCAGGTGGAACGCATCTTCACCGCTAATGGTTTTGGTACCGTTGGCTAACAATTCGGACAGTTTTTCTTCGCCTGTTACCAGAGTCTTCAAAAACGCTTTTTCTTCTTGTTTGAGTACCTCTTGAATGTGTGTTGCGTTCTTGTCAATTTCCGGATATAATCCGGCAAAAATCTGCTGAACGACGGGTACTAATGTATATAAATACGGTTGACCGTTGCCCATGAGTTTAGCATAACGAACGGCCCGGCGGATCAAACGGCGCAAAATATAACCGCGTCCTTCATTAGAGGGCAAAATCCCTTCCGCAATCAAAAAGCTGGAACTGCGGGCGTGGTCTGCGATAATACGAAGGGCAGCGATTTCTTCGCGCGTTTTTCCCTCAATATGTAAATCTTTTTTTGCCTGCGTGGTTAACGGGGTAAACAGATCGGTCTCAAATACATTTTTGGCGTTTTGCATGGCCATACACAACCTTTCCAACCCCATTCCAGTATCAATGTTGTTGTGCGGCAAGGCTTTAAATGTGCCGTCTTCCTGGCGGTTATAACTTTCAAAAACAATGTTCCAAATTTCTACGAAACGTCCGCAGTCACAGGTAATATTACAATGCGGTTTTTTGCAGCCTTTGTCCCCGAAATCATAATAGATTTCCGAGCACGGACCGCACGGCCCCGTGGGTCCCATGGTCCAGAAATTATCCGCTTCACCCAGTTCAAAAATATGATCTTCCGGTACAAATTGTTTCCAAATCTCATAAGCCTCAGCATCACGCTCTGCGATACCGCCCTTATAAATACTGACATAGAGTTTTTCGGCCGGCAGTCCCAATACGTTGGTCAGGTATTCCCAGGCCCAGGCAATTGCTTCTTTTTTAAAATAATCCCCAAAAGAGAAGTTGCCGAGCATCTCAAAAAACGTAAGATGGCGCTCGGTAAAACCGACACTGTCGATGTCCGTAGTGCGTACACATTTCTGACAGGTAGCAGCGTTTTTTAAGGAATTATCAATCCCCAAAAAATTGGCTTTAAACTGCACCATCCCCGCGGAAGTAAAAAGTAGCGTGGGATCCGAATGCGGGATAAGCGAACTGGACGGTAATACGGGTAGTCCTTTGGATTTAAAAAAATCTAGATATCCGTTACGGATTTGTGTACTGGTTTTCATATCAAAAATCTCTCTTAAAAGGTATAATATAAATTATACTACTTTATAGGGGAACGCCGCACGAACCGGAGAGACACCATGTATAAGATTTTAAGCTATTTATTAATCTGTGTGGGACTATTTATTTTGTTTTTTGCATTACACGGGATGTACAAAGTATTTGTAGACGGCGGTGCCGTGATGACGCTTGTAAACTTTACCGATTTTACCGTACAAACCCAGTTCGGTCCCATGCAGCTTCCCATGCAACAAATCAGCATTATTGCAAACTTGGCATTATTTTCGTTGTTTATGATTTTTTTGGTAGCCGTTGGCGGCAAAATCGCCCAAATCGGTTGCCAGCTGCTCAAAAACGAACGCATCTACGATGCCCTCTTGCAACTAAAACCTGAAGCTCTCTCTGCTGACAAACTCAAACATTTATGATTCGTTTTATTTTAAACCCCAAAAGCGGTAAAGAACCCGCAGATACCGAGTATATAGCTAAATGCATTCAACTCAATTTCCCCGGAGCAGACATGCGCCTGACACGTGCACCCAAACATGCCACCGAACTGGCCCGGGAAGCTGCCAACAGCGGATTTGAGAGTGTTATTGTACTAGGCGGAGACGGTACGATTAATGAGGCTGCCCAGGGGCTAGTTGACACACAAACGGCACTGGGGATTATCCCGCGCGGCAGCGGTAACGGACTGGCCCGGGAAATCGGTATGTTCGTGCCCTTGGAAGAAGCCCTTGTTAAACTGCAGCGTGCCAGTGTACAACCCTGTGATGTGGGAGTGGCCAATGAAGAACTGTTTTTAAATGTAGCGGGCATCGGTATTGAAGCGAACATTGCCTGGCAATTTACGGAACACGGTAAAAACGGAGCGCGGGGCAAATGGCCCTACTTTCAATTAGGAGCTAAAACATTTTTTACGTATAAGCCCCATACCTTGCGCGTAACTACTGATGGAAACACCCAAGAAATCGCCCCCCTTACGTTGGTCTTTGCCAACGGACGCCAGTACGGCAGTAACTTTAAAATTGCCCCGCAAGCCAGTCTGTCTGACGGCAAGCTGGATATGGTGGAAATTAAAAACGCACCCAAGTATAAGTTGGCAGCTGCCCTTCCGTTTTTCTTTACGGATAAAACCCCACCATTTGAAGTGACTGCTACTACCCAAATAACCCATGCAATCGTAGAAAGCGATCACGAAATTTTGTACCATATAGACGGTGAACCGCGCAAAACGCAGCACCAACTAGAAATTACACTTAAAAAAGGCGCCCTGCGCCTGTTACTCCCCTCTTATGTCCACTAGAAAACGTATGACCTCACGCCGAAGATATACCTCTTCCCAAAAACAAGTTAAATTTTGGGTTTCCGTGATTGTGCTGGTTATTTTGTTTTTTATCCAGCAACACGCTAAAAACACACCTGCTCAAACCAATGAAAAAACAAATGCACCAATCCGTGCGGCAAATACAAATAAATCACGTCCTTCCACTAAAAAACACGAACAAACAGATACGCCAACTGGGTTTGACAATGTGTCCATTGCGTCAGTGTATGACGGAGATACATTCAAAATCAATTTGGATTGTTCCATGGATGTCTATTGCAAAAAAGTACCGGTACGTGTACTGGGCGTTGATACACCTGAAATCAAAGGTAAAACCGAGCGTGAGAAAAAGCTAGCCCAACAGGCCAAGGTATTTACGCAAAACTTTTTGTCCAAAGGACCGATTTCCCTTTCTAACTGCGGACGAGATAAATACTTTCGATTACTATGCGATGTTACCAATAGTGAGGGTCAAAATCTAGCCAAAGAGCTTATTAAGGCCAACCTAGGTTATGAATACTGGGGCGGAAAAAAGTCTACCGAGTTCCAATAAACAGTAATCTATACTTCAGGAATCCAATACTTGACCCAACTTGTGGTCCGTTCAAATTCTTGTCCGCCTATACTCTTACAGACCTGTTCTCCTACTTTACTAAAAACATGACAGGATCGTTTACCCGGGTTATTAGAGTGTATTCCATATAAATGAAGCTCCATGGTATGCGTTAAAGGAGAAAATATTTGAACCCACACCTCTGCTCCGCCATGTGATAATATATACTTGTTACCTTCAAAATAAAAACTGGCCCCATTATCTTCTTCCGCGGATACATTTGCTGGCAAATCTGTGCCCAATTCTTCCCAAGTAGATGCATAGCTCCCATTTGCCAAATAAAATAATTCTTGATCCTGTTGAAATTTTACCAATAATGGTAACGTACTGATAAGACGACTTTTAGCAACGACTACACGATATTGCGGCAATGCGACTGCTGTTAGTATGCCTATAATTAACACAACGACCAGAAGCTCTATAAGCGTAAATGCTTGTTTATGTTGAACCATAATTCTCTCCTTATTTATTCTTCTTTATAAAGAGAGAATATCAAAAAAAAAAAACGCGTCAAGCGAAATTTTTGGTTCCACAGTTCAACCTATCAGTGTAACACAAAACCCGCTCTGTGAAAGAGCGGGTAGTATATTGTAAGTCAATCGCTTATCTTCTGTGCCCATGGGCACCAGGACCCGGTCGCGGACCTGGACGAGGTGCTGGCCGGGAATGACGAGATGGACGATGGTGCCAATGATGCACCGCTCCCCACACAAGACCGCCCACAAGCGCCGTACCTATTATCGGAGCTACGTACGAAGTACGCCGTACCTGCGTAGATGTGTTCTGCCGGGCAAGTTGTGCCTGCTCCAAAGCAGTTTGTTGCTCCGCCTGCTGCGCCGCATATGCCGAATTAGAAGCCGTTATCGTTGACATAAAGGCGGCATATTCCTGAGCATTGGTAAACGTTTGAGTAAGTTGTCCGTTTTGAAAGAGCATATACTCCCCACCGTTTTGATATACCTGATACTCTGTCCCATTGGCTACGTCTGTCACAGTGGTTAAAAACGCCCCTGTATTACGCGCCAACGATTGCTGTGTTACCGGAATATTCAGTCCGTATTTTTCATTAAACGCAACAATCCCTTTCGGACTGTCTGCCACCCCTATCAATGGCTGCGGCAATTTAAATTCGAATAAGAACTGACGATAATCCTGATGAGCACCCCCGTAACGAATGAGTTCATATTCTTTACCATCTTGTGCCGTAAATATTTGTTCGGAAGCCGGCACTGTGTTAATAGCCGACACAACGGATTTGCGGGTTTGTCCGGCAAATTTAGCAGCTAACTGATCCGCCGAATAGGCAAGCACAGCTACGTTTCGGTCTGTGGTCTGTGCGCTAAGACTGCCCCCCAAGGGGCACAACAAACATACGGCAAGTAATAGTTTTTTCATACTTTATTATAACACTAAATGAGATAAATATATTGCATCTCTAGTCAAATTTGTGTTATACTTATTTTACAATTTATCTGTTTTTGGAACCGTACGTAGAATACGGAGGCACTGAATCTCAGTGATCTTATGACGCCAAAAACAGCCGATTTAGGCATAAGAACAAGAGTCCTCGAAACTCGTGTTTTTATGCTGAGTGTTTATCGCACTCGTGCGATAAGCCACGGCTGTTATATTTATACCTGTCATAAGATTATAGATATATCAGCCGTTATTTTGTGGGTTTCATAACAAATAAATTAAAAATAAAAGGAGAAAATAGTTATGAAACACACCAAACAAGCCTTCACCCTCATTGAATTACTCGTAGTTGTGCTAATTATAGGAATCTTAGCAGCTGTGGCTTTACCACAATACCAAATTGCCATAGCAAAAAGTAGAGTGGGAACGATGCTTAGTTTAGCCTCCAGCGTTGCTGCTGCACAAGAAGCGTATTATTTGGCCAATGGAGAGTATACTCAAAACTTTGCAGATTTAGACATAGACCTGCCCAAAGAATGTACCGCAAATACCGACTATACCTATCAATTTGCCTGTGGCAAACATTTTATGTTTAGTTTAAATACTAATCATACTGGGTTTTATTATTGCCCAGAAAATAATACTTCCTGGGCAACATGTGCGAGTACCCGAGAAATTATACTAAACAATTATTTCCAACATTCAGGAGAGGGCGCCGATGGTAAGAAATACTGCAACACTAACAATTCTAAAATTGGAAAAGCGATTTGTTCTAATTTAAGTGGATTTCAATGTGTGGGCTGTAACTAAATCAAACAAACCGTATATAATACAAAACTTTGTTCTCAAATTGAAGATAACACCATGGGAACGTCTCCGGGATATTTTATTTAAAACTCCACGCATTACCCATGGTATTTTCTATATACTCCAAAAGTCCTTTGTGCAGTAAAATGCGCTTATTGGTCTTAATACGGTGGATTTTGGCCGGATCCTCTTTAGAGGGTACTTCCAAATATACAACCGTTGTACCGCGGGTCATATCCAAATAGTGTTTGAGTTTTTCAAGCCCAAATTTAGGATAGTCTGCCGGGATGCGAATGGTAAATTCTTCGGCAGCGGAGGCAATTAGTTCGGTAATATCGCTTACATCTTTTAAATTAAGCTCTACGCGGGCACTTTCGTCATCGACTTTAATGTCCCCCATAAAGTTCAAAATCGCGTTGGGTGCCAATTTCTCGGCCATATTTTCATAGGCACTGGCAAAACAGTTGACTGAAATAGAGCCCGTACAATCTTCTATGACCATTTGGGCCCATTCTTTTTTCTGCTTGTTTTGACGTTTTTTAAACAGAGTCACGATCCCCAACACATTTAACCGCCCGCTAGCCTTACCTTCCAAAATGTCACTGATCGGCGTACATTTCAATCGTGCCAAATTATTTTGGTACCGTGCCATAGGGTGTCCGCTAAAGAACAGCCCCAGTACTTCTTTTTCATTAAACAAAAGTTCTTTTTGCGTGAGCGGACGCGCCGATACAGGTTCTGTTTTTCGAACACTGAGTACACTGGAAAAATCATCTCCAAACAAATTACCCATACTGTTTTCTTTTTCTTTGGCTACCAGATGGGCCGTATCTACAGCATTATCGATATTGGCCAAAATATTGGCACGTGTAATTTTAGGGTCTTGGTCCGGATGCAAGCTGTCCAGTGCTCCGGCTTTAGCTAAACTTTCAATGGTCTTTTTATTGGCCTGGAACAAATCAATACGGCTGCACAAATCTTCCAAAGAGGTATACGGGCCGTCTTTTTCACGTTCTTTGACAATGGAAATACATCCTTCTTCCCCGGCGTTTTTAATGGCTTCCAGCGCATAGCGGATATATTCTTTATCACCCACTTTCTCCACAGAAAACTCCGGCTGTGATTTATTGACATCCGGCGGGAGTGTTTCAAATCCCATTTTGCGCGCTTCTTCCAGATAGGTAACGATTTTATTTTCCTTATCTTCAGAACCAATGGCGTTGTGTCCGATTTCGTTAGTTAAGGCAGAACACATAAATTCAATCGGATAATTGGCCTTGAGGTAAGCAGTCTGGTATGTTACCAACGCATAAGCATACGAGTGTGATTTATTAAACCCGTATCCGGCAAACGCTTTCATCTGTTCATAAATATGCGAAGCCGTCTTTTCGGAGATTCTGTTTTTACCGCATCCTTCCACAAATTTCTTACCAAATTTCTCCATAACGTCTAGTTTTTTCTTGCCCATGGCTTTACGCAGTGTATCGGCTTCTCCGGGGGTAAATCCGCCCAAGAGCTTGGAAATCTGCATGATTTGTTCCTGATATACCATACAGCCGTAGGTGTCTTTTAAGACTTCCGAGAGCAGCGGGGTTTCGTACGTAATTTTTTCCTGTCCGTTTTTACGGCGTACAAACATGTCCATCATGCCAGATTCCATGGGCCCCGGACGATACAAGGCTACCAAGGCCGACAAATCGCTAAACTGACTGGGTTGTATTTTTTTAATAAGGTCGCGCATCCCGCCGCTTTCTAATTGGAAAATACCCAACGTCTTACAAGCTGACAGCATCTCATAGGTCTTTTTGTCATCCAGTGGGATTTGGTTGATATCAAAGTTCGGATCGTGGCGCTGACGGATCATTTTTTCCGCGTTATCAATAACGGTTAACGTACGAAGTCCCAAAAAGTCCATTTTAAGCAGTCCCAAATTGGAACACGGTTCCCCTTCAAACTGCGTTGTAATGGATTCTTTGGCACCGCGCGCCAACGGAACATATTCAGACACTGGATCACGGGTAATCAATACCCCTGCGGCATGGATACCGGTATGCCGTTTAAGACCTTCTAGCTTGCGGGCCATTTCATAGAGTTTTTTTGCCTGCGGGTTATTGTCAATTGCGGTTTTGAGCTCATTAATTTCTAAAGCCTTTTCCAAGGTCATTTTGGGGTCGTTGGGGATCATCTTGGTTAACCGGTTGGCTTCTGCAAGCGGCATATCCATGGCACGGGCCACGTCTTTGAGTACCAGTTTGGCTTTCATGGTACCAAACGTAATAATCTGCGAAACCCGGTCATGACCGTATTTACCGCGTACATAGTCTATGACGCGCTCACGCCCCGCATCGGACATATCAATATCCAAGTCAGGCATACTGACACGGTCCGGATTTAGAAAGCGTTCAAACAGCAGTTTATTTTGGATAGGATCAATACGCGTAATATCCATACTGTACGCGACCAATGAACCGGCCCCAGATCCGCGCCCCGGTCCTATCGGAATACCATTAGCGCGTGCCCAATTGATAAAATCGCTTACAATAAGGAAATAACAGTCAAAGCCCATCGTGATAATAACGTTAAACTCAAACTCCAACTGCTTCCAATAGTTCTCGGGCACGTTACCATGCATCTTTTTGACAAGCCCTTTGCGGCAAATGTCTTTAAAGTATTCGGCGGAATTAGGGAACTCCGGCGGGATATCAAATTTGGGTAAAATAAATCCGTGTTTAGGAAACTGCAAATCGCATTTTTCGGCAATGGCTAAGGTGTTAGCGCAAGCTTCGGGCGTATGAGAAAAAAGCGCACACATTTCTTCGGGTGATTTAAAATACAATTCATGAGACATTTGCATGCGGTGCGGGTCATTAAGAGTCTTTCCCGTAGCGATACATACATGGATGTCATGTGCTTCCCAGTCTTCTTTTTTCTCGTAGTGACAATCATTCGTGGCTACCAGCGGGATTCCCGTGCGTTTGGCTACGTCTTTTAACAGGGGTATGGACTCGATTTCTTCGCGAATACCGTGGTCCATAAGCTCAATATAATAATTGCCCCTACCAAAGATATCTTCATACTGCTTGGCAAACGCACATGCTTTATCAAACCCGTCAACACTGCGCACATATTGGGATAAAAGTCCTTTTAAACAACCCGACAAACATAATAATCCGCCAGAATATTTGGCCAAGAGTTCCGTATCTACCCGCGGATGGTAATAAAAGCCGTCCACCCAGGCCAGGGAGTTTAATTTCATTAAATTTTGATATCCCTCGTGGTTGCGGGCAAGCAACGTTAAATGGCCGGTTCGAGATTTGTCTTTTTGGTTGTATTTCCCTTCGGTAACATAGAACTCGCATCCCACCAATGGTTTGAGCCCTGCGGCGTTGGCAGATTCATAAAAATCCAAGGCCCCATACATATTTCCGTGATCGGTCAGCCCCATGGCTTTAATGCCCTGAGCGGCCAGCCCCTGTAAAAATTTAGACGGCTTATGATTTTCTGAAATACGTAACATACCGTCCAATAAGGAATAATCACTGTGATTGTGGAGTTGTACAAATTCTGCCATAAAAGATGTCCAAATATTATAAGATGTCTCTATGAAACATTATAGTAAATTAAAAGAAACAAAAATTTCCGGCAAAACTCTTTTTAAGGGAATCGTCGGAGTAAAACTGGATACAGTACGACTGGTCAACGGGCATAATGCTACGCGATTATACTTAGACCACCGCGGAGCCAGTGGGGTACTGCCCGTTGAAGAAGACTTCATCTATCTGGTGCAACAATACCGCTATCCCGTAGGCAAAGTTACGTTAGAAATCCCGGCCGGTAAACGTGAAAAAGGACAAACTTTCCTTTCCTGTGCCCGAGCCGAACTGAAGCAGGAAACCGGTATGCGGGCCAAAAGCCTCAAACATGTACTCAAATTTAATCCTACCAATGCGTTTTCCAGTGAAGAACTGCATCTGTATGTGGCCACCGGTTTAACACGCGGCAAAGACTGTCCCGATGAGGATGAATTTATTAATCTTCAAAAAATTCCGTTTGCCAAGGCCTATAAGATGATGGAAAAAGGCGAAATCTGTGACGCCAAAACCATCATTATGCTGCAATGGTGGCAGTTACACCAGAGAACTGGGCACTTTTAGCCTGCCTGTATAGGTCTTAGGACCCTCGCAATCTTTGCCGTTCTATCCTACAATATGAGTATGAAAAGGCTTGGAATGATACTTTGGTTGCTGTGTCCACTTTGGTTGCATGCCCAGGGTTCCGCTCTTGCCAAAATAGACAAACTGCTGGGGCAGGCAGCTCTTGCGCAGCCGTCCGTAGTTGCGCCTGTTATTCGACAGACACCCCATTTACCGTCCCGCACACTTGGGCAATGGACACAGCTGGAAAACACCGTACATCGTCAAATTATACCGGTCCAACAGGCACCTGTCATTAACTACGCCCAAAGAAAGACCGCCCGCCAACAATACCAAGAAGTCATGCAACAGTTTTTGCAATTTAAAAAAGAAGCTGATATATTTTTGTATTACCAAACTGCGCAAAACAGTCACAGGGCCTTACCTCCCGAAGAAACCCGCCAATGGTTAGAACGTATCTATCAGACCCACCAGCAATTGGGTACTTTACGCGGAGTCATACGTGCCGAAGACATCCCGCTCAAACGGGCATACCAATATTTAAATGAACTTCTCGTAAAAGTATCGCCCGAGCTGACTCCTTTTACGGTTCCGCAAATACACTTTAAACGCACAGACCGTGTATATAAGGCACGGGAGTTCTTTTTATATGCGCCGCTGTCAACCAAACGTATTATGCATGCCCTGCGTAATTTTCGTTCCGCAAAGCCCAACATGCCTCAAGGATTACAAATCGCTATTTTTAACGATTATCCTGTTTTCGTAAGTCAATTTATACGTTGGTACCAGCAACAGCTGTTATTTCCGGATCAGCATGTTATCTTTTTTGACGATGCGTCCCTGCTGTTGTCTCAAATCCAACAAGGTTACATTCGTCCGGATGTGATTATCACGGATATTCTTTCTGACAGAGGGATAGGAGGCATTGTTCTTGCTCAAGAATTACGTAACAGTAAATATAACGGAGCCATTATTGCGCTAAGTGCCTATGAGGAAAAAGATATCAGCGGTCCGTTATTTATGTCCTACGGCTTTGACGGGATGATCTCTAACCCGAAAAACGATACTACTCCCGAACTACGTCAACGAATGAACCAAGCATTGGAGAATTATTTTTACTACCGTGGTTTGCATGGTTGGAGTCGGTAACTAAAATAAAATTTCTCTATCTATCTGGGCATCTCGTAAATTAAAGTTGCAATTTTTTTTGAAAACTGATATACTATATATGTAAAGGGCCTGTAGCTCAGCTGGGAGAGCGCCTGCATGGCATGCAGGAGGTCGCAAGTTCGATCCTTGTCAGGTCCACCATTTGAAAAAGTCCCCGTTTATCATCGGGGACTTTTAATTTATTCATAATTTTTAAATACTCCTTTTAACACACTTCAACACCTCAGTGCCCAAAAATTACACCTCTTTAGGTTTGGGCTTAATGGGCATAACGTTGTTTTAGATTGAGCATAGAGTATTCTAATATATGCTGTACGTCTGTAAGCATACCTCCATTCATCATAAAGTAACTGGCAAACGTATGCCGTAAGTCATGCAAAGAAAGTTGGTATGTTTAGCCTTTAAACATACGTTTCCACGTGCACGCAAAAGTATTTTCACTAATTTCAAATACTTCACCACTGGTTTTAGACCCTAAACTTACAGCATTTCCTTTAACTCCGGTCATATCGGTATTTTCCGTTTTTTGCCAAACTTACTCTTTACCAATGTGATATTATCATTAATCAGGTCTACCTTATTCCATACCATTGGAAACTTTTGATTCTTCTATACTTTATTCAAAATATAATTTTATCTGCTAGCATATTCAAATCCTGTTAAATTTTGACAAATAGATTTACCAAGTGCTGAATTATTAAATCGTATACAGTAGGTCGTTCCAGGTAACCACTGATCGTCTGTATTATGTTGTTGGATCCACGCTAATTGGAAATCTCGTATTGATTGACATTTAGCATATGTTTGATTATTATCAGGACAATAATCTATGACAAAATCAGCCGTATTGTTATCTAATAACCAATATTTACCACAAGTATAATAATGGCCATTTGTATCTACCATCGTGCAATCTGCGGGGACATCTATATCTAATTTGCGCACATCTGTAGTGTACTCTCCGTTTGCTAAGAAGTAAGCCTCCTTAGCTGAGTCGATTGCTTTACCCAAAGACATAATAGAGGCTAAACGACTTTTTGCCACTGCGATTTTATATTGTGGAAGTGCCACAGCTGCCAATACTCCTATAATGAGCACAACCACAAGAAGTTCTATGAGCGTAAATGCTTGTTTATGTTGAACCATATTTCTCTCCTTATTTGTTTTACTTTATAAAGAGAGAATATCAAAAAAAAAAAACGCGTCAAGCACATTTTACTCGCCCGTCGTATGTGAAAAAAGACCGGCTTATACCGGTCTTTTTTATAATTTCAATTCCACTTAAGATTTACTCTTTATATAGCCCTCGAAGCAGTTTTATTTCCTGGGCATAACCGTCCAACTCATTGGGGGTCTCTAAACAAAACGGCAAGTGTTTCAAAGCCGGGTGATTAATAACCCCTGCCAACGTTTTAGTTCCAATGGTTCCTTTACCAATGGGAGCATGGCGGTCTTTGTGTGAACCCTGTGGGTTCAAGCTGTCATTGATATGAACTGCCTTTAATAATTTAAGTCCCACCTGCTTGTCAAATTTAGTAAGGGTATCATCCAAATCAACTAGGGAATACCCCGCATCACTGACGTGGCAGGTGTCAAAACAAACCCCCAGTAAATGGTTATGTTTAACACCGTCTAAAATGCGTTTGAGTTCCTCAAATTTGCCGCCGATTTCACTGCCCTTGCCGGACATAGTTTCCAATAAAACTGTTGTGTGCTGTTTGGAATCTAAAATCTCATTTAAGGTATGGATAATAAGTTCAATACCCTTGTCTACTCCCTGTCCCACATGCGAACCCGGGTGAAAGTTATACAAGTTACCGGGCACATACTCCATCCGTTTTAAATCATCGGCAAACGTCATCAGGGCAAACTCACGCGTCTTGGCCTCGGCTGAGGCTGGGTTTAACGTATAAGGAGCATGGGCAATAATGGGCGCAAAACGATGTTCCTGCATAAGCGTACGAAGCCGCTGTGCATCTTGCGGGTCAATGTCTTTGGCACGTCCGCCGCGCGGATTGCGCGTAAAAAACTGAAACGTATCGGCTCCGATGGAAAGAGCCGTTTTCCCCATGGCTTCAAAACCGGCCGAACTGGATAAATGACAACCGATATGTAACATATTATTTCCCCGACAGTTTTAAAATATCCGCCGTAAGTTGTGCCACATCTTCCGGCCGAGTCGCCCAACTGGTGCAAATGCGAATAGCACTATGGTTTTTATCCACACACCCCATATGCGCGAACGAATAGGTTTCTTCTAATGTTGCCAACATATCATTGGGCAAAACCGGGAACTGTTGATTAGTAGGCGAATCATACAAAAATTTGAGTCCGGCTTGTTGGCAGGCTTTTTGAATGATCATAGCCATTTCGTTGGCATGTCTGGCAAGCTGCAAATATAGTCTGTCTTCAAACAATGTTAAAAACTGGATCCCCAGCAACCGACCTTTGGCCAAGATGGCGCCTTTTTGTTTCATAAAATAGCGAAAATCTTTTTGCAGTTTGGGGTTGGTAATCACTACGGCCTCTCCAAACAACGCTCCTATTTTGGTGCCACCGATATAAAACACATCCGCCAGCACAGCTATATCCTGCAAGGTTACATCATTGCCGGGCGCGGTTAAGCCATATCCCAGTCGCGCTCCGTCAATAAACAAAAACAAATGGTTTTCATCGCATACCCGGCGAATCTCTTTGAGTTCCTGCAGAGAATACAACGTACCGTATTCTGTCGGGAACGAAATATAAACCGTGCGGGGCTGCGGGGCAAATTCAGGATTATCATCTTCCCAGTGTGCTTTACAGACACGGGCAATTTGCGCGGCTGTTATTTTGCCAAACTCCTGAGGCAACGGTTCAATATGATGTCCGGTCGCTTCAATGGCTCCGGCTTCATGTACATTGATATGACCCGATACCGGAGAAATAATACTTTGATAAGGACGCAAGCAGGCTGCCAGTACCGTCAGGTTGGTCTGCGTACCGCCACATAAAAAATGTACGGCGGCCTGCGGAGCATTGCACTGTTGTTTGATAAGTTCCGCGGCCTGCCGGCAATACGGGTCATTGCCGTAACCGGCCGTTTGTTCCAAATTGGTTTGTGTCAGTTTTTCCAAAATACGGGGATGCGCCCCTTCACAATAATCACAATTAAACCGAAGCATATCCTCTCCTCCGCATTCCTATACCGTTTTTACCGGTTTATGCCGTGCACGCAATTGCGCATGACGTTCGCGAAATACATCCAGTCTGGTATAACGTACCATCAACAATAAATCAATCAGTACCATGACAAAATTGAGTACATAAAGCCAAAACACGATATCAAAACTATACAATACCTTATGTATCATACCGCATATATAGGCTAGCTCAATAGTAATCATAAACAAAAAACTTTTACCGGCAGCCGTTTTAGTACGTAGGGAACGGGCAATATTAAACGGCCAGGCAAGCCCAAACCCCAACATCATTAATGCTTCAAAAATGCTCATATTATTCCTTACCGGCGCACATAAGGTGGTCGTTAGGTATATTTTACCTTTTTCTAAGCATCATTGTCCTGTGGCAAAGCAGGCACTGCCTCTTCTACCAGTTCCGGTAATTGTCTGGCGGATTTCAAACGCAATTCTTCAAGCTGCTTGGCAGAGGCAACAATCCCCTGTTTACCGCGCAGGGCCTTATCGGCATCTTCATAGGCTTTACCCAACTGTCCGATTTTGGTATGTACTTCTTCCATACGCTGGGCAAACCGACCTGTACGCTCCAGCATTTCACGGGCGGTTTTGAAGATTTTTTCAGTTAGTTGCCCGGCCCGTTCCTGCCGCCATAAATTATCTGCTACCTGCAACACAGAAAACAAATTGGACGCTGTTACAATGGCAATGCGATGCTGACGGGCCAGTTCGTTTAACTCCGGTTTAGCCTGCACGGCAATAAAGTAGGCATATTCAATCGGGATAAACATAAACGTAAAATCCAGTTTTTCATTAGGTAAAAGCGCGGTATAATCCTGCTCGGACAGCTCCTTGATATGTTTTTCAATGGACTGTACATGTTCTTTGAGGTATTTTTGTTTATCTTCTTCCGTCGTGGCAGCCTGCCATTCCAAATAAGCGGTAAACGACATCTTGGAATCTATCACAAGGTCCCGTTTGCCGGGTAGGTGGATAATAAAGTCGGGCTGCTTGCGTTGGTTCCCCTCCGTCATAAAAGAAACCTGTGTGTCAAATTCAATTCCTTTGCGCAGTCCCGCCGCCGTTAACACGTCTTCTAAAATAATTTCCCCCCACGTACCTTGTCGTTTGGGACTTTTAAGGGCCTCGGTCAGGTTTTGGGCTTCCTGGGAAAGGTTTTCATTAAGCTGCAAGGTGCGTTCAATGGCGTTCTGCAGCAATCCGTGACGGGCCGTACTTTCCGTACGAAGATCCCCCACTTGTTTGGTAAATTTATCCATGGTTTCTTTCAAAGGAGCGTAAAAATTCGTGTTCTCCGTACGTAGCTCGGCACGCTGTTCTTTTAGAGACTCAGCTGCTAATTGTTTAAAGGAGTCCTGTGCTTGTTTTTGCAGCGTATTAAAAAACCGAGTTTGTTCCTCTTGTTTTTGGTCCAAAGCATGAACCCGTTCTTCAAAACGGATTTTTTCCGTTTTTAATTGACTAATTTTCCAGAGTGCGATAATACTGGCAACCACAACTCCTGCTAAAAATGCAATAAATAGTTCCATAAAATCTCCTTACCCGTATTATACTAACAATTACAATGCTCTGGGTTAATCCTTTACAGCATGACCGTTGTACGCAGCCTGAACACGGAAACCATACGGTTGTCATGACTTAACCCGCTGTGCGGGATGATTTACAGGTCCGGCGTAATAGTCCGAAATTTACCTATGTCCCACACCCATTGCAGTTCCAATACAGTCTCACCGGATCGCATGCAAGCATACTATCATTATATATTTGCCAAACGATATACAGAAAATGGGTCATTTTTTGGATACTTGCCTTTTGTAAACGAATGACAATTTATAAGAAAAAATCCCCATCAAAACGACGGGGATTTAAATGGTGCCCAGTACAGGGATCGAACCTGTGGCCTTTCCCATGTCAAGGGAACGCGCTACCGCTGCGCCAACTGGGCCTAAAGCTTCTTAATTTAGGCTAATTTCTCGTCGAAGAAATCAGTTTTCGGTTTTCAATCTTTAGAACATTTTTTGAAATACTAAAAATAAATATTTACAAAAAATTTACAAGCACCTTCTAAAGTTACCGCTTTCTTATATTTATTATAGCATAATTGCTAGTGGTCTTGCATTAGTGCAAAACAAATACATAAAAGACTTTACACTCTCACCCATTCTTAGATTACTTGGCTATATTGCGTAAAAAACAGGCAAATGCTTCTGCGCGGTTCCCATAAATAACGTCCTTGGCAATCTTTTCCCCTTTAAAATACAATTCAAAATGCAATTGTTTACCAAATCCGCCTAAGGTCCGCCCAAAGAAAAAACGAAATGTATAATCTCCGCTGTCATACGTACAATAAAAGCCATAGGTAGCACCTCCAAAAACATATGTTCCTTCTTTATTTACTTTAACATTCAGTTTGGAAATACATAAAAGCGCAGGACAAACCTGTTCGTGCTTTGGCTCTATTTGCCAGGATTCTGTTTTAGACATAATTTCCCTCTCTTTTTGATACCGTTAAGCCAATAAGAATTAAAAACAACTTTAGGAAATGGTTGTCGTAGTTGCTATATTGTGCAAGGTAAGTTACTTATAGTGAAGAAAAGGGATACGACAACGTAGTGTCGTAACATAGCCCTCCCAAAAACCTAACAAAATGCTACTCCTGCGACGACACCTCGTCGCTACTATGTGCTATACTGTTTGTAAGAGGTAACCATGCGAAAAGAAATGCGAAACAAATTAACCCGTGTACTTTATGAATTAAACGCACTAGACAAGGGCCAAATCCGTGTAAAAGATATGGCCCAAGAAACCGGGGTTTCCGTGCGCACCATTGAGCGCGATATGAATGATATTGAGGACGCCAACTTCTCGCTATGGAACCCCGATCCAGGCGTGTGGGCATTTATAGAGGGATTTTCCCTAGAAAAAATGCAATTAACTAGCATTGAGGCCTCTATTTTAGTACTGATGAGCGATATGGCCAGTTCGCTGGGTGGAGATTTTGCAGGATCATTTGAATTATTAAAACGCCGTTTGCTTGCCTTGCTGGAAGATAACCCGTTTTTCATCAAAGTTATCGGCGGTGAAAAATACCAAGAAACCCCCATTACCCGCACACTGGAACAATCTATCCGGATGCGCGAATGGGTAGAAATACACTATCAAGGCGGCAAAATGCCGTCCTACCAACTACGCCCATTAAAACTAATATGGATGGACGGATTTTGGTATTTATTGTCTCTCACTGATGACGACCAACTACTTAAATTCCGCTTGGAAAAGATTTCCTCTGCCAAGGAAATGGGTAAGTTTTTCAAATACAACAAAAATATAGACAAAATCCTCAAAGAAAGCACCAATATCTGGTTTGAAAAGAATCGCCCAATGGCCGTTACATTAGAAGTATCAGCCGAGTGTGCCCATTTTTTTAAAAACAAAACCTATTTTCCCTTACAAAAAGTGGAAAAGGAGTTACAAGACGGACGCATAGTCCTTTCGTGTAAGGCGGCCAAAGAAGAAGAAATACTTCCCACCATTTTGCATTGGCTACCGCATATCAAGGTAGTTTCTCCCGACACTTTGTATAAGCATGTAAAAGAAGTATTAAACGATTATTTAAGGAGTGTAAAATGAAGAAAATCTATATAGTTTTAGCCCTATTATTGGCCTCTGGGGTGGGATACGGTGCGGCACAAATCCAAATCAAAATGGAACAAGTAAAAACGATTACCCAATATGCTGGAACGAATATTGCGCGCTACGATTTAGGCGACACAGAATGCTTTGTTGAAAGTACAAGCCATAGTATGTTCTGTATGAGGAAATAGAAATTGCTTCATGGGGCAGAGCTAAAAATCAATTTGGGCTAAAAACATCAAAACAATAAACATTACTACACCTAAGGAAATAACACCTAACACATCCATATTTCCTCCTTAAGATTTGTTAAGTACCACAAAAATACGACCCGCTGGAAAGATTTTTAAAACCACATCCGTATTAAAATGATTACGGGCTATATCTTTGGCAATTTCCAACATACGGTCTATGGACATATTGTTTATGTCCAAGGTCAAAGAAGGGGCACTGTATGTCTGCCCATTGTATATAAATTGCCCGCTAAAACCGCGGTTCCAAGCATATTGAACGCTATAATTATCTACAAAAGACAAATCCCGCATACCCAACTGAAATGTTTGAGGAAACACCAACATGCCACCTCCCCAAAAATATTCCTGACGGAAGAATTTCTCCCCATTTTTATCTACCCGGCTTGCCATAAGTCCAAGCCCGCCCGGAAAGCATGTTCCGTGGCGCATAAAACAATCGGTTACTTCCAAAACACCTTTTTCTACCACAAAGGGCCCGCAAGTGCGTTTGAATTTAGCACTGTTTGACACTAAAAACATATTTTCTCCTTAAATTTGTGCCATACTAACAAGGAGGCTCAATTTCTTACTTATTGGCTCCTGCTGTCGCATCCAGCGCAAAACTAATAATTCCCACAATAATTAGTAAAAGAAATTCCATATGGATTACCTCCTCCATAGCCATAGCATAACAAATGCGGGCGACAGCATAGTGTCACCCGTTTTGTTTGTCCGTCCCAGATATTTTTATTGTTTCTTGGCCTTAAGGTCTAGCACCTGCTCTTTGATGTGCTTGTAAGCCTTGGGGTTCTTGGGATCGGCTTTCTGGGCCTTTTCCACAATGGCTAATGCCTTATCAAATTGCCCCACAGACGCATACACCAACGCCGCAAAATGCGTTTGCAACGGTTTATGGGAAATACCGACACTAAATAGCCGAATTGCGCTTTCATACTGCTTATTTAATATGGCAAAATAAATACAATAAGTAAGAAGGGTATCATCCTGTTTGTCTTGTTCAAATCCGTCTAAGGCATATTGCAGAGCACCCTTATAATCTTTCTTGGTGTAACAAATTAAGGTCGCTTGCTTATAAGGCCACGCATCCTTAGGGTCATTCTTTATTAGCTTGTCACACCCTTTTAAGGCTTCGCGATGTTGCTGCCCTAGCCAATTAAAACGAATCACTAATTTTTGCAATTCACGTTCTTGCCATTCGCGGTAGGCACTATTTCTAAAACCTTTGTCATCCGCGACCTCATTAAACTGTGCAAGTGCCAGCAAAATTTGCAAAGGGGCCTGTTTTAACTTCTCATCCTCTAAAAAGATGGACATCACATTTTCCTTCGTAGCGTCCATAGGTTCCCATTTACCTTGGCTCTCTTGGCGTTTTTTCTGCTCTTTGCGCCCGGCCTTTTCTACTTCTTTTTGGATGGGAAGCACCCATTTGCGGGGTTTGCCAAGTCCGTCGGTTAATACGTCCAGTGCGTCCACAAAATCCAATGCGTTTTCTTTTGTGATATTAAATTTGGCCCATTCAAACTCATCCCGCACGCGGTAATTTACATTTTGCGGGTTCGGTTTATAGAGCGGCAAACCGGCCTTTTCCAACGTCTCAATATCGCGTTGAATCGTGCGGCGGCTGACACCGCATTCTTGGGCGGCGTGGTCCAAATTAAGCACGCCTTGATTTAAGTCAATCATCAGTTTAATTAGGCGTGAAAGTCCTTTTTTTACATCTTCGTTTTTCTTTTTCGTTGTTTTCTTCGGCAATTTAGTAAAATCTTTCTTTGTTGTCATAATTTTCTCCTATTGTACACTATCTCGTAACACATCCACGATTTTGACCATAGCCCAAGTATCTTGTTCACAATATTTGAGTAGGTCTTTACGTAATTGCTCCAACTCGGCAGGTGGTAATTTCCCTGCATATAATATATCAAAGGCATCCATAGCATCCCCGCCGTTGGCAACGGCCATTCCGTCATAACTCATTTCCGGCACAAGCGCGGGCAACACTTTTTTAATAGACCAACTGGCGTGCATTTTGGGATGTAAATAATCCTGCTTAAACACATCCCCCGTATCGGCAAACCGCTCAGTCATCTCTATTAGGCACTTGGCATCCTTTTCGAGAATGGGCAAATCGTGCGCCATTTCCTTAATGCGGCCTTTCTCAAAACTGGCGTTATGGGCAATAATCGTGCCCACGTTGCCGATATATTCCAAAAGCGCCTTTATACATCCATAGCGCGGGTCCTCTTTGCCGGTGGAAAGATACTCGTAATGCTCAAACTGACCGTTCGGCTCGCACTGAACGTGGAGCGAAAACTGAAACGGAATTTGCTGATAGGGCCGTGAGTATTTCCACAAAGGAACGACGGGTTGCGTCGTTTCAAAATCAAGGTAATACAGCGGATAGTTCAGCTTGTTTAGCCACGCGGCCACAGCGGCCTTATCAATATACGGCTGCTGCGTGCGGCACACCTCTACCCAACGGTTGTATTTCTCGTTATCAAAACTGTTCGGTGGCAAATCGGCTATACGTAAGATACCTTGTGCCATATACTCCCGCGCCCGGTTACTACGCAAAAGGTCAAATACAGAATCCTCAGGCAACTCTTTCCAACAATAGTCGTGGCACTCACAACCATCACAACCCGATTTATCCAATTCCGCTTTTGGCTCTTCTTCGGCAAGTAATTTTTCAATAGCGGCTAAATTTTCCTCAATATCTGCGTCCGAAAAAAGTTCACTATCCATGGGCGTTAAGAGGAAAAACTGTTTCAAATCCAGCTCGTCCGTTTCCATAAAATAGTCGGAATTGATGTGCATAAGATAACAATGCTCCGGCGTAACCCCACAGTGGGTAAGCACGTAGCGCTGGATGGAAATATCGTAAAAATAAATTTCCGCAATTTTCTTGCCGCTGCTTTTAACTTCCACCAAATTCCACCCGCTAGGCGTTTTTTCCAGAATATCCACAAATACCAAAATACCGTTATAGCAAAACGCGGCCTCGTAAATAGCCGGCACCCCCTGCGCCATAAGCTCTTGCGTGCGTTTAATGGCCTCTTGTGGATTTTTATAGCCATTTTCAACAAGCACTCCGCCCGGGAAAAGTTTCCATGCCAGTTCACCGATATAATGTCCTCTATCAAAGATTTTTTGCTGGGCAGCATCCGGTGGCGTAAGCACCTCTTTTTTGTTACGATACAGCCACAAACGTTTAGGGCAACTGCGGTATTTTGTATATTGTGACTTGGACAAATTCATAAGCACCTCTTACCTAATCTTACTACTTCTAAAAGGCAAAAAACAAAATACTGAGTAATTTGCCGTCTTTATCGTATAAATCGCAACTGTAAGCAATATCCCGTTTACTCCATTCTCGCCAATTTCCCTCCACGTCCTGTACAAAAAAATGCAATTCCCCCTTATCATCTTTTGTTTGACGGAATTTAAAGTATCCCTTGTCTGAATCAAAAGTTCGGCCCCAAACTACTTTTTCCCAAGGAATGCCTTTTCTAATCATACCAGCAGGGCCACCGTGAACATTAAAAATCAAGTTTTCAAACCGCTGCATATTGCCTTTAATAGATTCAAATTTCATACTCATCGTCCTCCTCAGTTTTATAATCAGATGCTTTGCTTACTAAATTGCCCTTTTTATCATACAAATTCCACCAAGTTACCACACTTTTTACGGACATAATGTGTTTTACGCGAAATTCGGTTACTTCCAGTTTATCTTCTCCCACTTGCTTAACAGTATACTTTTTATTAATGGCCTCATCTTTGGCATATTTTACATTTGCCCAATCTATAGGATGTTTAAGTACAAACGGTTTTTTGTCCTCCTCGTCCCATTTGGCAAATAATTTCTTGTAATGTTCATGCAGAAGCATATCTTCCACAAAAAAGGCTTCGCACCGCGGCAAATAATCCTCGTCTAGCTGATGATTTTGCGCACATGTTTTAAGGTCATTCCAATAATCCTCATAGGTATATCCCTTGGAACCAATCCAAGATATTTCCGGCTCCTCGTCATAATAAAAGCGGTTCTCCGCACGGTTCCAATGGCGGTAATCATAAATTGAGATTTCAAAAAGAACACCCAAAATTGTTACGGCTATACTGGGCCCGGCATGGTCTGTATGCCGACGCCATTTACACTCTATTTCAAAGGCCTCACAACCGAAATACGCAATCTGCATATCTATGGCTTTATACTTCATCCCTAAAAAATTGTGAACCACCTTACTCCAATCTATTTTTTCAATATATTTCCAAAACATACCTACTCCTATCCCGCCCTCGGTTGGGAGGACGGGGACTAATACAAATGTTTAGTACTTCCGGCTCAAAAATCCTCCGCAAACCGGACATTTGGTATTTAAAGTTGGATTTGCAAAGGTAAATACCTGATGACATTTATTACATTCATACTTTGTTTCTGGCATAATTTTTCTCCTATATAGTTTTACTGCACTTATAGGATAATAAATCAGCGCGACAACATAGTGTCGTAGTATATATACTCGGGAATATCCATTTTTTAACAAAATATATCCTTACGCAATATTTTCCTTATTTTTTGCTATTTTCTAACAAAAACGCTTTTACTTATTCAAATAACAGATTTACATTCCCTAAATTTTTTTATGTAAATAGCGTGATTAACTATCAGTAAAAAGTTAACTCCTAAATTAAGATATCAATTCTAAATGCTTAATTTCTTCTCCATTTACAATATTTTAAGTAAATCTTGTACTTCTTTTACAGTATTAATTAAACGCCATTCTACATTATGAACTTTTTTAAACAATTTACCTTGTGCCTCAACAGCTCTTTTTTCCGTTCCGCGCATATCTTTGGCTTTAGTTTCCAATAATACATATAAATTTTTTCCATTGCCTTTTTGTACCACATAGACAAAATCAGGGGTGGTGCTTCCTCCTGTATAGGTGGGCACTTTAATCGCCCGACGAGGAAGTTTGCCAAATACAATAATCTTTTCTGGTGGACTGATTTTTAATATTTCGTGTTCTGGGTTTTCACTATCATAGGCGAGTGGTCTATCATATAAATTTCTCTTATCTTCATCTATATCAGTGGCTTCAAAATTCCCCACGTCACCAGCTGGTAATTCTGTAACAAAACTTCCATTTTTAAGAACAAATGTATCAACAGTAAAATCTAATGCATTATAATCATATTTGGCGGCAAAAGTTTCGGCAAATTTTTCACACCAAACATTTATTATTTTTTCAAGCGAATTATAATTTAATTTCGTGTTGATTTCAGCTTTACCAACACCCTTTTCTGACAACTCTGTTAAAACCTTCCATAATTGTGTATGTATTGTTTGTACTGGAAGGGCAGTACGGATGGCTATTTTTTTCACAAACTCACCATACTGCAGTTTACCAATTAAATTTGGATTAGCTATTGTCAATTTTTTCTCTATATAAATAATTTTTTCTTCTGTTGTTTTTTGGGTTTGCTTAATAACGACATCTATGTTTTTGTTATCATCAAAAATGCCTTCTGTTTTTAAAGTTTGGTAAAACAGTTGATCCATTTCCCCTCGATCAATTCGCTCAAAAAACAACATATAGCGCTTAGATACTTCTTGCCAAAATGATTTTATCTTTTGCCAATTTTCGGTACGCAATTTGATTTTCTTTTGCTTTTCTTTTGTTGTCGGAGAAGTTACCTTCCCTTGCTTCAGCTGCGCTTGTAGTAGTTCTGGATACATAGCGATAAGTTTTTCATAACCGCCCTCTTGAAAATCATTATTTCTATGGATAATTTCCACCTTGTCTAATTGTGACAATAAACTATTTTCAGACAGATGCCTATTATCGCAGATAATTTTAATCATTTCAGCCGTCAAAGTTTGCGTATTCAAAATAACTTTTGCGTCCTGATTAATTTCGCTTACCAATTTATTGGCAAACTCTCGTTCATTCCAACCGACAATAAAATTCAATCGCCATTCACCAGACAGTCTATTTCCTTGCTCGTCAACGGGTAAACGCAAACCCCGTCCAACCTCTTGTATTTTGCTGATTTCACTCCCACTTGTTCGTAACTTACAAATAGTAAATACGTTAGGGTTGTCCCACCCCTCCCGCAGGGTCCATTTTGAAAAGAAAAATCGTCTTATATTCCATCTTCCGTCCTCTTTTTTTAACGAGAGGGTACGTTCTTTATGCAATATATCTTCCCGCTCGTCTGCAATGGCACTTTCATCTGGTTCACCCCAATCTTTTGCAAAATATCCACCATGCGCCAATGATAAATCATTTTTTGTTTCCAGCAAAAAGTCATGATATTCACCAGAGGGATACTCTTTTAATAGATTTTCAAGTTTTACTTTAAGTAATTTTTCAAAAGTCGTTTTCAACCACCCTTGTTCATTTCGATAACTTTTGATACTGTCAATAAAAAATAAAGCAATTGTTTTGACCTTGTATCCTTGTCCGCCTCTATGAAAATTTTCTATCTCGGCCTTAAAATGCGCGTCTAATGCCAAGTTAATAAGTAGTTCCTGATAGGAATTACTGAAAACGCCTTCTATCAATTCCATCCCTGTTTGAAGTTCTAAATCATTAGAAAGTTTTCCGTCAGATTCATAGGTTACATTGCCCTGAAAACCAACTCCAAGTGCGCTTAAACTCTCTCCCGCACGAATTCTGACCCCGTTGCTAAAAACCACTTCATTTTTGCTAATGCTCTTAATTTTATAGATCTGTTTATGAGCCCCTTCTGGCAATTGTGGAATATCCACACTAACCCCTTTGACTAAATCTTGATTAAAAGCGTCTACTGCCCCCAAATCAAACTGTGGCTCATCTTGATAAAAGTCAGGTTTCTCTAGTGCCTTTTTCCCTTTACCGATTTTAACTGTTGGAAATGTCGCGCCGAAACGTATAATTATTTGCGGATTTATTTTTTCTATAATATTTGTATAGCTTTTACCGTCTTTTTTTAATCTATGCGGTTCATCAATTATCAGTACAGGCAAGGTTTCTTTTAACGCTTCAACAGGACAAGTTAGGCCATTAAATAAAGTTTGGTCGTAATCATTCCGAAATAAGGCCCCATCTTTCCTATCCAGATAGCCTTTATCGCACAATAACAAACATTGAATTGTATTTCTATCAATTTTAGTAGCATCGCAAAATTGCAATAGAGTAGCTGGAAAGTTTTTGCGTTTCCCTTTTTTACTGCTAAAATCGCCTGAACCAATAACTTGCAATTCTATCTTTTTATTGGGAAAGAATTTTGCAAAATGTTGCCTAGCATAATCGCTTTTAATAAAATTTTCAGTACCTGCCTTAATAGCTAAAGAAGGCACAACAATAATAAACTTATAAAGACCAAATTGTTTATGCAATTCATACATAGCACGGGTATAGACGTATGTTTTTCCCGTCCCCGTTTCCATTTTAATATCTAAAAAATGCCGTTGGTCATGGGCATTTTGTAAAATTGGATTAGCATAACTTGGGCTTTGCTTCGCCTCTTCTATTGGAGGGAAACTATTCAAAATGACATCTAATGCTTGTCTTTGGTGGGGTAATTCCTGTAAATGTATTTTCATGTTTAATATCTCTTTTCTACTTTTACATGATTGAGACTTTGGTTTACATTAATTTCCAATTCTTCCATACTTTCTAACGTAAAAGAATAGCCAAAGCAAATAATGGTATTCAGGTTCAACTTATTCTTCCCGGCCAAATTCAATAGGGTCTGCGTTTGTTCTTTCCCCCAACCCTGTTTTATTAGATAAAGAACCGAATTATCACAATAATATGCCCTATAACCAGCCAGGTCAATTTCTTGCGGTTTATCGGTCAGCTTATATCCGTCTGCCACCAACCACGTCGTTAATAACACGTCCTCTCCTCCAAGTTCCTCTACCATGTCTTCCGCGATTAATGCGGGTTGTTTAGGGTCAAATTCGGTTATTTTGTCTAATGTTACAGCATTTGGCTCTTTAATGTAATAATGCTTAAAACCGCTTGTATCTCCTAATTCTTTTGCTGCATATTCAATTCGCGCACGCGATACTTGATCAATTGTTTCATACCCTGCATTATAAGTTTTTTCAAAGTTTTCTTTTGCCTTTTTATTCCCACTTTTATCTACTTCCCAAGTAGGTTCGTCTAACTGCACAAGTATCCAACGGCGATTTCCTCCATCTTCAGAATTTAATTTCATAACCGCATGGGCTGTGCTTCCAGAACCGCCAAAGAAATCTAATACAACAGCATTTTTATTTGGAGAAGATTTAATGATCCGACTGATTAATTTAATTGATTTTTGCCCTTTAAATTCGTCTATTCCCAACATTTTAGATACTTTTTCATGCGAAAAAGATTCAATAGCGATACTATTTAATTTGTCATAACTTGAACAATTCCAAGTGTCTTCTATCGGATATTTTTCGGGCAAACCTATCGTATCAGCTTTATTTATAAATTCTTGTGCCTTTTTTTTATCAATTCCCATATCTATTAAATCTTTTAGCAAAACCTGTTTTGGATTTATAACTTTCTGGGAATTTTTATCTTTAAACGAATTAAATCTACTGCCGAAGTCTTCCTGGGTCGTATAGGCATTAGTTTTATTAAAAAACACTTTATCTTTACACTTAGTGTAGTATAGAATAGTATCATGATTTCGTACAAAATTATCTATGTTTTCTCCCGATTTAAAACCAGATACCCACCCAATTCGCCATATTATCTCCCGCTGAAAATTTCTTTCACCAAAAATTTCATCGCACAATAATTTCAAATTAGCTTGTTCATTATAATCTATGTTAATAAAAATAACCCCTGTATCTTTGAGAAGCTTGCTGGCTATTTTTAGACGAGGGTACATAAATGTTAGCCAAGCAGAATGGGAACTTTTACCATTAATGCTATGTAAACGTTTAATTTCGTCGTCTGTAAGACTCAAAGTGTCCTTTAATTGCTCGTCTGTAAATTCAAATTTGTCATTATAAATAAAGCCATCTGAACCAGTATTATACGGAGGGTCAATATAAATAACATCAACGCTATTATAGTACGCATTTTGTAAATGCTTGAGGACAGGTAAATTGTCTCCCGTAATAAAAATATTTTGACTATTTAGATTTTCGGACAGATTATTCCATTCTGTATTAGGAACAAGCAATGTTTCAGTCGGCAAATCGGCAATAAATTTGGCATAGTTTTTGCCAATAAAACGCAACTGATATGCGTCTTGAAATTCGGTTTTATCCACATTATCCATTTTTGCCGAATTGATTTTCTCATGAATTGCTTTTAAACCTTCCCCCATATATCCCTCCTAAATTACATAACAAAAAAAGGCAACTGCTATTTGAGGATTGCAAAACTCTCAAATAACAGTCGCCTACCTATATGATTATCAATCAAATATAGGATTATGGCTAGTATCATTGGGTAATTAATCCAATACTACTAGCTATAGCGACAGTTCTCGGTTTTGCAATCCTTCTACTTTCGTAAAAGAGTGGGGTTATATCCCCTCCAAAAACAGTATCAATTGTAATCAAGCCACTTTTAAGGCTTGGGTTAAAATTAACTCCTTAACATTAATATAGTTTTATTATAAAATTTTTGAACTATTATGCCAATACTCTTGACTGATTTAGCAATTTGGTCATATGCACAAGAGAAAATGTATTATCCCTGTTTGAGCATTCTTTTTTATCAAAACTCCTTCTCAAATTAATTTTATTTAAAATATAATACTTTTTCCACAATTTAGGACTTTAATGGAATAAGAAAGTAACCATTTATAGCCAAAATGTGGTTTCCCGGAAATTAAAAAGTTTTTCAGTATAATATTATATGCACAATCAAAAAACCCACCCCTTAAAACCAAAATTAAACCACTGAAACACTTCAAGTGAGACAGTAAAAGAGGCAAAAATAATGAAGTATTGTATACAAGGCAAAACCTGCTTTACAACTCAAAGTAGTTATAAAGCTAATATGCAATCTCTATACGGTTGCTATACAGAGGAGTGGCTATGATAGATAAATTGGGATGGTATTTAGAACCGGATGAATTTGATGTCAAAGCGCACTACTTAACTGGAAGACGTAATGTTAATGATTGGAAACCAAATGCAAAAGAAACATATAAGAACTGGTACTTTCCTCACATAAAACCACAGGGATGTTCGCTGATGATACATACTTGTCCAGCAAAAACTTTGTTTGGACATAATTTAAAAAATGTCGTTCCTAGTGATTTGGATGAATTTTTGGAAAGGACCATACAACAGTTAGATGCACTAGGTATTGAAGTTTCTAAAGAAACCTTACGTTCCAAACGACTATCCATTCTTCATGTAAATCAATTAGTGGGAATCCCATTAACTATTGATTGTTGTACGCGGATGTTACAAACAGCAGAAAAATACGGAAGATTAGAACGAGGAGTTTCTCTATACCCGGAAAATGGAATTTGTGTGTTTAACAATCTTAGCCACCGCAAGTTAAAAATCTATGATAAAACTGCTGAAGCATTAAAACAACCTTTGGCTATGGAACAGGCCAAAGAACTACAAAAAAAACATAAAACACTTCTACAAGTAGAATTCCAAATGGAATATGCTAGGGAAATTGAACGTGAATACTCCTTACAAAAAATCAAATTGGAAAATACACTTGAAAATGCATTTAACCCAATTGTTGCTCGTAAAATATTAGATGCTAGAGCGAGAGAATGGTTAAATCACATATGTATTATTGACTCTCCCGACTATCAACTACTTGAAACTACGGAGATTATTTGTCAAAACAATAATATTCACGGTATACAAGCCAGAAGTTCTTTACTGGGTTGTCTATGGTTATGTAAACAATACGGACTATATAATGCATTGAAGTACATTTCTCGTTGGACCGATCATAAAACGGCTTCTAAACATTGTAAGAAAATAAAAAAATTATTTTTGATGTTTAGTGAAGAAAGGGATAAATCCACACTTGAAAATGCGATTTTAGCCGCTATTCAAAATATAGGGGAAGAATCTTCCCCCTCATGGCAATGTAATACTACATCTAATTCGTTGAGCATTGAAACTCTTTCCTACAAGGAGCTAAAAACATGCTAAAACAAAATATCCAAGACAATACCTTTAAACAATTCCACCAACTTACCAAACGGTTATTTACCGCTAAAGAATTGGCGGAGTATATCGGTTGGCCTATAGCCACTATTTACTCCCAAAAATGCCGAGGAATATTCCCAAAGCAAAGTATAGTCAGATTCGCCCACTCACGCAAGCTGTTTTTTGACAAGCAGATTATAGACGAGTGGATTGACGAACAACATCTATACCGCTAAAAAGATAGGGTATGCGAAATTACTTACCGGAAGCATCCAAAAGCTGCTTCAAAGCCAATCGAAAAACAGAAGACAAATTACGGTCTTGTTTTTTCGCATACCTTTTAGCACGCTCTAAAAGTTCTCTTTCAAGCGTAATGCTACAACGCACAATGGTTTCTTTATTTGTGTCAGACATACGTATATATTATCAAATTTGACTGGATATGATTAAATTATATTTATGATATTATTTAATATGTTATAATAATATTAAATAATATTTAAAAATAAACTATGGCTTTTCAATATACTGAAAAAAATGGGTTCTATCAAACTAAAAAAGGCTTATGGGGTATCGCTTATACCGACCATATGGGTAAACGCATCCATGAAGTGGTAGCGACCTCTTTAAGCGAAGCCAAGGAAATTAAGCGCAAAAGAGAGGCCAATGTTTATTTGTACAAGTACAATCCGGAATTAGCAGTCTCTTGCCAAACCGTTGACGAAGTAGCCCCTATATATATCGAACAACACTTAAACAAATTAAAATCCACCAGCAACCGTTCTATGTTTATCAAATTTCAAAAACAGTTTGGCCACAGGGAACTAGGGAGTATTACCACGTTAGATATGACCAAGTATTACTACCACTTAGCCACCCAAACCTCCTTTTCCAATGCCAACCGTTGTCTTACAGTTGTTAGTAAATTTTTTAATGAACTGCGCAAATGGAAACTATTTTTTAAGGAAAATCCATGCACCTACGTAGAAAAAAAGCCATCCGAACCTTTCCAACCCCATCCGTTAAACCCACAAGAAATAGGGCTTATTTTGAAACACCTAGCGCCTTATATCCAACCGGCTATTAAGTTTTGTATCATAACGGGGGTACGTAAGAAAGAATTATTAGGATTACGTTGGGAGGATATAGATTTTAACGCTAAAACCATCTTGCTACGGGAAACTAAAACCCAAAAATCCCGTATGCTCGGGCTTATCCCCACTATTGAAAACATACTCAAAGAGGTTGGTATTAAAAAAACAGGACTTGTTTTCCCACTTACCAATTGCCAACTGCGCTACCAAATAGACCATGCGGCTAAAAAAGCAGGAATTCCTCACGTACGTTTGCACGATTTACGACACACTTTTGCCAAAAACTTTTTAGACAAAAACGGGAAACTATATGATTTACAAGTTTTAATGGGTCATAGCAGTATTAAAACCACCCAAAAGTACATGAAGTTCAAAAAAGAAGAAGTTGCCCAAAAGATGATTGTACTGGATGGTTTCTTTGACTCTCTTCCTTCCGAGTCAATCAATGCCTAGATTGACCAAAAGTTATACACAATATAAATGTGCCTTACATTGAGTGTACCTCATGTAGGGCTGGTAAAGATGAGGCAAAGCACTGGTTGCCCGCTAGAACAACAACGAATGCAACTAAAGCTGGCAATTAAGTGGACCTAGTCGTTTACGGTAAATTATTTAACTTTGATTTGAATCCAAGCACGCATGACCTAACGCCATCCTCACACATATAGAAAAAATGGGGAATTTTTATTCTTTGACTCCGTGTGAGAGGATCCAATGCCTTGTGGCATTGTCTAAACGGCAATTATGCTGTAAAATGTTATGTCCTCTCTTGTCACAGGCATGCAAATCAATACCATACTTAAAAAGCAATTTGAATCGGGGTAAAATCTCTTGCCAATGACACATTCCTCCAACAACGTAAAATAGCGCATTCCACCCTTCTCCGTCTTGAGCATTGACATTGGCTCCACAGGCAAGAAGTTTTCCCATAATGGGAATATCAGCATAATAGGAGGCAATCATTAGCGGGGTTTCCCCCCTCATGTATGTTCCCGCGCTGGTTCACATCCGCACCATATTCCAAGAGAATAGAAACCAACCGTTTCATATTATTCACGATTGCCCAATGAAATATGGGCCGCAATTCCTTGGTCTTGCGCAAGTTCGGATCTGCACCAGCTTCAATGAGTTGGCGCACGATACGCATAGAATTTTGACTGGCGGCCTCGCAAAGTGTCATGTTGGGTGTGGTCATATTATTTCTTATTTTTAAGACGCATTTTTTTGTTTAATTTATCGTTTAATTGTATTGCTACTGACAGTAAATGAAAATAGGAAAAACTATCCAGAGGGATCATACAATAATCACCCAGTTGCTTTTTATTGGATGTGGGAGTGGTGACAATGATTTCATAACCGTCTTTGTTATCATACGCCTGTATAGAACGAATTTGTCCATCTACGTCCAGTAACATGGTTTTCTTTACGTCATACCGTCCGCCTTTTGCAAAGGAAGCCATATTCTGAATGCCCAGTTTTTTAAAATTTTCCGCGATAACTTGGCGCAGTTCTTTCTTTGCTTGTTTATCTGTTTGGCTGCTTATGTAAGCAATAATGTCTCGTATATTCATTTTAGTTCTCCTTGTGTGTACAATGTGTTATTGTGGCTATAATGAAAGGATACAAAACCACTACGACAACATATTGTCGCTAGAAAATCAGGGTAAAATTAAAACACTTTTTATCCCCTTGATCGGAAATAACTTCTTAAATGCTTCACTATAAACATTTTCCTCTCCATTTTCTCCCGTAAAAATAAGAGTGCTTTCACAGCATGTATATCCCCATTGTGCACATAAGTCCGCAAAGGGCGTGTAGATTTCCACCCGTAATCTTTCGTACTGCGTGGCCAGTTCCTCGTACAGTTGCGTTACATGGCCCGATAGCAAGTAAAACCACTTGAGTAGCAATGGTTCGGCGTAGTCCCATTGGCCTTTAGCTCCCACGGTGGAAAGCCCCGCCAGACGGCGGCGGTGATCCGCAATAAATAAGTCCAACTCATAATCCTTAAGCCCTGTGGCTTTACCGATTTGCGCCTTTAAGGTATTAAAATCAAAAGGCAAATCGCATTGTATGTAGGTGGTTTTAGTCCGGTAATCTTCCACTTCACAAGAGGTTTTATTCGCTTTTACATACACTTTTAGAGTGTAGGGTTGAGCTAACCTGCAAGCTCTTTTCCAACGCGCGTACCATTCACCATACATTTTATCATCCATAAAAATACCTCTCTGTTGAATTTATCCACAAAGAGGTACAAAAACCCATCGCAAAGATGGGTCTAATGGAGGCAGTCCCATCTTCCAAGCATTAGCACCTTGCTAGAGTAGGTTGCTGTGTAGTCACCGGGCTTGTCCCTCGTACACTCTCTATGGTACTTATAGTATAGTAAAATTGAACGACAACGTGTCGTCGCAGACTTTTTGTATACTAAAAGAAAGGAAGAAATTATGGTTCAAGAATCCAAAATATTCCAAGCGTGGAAACGTACAGAAGAGGACGAAAATGTCCAATTGGAGATGCTTTTTGATGCGCTATATGAGGCAGGTAAAGTGTCAGAAAAAGATGTAGATAGTATATTATCCAGTCCTTACAAATTAAATAAGGGCTATCTGATGACTAGGCGGGAGGCCGCGTGGCTATTCCTTCGTAATCACAGTGATGAAAAAGGGGACGCCTTTTGGGATAAAATGAATTGTTATAACCATAGTCCAATTGATTTGGCTAATCAAATTTACGAGCGTACCATGAGAACTGTAGAACATGGGAATCAGGGAACGGCTACCTATACTTGTACAGGAGCACCAGCTGTTATGGGTATCATTGTGTGTATGGGCAAAATGCAAGATGGGCAATATATTACCAATCCCAAGGATGGGGCACCGCGTCAATTAATAAATAAGGTAACCCCCAATGATATTTTGGTATTTTTGACCAAATACGGTAAATGGTTAAAAGACCCGCTACTCATGTTTGGCCTATGGCGTACTTATACTAAAAATTCCTATGGATCTTGGCTTATGTGCTTATGTCATCATTTGGGAACTGGCCGCCAGGAAGATTTTTACGAACATAGTTTTGATGCCGAAATAGATTGCATCAATTAAACTAGTACTGAATTTATATTAAGTAGGGAAAGGGAGTTATCCACCAATATATACTTGCCACAAAAATCTAGCATTCTATACTTGGTATCAACATTAGAGTCATCATTACCTAAACATTAGGACTCTTGGTATTTAAAAATATAAAAAATTGTAAAACAATTAAAAAAATTAAAAATAAAATGGTTAACAAAACTTCTACTAAAATGTCCCTGATATAAAGGGACATTGCCTTGAATCGCAAAATAAATAAAAGAGAAAAATATTATTTTTACTTAAGAAAGGATTTACACAAAAACCAAATTGATATTTACAAAAAATTTACAAACAAGTTCAAAAAATAGCAAAAAACTGCAAAAACAGACTCTTTTTAGGTCCAAAATAAAACCGGCTTTTAACCAGTTTTTTCGTCGTAGAATTAATCAATTTTGAGAAATTTCAAAAACTATAAGCCACCTATGTCAAGGGAACGCGCTACCGCTGCGCCAACTGGGCCTAAATCTTTTTATATTATACCAAATCTGAGCTAAGAAATAAAATTTTCACGTGTTTTAGAGGGTTTTCGAAATACCACCCATTTATTTAAACAAAAACTTACCAACGATACCAAACACGAACTAAGCAGTCCCGCTACATATAAGTTAGAAAGCACAAACTGTATTAAAATGCGTAAAAGGCCAATATTTAAAAAATAACATAAAATATACACCGCCACAAACTTAAAAATCAGCCTGTTATCTGGGTTCTCAAATACAAGAGCTCCCAGCGTCTTAAAGCTAAAACAAGTACCAATGATTGTAGACATAAGTACGGCCAGTGTATAATGCAGTCCCATAAAAATAGCAAGGGCATAAATACAATACGCAAATATTGTATTTACGCAACCTACCAGAGCAAAACGGATAAACAATTGCGGTAAATGTATCCAATGGGCAATTTCGGCACAAAACTGTTGAAATAAATCCATAGGCGTATTAAAGCGGGAAAACCTGCGGCAAGAAAAATAATTTATCCGGCGTAAACTATCGACTCAAATATTACTTACAGTCCATGCGCTAAGCTTTCTATCAGAAAATCCGGATACCCTTTATCACGCATTTTCTCCTGCGTGATAGTAAAATCATAAGGTTCACGAATAAATTCAAATGTATTTTCCTGCGTATCCCAAATACCGCAAGCTGCATAGGGATTATGATCACGCGGCTTACCTACCGACCCGGGGTTAATTACGTAGCGGCATGCCTTATTTAAGCGAATCAAATGTTCGTCCTTTTGGTTTAAGTACATATGACAGGTACGCGGAGAACCCTTGATATAAAATTGTAAATGCGTATGTCCTACAAATAATATCTGTCCCTGCCACAATTTGTAATATATGTTAAACTGATCCATCCCGTGAAAATATTCCTTAATGGGATCCATCGGAGTACCGTGCACCACGGCGAACTCTTCGCCTTGGGCCAAGGCCGGCAAAGTACGCAAATAATCCGCAGCCGTTTTAGAAAGTTCCGGCAGGGAGTCCGATAAAACGACTTTGGCATCGTAATTAAACCAACTTTCCAGATTGGGGAACGCTAAAATCGCATCGTGATTGCCCATCACACTGGCCACTAGCGGAAGCTTCATAATACGGCGGGTACACTTTTCAGCGTCCGGTCCGTAACCGATGATATCTCCGCATTGGATATATTTTTCCGCACCGGCCTGCTTGAGAGCTTTTAGACACACATCCAGTGCTTCCAAATTACCATGAATATCGGAAAGGACTCCAATCCGCATTACGCCTCCACCATGGCTTCCAATTCTTCTTTCTTCTTGTTCTCTTCAGCGTTGTTACGATCGGCCAAGTTCACGGACATCACTTTAGAAACTCCGCTTTCTTCCATGGTAATCCCGTAAAGCATACGGGCGGCTTCCATGGTACGTTTATTGTGCGTTACTACGATAAACTGCGTAGACTTGGAGAACTCTTTAATCAAATTGACATAACGTTCTACATTGGCCTCATCCAGGGCCGCATCCGCTTCGTCCATAATACAGAACGGAGACGGATGATGCGTGAAGAAGGCAAACAGCAAGGACATGGCCGTCAGGGTTTTCTCGCCGCCGGACATGGAGCTGATGTTCAATAACTTCTTGCCAGAGGGTTGGGCATAAATTTCAATGCCCGTTTCTAGCAAGTTATCGGGCTGCGTAAGCACCAAATCACATTCACCGCCGCGAAAGAGCGACTGGAAAATATTTTTAAAATGCGTACGCACTTGATCAAATGTATATTTAAAATTCTCGCGAGTAGTTTGATTAATTTTATTGATAGCTGACTTCAAATCCTTTTTGGCGTTATCCAAATCGGACATTTGGGTTTTTAAAAACTCGTTACGTTCATTAAGAGCATCGTATTCTTCCGGAGCTGTCATGTTGACGGCACCCATATTTTCAATACGCTTGCGCATCATTTTAACGCGTTCGTAATCCACTTCTTTTTTGCCATAATTCATTTCAGCTTCTTCCGGCGTAATATTCCAACTCTCAAAAAGGCTATTGGCTACCGTGGTATGTTGCCGACGTGCGTTGGCCAACGCGTTTTCCAAATTATTCTTTTGAAGCGTTAAATCGGAAAGCTCTTTTTTGCAGGCATTGAGTGCCGAAACCTTTTCATCATAATCTTTTTTGAGTGCTTCCAAATCGGCACGCATCTGATGCTCGTCAATTTCCAACTTGGCCAGCACATCGCGCTCGGCAGATAACTTAGCCTGCGTAGACAATTTTTCATCGGCCAGGCTTTTCAGTCGCAGGTTGGACGCAGCTACTTTTTCATTACGTTTACCTTCGTTCTCCGTTAAACTGTTAAATTCGTATTCTGTGGATTTTAAATCCAATTCCACGTTATTTTTCTGGATACGCATTTCATACAGGGAAGCACTTAAGGTATTAATCTCATTTTTAAGTACTTCGGCCTGCTCGCGCAGTTTCTGTTGATGTTGTTTAATTTCTTCGGATTGTTTGGCACAGGATTCATGACGGTTTTTAAGTTCGCTAACCTGCGTTTTAAGCGTGCCAATTTGTGTTTTTCGGTTATCTACCCGAAGTGTAATTTCCTGTTTGCGAACCGCTGCTTTGGATAAAGACTCTTGAATGGTTTTTAACTCGCGTTCTTTATTGGCACGCTCGTTTTGAACTGAGTTTAAAGCTAGTACGGCTTCCTGCGTTTTGGCACGCAAGGTTTTTAGATTTTCATCAGCTTTGGTTAACTCTTCTGCATTCTTGGTAAGCGCCACCGTAATTTGTTCTTCCTGCTGGGTTTGCGCAGAAATTTGTTCTTTTACCGCACCCTCTTCACCCCAATAGGCCTCCGGAGCACGGACGCTTTCATCCCCGCCGCTTACAAAGAACCCGCCGTCTACGGTTCCCCCCTCATACGAATAGGCCCCGATAATCAAATCAATCAAATTTTCCAGTCGGGCGGGATAGGTCAGTTGTTGTTTAAGGGATCCGGCAGCCGCGGAAGATTTGGGGACATTTTCCAGTACAATAAATTTAGCACGCGCTTTGCCGTGCTCTTTAAGCAGGGCAACCGCTTTCTGTACGGTTTCGCGCGTATCACATAACACGGCATCTAAGTATTTCCCAAAAGCTTCTTCTACTGCTACCTGTAAATCGGATGGATATTTTAATTCTTTTCTTAACGTGCCCTGTATACCGGCAATCCCACTCTCTGTAACAGTTTTTACACCGACCCAGTACGGATCATTTTTACCTTGGGTTTGAATGAGTTCCAACTTGGCTGTCAAACCAGCACGGGCAGATTTGACGGCTGATAGTTTTTCATTCAGCGCACTGCGTTCCTGCTGCAGGTTACGCAGCGCAGTTTCCGCGGTAATAATGGCGTTTTTGGAGTTATCCGCTTCAGTTTGTTTCCCCTGCACACGCAAGGTCACTTCCTGCAGGCTTTCCTGCAAAGCGGTTAAACCGGCCTGTTGGGCCTGACTGGCTTTTTCCGCCGCAATCAAATCTTCTTCTTCGCGTTTAATGTTGGATTCTTCCAGTGCAATTCGGTTGGAAACTTCCATTTGTTTTTGCACCAAATTCATCAGTTCGTTGGAAGTTCGCTGCAGTTGACTGTCAGCTGCGCGCAAATCATTTTCCATCTGCTGCGCTTGGGTGGTTTTTGTATTATAATTTTCCTGTAACGGATTTAATTTCGCCGTCACGGCAGTCAAATTCTCTTTTAACTGGGCAATCGCCGGAACCAGTTCGGCCAAACGGTTTTGTCCGCGTTGTGCTTCCGCACCAGACGCAGCCACCTGTGCAGTCAGTTCGGCCGTTAAGTTATCACAGTTTTTGATGGCGCCTTCCAAAAGCCCCACTTGATATTTACTGGCGGAAATTTTTTCATTAAAGGCGGCCGCTTCTTTTTGCTTGTGCGTTAAATTTAAATCTAGTGCCGCCGTGGTTCCTTCCTGCGCGGAAATCCGGTTCTCCAAATCCGCCATCTTTTGTGTAACCGGTTGTAATTCGCCGCTGTGTTTGGCAATTAATGCAGAAGATTCCTTTAAAGAATGCAGTGAAATCGCAATTTCGCTTTCTTTAAGTTCTTCCCGATATTTTTGATAAAGCCGCGCCTTTTTGGCTTCGCTATCAAGTTTTTTAATTTGTTCCGTAATCAGCGCCACCGTGTCAGATAAACGCGCCAGGTCCATGTCTACGCGCTCTAACCGACGGATACATTCTTCACGCTTGGCTTTGTATTTAGATACACCGGCCACTTCTTCAAACATTTCACGGCGCTGTTCGGCCGATGCGGAAAGCACACTTTCTACTCCGCCCTGATCGATAATGGCATATCCGCCGCCACCGATACCAGTATCCAAAAACAGATCCCGAATATCACGCAAACGACACTGTACTTTATTTAAATAATATTCACTTTCACCGGAACGGAAGATTTTGCGGGTAACAGTAATCTCATTAAAATCTAAGGGAAGTTGACGGGAGGCATTATCAAAAATCATACTTACCTGCGCCATATTTAAAGGAGCCCGTTTTGCCGTACCGTTAAAAATAATATCTACCATGGATCCGGAACGTAACGCTTTCCAACTCATTTCACCAATGGTCCAACGAACCGAGTCGATGACATTGGATTTACCGCATCCGTTCGGACCGACCACACACGTAATACCGGGCTCGAAATCCAGACGGGATTTATCCGCAAACGATTTAAAACCGATGATTTCAATAGCTTTTAAATACATACAATCTCTTCCCTTAAGAATATACCTTTGTATTATAGCATTTTGACACTTTATAAAGGCAAAAAGCTTCCTGAAAGTTCCCTACGCGTACTAATATAAAAGGAGTACGAGGAGGGCTCGCCTAAAAAAAATGCTTGCAAAAAATTGTTTTTTTTATTACACTTGATGTGTACGACGTTTGTACGTTAATATTAACGACCATCCTTTAAGGAGGACTTTCAAAATGGCTGAAAAAGTATTGAAAGTAGGCATGGACCGCGAAGACGGTTTCCTGTACTACATCGACAAAGACGGTGATATCGCCCGTGTGCAAATGGCCCGCGGTGGCAAAAAAGGCGGCAAACCGAAAAAAGTAGAAAAAACCGGTATCAAAAAAGAAAAAGGTTATCTCTACTTCTTAGACAAAAAAGGCGATATTTCCAGAGCCAAAATGGTAAACGCCAAATAAGTTTACTAATAAACTTAAAACCCCCGCTTTTTGCGGGGGTTTTTCTTGTAATTGAGCCCCCTGCCGAGGGATGCTTATTTGGTTAATTCAATAAATAATATCCCACTGTAGATGTTTTAGTTCCTAAATTATTACAAATTCTTTCCGCTTGTTTTGCATGACTGCCTGTCATATTATAGGTTGAACAATAACGTATTCCGCTATCACCTTTGCGATTTGCTGGTTGATGCAACAAGTGAAATGAAATATCGGGAAGGGTATCTTTAAGTGCATTTGCCGCACAATATCTTTTGTCTACACAACTATATCTAAAATTATCGTCATTGGAAATTTCTATATCTAATGCGGATAAACTGTCTGAATAATCACCATTAGCCAAATAATAGGTCTCCTGCACATTTGCGATCGCTCTTAATGTAACGATTGCCTGCATCGTTCTTGCTTTCCCAACCGCAATTTGATATTGTGGCAGTGCAACTGCCGCCAATATTCCTATAATTAGTACAACGACAAGTAACTCAATGAGCGTAAATGCCTGTTTTTGTTGAACCATATTTCTCTCCTTATATATCCTTCTTATATAGAGAGAATATCAAAAAAAAAAAAACGCGTCAAGCGAAAAAATCGGCTTAATGGACAAAATTCTGGGTAATACCGTCTCAAAAATGATTTAATATTATTTTTGGAGTTAGATATGATAAAAAAGCGTGTCCGAAATGTGGATGTGTAGGAGAAACAATCAAGTGGGGAAAATATAAGAA
>JAFVFN010000019.1 GCA_017475405.1 Elusimicrobiaceae bacterium
TGTGAGTGGAACGACGGAAGAAAGGAGCTGTAGTAATAACTGTGGGGAGACAGGGACGCAGAAGAACCAGTGTATAGGAGGGAAGTGGCAAGGCTGGGGAGCGTGTTCTGTGTCTGATAAAGAATCTTGTGGTAATGGCCCTACGGAGTGTGGAGAAAAGCCAACCTCGGAGAGAGACTGTGGGTGTGGGTACAAACAATATAGTTGGTGGAAATGTGATGAAACGACAAACTATCAATGGGAAATCCAAACAGGTTCCAATGTGATGGGAAGCGGACATAGTGTAGGCAATGACGGATGGACTACTTGTACCAAACCTGCTAATAAAAGCCGAAAATATGAAGAATGTCCAGGTAATTTACAGTTAGGTTCGGATGCCAATGGAAATTGGATTAAAGCGTATGCTTGGTACGAGTGGAGTGATGATTCATGCAGTTGGGAAGAGGTAGGCGGTTGTTGTGAAAAACATGACAGCTATTCGGAAGATTGTCCGAATGGACAATCAGGCAAGATTTGGTATACGTTTAATTATAACACCTGTAAGTATGAAAAATCTTCGGAAACCTGTGGCAATGGTGTATGGGGACCTCGCGAAAAAGGCGAATTGTATAGGGTGTATTCAGGATACTGTGTGGGTAACGTTACCTCTAATCAATATTATGCTAATAAAAGCAATACAGTAGATACAGATCAAAAATATAAGGAAATAGAAGCAGAATACAGAAATCTTTATCCGGCATGTCCTGCTGGAACTTATGAAGGAGCAAAAGTGCCAGCCGGATTTACGGACAGTATATGCTTAGCTTCATTTAGTGACGGGGGAAGGGCCTGTCCGAGTGAAGGTACAACAGCCGCTTGTATTAATGGATATTTTGATGCCGTAGCTGGTCCGTATTCGGATGTATTTGGAACTACATGCAATCAGACAGGATCTAATGATTGTTCGTCTTTTCAGGGTTTCCCTAAACAGGTATGTGTAATGCCATACACATTTTATATCTATCGTGTAATAAAATAGCTAATTGTGTTGCATAAAATAGAATTCTCCCGGTTCTGGTCATTCAGGGCCGGGAGATAATTTTGTACAATAATATTATGACGTATGTTTATTCATTTTTAGGTTCCCTACTAATGGGATTTTTTCTGGTTTCTCCTTGCGCTGCACAAGCGCCTAAGTTGGTGCGTCTGGTATGGAAAGCACCTAAAAAAGTAGTCGTTAAACCAACTAGATTTTCAGTTCCTTTACCCCGGTCATATAGCGGATGGCCCAAGGTACCGTCATCCTCGACGCTATTGTCCTCTTCCTATATAGAACGGGCTTGCGCAGCGACAGTACCGTTTCAATCTGCGTTATCTGATGCGATGTGGAAATCCGGGGTTTTCCCCGGTAAAAAAGATATAGATGCTGTTATTTTTGATTTGGATGGTACGTTACTGGATTCGTTGAGCGCCTGGGAACACAGCGGTAGTAACTTTGTACGCAGTCAGGGGTTTGAGCCGCCGGCTGAGCTGGATGATGAACTTGTGGCTATGAGTCTTATGGATGGGGCCAATTTAATTAAGTCGCGCTATCAATTACCTTATACCCCCGAAGAAATCCTGGAAATGACCCTGCGCCCTATTAAAGAACATTATTATCGGGATATTATTCCCATGCCTGGGATCCCACAAACATTGGCTCGTTTACAAGCACAAGGGGTCAAAATGGCAGTAGCCACGGCTTCAGATCGAGAACTAGCGGTAGCTTCCCTGCACCGATTGGGTTTATTAAAATATTTTGATTTTGTTATTACCTGTGATGAGGTCGGAGTGGGCAAATCCAGTCCCAAAGTCTATGAAGAGGCACTGAAGCGTTTGGGAACTGCAAAAGAACGAACATTAGTGGCTGAAGATGCGCTGCATGCATTGCAAACGGCTCATCAGGCCGGGTTCCCTACGGCTGCGATTGAGGAGCAGCATTCGGCTTCCCAACGTACTCAAAAACAGCAGTCAGCCACCTATTACGTATTCTCGTACCAAGGCCAAAACGTTTTCAAAAAATAGAGTACTTGAAATATGCAAAATCCCTCTTATACTAACAGTAGACAGGGGGGACTATGAAAAAGATTTGTCTTATATGCATTAGCTGGATGTTATTGCCCGGCGCAGTGCAGGGATTAACGTTTCAGGTATCAGATATACGTCCTTCTCACGATCCGGATGTGCAGCATTTGGTGCCTTTGCAGGATTTAAACGGTGATCCGACTGCTGTTCTGTTTGTTAAAACAGATATTTTGGGAGTGAAAATGACCGGTAATATCATAGACCGTCCCCGTCCGACGCGTGAGGGATATGTGGTATTTATTACGCAAGGTACTAAAATGTTACAATTTATAGCCCCTCATTATACAACGTTTATGGCGCATTTTAGCGAGGTCGAAGGTGGCCAGTATTATGAAATATCACTTACTACCCAAGAAGGGGCTGATATGGTTGCACAAGCGGCGCAGCAGGCCTCCCATTTAGATATAGACCATACACAAGTGGAAGTATCGTTGGATGTTGCCAGTACTGACTTGGCGGCTTCTGGGTATGCGCATGACAAAGCATTAGTTTATTTGGACAGCAGTTTGGATTTTAGTCAATGGAAGAAACTACTGGTTCCCAACGGACCGTATGAGCCGTATGATATCTATGGAAATAAGAAAAATCCGTGTTGTTTACGGATCCCGGCCGGAGAACCTGTGGAAAATATATTCCGTATGCGCATATTGGGACTTGATACAGCGGTGGAAAATTTTGAGCCGAATGCTGCATATCATACTACACTTAAACTTATCCCCAAAAACAATTGAAAATCTTACAAAGAACCCCGCTCGTGAGGAGCGGGGTTCTTTTACGTCTTATAGATTTATTTGGCTTTGAGTTTTTTCCAAATGAGCGCTGCCAAACCGGCACCGCAGAAAGGCCCGATGATAAATACCCACAACTGGCTCCAGGCTTCTCCGCCTAATACAAAGGCAGGCCCAAAGCTGCGAGCCGGATTAACGGAAGTACCCGTGAGCGGGATACCTAGGATGTGTACAAATGTCAAGGTTAAACCGATAATTAAACCAGCAATCGTTGCATTTTTAGTGCTGTCAGTAACACCCAGTACGGTCAGTACAAAGACACAGGTTAAAATCATTTCAACCAACAGTGCAGCACCGACTTCTAAACCGATGGCGGAAAATTCACCGTAGCCGTTAGCTCCCAATCCGGTAAACATGATGCCACCCAAGTTGGAAGAATTAATAATGGCAGCTAATGTATAAGCGGCCAATAAACCGCCCAAACATTGCGCCACGACGTACCAGGCAAAATCCTTATCGGTCATTTTGCCGCTCATCCATACCCCTAATGAAACAGCCGGGTTGATGTGGCAGCCTGAAATATTGCCAATGACATATGCCATGGCTACGATAGATAACCCAAACGCAAAGGCTACACCCAACATGCCTAAGGTTTCCCCTGCTAATGCGGCAGCACCGCATCCGAACAGGGTGAGGACGAAAGTCCCTAATAGTTCAGCAGCGTATTTTTTCACAAGTTTCTCCTGTTATGACCGCCTGATATATAAATATACCGAGCGGCGAAGTGAATTACAAAACTATTATAACAATTTGGGTTGCGTTTGTCCCAAAGTTATTTTTGATGGGAAGTCGGGCGTTTGTCACGCAGTTGCTCAATGACCGTTTTTCGGGATTTTTGGGCTGGTAAAAATCGTTTTAAGCGGTGACGCATGTGGGTAACGGTCGATGTATGGTACGGAAATTCACTGTGTTTATCGCAAGCGCGTCGCCCCGGTCCGCGGTAGGTTTTAAGTGCGGGTTCCTCGGGTGTTTTACCACTGTCTAACGAAATACGTTGGTGCGGGAAAATACTTTGCCGTCCAGTCACCAAAAAACTAATCACGCAGGCAACGGTAGCATAGGGGGCAATATCGGCACCAAACAACTCAATGGCCATAATACTGGCAGCAAGCGGGGTGTTGGCCGTTCCGGCCAGGACTGCTACCAGTCCCAACGCAGCCATGGTGGCACTGTCTACATGGAAAAACGCAGAAAGCATGGCACCGGCCTGCGCGCCTACAAAGAAAATCGGTGTAACCAGCCCGCCGATACCGCCGACAGCCAACGTGATAGAAGTGGTAACCATCTTATATAAGAACCCTAGTGGAGACTGCAGCGCCAGACCGCTAAGCGGACCGTCAATTCCGGCCATACCCAGTCCCAAATACAAGGTAGAGCCAAAGTGTCCGATCAGTACTAACATAAGACCGCCTACCATACAAGTCATAAACATTCCGCTGCGCAGTGTAATGTAGCGAAATAGGACACGCGTTAGTTTGCTGATTTCAATAAACAAAATGGATATCAGTCCAAAAAATACGCCTGCTACAATTACCTTTAAGAAAAATTGTTCGGAAAATACCGGAGCGAATGCCAACGGATGGTACAGGTAATTAACTCCCAAATAAGAGGTTACTCCGTAGGCGGTAATCCCGGCCACTAAAGCCGGGAACATGACTTCATAGAAAATATGCCCCACCCACAATACTTCCAGTCCAAATAAGGCTCCGGATACAGGAACTCCAAATACCCCGGCAAACCCGGCACTGACTCCGCAAATCATCATTTTACGTTGGTCTTGTACTGATAATTTTAACAGATGGGCTACAAAGGCGCTGACACCCGCGCCCACATCGGCGCAGGGGGCCTCTTTACCGGCAGATCCGCCTACAGCCATCGTGGCAATGGAAAGCAAAAATGTTTTAACCGCGGACCATAAAGAGACAGGACGGTAAGCATTGATGCGTTTAATCACTGCATCTGTCGAATAGTCTTTATGCGGTTTGGCAATTTTACGTGATAACAGGGCAATAATATAAAGTGCAAACGGCAATACTATGTAAAAGCACGGTACAGTATTTCGTGTACCGATGGCAAGGTCTAATAGTTTTAGGAAAACAGCATCTAACGTGCCCACTATAATGCCAACTAGGGTAGCTAAAATCAGCCATTTACAAATATGAACTAACGAGTGGGCGGAATCGTCTAACATATTTATATTTTATCATTTTATTATCGGGTCCAAAAATAACGCTTGACGCGTTTTTTTTTTTTGATATTCTCTCTTTATAAGTAAAAAAATATATAAGGAGAGAATGATGGTTCAACAAAAACAAGCATTTACGCTTATAGAGCTTTTGGTAGTTGTGTTAATTATAGGAATACTGGCCGCGGTGGCATTGCCACAATACCAGTTAGCCGTAGATAAAGCACGTTATATGGATACAGTACAGGCTGTTCGTGCTATCAAGCATGCCAATGAGGCATATTTTTTGGCAAATGGGGAATATGCCGTTTCATTAGATGAGTTGGATATTGCTTTTACAGGAAAAGATAAAGCGAAAATAGAGGTTGCTTTCAATCCCCATGATGTGATTGGAAATACAGGTAGTGTAGAACATGCCCGCATTGTATTTGTATATGATCATGCGGAGAATACTGATGAGTTGGCAGGTTCTATTTATTGTTATGCATATACCGAGCGAGCTGAAAAAGTATGCAAAACCGTTGGAAGCCTAAGGGATGATTATAATTCCGATGCCAGATATAAAAATAGATACTATCTGAACTAGTCCCACTGGGGGCGGAGCTTTTTGATAAGCTTTTTGACTTCAGGTTTTAGTTTGGGATCCACTAAGTCTACAAATATTTTCCCATCTAAGTGGTCCAACTCATGTTGGAAAGCTTTGGCGAGCAATCCGCGCATGCGTTTTACCTGTTCCTCTCCGTTTTCATCAGTGTACCGTACGGTAATATCTGTAGCGCGGGTGACATCTGCCCACAAACCGGGTACAGATAAACAACCCTCTTCTTCCGTAGCTTCTCCGCGTTTAGATAAAATAACCGGATTAATGATGACGTAGCGTGTGGGTTTGGCATTTTCATTTTTTGAGTTAGGTAATAATATAATGGCCAAACGATAATCTAAACCTACCTGATTAGCCGATAATCCGACACCGTTTTTGGCCATACAGGTCTCTTCCATATCTGCCAAGAGCTTGGGCAAAACGGGAGCGATATCCGCATAATTTACGGGTTTTAGTTTTTGGCGCAGGATGTCCTCGCCATATTTGGTCACACGCAGTATAGCCATATAAGTATTGTACAAAATTAAAAGGAGTTTTATTATAGCCTTAAAAAAGCTAAAATATAACTGATGACCGATTTGGAATTATCCCAACTATATACCGAGTTTTCGGATGGACGTGTACCTAATGAACAGGATTTTAACGCCGGCCGAATGTTTACCCTCTTAGAGGATCCATTTTGTATTTGGTGTAATTTTCACGCTCCGCAGGAAGAAGCTGTCCCTGAAACCAACCGTTACGAAAATCTCAAAGTTCGTACCGACCGTCATGTACGCGATGAGTGGATCAAGGACCAGTTTTCCCGGGTATTTTTTATTAACGTGCAAACCGATGCCGATCGCTTTACCCAAACATTGGCCGCTATGGCTCGCGGTGAAGAAGCCATTGTCAATGCCGCTTTGTGGAATCTCAAAGAACATGTCTACGGTAGTGCCAATCTATTAGTGCGTTCCAATGATAAGTCCAGTCGGTTTGGTAACTATTATTATTCTATTTATCAGTTTAAACGCGCACATGATTTAAAAGAGCATTATGCCTTGCAGGTATCTCTTTTAAGTCAACTCTTAGGTCAAATCCAACAAGTACAGCCCGCCAATACGCGTGTATTTTTAAAGGGCCAGTTCGTGGACGTGGCTTATGCCGATCATGCCGAACGCCTGAATCAGGAACTTGCTTTTTGGAACAATATCCGTTTAGGCAAGGCTCGTCCGGAAGCTCACAAACCGCCCAAGGCGGCCGCGGCTCCGTGGCGTGTATATGCCAATAAGCTGATGGTGCAGACCAAGGATTTGGTGATGCTTCCGCATCTAAACCGGGAAATGCGTCAGTGTCTTAAAATTAACGGATTATTTAATACCGATGATGTGGCCCATGCTTCCCTTGAAAAGTTGCAGGGGATTTTAGAAGAGCCTTTTGCCACGGAAACCTATTATAACGCGCGGGCATACCTGCATAATAAACCCATTTGGCGCAAAAAAGGCTGTTTCCCGCCGCCGGAGAAAAAGTATAACCTGTATTTCGACTTTGAGGCCACGGAAACTTTTACCAAAGATAATCAGGCCTTTGTGTACTTGATCGGCATCTGGGACAAAGAAGAAGACAAATATGTCAGTTTTGTAGCCAAAACCCCTGAAGAAGAGATCAACATTTTTGAAGATTTTTACAATTATATTAAAGATTTTAAAAATACGGCCTTGTATCACTGGACCGAGTATGAAGTACGTAAAATGCGCAAATTGGCCGGGGCATTCCCCGACCATGCCGCACATTTAAATGCGTTGTGTGATTTGTGTTTTGACCTGAAAGTGTCTGTTAATGATGCCTTTTATCTGCCGGCACCGAGTTTTTCGCTTAAAGCAGCAGCGCCGGTATTTGGATTTAATTGGAGGCAGGATGACTGCGGAGCCATGGACAGTATGGTCTATTTTACAAACTGGCTCAAAACAGGTGATCAACATTTACTTGATAAGATCCTCATGTATAATGAGGATGATTGCAAGGGAATGCTTGTTTTGGAGAACGCACTTAAGCAGGCCGAAGTATTAGACCCCGAAGGGTTATAATCTTTACAATATGTCAGGCAGTTGATATAATAAAAGAAAGGATTTACTATGGCTATCAGCATCGTCAAACAATACAGTGTTTTTTTGATTAACGAGCCCGGTGCTTTAAAAAGCTTTGCCGAGCTTTTTGTTCGCGAAAACGTGGATATCATCGCCATGGCACAGGATGTGCGTTACGATGCAGCTGTAGTGCGCTTGGCGGTAGAACATGACAAAGGTATCAGTCATGTTTTAACCAAAGCCGGATTTACCAGTGTAAAAACGGACGCGATTTGTTTGGATATGCCCAACCGGGTAGGTATTTTGCGAGATATCGGTGAAGTGCTGTCCAACCACGGAATTAATATTACCACCATTTACGGAACTGCCGGAACCGGCGGGATTACCCGGTGGATTATTGTAGTTAATGATATTACCAAAGCACTTAATGCCTTGGAAAACAGTGGGTTGTTTGAAGGATAAGCGTTAAGATTCAGATACAAAGTTGCCTTTGTCATTGAATTTCATCCAGTGTCCGTTGGAAAGAATCACTGTCATATAGCCTTTTTCCAACCCGGCCAGTCCCTGATTGTGGATAATAGTTTTCCCGTCTTTTAATTTAAATACCATGGCCCCGTTATCGCGGTACATGGACGCATCTTCCATACTAACTCCCAATAATTTACCGGAAGCTTCATAATAACGACCGGACCGAAAAGAATTCAGCGTACGCACCAAATCTGTGCAGGACATGTTTTGCACTTCGCAGGAACCGGTCGGTGCGGGTTTAGAGCCGGTAAGAGCCCAGGTAGTTACTTTGGCTACAATCTCACCGCGCCACATATATCCCAATAAGATTAAACAAACGATAACCACTATGGTGCTGCCTTTCATAGTTAACCCCTTTGCAAAAACAGTTTAGAAGGACTGGTTGCCCCTTTTATAAGGGAGAGTTTATTTTCAGGTATACCTAACGTGTTGGCCAGTATCGTGCGTACTGCCTCATTGGCCCGACCCTGTTCGGCCGGTGCTTTTACCCAAACTTCAAAGGCGTTAGCGGCCTTTTGTTCAATGCGGTTGTACTTTTGCCCGGCATGTACCTTTACTTTAATAAACTGCTCCATATTTTAATTATACTCAAATACGGCAAAATTGCAATAGGAGTTTATGTTTGTCGTCGAACCAAAAATGGCACTTGCATTGTTTTTTTTTTTTGATATTTTGTTTTTATAGGGATAAAAAACCTAGTATAAGGAGAATCAAATATATGTATCAACATAAGCAAGCATTTACGCTCATTGAATTACTCGTAGTTGTGCTCATCATAGGCATACTGGCGGCAGTAGCAGTGCCGCAGTATCGAAAGGTCGTCTATAAAGCCCGTACTGTGGAAGCTGTTAATATGCTGAAGGCCATTTCTGATGCGCAGGAAGTATATTGGTTAGCCAATGGAAAATATACGAATAATATCCATGATCTAGATGTGGATATAGCCGAAGAGCGTGTTTGCGGAGAAGCAAGCCCCAGCCAGTTTTATTGTTTTAGTTGTCATTCATCGGGGCAATGTGATGCAGGAATAAGTGATGAAAATATGCCCAATATTGAATCTTTATTAGTGCACCGCTCTGGTGGACATTGGCTGGATACTTTATGGTGTATAGCACATAATGGGGTAAATCCAAAGTCCGATATGGCATTAAGTATTTGTCAAAGTATGGGGCAAAAAGAAATAGACGTATGGATCCCCGGGTATTATTTTAGAATAAAATAACAAGCATAGTTCAAATACCTGATGTATTTGGAACTATGCTTGTGGATATCTGGTGCTTACTTCTTCACGATTAGGCTTTTAGCCGTCATATCAGCGGGTTTTTCAATACCCATGACGTCTAATACCGTGGCAGCTACGTCGCCTAAATTGCCTGTTTTGGCCATTTCGGCATGGGGATGATCTTTGCTTACATAGACAAAGTCCACCAGGTTGGTAGTATGCGCGGTTTTGGGCATGTTAATCTTTTCATCCCACATTTCTTCGGCGTTGCCGTGGTCAGCGGTAATAAACACGGTGTAACCTTTGGCTAAGGCCGCATCGGTAACGGTACCGGTACATTCATCGACGACTTCTACGGCTTTGATTACCGAGTTTAAGTTGCCGGTATGACCGACCATATCGCAGTTGGCAAAGTTAATGACGATAAAGTCATATTTGTCGCTGGCGATTTGTTTGAGGGCTTCGTCTTTGACAAAGTACGCTTCCATTTCCGGATGTTCGGCAAATGTAGCAGGATCAAAGCGACCTTTAATTTCAATACGGTCTTCTCCGGCGTATGGTTTAATGAGTTTTCCGTTAAAGAACGAGGTTACGTGTTTAAACTTTTGGGTTTCGGCTAAACGCAATTGTTTCAAACCGGCGTTGGAAATCACTTCACCCAACAGGTTGTTCATACCGCCGCCATCGGTCATGGAAGGCAGGGCATTAAACGGGAACGCATCGTAGTATTTGGTAAGACCGCAATATACGCACGGTACACGGGTGCCGCGGTTTTTACCCGGATAATCATCGTCAATAAAAGCACGGGTTAATTGGATGGCGCGGTCCTGGCGGAAGTTGAAAAAAATCACCGAAGAGTTTTCTTCCATGCCTTTGTAATCGCCCAATACGGTGGGGGGAATGTATTCATCTACCATGGGGCCGCCATCCGGCGTCTTCATGGTTTTGTAATCGGCAGCTACGACTTCTTCGGCCGTGGTGCCGTGTAGACCTTCCGCTCGGACGATCAAATTATAAGCCTTGTCGGTCAAAGACCAATCTTCACCGCGGTCCATGGCATAGTAGCGTCCCTGGATAGTGGCAATTTTGCCTGTACCGTATTCTTTCATTTTTTCTTCCAAAGTACGGATGAACCCGATAGAGCTTTGCGGCGGTGTATCGCGTCCATCTGCAAAGAAGTGTACGTATACTTCTTTAATGCCCTGTTCGGCGGCAAATTTAATAATAGCGTGCAGATGGTCTTGGTGGGCGTGTACGCCTTCATCCTGTACCAGTCCCATGATGTGCAGCGGTTTATGGTTTTTAATGCAGTTATCCATACACGCGGTAAACGGAGCTGATTTGAACAAAGAACCGTCTTCAATGGTGTCTTTTAAGCGTTTGAGTTCCTGGATTACAATACGTCCGGCACCCATGTTGAGGTGTCCCACTTCACTGGAACCCATATAACCGGCCGGCAGTCCTACCTGTTCGCCGGAAGCTTCAATTTGAGTATGGGGATACTGTGCCAAATATTTATGCATATTGGGAGTGTTGGCTTTGGATACGGCATTATATGGGCCTGCCTTGGCGTTGCCCCAGCCGTCCCGGATGAGTAATACTACTTTGTTCATAGATGTTCTCCTTAAGAGGCGCTAAGTAAATCTTTCCAGCGTTTACATTGGAACTCACTAAGTTGTTCCAGTGTCGTTACGCCGTGTTTACTAAGCTCCGCTAAAAAATAAAATAAAATTTGTTCAGCCATTTTTGTGTCTGCCATGGCGCGGTGCCAGCCTTCACAGTTAATACCCAACTGTTGGGCGATAAACCCGAGTCGGTTTTTTTCAAAACGGCCGCTCTTGCGGGCCAGTTTTAAGGTGTCAATAACCGGATACTTCGGGAACCGCATCCCGCATTGTTCAAACTCATACTGCAAAAACCCTAAATCAAAATCCGCGTTGTGTGCCACAACGACACAATTATCCAGTACTCCGAGCAGTTGGGGGAGTACCATATCAAAAGTGGGTGCGTTTTTGACCATCTCATTGGTAATGCCGTGGATGGCAATAACGTCCGGATGCATAGGCATGCCGGGGTTGATGAGCGTGGTAAACTCGTCTAAGCACTGTCCTGCTTTGGACACGCTCACCGCCACTTCACAAATCTTACCGCCGTCATCGGGCGAGAGCCCGGTGGTCTCAGTATCTAAACAGGCAAATCGTACATCTTTTAAAAGCATATTACCCCACTAAATATAAGCGTAAACGTACCAGCAGACCAATAAAGGCAGCACCGAAAGCACCCACTAAAAAGGCCCATCGGGGTACGTCAATCAAGCGAATGCGCCGTGCGTAAATACAGGTTCCCATCCACACAACAAACACCACGGCCCAGCGAAGTCCGGGTAGCAGCATGATTAAAAAGAACACCGCCCGCACCAAGGCCAGGAGCCATTGTTCATCGAAAGTGGGATATTCACGGCCGTATTTGTCCTGCTCGACTGCGAAAATAAACCATCCGAGCACACGCGTAGCCAGGACTACACCTACTAAAAATACGACCCACGGTTCTGCAAAAAAGTTGCCGGTCTCATACAAAGTTTTGAAGGGTGCCATGAGCACTAGGAACAATACATTAATCGTGTTCTTGATAAAAAACGTCAATGTATAGCCACCTTTGACTTTACCGCCGAACTGATAATAATAGTCCGTAAATCCGTGGAACAACGCAAATAAAATAATACACACCCAGCCGGGCAGGGTAAACTCTTCTAAAAATGGCCATGGATGTGTTAAATAACGGTGGCAAAATGCCAAGGCCAATATCGCGAAAGTTACCGAGCGGATCGCCATGGCCTGCAAACGGCTTTTTTGTTGGATGCGGTGGATGGAGCGGTGGAAAAATACAAAGTCTGTTAAAAACAATGCTAAAAATAAACGCCAAAATACAATCATATGTTCTCCTTGGGCAGCCGTACGGTAAACGTACTTCCTTCACCGGGAGCAGAGATAACTTTCAAACTGCCGCCGTGTGCTTCTGTTAATTGACGACTGATAAACAGTCCCAGACCAAAACCGGGTTTGTCGGCATTGACCTGATGGTATTTGTGAAATAATCCTTTGATCTCTTGCGCAGAAAGCCCGATACCGCTGTCTTGTACTTCCACAGTATAGGATTTTTTATCCTGTGTCGCTTTAATTTTTACAAAACCGGTTTCCGTAAACTTAATCGCATTGGATACCAAATTGGTAAGTATGCGCTTAAGCAACTTGGGATCGGCGGGCAGTCGGTCTACGTCCAATTCGGCAGAGAGTTGTAAGTTTTTTTGCTGAGCCGTAGGACGCAGGGTATCGAGTACCTCTTGTACCAGTGTATGCAGGTCCACACTTTGTTTATGTACTTGTGCCATACCTGCTTCCAACCGGGATACGTCCAATACATCTTCTAAAAGGCCCGAAAGGTTTTGAGCGGCCTCGCTCATGAGTTTTAAGTAGTTTTGTTTTTCTGCTTCAGACACGTTGCCGTGCTGCAAAATATAAATATACCCTTGCAGTCCCATGAGCGGAGCCCGTAAATCATGCGCTACCGAGCGAAATACCTGCTCTTTAAGTTCGTTGATTTGCGCCTGTAAACGCAAAGCTTGATAGTCTTTTAAGTCGGATGTCATTTGGTTAAATGCATTAATGAGCCGCTTAAACTCACCCCAACCGATTTCCGGATCAACGTGTACTTCTAAGTTCCCGTGGCTGACCTGCGAGGCGGCTTGAGACAGGGCTTCAATAGGTTCTCCCACGCGCTCGGCAAACGTGAGTGCTCCAAAATACGCCAAAGTGGCAATTGTTAATAAGAATAGCGCAAGAATAATATTGGTGTGATAGATACTTCGGTAAGCTTCGGATTTAAGCTGTAATACAACAGCGTAAGCTCCTAAGATCGGTGTTGAGGCAAAAGCGCCTACATAGGTTTCGTGCGGGGTTTTAATGTTTTTAAGTAGTTGTGATTTGGAGGCAAAGGCACGGCGTAGCGCGGCCGCATCAAACGCAGGAGCGTACGCATTGGCGTATACCTGCCCTTTTTCGTCCACAATATAAATACGTCCTGTACTGCCGATGCGCGGCTGTTGCAAACGAGTTAAAAACTCCGTATAGCTGAGTACTCCGTAAAGGAAATCTCCGTTTTGTAAGGGGTATAAGAACTCGCTGATGGGGCGTTCTTCAATAACATCGAAACGGGTTACCGATAAGTGCGGTTCGCGGGCCAGTTCCGAAAGTATCGGATCCCCTTGCAGATCCAACGTGGGTAGTTGTTGCAGTAAAGTCGGGTTGGCGGCTGCCCGGAATTTTTCTACTCCGTTTTTGTCTAAAACAGCCAACATTACAAAATCCGGATTGGCGGCCAGGGCTTCGTTTAAAACAGGAACGGGAGTTTTATTATGCTGCAAAGCAGTCGTGACTTGCGGGGCAAAGGCCAAGCGCCAAGTGAGGTCTTCTATATGTTGACTCATGGAAGAGGCAACCATTTCTGCCAGGTTGGCATGTGTTTCCAAAATATTATCTTTGAGGTGCAGCTGATAATATCCCAATAACAACAACAAGGGTATCAGCGGGAAAAACACCACTGCCAAAAACAGTTTAAAGAGTTTGGAAAATATAGACATAATACCTCTATATTATTATACCAATTAAGGACTTTGATGTTGCGTTTGTTCGGACCAAATCCATAGGTCCTAGGACCCAGGAAGATATGGGCCATTACAACGAACCGGGACAGGACTTTTTTGCGATTGGTTACGGGTCCTAGGACCCTTGGGAAAGCGGTTCTAATACACTATCATATAAGTAAGAAAGCAAACGGAGGTAATAATATGGCTGCTTTACTTATTAATTGGTGCAAGATTATGTTTACCCAAAACAATGGTTCTATCCGGGTTCGCACGGGTTCCTGTCAGGGCGGCGCTGTCAGTGCTCACGGACAAGTATCCGCATCTGCAGATTATGAAGTGGTATCCAGTCAGTCTTTACTTGCCTCAAATCCTTCCGTTCGCTTGGAAGAAAATACCATTTACCTAAATCGCCGTGAGGCCTCGTTTATTAATAAAGAAGTACGCCGGTTATTAAAAGCGAAATTGGCAGAAACCGAACGCAAGAAGAAACAGGGGATCCCAATGCCGCCCGAGCCGGGAAAAATTGCTTACGCGGTGTATCAATGATAAAACTTCCTAATGCTTTTAAGGGACCGGTACATCCGGTCCTTTTTAGTTATGAGTGAGTTGGATCGGCGATCGAACTTGCAAAAATAATAATGCTTGACGCGTTTTTTTTTTTTGATATTCTCTCTTTATAAGTAAAAAAATATATAAGGAGAGAATTATGGTTCAACAAAAACAAGCATTTACGCTCATAGAGCTTTTGGTAGTTGTGTTAATTATAGGTATCTTGGCCGCCGTAGCTTTGCCACAGTACCAAAAAGCAGTAGATAAATCTCATGCAATGAACGTAATTAATATTCTAAAGGTAATTAAAAATGCTCAAGAAATATATTATTTAGCAAACGGGAAATATGCAGAGACTTTTGCTGAGTTAGATGTGGAGCTTCCATCGGGGGAACTAACTAGAGATGAAGCTGCAAGAAAAATATTCAAAGATGGGAGTTCCTATTATTTGTATGTACCGGCTGAATATGGTACTCAATCCGTGAAAGGAGTTCCTATAAAATCACCTGGTGTTACTTTTGAATACTACTTAGATCATCATTCCAAATTAACAAATAATCCTGCGGGATCCTTCATTCGTTGCGGGGCAACGAATGAGAGAGGTGTGCAGGTATGCAAGGGTTTAGGAGGAACTTTCGGACATAAGAATAGTGAGACGGAGCAATTTTTCTTTTTATCGTTATAAAAACTGTTATTCTGACAGGGATGATTACTTATATAATTTATTTTCTTAGAAGTTTTAAAGAAATATTTCAAAATGAAGTCCCCTGCTTAGCAGGGGACGTATCATAAAACGCAAGTTTTTTCCGATTAATTATTTTGCTTCTTCGGTAACTTCAGCCGGTTTGGCATCCGCGATTTTTTCTTCTACCGTGGTCAGCGGGTTGATTTGCACTTTGATTTTGGCAAATACCGTGGGTTTTAAGTAAATGCTTACTTCGGTTTCACCCAGGGCTTTAATCGGCATATTGAGCTCAATGGCATCTTTGCCTAATTTGTGTCCCAGTTCCGTTAAAGCTTTATAGATATCAGCTTTGTTGACAGAACCAAACACAACACCGTCTGCATTAACCGTTTTGGTAAACGGAAGCACAACACCGGTCAACTTTTCAGCTAACGTTCGGGCTTCAGCGAGTTCAGCTTCAATGCGTTTTTGGCGGCGTTCGGCGCCTAATTGCCAATTTTTAATGGCACCTTCCGTGGCGATTTCTGCCAAGCGGTGCGGTACGAGGAAATTACGGGCATAGCCGGGTTTTACGTCTACTACCGTGCCCACCATACCTAAGTTTTTCACGTTTTGTTTCAAGATTACTTTCATACGTCTCTCCGCTTATTTCTTAGGTAAGGAATACGGCAAGATGGCCAAGTTGCGATCACGTTTAATTGCTTTGGTGATCTGGCGTTGGTGCTTGGCACAGGTACCGGTAATGCGGCGGGATAAAATTTTGCCGCTTTCCATCGTAAAGGATTTTACGAATTGGAAGTTTTTGTAATCGATGTTATCCATCTTTTCGGCACAGAGTTTGCAAACTTTACGTCTGCTTTCAAAGCGCCGTTTGCCCATAAACGGACGCACCGGGCGTTCGCCGCGGGCGGCCGGAGCGGCTGCGGGAGCGGTAGCTTGCGCGGCCGGGGCTTGGGTGTTCGTTGTTTCTTCAGCCATTTTTATATCTCTCTTGGTTTAGTTTAGAAAGGCACGTCATCTTCCGCCACGTCAGTGGTAGGGACGTCGTCTTTCACAGCGGGGGACACTCCTTCATTGTCATAGGACGAAGTGCCCGCTGCTCCAAATTCTAAGATTTGGACTCGGGAAGCAGTTACTTGCAGACCTCTGCGTACCTGCCCCGTATTTTTGTCGGTGTATTCATCTGGCGTCAAACGGCCTTCCACATGAATGGGAGTGCCTTTTTTGAGGCGGTCTTTACACCGGTCGGCTGCCGCGCCCCAAATCACTATAGGAACATAAACGACATCGTCTTTCCACTCGTTTGTAGTTTTATCCAAGTATCTGCGGTTAACCGCAATACTACAACGGCACACTGCCTGACCCTTTTGCGTAAACGCCACATTGGGATCACGTGTTAAACGTCCGACTAGAAGCACTAGGTTTTGTTCCGGTAATCTGACTTGAGCTGGCATAATTAAGACCTATTTCACAGGAGCCGGCTTCGCTTTGATTTCTAAGGCTAACATCGTCATTGCGCGAAGCACATTTGTATTAAGTTTAAGGGCGTTTTCCAAGGTTTTTACAAACTTGGCATCGGCTTTAAACTTAAGATAGAGGTAGAAACCATCGCGAACATGGTTGATTTCATGGGTAAATTTGCGTCTGCCCAATCTTTCTTCGCTGGTTACTTCCCCGCCGTTTTTCGTAATCAAGTCTTTAACTTTGGTTACGAATTCACCCACTTCTCCGTCGGAGAGTTGGGGTTTTACAATAATTACGCTTTCGTACGTTCTCATAATACTTTTTATTTCTTGCGTTTGGGTGTTGTGTGAGTCACACACAATTACCTGTATATATTATAACAAATTCTAAGAGAATTAGAGCAGTTTTATTCTAATCCCACAGAGGAGCAGGTGGTTTGAACCTCCTCCCACATATGGTCTATTCCAAAATGCTCTTTCCAGTATTGACACAGTAATTTGATAGTTTGTGTATCGGAAGAAACTACATTAGATAACATCCATGCTGTTTCCGAGGATTTCCTGTGCGCATAAAAGTGCTCTCCTGATTTAAAGAGTTTAAAATCTTTACCACCGCCTATATTGATCCAACAATAAGCGACACTACATCCAACGTGAAATACGCCCACTTGGGTGGAGCATTGGTTGGCGTCACCACCAGAGGAATTACATGTGAAATCAAGATCTAAATCGGCATGAACGCGTCCAGGTTTTGTACTGGTTCCAGTAAATTCAATAACACCCGATTCAGGATATCCATTTGCTAGCAGCCATATATCTATGGCCTTGGCATAGCCATTAAAATAAGTAGCCCATTCAGCTAAATAGGCCTTTTTTACTGCTTTTTTGTATTGTGGTACTGCGACAGCGGCCAAAATGCCTATAATGAGTACCACTACTAAAAGCTCAATGAGCGTGAATCCTTTCTGCATATGTTTCATAATTATCTCCTAGTTTTTAGAAATCAATTCCTGTTTGAAACATATACAAAAAAGACGGCCGTTACCTTTGAGCCTATCTGCTGACCCAATCATAACAGCCGTGGTCTATCGCGATGCGATAAACACTTGGCACAAGATAACAGGTTTCGAAGGTCCGTTATTTTGTACCTAAAACGACTGTTTTTGGCGCAGATATGGCTTTGATTTCTCACAAGCTATCCGTATTCTTCGTACGGTTCCAAAAACAGATAAATTGTACTTATATATTAACAAAAAAGGACCGGGTTTACCAGTCCTTTTTTGTTAGTAACATACTATGTAGATAACTATTTCTTTTCTATGGTTTGCCCTTGCGGGGTATCTTTGACCGTGTAGCCGGCTGCAGCAATCGCATTTCTGAGCTCATCGGATTTGGCCCAGTCTTTGGCTGCGCGTGCGGCTTTGCGCTGTTCTAACAGGGCGGCTACTTCTGCCGGGATTTCTACTTTTTCTTCTACAGGGGCCTTAAATACGTCAATGGCCAGTATAGAATCTGCAAAACGTAAAAATTCTACCTTTTCAGCGGCCGTCAACTCGTTAGAGCGTACGGCTTCCCACGTAACCGCTAATGCCTTGGGGGCATTTAAGTCATCCTGCATGGCGGCCGTAAACTTGTCTTTCCAGGAACGGGAGTTCGGAGTTTCTGATATGGAGTTGCCGGCTTCTTTTAGACAACCGCAGGCGATCGTGCGTAAATTTTTCAAGCTTTTGGTCGCGGTGTCCATACTCTCATAAGAAAACTCTAACTGTGTGCGGTAATGAGCGCCCAGGCATAAATAACGGTAAGCCAGCGGTTCATAGCCTTTTTCTTTAAGTACGTCTACGGTAACGAAAGTACCGCCGGATTTACTCATTTTCCCGGAGCGCAGGATTAAAAATTCGCCGTGTACCCAGTAATTGACATACTTTTGTCCGGTAGCCGCTTCACTTTGGGCGATCTCATTGGTATGGTGAATGGTTACATGGTCAATCCCGCCGCAGTGGATATCCAGCGTGTTTCCCAAATACTTCATGGCCATGGCCGAGCATTCAATATGCCATCCCGGGAACCCGACTCCCCACGGACTGTCCCACTGCATTTGGCGTTTTTTATCTTTCGGGGAAAACTTCCACAAGGCAAAATCCGTCGGATTGCGTTTTTCATCACTCATCTCTACGCGAGCCCCGCCCTGCAGTCCGCTGATGTGGGCATGCCCAACCAGTGCATCATAATGGGGGAACTTGGACGTATCGTAATAAATTCCGTCCGAAGTGCGGTAAGTATATCCTTTTTCTTCCAGGGTTTTGACCAGTGCGATCATTTCCGGGATGTGCGCTGTGGCCCGGCTGATAATAGTCGGTCGCGTGCAGTGCAGCGCATCGTAATCCTGCCAAAATTTGGCCTCATAAAACTTGGCAATATCCCAGGCACTTTTCCCTTCGCGTGCAGCCCCTACTTCCATTTTATCTTCCCCGTCATCGGCGTCGGACACCAAATGCCCCACGTCGGTTACGTTCATGACGTGCTTTAATGGGTATTGTAAACGAATTGTACGAGCTAACAAATCTTCAAAAATATAAGTACGTAAGTTCCCAATATGCGCAAAGTTATATACGGTAGGTCCGCAGCAATACATCGTTACTTCCTGAACGTTTTGCGGGGTAAAAGTTTCTTTGCGGTGTGTGGCGGTGTTATAAAGCTGCATATTACTTGGTTCCTTTGCTAGACTGGGCGTATTGACGTGCTACCGTGTTAAAAAAAGTACGGCAGGTATCTTGTCCCACCTGATTGGCAGAGCGTTCGCTCAGTTTGCAAGTTACTTCAATATCTGAGAGCGGGTTAATGGCTCCCATGCTGCTCATGGCGTAGGTAAATCCGATCGGTCGGTATTGCCGCAAAGCGGTCAGATAGCCGTTGTCTAACGCCTTTTGAAACCGGGTCATATCCTGCCGGGAGGCGTTTTCACCTAACGTAAATTTATGGCTGGCTACCGTGACTACTACGTCGCCATACGTGCCGTAGGCGCTGGCAATATTTTCAGCGGTAAAATCTTCGTCATCACTGGCCTCTTCAGCGGAGGCGGCCGGTTCCTCGGCTTGTTCGGTTAAAACGGACGGCTTATCTAACGGCGAAGAAGTAAACTCATAATAAGCCTGATTGGCGGCCGGATTGGAAAAATCCGTCAATACCTGAGTATTCTTGTGAGACGGGTTTTGTAAAGCGGTACAACCCGCCAAAATGACGGCACAGACAAATACGAAGAACAATTGGATTTTCATTAAGACTCCCTCACTTGTACGGTAGCAACGGCGTGACACATGGCCGCTTCAGCGCGGCCGATTTCACCCACGTGCTCGTGACTTTTAGATTTAAAACTGACATTTGCTACGGGTATTTCAAAAATTTGGGCAAGCGACTGGCGCACCTCTTCATAATGCGGTTTAATTTTAGGTTCCTGGGTAATAATCGTCGCGTCAATATGCACAATCTGTGCGTGATGCTCGCGAACAATTTGCAGTACCTTTTTGGCAATATCCACGCTGCAAATCCCCTTAATAGTCGGATCTGTCGGCGGGAATAAAATCCCAATTTCACCGGCGCATAACGCGCCTAAAATCGCATCACACAATGCGTGTAAAACCAAATCGCCGTCGCTGTGTCCGATAAATCCTTTTTCGTAGGGGATTTCTACGCCGCCTATGATAAATTTGCGGTCCGGACCCAAGCGATGTAAGTCAAACCCAAAACCTGTACGGCAATACGTATGTTCGTTCACAAGTGCCTCTGCAAAAATTAAATCTTCCGGGGTGGTAATTTTAAAATTGGTGTAATCCGAAGGAACCAGTTGTACTTTTGTACCCAGTTTTTCCACTAACTGTGATTCGTCCGTCGCATCTTTTTGCGAACCAAATTGTTCCAAAGCTCGGGCCAACAAGTTGCGTTGGTAGCATTGCGGCGTTTGGGCGGCCCAGAGTTTACTGCGGTCCAACGTATGGGTTACTACGCCCGCAGTTCCTTCTTTCACAGTGTCTTTGACGGGAACAGCCAATACAGCAGCACCTTTGTCAAAAGCTGTGTGCAGGGCCTGTTCAATATGAACCGGACTCACCAGCGGACGCGCTCCGTCATGTACGGCTACCACATCCATGGTTGGACTGACCCGGGAAAATCCGTTTTGCACAGACTGCAAACGTGTGTCTCCGGGATCCACAAATACCACATCGCCTGCACATTGTGAAATCACCGAACGATTTTCGGCAGGCGTGACTACAATGATTTCACGGACATGCGGGCACTGCTTAAACGCTAAAATACTGCGTACAACCACGGGTTTTCCGCCAATGGGAAGCATTTGCTTGGGGCGTCCCATACGACTGCCCGTACCTCCCGCCACGATGACAACAGAAGCTGTAAACCCGTTTGTGTTCATAGTTATTTAATTTTGGCAAAAATCATGCGCCCCGAAGATGTCTGGTAGATGGACGCAACGGCAACTTCGACGCGCTTACCGATGTGTTTGCGGCCCTCTTCCACCACCACCATGGTACCGTCATCTAAGTATCCGATGCCCTGTTCTTTTTCACGGCCGTCTTTCATGATAAATAACGACATGCTCTCACCGGGCAGAACCACCGGTTTTAAAGCGGTAGCCAAATCGGCAACATTCAGGGCAATTACTTTCTTAAGAACGGCTAATTTGTTAATGGTAAAATCCAGAGTGACGATTTCGGCATCCAAACTGCGTGCCAATTTGACGATTTGTTCCGGCATGGTGGGAGCTTTGGGGGTCTTGGAAGTAAAACGTACTTCAATTTCTTTATTTTCCTGCAGGCGAGAAGCCACCTCTAATCCACGGCGGCCTTTGGCCTGTTCCAGTTTGTCTTTGGAGTGTGCCATGCGGTTAAGTTCGTCAATAACAAATACCGGAAGTACGATGACACCCGACAAGAAATTAATATCACATAAATCTACAATGCGTCCGTCAATTAACGCGGAAACGTCGGCGATTTTGAGGTGATGGCCTTTGTAGGATAATCCTTCCAAATCACGTGCTTTAAATAAGGCAGCTAATAATCCGAAGATTAAAAACCCAATCAAAATATGTTGATTGTACTGTGTCCAAAAGGGAGCATCTACGCCACCGCCAAAGTTTTGCATCCCGTAGCCGATAAGCGTATAAAGCATGAGTCCCAATAAAACGCCCGTGCAGCCGATCATGATTTTGATAAGGCGCATGCGTTTAAATAATACTTCTCCCGCTATAACGATTGCACCGCAAGCTAAACCGCCTAGAAAGCTGTTCCAATCTTTGCCCAAATAAGTATAGGTAACAAACGGGAAAGCGACTAGGGTAGAAATACGAAAAATCCAAATAGGCATAACATACCCTCCTAAAAATATAATAAGTAGGGGTTTTGACCCCGTAAAAAGTCCCTTATATTTTACTATTTTTTAGGAGGGTGTGGAAAATATTTAGTCCAAATAATAACGTATCCAACTAGCATCTTCTCCTGCAGATTCTCGGCCTGCGACTCGGCAGATTTTTTGGGCTAAACTGTTAGCGGTTCCTGTTCGTGCTGCACAGAATAATCTGCCTTTTTGTGCGCCAGTAAAATACAAGTCTATATCAATGTTCATATTGTCTCGACTCGCGACAACTTTATCATAAGAGGAACTTAACTCTATTGTCCATCCTGTTGTGGGCACGATATCAACATCTAATTCCGAGATATCTTTTGTATAGTTGCCATTTGCTAAATAATATACTTCTTGTGCATTGTAAATTGTACGCAATACAGATACTACTTGCGCAATGCGACTTTTTTCCACGGCAATACGATATTGTGGCAATGCCACTGCCGCTAAAATACCTATGATAAGCACGACTACCAAGAGTTCTATGAGCGTGAACGCATATTTGTTTTGCATAATATATTCTCCCGAATGTTTTGGAAGCCATATCAAGAATACATAAAAACGGCTGTTTTTATTGAGCTCTTAAGGGTAACCCAATGTAAACAGCCGTGGTCTATCGCAAGGCGATAAACACTCGGTACAAAATAATGGGATTATAAGTTCCATGATTTTGCACCTAAAACAGCTGTCTTTGGACCCTTAAGATGCCTTTAATTTTTTAAAAGCGCTTCGTATTCTTCATACGATTCCAAAAACAGATTAAATTTTAATTTCTACTACATAACTATTATAGCAAGAAAATTCGCTTGACGCGTTTTTTTTTTTTGATATTCTCTCTTTATAAAGAAAAACAAATAAGGAGAGGATTATGATTCAACATCAGCAGGCTTTGACGCTTATAGAGCTTTTGGTTGTTATACTTATTATTGGTATTCTGGCGGCTGTAGCCTTACCACAATATCAGTTAGCTGTATTAAAAGCAAAATATTCGACGATAAAAAATATGGCTCAAAGTTTAGCAAAGGCCGAAGAAGTGTATTATTTGGCTAATGGCACTTATACAAGTAACTGGCAGGATTTAGATATTACAAAAGATAAGAATATAACTTGTATTTACTACGACTCGCCTGCCTGTATTGATTGTAAGACGGAAGCGATGGGTTATCGTATTTACTTAAATCAATCTGGTATGCCAGCATGGCAAGCTGTCTGTTTTGCATCCAGTGATTCTAATAGTAATGTTACCAAACGAAGGCAAGATCTTTGTAAAAATGAAACTGGAACAAGTAAAGCGAGGACAACAACGACCTCTTATACCTCTTGGTATTATTGAAAGGCGTGCCCAACGTATGGGGTATTATGTCAGTATCTTGTAGATTAAGCGGTATAAGAAGATCGGGTAGAATATTTAGAGAAACAGGCCTTCAGAGTATCTCTGAAGGCCTGCTGTTAAGTGTAATTTTGCAGTCTATTTCTTTAATTGTTCTAAGGCTTTGCTAAGCACCTGCTTGGCGTCGCCTACAATTCCATATTTGCACACATTGAATATCGGGGCATTGGCATCTTTGTTAATACCAATGATGACATCGCTGTGTTCCATACCCACTACGTGTTGTACCGCCCCGGAAATCCCGCAGGCTACGTAGAGTTTGCTGGCTACGGTTACACCGCTTTGGCCGACTTGTTTTTCTTTGGGTTTAAAACCCATGTCTACGGCCGCGCGCGAAGCACCTACGGCACCACCCAGAGTTTGAGCGAAATTTTCCAAAAGCTCAAAGCCCTCTTTGTCTTTCATGCCGCGTCCGCCGGAGATGACCACTTCGGCTTCATCTAATTTTTGGTTGGCATTGACCGGATCCATTTGGGTTTGGATAATGCGTACTTTGCCGGCTTCTACCGGGATGGCGATGTTAGATTCTACAATTTGTGCCATACGGCCTGCCGTGGTGACCACTTTTTTAAATACGTTGGGGCGTACGGTAGCCATTTGGGGACGGTAATCGGGACATTTAATATCCGCCATAATGTTACCGCCAAAGGCCGGCCGAGTCTGGATGAGATTCCCCTCTTTAATGGACAAGCCCGTACAGTCAGCCGTTAAGCCTACAAACAGTTCTGATGAAATCCGCGGAGACAAATCACGACCGATATAGGTGGATGGGAACAATACCACACTGGGATTATACTTTTTAATCAGTGTAATCATGGCATTGGCATAAGCCAGGGTGTTGTAGTTGTGGTACTCGGGAGCGTTTACGGCATAGATTTTATCCGTACCGTATTGGGACAGTTCTGCGTAATAGTTTTTAACGTTATCGCCAATGACTACCGCACAGAGTTCTTCACCCAATTGATCGGCCAGTTCGCGTCCTTTGGACAAGAGCTCAAACCCGACGGGACGTACTTTTTGAGTGTGTCCGTCATCGGAGATTTCAATAAAGGCCCATACGCCTTTATAGGCAGATAAATCCTTTTTGGCAGCGCCCGTAGTCGGTAAAGACAAGGCTTTCATGGGGCATACGCTTACACACGCACCGCACATCGTGCACGCAGCGGAAGCAACTGCTTTACGGTTCACTAAAGAGAGTGCTCCGAACGGACAGGTGGATACACATTTGCCGCAACCTACGCAGCTTTGAGCAATTTGAATCATTTGACAACACTCTCCTTTTTCAAAATTTCAACTAATTTGTTGGCCAGTTCTGCCGCAGAACCCGTAAACATTTCTCCTTTCTGCCGGGCCGGCGGCGGGAAGATACGGTCTACCCGCGTGGGTGACCCTTCCAGTCCCAGTTTATGTAAATCAGCTCCGATATCGGCAGCGGTCCAGGTATGGGTTTGTTTATCCTGCGCTTTATGAGCTGCCATAAAAGACGGATATTTGGGCGTATAATCTACCGGCATGGTCATAGTGACCAAGACGGGCATGTCGGCCTGTAAAATCTGTTTCCCGCCGTCAATGAGCTTTTTGACCATTACCTGGTTGCCCGAGGCGTCTACATGTTCGCAGAATGTTACCTGTGGGATATTCAAATGGCGCGCAATGCCGGGACCCGTTTGAGCCGTGTCACCGTCAATAGCCATTTGACCGCATAAAATCAAATCGTATTGTCCGATTTTACGAATGGCCGTGGCCAATGCATAGGAAGTCGCCCAAGTATCAGATCCGGCAAAGGCACGGTCTGAGAGTAAAATCCCTTCATCGGCACCCAAAGCCAATGCCAAGCGCAGCACGGCAATGGCCTGGTTGGGACCCATGGATAAAACCGTTACTTTGGCACCTGTTTTGGCTTTAATATCTAAGGCTTTTTCCAGGGCAAAATGGTCATACGGGTTTAAAATGCTCGGTACACCCGCGCGAATGAGTGTGCCGGTCTTAGGATCTACTTTTACTTGTGTAGAATCAGGCACTTGTTTGATACATACAATAATGTTCATAGCGTTGTCCTATTTTTTGAAAATTTCTCGTAACTTAGCGGAAACCGTATCCATATCATCAATCAGTCCGCGCATTTTGTCTTCAATACCTACCAGGTTTACCGCTTGGGAAAGTTCGGCAGTATTGATGTTGGGACAGGTGCCCAAGATTAAGCGTAAACCTTCGCTGGCTACTTTGAACGCACTCTGGCGGGCATTGACGCGGGCCATGGTGCACAGCGAATTAATATCAAAGCGGCTTCCTTCGGTGACCAGTTTGTTGGCACATTGGCGCGTGAACACCGCAGCGACTTCCATTTCGCTGATGAGGTCACCCAACATAAAGGTTACATATTGGTGGCGCGTTAACTTATTGACGCGGCAGTCTTCCAGTACGCGGGCCAGGGCTCTAAATCCCAAAGCCACGCTGTCAGCTCCCACATTGGGGTTCTGGGCATGGATGGCGTCAAATTCGGCAGCTTGGTTTAAGTAATATTGTCCGCGTGATTTGAGGTGTTCCTGCCAGCGTCCGCGGAAAATCGTCATTTCCAGAACTTCACTGGTACCCTCATAAATGCAGGTAATCTTAACGTCGCGTTTGATTTTTTCTACGGCAAATTCTTTGGTATATCCGAATCCGCCCATGGCCTGGATGGAATCTTCGGCAGCTTTATTGCCCGATTCGGTGGCATAGAGCTTGGCAATGGCGCCTTCCGTGGCTAATCCGTGGTTATTGACTTCAAGCTGTTTGGCTGTCCAGTCAATATAAGCACGGGCGGCTTCAAAGCGTACATAGTGCGGGGTAATGAGTTTAAGCATGAATCCCTGTTTTTCGGCTAACGGACCGCCCGCTTGAATACGTTGTTGGGCATACGTAAGAGCAGTTTCTACGGCTTCTTCGCCGCCGCCTAACCCAAACGCGGCTACCATTAAACGCGTATAGCCGAATACTGCTTGTGCTTGTAAAAATCCTTGTCCCTCTTTTAGGCCAATTAAGTTTTCGGCCGGTACGTATACTTCGTCAAAGGCCAAACCGGCTGTGTTGGACAAACGGATACCGTGTTTATCTTCATGCGCGTCTTGCGTAAAGCCGGGAGTACCTTTTTCAACGATAAACCAGCTGGGTCCGCCGGGAGCCAGAGCGAGTACGGTGTAAATGTCGGCAACTCCGCCGTTGGAAATCCACATCTTGCTGCCGGTAATTTTGTAGCCCACAACTTTGCCGTCTTTCACGACATGTTCGGCACGTGTGCGCAGGGATACGAGGTCAGAGCCGGCATCGGCTTCGGTAGCACCATAGGCTACGAGTTTGTTTTCGTGAGCGATTTTTTGGAACCATTTGGCTTTTTGTTCCGGCGTGCCGCCTACGTTAATAGGGTCACTGCCCAGAAACGTGGCAAATACCCCGGTGGCAATACCTAAATCAATGCGGGCTAACTGTTCGCAGATACGGTAGATTTCGGTGGTTTGACCGCCCAGTCCGCCGTATTCTTCGGGGATTAATAATAAATGTACGCCCAATACGTCATGATCGTACATTTCTTTTAAGATATCTAAAGGAATTTCGTTCTTTGCATCATGTTCGCGGATTAAGTTAAACGAGATGCGGTTTTTAGCATACTGGCGCAAGCTGTCTAGCATGAGATTGCGCGTAGTTAAGTCGTTTTTTGCCATAATTTAGGACTCTCCAAAATAGAGTATATACATATTATACAATTTTAGAACGACTCTAGCATTTTATAACCTAGAAAATATGAAAATATACATAATAATTATTATAAAAGTACCATATATGTCCAACCTCCAGCAGAAACCTCTTTTTCTTTGCGAATAGTTCCTAGAGACCGGCATACCTTTTTTGCTGTATCATCACTAGACAAACATAAAATATCTCCTTTTTTTAAATTTTCATTCACAGCTGAATTTTCTTCATCTGTTAAATATTGTAAGTAACCTATATTATGGGTTTGAATCTGTACATTCTTTGCGCTATTATATACTCCTATATTATAATCTCCACATTTATACACACGGTGAACGGTTCCATTGCCGTAAGTGCAACCCCCTTCAGGGATTTCTATATCAAGAGCTTTCAAATCAAGAGTGTATTCTCCATTGGATAAGTAATAGGCTTCTTCTGCTGCATATATTGACCTTACCATGGGTAAATATTTAGATAAGTGAGCCTTTGCTACGGCAACCTTATACTGAGGTAGTGCTACTGCGGCTAATATAGCTATAATTAATACGACCACCAAGAGTTCAATTAATGTAAAACCCTGTTTGATATTATTGTTTGTCATTGTTACATACTCCTTTAATTTAAAGTATTTAAATTGCTCTAGAGAAGTAATAAAACGGCTGTCATCCTTTCGAGCAATGAACGCATCAAGCAGATAACAGCCGTGGTTTATCATGACGATAAACACTCGACACAAAACAACCGGGTAATTAGTCCGTTTGCTTTGTATCTAAAACGACTGTTTTGGCGTTCATTGCGCTTTTTTATAGGTTTCTAAAAGTGCACCGTTCTTATACGGTTCCAAAACAGATTTAAATTGTAAAATTATTATAGCATAAAAGCAGATATACTTTGCTATAATATTTTTATGACTTGTATATTTTGCGGCATTGCCGACGGCTCTGTAAAAAGCCAACTGATTTATGAAGATGAACACGTAGTGGCCTTTAAGGATTTAAATCCGCAGGCCCCTACGCACCTGTTAATTATCCCGCGCAAACACATTGCGCGTTTGTCCGAAGCCCAAGAAACCGATGCCGCCTTATTGGGGCATATTCTGCTGGTGGTCAAAAAACTGGCACAGCAGTTTGACCTTAAGGACTTTCGGTTGGTAACCAATAACGGCAAGGGTGCCGGACAAAGTGTGGATCATTTGCATTTCCACCTTATGTCCGGACGTCGTTTTTTGTGGCCGGCCGGTTGATGCGGGTTGTTTTTTAAGACCAAATTATATATACTTTATATAAGGTTGTATTTTTATTTTAAGCTACTGACCCTAGAAGGTGGTGAGACACACAATGGTTTTTGTAAAAGTTAGAGACGCTGAACACCTCGAAGAAGCGATTAAACGCTTTAAACGGGAATGCGAAAAAAACGGTATTTTGCGCGAAATTAAACGCCGCGAAACCTATACGCCTCCGAGCGTAAAACGCAAACTCAAATCCGAGGAAGCACAGCGCCGCGCCCGCCGCACTAAACGCAGACGCTTTTAAGATTCCCGTCAATCAGGCAATAGTCCTTGTAATATAGGGCTATTGCCTTATTTGCCTTTTGTTTTTCGCAGGTCTCATCGTGAAAACAGACATCGTAGAACAAATTAAAGACCGCTTGGATATTGTAGAGTTTATCCGTCAATATGTGCCTGGACTCAAACGGGCCGGAAAGACCTACAAAGCCTGCTGTCCGTTTCATCAGGAAAAAACGCCGTCCTTTACCTGCAGCAGTGAAAAAGGGTTGTTTTACTGTTTCGGCTGTCAGGAGGGGGGAGACGTTATTGCATTTTTGATGAAGATAGAGAACCTGTCTTTTCGCGAGGCACTGGAGCGACTAGCCGATCAGGCCGGTATTGAATACCAGCCCGTTCAGACATTGACAGGCGAAGAACAGCGTCGGGCCAATGTGCGCAAAGTGTTGGATTTTGCGCGCGGTTACTATCATAAAAATTTGATGTCTCGCGCGGGCGAGCACGCGCGCGCGTATGTGAAAGGGCGCAGCCTTACCAGAGAAACCTGCGAGCATTTTGAACTCGGGTTATCACCTGCGCAAGGTGTGTTTACCAGTGCCGCCAAACAGTCCGGCTACACGGAAGCAGATTTAAAAGATGCGGGACTGTGTATCCAAACCGAATACGGACTGCGCGAGTATTTTCGCAACCGACTCATGTTCCCCATTATTAACCAACGCGGGGATACGGTCGGATTTGGTGGACGTATTTTGGGAGAGGGGGAACCCAAGTATTTAAATTCCCCGGAAACGATTTTATTTACCAAGTCACATGTACTTTACGGACTTAATTTCGCAGGTCCCGCCATTCGCAAGGCAGACCGGGCGGTCCTGTTGGAAGGGTACATGGATGTAATCGGGTGTCATCAGGCGGGCGTAGCCTACACGGTAGCGCCGCTGGGCACTAGCTTAACAGCCGAGCACGCCAAGCTTCTTAAGCGTTATACGCAAAACGTTATTGTGCTCTTTGACCCGGACGAAGCCGGTTTAAAAGCCGCCTTACGCGGGGCGCTTATTTTGACGGAAGAGGGTATTTTTGTCAAGGTGGCCAGTCTGCCAGACGGACTGGACCCTGATGAGTATATTGCCCAGTACGGCAAAGAAAAATTTGAGTCTATTTTGGATCATGCCCAGGAGTTGATTGCGTTTCATTTGCAGCGGCAAATAGATCTGCATCCGCAACCGCTCTCGGCGCAAGACAAGACGTCTATTGTGACGGAGCTGACGCAGACGATTGCCAAACAACCCGACGGGATTGTACGGCGCGAATGGGTCAAATATGTGGCCGAACATTTGGGTTTGGATGAGCAGTTGGTATTACAACGCTTGGCACAAACCGAGAAATCCGCGGCCCTGTCTAATCGGTACCAGGCAGCACGGCAACCGGCCGTTATTAATGCCGCGCAGGTGTCCCGGACACCGAGTGCAGAAGAAGATTTACTTTCTTGGATTTTAAAAAGTCCGCAGCATATCGTATTATGCTCGGAATTAACGGCGGAAGATTTTTCGTCTCCCGCGCTGTGGCAGATTTTCCAAACGATTATTAAAGCGCATATGGAAAACCCGCAGGCTGAGAACTTAACAGAACTCACAGCCCAGGCACTGCCTCAGCAAAAACACGAAATAGCAAAATTGGCACTCTTATCGGTGCCCGACGATTTTAATCCCGCGCGCGACATTGCCGCTTGCGCGGCCAAGCTGGAACAAGCCGGCATACAGAAAAAATTACAAGCCGTGACACGGCAAATGAAAACATATGGCACGGGGAATGTGCCGCCGGACGTTTTTCAGACTTACATGCAATTGCAACGAAAATTAAAACAATACCGGAGTTAGAAAGTTATGGCATCTGGAAACAAAGCATTAAAAGATTTAGTGGAAGAAGGCAAAGAGAGCGGTTTTTTATCGGTCGATGAACTGAACCGATCCATGGCCGCTGCCGATATGAGTGCCGAAGATGTAGAGGGAGTAATGGATACCCTGGATGATTTGGGGATCCAACTGGTAGACGAGAAAAAACTCAAAGAAACCGAAAAAGAAGCCTTAAGTGAAGACTGGAATAGCCTGTCTGCTTCGGGGCTGGACGTATCTAACTCTATTCGGATGTATTTGTCGGAAATGGGACGCGTGCCGCTTCTGTCTCGCGATGAAGAAATTACCCTGGCCCGCAACGTGCGCGAACGTGAAAAAGAACTTCGCAAATTAGTATTGGAATCTCCGATTACGATGCGCGAGATCTGCAACTGGGAAGAGCTCGTAGACCAGGAAGAAATGACCACCAAAGAGCTCATGCCTCGCGGTAAACGTACGACTCGTGAGCTTAATAACATGCGTCGCAAACTCAAAGAGGCTGCCCAGTTTATCGGTAAGCGCGAAAAAGAGATTACCAAACTCATGAAAGAATTGCGTACGGAAAATATGTCCGAAAAGAAACGCAACCACTGCATTGAACTTTTGGAAGCCAAACAAAAAGAAGTAGTGGCGCGTATTAACAAATTGAATTTAAACCAAAATAAAATTAAACGCTTGACCAACAAGATTAAAAACCTGGCAGACCGCCTGTCCGAAACGTCCAACGATTTGAAACGTTTTGATGAATATTTCGGTCCGTATGCACAGGTCAAAAAATTGGTCACCGATTTTAAATCAGGCAAGCTTACCGAAAAAGCGTTTAAGAAAGCCACGAAGTTTTCCCTGGAAGAACTGGAGCGGGCACTGACCAATATTGAGGGTATTCGCCGTCGACATGACCAAATGGTGGATATGCTGCCCATGAGCGAAAAAGAGTTCCTGGCGTTTAATGACCGTATCGTGTTCTTTGAAGACATGATCTTGCAGGACAAGCTGAAACTGATTAAAGCCAACTTGCGTTTGGTAGTATCTATTGCCAAGAAACATGTGAACTCTAATCTGGAACTCTCGGACTTAATCCAAGAGGGTGGGCTGGGGCTCATGAAAGCTGTCGAAAAGTTTGAATACAAACGCGGATTTAAATTTTCCACATATGCTACCTGGTGGATCCGCCAAAGCATTAACCGCGCCATTGCCGACCAGGCCAATACGATTCGTATCCCGGTACATATGAAAGAGTTGGTTTCCAAGCTGACCAAGGTAACCAATAAGTTTCGTCAGGAACACGGTTGTGAACCGAGTATTGAAGATTATGCCAAGACACTGCATTTGTCTGTAGAAAAAGTCAAGAGTGTGCTCAAAATTATGCAGGACCCGGTTTCCCTGTCTACGCCGATCGGGGAAGACGAGGATTCTAACTTGGAAGATTTTATTGAAGATAAGAGCGGTCCGAATCCGACCACGGCTGCGGTGGATTTCTTGCGCAAACAGGAAGTAGCCGATGTACTGGCTACGTTGTCAGAGCGTGAGGCTAAGATTATCAGCCTTCGTTTCGGGATTGATTCGGGGTATCCTCGTACGTTAGAAGAAGTCGGCAAGATGTTTAACGTAACGCGTGAGCGTGTGCGTCAGATTGAGGCCAAAGCCATTCGTAAATTGCGACACCCCAGTCGCACCAAGATGCTCAAAGATTATCAAGAGTAATAACATGGTTGATCAGCATCATTGATATATCAATGATGCTGATCCGTAGTATTGATTTATTAATATTGGGGCAGTCGATAGGAGCCAAGAACACTCCGCGGTCCTCCTTGACTCACATTTTTGCATACTTTATCACTAAGTGAATTAACTTCGCCTGCCCAACAAGCCCAATAAGGCGTTTTGCCGCAAGAATAAGATAGCGAAAGATGGATATCAGGCATAGAACAATGAATCCCACAACGTGATTCATCTCCACTAATTATACATTGCCAGTCTCCAAAATTTTTACAATTATATCCTGCAGTTCCTTTGCAGGTCGTCGCGTCGTCTGGTACCGAAATATCCAATTTACTATAATAGGCGGTATACTCTCCGTTGGCTAAGAAATATGCTTCTTGTGCTTGGGCAATGGCCTTTATAAATGGCATAAAGCGCATAATTTTACTTTTTGTGACTGCTATTTGATATTGCGGCAATGCCACGGCAGCTAAGATACCGATGATGAGTACCACCACCAAAAGTTCTATGAGTGTGAAACCTTGCATCGTTGTGTGTGTCATAAGTTCTCCTTGGATATGTCTGCTTATGAAACCAATAAAGACGGCTGCCTTACACAGGGATGATGCACATGCCCGCACAAAACAGCCGTGGTCTACTGCAACGCAGTAAACGCTCGGCACAGAGTAACGGGTTTCGAAAGTCCGTTATCCTATGCCTAAAACAGCTGTTTCTGGAGTGCATCATCGCTTTTACAAGCCATCCGTATTCCTCATACGGTTCCAAAAACAGATCAAATTGTATATTACGTCACTATTATTATAACAAAATGTTTGGCTCCTTTAGCAAATCATTTTCAGCGTGAGGCATGAAGAGGAGAGGGGCGTTGCTGCCCGGCCCATTGGGTCAGTCGTTTGACAAGCGCCTGGATTTGCTGGTTTTGAGTGACCTGCTGCACTTGTTGCTCCAAGCGAGATCCTTTTTGATTGAGAACGGGAGCAGCTGCCGTTACGGAACTTCCCTTAATACTTTGGTTGATCACTCTGTGGCCGGAATCAAAATCAAGTCCAATTTCCAATTTGGGGTCAGTGATTTGTCCCTCTAAATAATATGCATATCCTCCGCGGGCAAATTGTCCCACATAACTCACACGGGCCAAAGAGCCGTCCTGCGCGGCAAAGAAGATATGTTTCTGATGAATGCTATCCCAAGACATTCCCATGCTTCCGGCTACTTCGGAGTCCTCGGACAATTCCAGCCGGATGGCATGTTCTGCCTTGGTAATGAGCCTAAACACCTTCCCATAATTATAAGCGTAATAAATTTGTTCACCGTGTTCGCCGCGTGCCCGCACAGGCCGGCCTAACGCGTCTGTTTGTTCAATCTGTTCCGTAATCGGAGTAAACGGATTGCTCGGGATATCCAGTTTGAACGTATATTCGGCGACCTCCCGATTGGCCTGATAAGTATGCAGAGACCAAAAAGAGGGTTCTTCCGGGGTAATTACATAAGGGCCGGTTTCCATGGCAATCCCGTCTACATATACGTCCGGCGAATCCTCACACAAACTGTGCCAGCCTTGTTTGCGGCTGATTTCGGTTCCTTTGAGAATGTCAATTAAATTAATAATTCCGTCGGCATCATCGCAGGAGAAAGCGCGCATATCCCGCATCATTCCATTTTTTAAATGCGTGGAACGGTATATTTGGTGAGAGTTCATATTTACCATTTGATCATATTGGTCCGATAATCCTAATGTATGTCCGATTTCATGCGGAAGGGAATGTTCCCACAACGCTTTATGTGACAGCTGCGCAGTCCACCCTTGCGGTGCCTGTTTGGCAATTTCCTCGGCGAAATCTTCTTCTCGCGGAAAATGCAGTGTAGGGAGTTTTCCCTCAGTAAATCGTACGCAGGCCCCTACGGTGCTCTTGAGTTCTGCAGCCAGACACTCTTTTTGTACGGTCGGCCAGTCCTCTACTAAAAATAATAAATCGGCCTCTTGCGGCGAAGCCACAAACTGTACCTTAATCCCGCGGTTCAAACGTGCTAGCATACGCGGAAACTCCGTTTTGCGTTTGCTTTTTCCAATAAAACTGGCTGTTTGTTTGAACCAGGTACGATAAACGGAAGCGATTTGTTTTTTATAGTGTGCCTGCTTGGAAAAGTCTTCTGGGTTTGAGAAGCGCAAATAAACACGTACGGGTTGTCCGTCTGCCGCCCGGGAGAGGATAAAGTACCGGTCGGTTGGCTGGGATGCGTTTTCTTGTGGATCACCGACCAAAGCTCCCCACGGGGCCGCTTGTAATGCAGGCGCCCAAAGCAATATAGAAGATAAAAGTAACAGCCCGAGTATTTTCATAATAAATAGTATAAGCGGGAAATGCATTATTTTCAAGCAGTCCCCAAATATTGCTACAATTTAAATATGAGTGCCCCTGTTAAAATACAATACTTAAAAGGCATTGGTCCTGCCAAAGCCAAACTGTTTGAGCGGTTGGAAATAGCTACTGTGCAGGATTTGCTGCATTATTATCCGCGTACGTATCAGGACCGCCGGTTAAATACGACTCCCAATGAATATAACTCAGAGGCACTCGTGGTATTGAAAGGACGGGTTTTGCGCACCCAGCTGGTTCCGGCCAAAAGTATCCTTATTTTTAAGGCCGTATTGGAAGACGAAAAAGGCCATCAGGTGGAGTGTACGTGGTTTAAAAAACGGATGTACCGGGCATTTCGGTTTGATCCATTCGGACAAATCAAAAAAGATTTCCATGTGAATAATGAGGTTTGGGTGATCGGACGTAAACAGGACCGCGGGGCGATGTTTGCCACGCAAATTACGGTAGAGGAATACTACGTAGCAGCTGATACGCTGACTAAGTTGCATGCAGGTCGGTTAACACCTATTTACGGGCTCACTGAGGGGCTTACCAATAAGCAGTTTCGGCAATTTATGTATGAGGCTCTGCAGTCTAATACATTAACCGAAACCCCGGAGATCTTGCCTCCTGCTCTTCTGCAAAAGCGAAGACTGCTTAGTGCGCCGCAGGCGCTTAAGGCCATACACTTCCCTAATTCACTGGCAGAGCTAGGGACGGCGCGTACGCGTCTGGCGTATGAGGAGTTTTTGCTCTTGGCCACAGCCTGGGGTATTAAACGCACGCAAACTAAAATTTTGGCCAAGGATTACAGCTATACCGTGAAAAAAAAACTACTTACGCCGTTTCGGGAACAACTGGGGTTTGAGTTTACCGGCAGCCAAAAAAAAGTAATCAATGAGATTTTTGAGGATTTACTTTCCACGCGTCCCATGAACCGACTCTTACAGGGGGATGTGGGGTCCGGTAAAACGGTGGTGGCGTTGTGTGCGATGCTACTGGCCGTTGAAAACGGCTACCAGGCGGCTTTGATGGTACCGACTGAGATCCTGGCCGAACAGCATTTCTTGACTTTTAAACGTATGCTGCAGGGACTGCCTGTGAATGTAGCTATTTTAACTTCCAGTACCAAGAGTGCCGAAAAGAAAAAAATCCTGCAGGGGCTGGCCGACGGTATGGTGCATATTTTAGTGGGTACCCATGCCGTTATCCAAGACAATGTGCAGTTTCATAATTTGCGCCTGGCCGTCATTGATGAACAACACCGCTTTGGCGTGAAACAGCGCAGTAAGCTAAAAGAAAAAACCTCTAAACTGGATCTTCTGACGATGACGGCTACGCCTATCCCGCGTACTTTAGCACTCGCCTTTTACGGGGATTTGGCGGTTTCTACGATTAGTGAACTGCCTCCCGGTCGTCAACCCATCCAAACCGAGTGTGCTACTAGCCGGCTTGCTTATGATCGGGTGCGCGAAGAAGTACAAAAGGGCCGACAGGCCTATATTGTGTTCCCGCTGATTGAGGAGAGCGAAAAGATTTCGGCCAAGGCTGTGACCGAAGAGTTCGAAAAACTCAAAAAAATATTTCCCGAGTTTAGGTTGGCCATTTTGCACGGGCAAATGAGCCAGGCCGAAAAAGAGGACGTCATGGCAGATTTTGCCGCACATAAAACCGATATTTTGGTCGCTACACCGGTCATTGAGGTAGGCATTGATGTCAAAAACGCTACCGTCATGGTTATTGAAAACGCCGAGCGGTTTGGCCTGGCCAGTCTGCACCAACTGCGCGGGCGGGTAGGTCGCGGCGCACATGAGAGTTATTGTATTTTGGTACCCCAACATGCTGGTCATGTGGCCAAAGAGCGGGTAGATATTATTTGTGCAACCAGTGACGGATTTCAGATCGGAGAGCGCGATATGCAGCTGCGCGGTCCCGGGGAGATCTTGGGAACGCGCCAATCGGGAGACTTGGAGTTCAAAGCCGGTGACGTATTTAAAGACCGGGATATCCTGTACTGGGCCATTGAGGACCGGGATGAGCTCTTAAGCCAAGACCCCGGTTTAACAAAGCCGGAGCATGTGCTTTTTAGACAAAAACTTCAGGAACTCTATCAGCAGAACTGGCACCTCATAGACTTGTCTTAATTTGCTATAATTTACATATAATCGGGGCTTTTCAAGCGCCCAAGGAGTTTGTATGGAATCTTTTATTTCTTCAGTAATTACGCTCGCACTGGTGATGGACGGATTTGGGAACATTCCTCTCTTTATTACCGCCTTAAAGAAAGTAGCCCCGGAACGCCGTAAAATCGTACTGGTGCGTGAGCTGAGCATTGCCATGCTCATTATGGTATTATTCCTTTTTTGCGGAAAATGGTTTCTACATGCCTTTGGGATCCACTCGTATTCTCTTAGCATCGCGGGGGGGATTATTTTGTTCTTAATTTCCATTGATTTGGTATTTGGCAAAGGCGGTGACGAGGGCTCCAAAAACGATATTACGGGAGAGCCTTTTATTGTGCCGCTTGCCATCCCCTTGGTGGCAGGACCGGCCGCTTTGTCTTTGGTGCTGATTATTGCCGCGCAACATTCCAATAAGCTTATTACGTTGGGAGCGGTTGTGTGTGCCTCTATTGTTAACTCGATTATTTTAATGTCTTCTTTCCCGCTTAGTAAACTCTTGGGCCCGCGCGGACTGGCGGCCATTGAGCGCTTATCGGGTATGATTTTGATTTTAATGTCTGTCGATATGATCTTAGGCGGTATTGCGGAGTTTGTCAAATGATTAAAAAGTTAACAGCGGTAGTATTTGTTTTTTTGGCGTCACTAAGTGCCTTTGCGGCTGATAAAGTGGAATTTGCCTTATTTGTCAGTCCGTCTTGTGTGCATTGTAATAAACTTAAAAAAGAATACTGGGGTACCCTGAAAGAAAAATACAAGGATACCGTTCACTTTACTGAGTACGATATTACCACTCCGCAGGGCAATTTGATTTTTAATCAAACGGCTGAGGCTTATCATATCCCAGAGTCTGAGCGCGGGTACCCGGCAGCTGCCGTAGGAAGTACCTATTTAATGGGGTATCCGACTGAGATTGGTACCTATGCAGAGGCCGCTATTGAAAAAGCCAAAATGTTGGGCGAAAAGACCAACGTGGTGCAGGTAGCTGCGCACGAAGTCATGGACGAAGCAGAGTCCGCGTTTAAGAAAATTACCTTTTGGGCCATTATCGGTAACGGACTTATAGATGGGATTAACCCGTGTGCGTTTGCCGTGATTGTGTTTTTTATTTCGTTCTTAACCGTGTACAAATACAACCGCCGAGAAATTATCTTGGTGGGGAGTTCTTACTGTGTGGCCGTGTTTTTGGCGTATTTGTTACTGGGACTGGGGGTGTTTAAGTTCTTATACGCGATGCGCGGATTTGCGTACGTAATTAAGGGCTTTTATATCCTTACCGCCGCGGTGTGTTTCCTGTTCTTTGTACTGAGTATCTATGACTTTATTGTGTACAAAAAGACAAAGAAGTCTGATGGGATGATTTTGCAGTTATCCTTGGCTAATAAAACACGTATACATAAAATTATGGGATTTTTCCTGCGCGATAAACAAAAAAGTACCCTGCGTTTGGTGTTAGCTGCTTTGGCTGTCGGGTTTTGTGTGTCACTAGTGGAAGCGGTTTGTACAGGACAGGTATATGTGCCGACGTGCGTACTTATTTTGCAGGATCCGCATTTGAGGGCACGTGCTGCGGTCTATTTGGTACTTTATAACCTGATGTTTATCGTACCTCTGGTATCGGTATTTGTGTTGGCACTTTTGGGCTATGAATCCAAAGGATTTAATGATTTTTTCAAGAAACACTTAGGACTAACCAAGATCTTGTTGTGTTTGGTATTCTTGGCCTTGTTTATCCTGCTTTTGGGAAATATTTAGACTTAATGGATTGTCAAACAGCCCCGTTTATAACGGGGCTGTTTTGCGATTACGGGATTATAAAATCTTCCACTTCATCGTACACAATCTCACGCGCAACTACCGGGGGTTTGTCCTTTGCTTTTTTAGCCGGAGCTTTTTGGGGAGCGACCGGTTCTTTGTACAAGGCGGATATTTGTTCTGCGCTGTCTTGGTAGAACAGTCTGCCTGTTTTCCAGGACTCATAGAGTTGAACCTCGGGGGAAGAAGTGTAAAAGAGGTCTTTTTTCTGGGTTCGGTCCGTTAAGGCAAATGCGTTTAAGTGCAGTACACCGATTTGGATCCCCATGCGGTTTTTACGTTTTTCATAGGTACCGACGCGTGCCAGTACTTTGACCGTATTGCCTTTGGCAATACCGCTCATAGAAGGCAGCGGTTTGATGTATTCTACAAGCAACAGTTCATAGGATAAAGAGTTCCCCTTGCCAGTAGCGTAATAATAAAATGGTACATCGGTTTTGAGTACTAAACGCAGGTGTTGGGTGTCTTCCGTTATACCTTTTACTTCACCGCCAAAAGATACCACTTTGCCCTGATATTCAGCCGGACGTTGTTCCAAATCTTTTAAGTAATCTAAGTTTTGGTTTTTATAGGGCTGCAGCCCGCTGCAGGCACCTATAAGGAGTGTAAAAATAAACAGATAAAAACATTTCATATTCGTATTATAGCTTTTTATGTGCTTGACCGTACATGTACATTTAGCTATGCTATAATTATGAACAATGTTTATGAAACGGCCCTGTTTGCGGGCGGATGTTTTTGGGGTGTAGAACACCTTATGAAAGACTTTCCCGGGATTGTGGAGATCGTTCCCGGTTATACGGGCGGACATGTGGAAAATCCGACGTATGAACAAGTATGTACCCATATGACGGGTCATGCCGAGACTGTCAAAATTACATTTGACCCGGCACAAGTGTCTTATGAAACACTGGTAAAAGGTTTTATGGAAATCCATGATCCTACACAAACAGATGGGCAAGGACCGGATATCGGTCCGCAGTATCGTTCTGAAATTTTCTATACAACAGACGCTCAGAGAGAAACTGCCCTGCGAGTTATTGACCTTTTAAAACAAAAGGGCTTGCCGGTAGTAACCAAAGTTACTCCGGCGGGTCCGTTTTATACAGCCGAAGAATATCACCACAAATATTACGAGCGAAAAGGAACGCAGCCTTATTGTCACCGTCGAGTTAAGCGGTTTGAATAACTTAGAGCGAATTGGAATACAAAAAAAGGGACCCTTTCGGGTCCCAAAACGCCTTAGGAAATTTGGGCAAAAAAGAGCGCCCTCTAGGAGAATCGAACTCCTCTTTTCGGATTGAAAATCCGACGTCCTAACCGATAGACGAAGAGGGCACTATAAAGTGCGCCCGGTGAGACTTGAACTCACGGCCCCCCGCTTAAAAGGCGGATGCTCTACCACTGAGCTACGAGCGCAAAAA